>NZ_LMTZ01000103.1 GCF_001456025.1 Mastigocoleus testarum BC008
TAACTTACACACTTAACTTATACGTATTTTTTTACGTTCAATCTCAGCCTGAATTTTATTATGATGTATTTCAGCCTGGTTTAATAATTCTTGAAATTGCTCGTTGCTTATTCCCAGTATTTGTTTTGTGCGCTGTGGGTATTCTTGAATATAATGAAGTGGATTTTTCATTTTGGTAGACGGTGAAAACTCCGTTCTACCATTTTTTTGGCACCAAGTTAATATTCCGGACAGGTCTAATCTATAATAATTTTTTTGCTCAGGGAACTTGCTTTATGCTCCCTGTTAACTTTAGTTTCGCTAAGATAATCCCAATCAAATTACTATCGACCGGATACATCAACTCATCTATCTGGATAGTTCTTTAGGTATCATCCATCCGAATGGTTGTGGTGTTATGCGTAAGTCTGTAGAGATCCATCGTTACTTTAGAGAAATTTTAGGGAATTTTATAAGTGTAGCCCTTGGTTAGAAACTAATTTATTGCTGACCAGAATTTTTCTTAAGTAATTATGGATTATGTCTCGCAATTATTACTCTCATACCACTGCCAGTAAAATTCGAACTTGTATAAGAGCGAATCCTGGTTCGAGAGCAAAAAATATTGCTAAATTAATTGGGTTAAGACGAGAAACAGTTAACTCGTACTTATATAGTAAGCAATCAGGTGGCTTAGGAAATGAGGTTATACAGGACGAAAATTATGGCTGGCACTTGAAAGAAACTCTTAACAATGTTGTTCAAACTAGCAATAACTTATCATTTTTAACTAACACTAAGCAGTCTAGTCGAAACTTATCTCATTCACTAAACCGAGAAGTCTTATTAACTCTAAGTCTTGAGGAAGCATTTCGTGGAGGTGAAAAACGCTTTCAGTACCATGGTGAATGGCTCACAATAGATTTGCCTGCAGGAACTCGCCAACATGATAGGTTTCGAGTCTCAGGTAAAGGTGAATATGATGCTCACACTAATCAACGAGGAGACCTTTACTTAAACGTGAAGATTCTCCCTCACGATTGTTTTCAGCTTGATGGTGATGATGTACTTTATAAAGCTGTGATTAATTCTGAAGTTGCTAATTATGGAGGAGAGATTAAAGTACTAACACTCGATGGTCAAATTAATGTACATATTCCAGCAGGGATTCACTCTGGTCAGTCTCTGTGCTTGAGAGGAAAAGGATGGTTGATTACTGGAAGCAATCGGGGAAATCAGTTAATTCAAATTTTGGTAGAGCCATCTCAGAAACTAAAATGCTCAGTTAAGGAAGTTAAGACAATACTTCATCAAGATGATTACAGTACTTTGAATGATAACGAACAAGAGGAACTGCAATTACCTAAAATCTCAAATAAAGGACAGTCAGAACAGTTAAAACAAAAATTGATACAGACTCAAGGTCATTCCTTCATGGTGTTAAGGACGTGGTGGTTTTGGTTGGCTTTACTATTAGGAGGAATATTGAGTATTGGAACTTTATCACTAATTAACGGTTTACTTTTGCCATCCACAGCACCTGTGGAGAAAAACTCACGTTGATCATATAGTTATTTTTGAACATTGGCGAAGGCTCAAACCCATAACCAGTAAACTTACGTCCCGCGGACACGCGTTTAGCCTACGGTGACGGCAGATCCGCAGGTAACGTAGTTAGGTCTTCTATAGCTTCCCTACCCACGGTTAAGCCTTACGGCATCTTGGTACGCGTCTAACGACGAACGCTAACGGCGCAAGCCGCGTGCAATCCACTAATGACTTTTTACTTTTGACTTTTTACTTGCACTTAGCCCTATTGTGCAGCGGGTTCCTTTTCAACTTCTTCCACTTCACATATTGCATCTTCTGGCGAAGCTTCGGCGTAAATGACTTTAATCATTCCAAGAAAATAATCATCCATCATCGATATATTTGCATAAATCATTCTTTTGATAATGGGAAAATCTAATTCATTATCTGCCAAATAAATACTAGTTTTATAGCGAATTTCCCCATCTCTAAAATCCATTTCAAAATTACCTAAATTCATTCCATAATTTGCCCGAGTGAAGAACTCTGCCATTTCGGCGTACTTATTTTCAGGTACTTTCAATGGAGATATGGAATAAAATTTAAAATTTCTCTTTTCTTCATTGATAATTACGTAGCAGTTGTAGTTACTATTGTCCAAATCTACTGCTACTTTAAAAACTCTACCTTCTTCCACTTCTGTATAGTTCCAATCATCTTGTGCGAAGAAGTTAATAACTGATGTATATAAACTTTCCATTAGTATTTTCCTAATCTATAATAATTTTTTGCCCAGCGAGCTTATTTGATACTCCTTATTAGCTTTAGTTTCGCTACAATAATGGCAATCAAATTACTATCGACCGGATATATTAACTCATCTATCCGGATAGTTCTTTGGGTATCATCCACCCGGATAGTTATGGCGCTACGCGCAATTAAAAAGTAAGAAGTAAAAACTCAAAAATGTATAAAAACGGCAATTTGAGTGATAAGTAAGACTATTTGATTATCTGTTATGACCATTATCCCAAGGATTTAAGAGTAATACACCTGTAACCTCAAAATCTTTCACATTACGGGTCATCAAATGTAAACCATGACGTAAGGCTGTTGCTGCAATCAATCCATCTGCAGCAGCAAGAATAAATCCTTTCTTCTGTGCAATTGCTGTAATTTTACCCCAGATAGCCGCTATTTCTGAATCAATCTGTAAAACACGTTCTGCATAAACATGTTCAATATTGTTAAACCATACAGATAAATCTCGCTTACGACGACTTTCAGACAGCAGAGAAATTCCTTTACTGATTTCACCTAAAGTGATAACGCTGATATAAATATCGTTATCCAGAAGACTATCAACAGCAGTCTTAACAGACTTTAATGGTATTGGTTTGTACAGTTCGGATAAAACACAAGTGTCAAGTAAAACCCTCATAAATCCACTGTCCGCATGGAGCTTTTATCGCGTTCTAAGTCTATATCCTCCATGGTATGTGGGGGGTTTAAAAGATGTTGTTTAAAACTTGGTCTTTCTCCTATTAAGCGTTCATATTCTGCTTTTGATATCACAACCACTGTATCATTACGTCGGTGGATTATCTGTGGTCCTACGGTGAGTACTTTGTTCACCAGTTCAGTCAATCTATTCTTTGCATCCGCCAAACGCCATTCTTGCACTACGTTATTCCATAAATCTAGCTAATCTAGCTATATTGTATAACAAAATGACTAAGATTAATCCTGCAGGGTAGGGTTTAACATAACTGGTTCCTTGTCTCTGGCAAGGAACACCTTATTCGAGGCTCTGCCTCCGGTATAATTAAGAGGCGGAGCCTCTTGTATGGGTTCCAAGGCTCAGCCTTGGAACCAGACATCCAGCAAAGGCTCAGCCTTGGAACCAGACATCTAACAAATTAAATAACATTCTCATTCCCTGTTCCCCGTTCCCTTCTCCTCAAAACAAATCTGTCAGGGAAAATTGTCGTAAACGATCTAATTCCTGCAACTTCATTTTTTCCCCATAAAAAGCGTCATAATAAGATTGCCAGCGTTTGGGTTCTGCTTCTGGATCTGTTTGTTCCCAAAGTTCCAAATAGTGACGATAACGTTTTTCCCGCAATACCCTTTCCATACAAGCTGTGGTTGCGTGAACTACTTGAGGAGCACGAGTAAGTTCCTTTTCAGTTTTCTCATCAAGATGAAATAACCGGGAAACTAAACTCATCTCGATTTCAAATTCCAAACATCGGTCTTGCAATCGGGATATTAAATCTGTTTCTGCTGCAATATTGGGAGATATTTCTAAAATCTGTCGCCAGAAAAATCGATGGTGAGACAAACTAAATTGTAAATCCCGTTCTTCTAAAATTTGAGAAATTATTGGTCGCTGCAAAGGACAGTGAAGATAAATTTGCAGTAGTAATGCTTCTGCTTGTTCTAAAAGACTAGATTCATTGTTGAGAAGAGAAGATTTTCTCTGACTGGAGTTTTTATTAGAGTTTTTGTGTCCCGAACTAAAACGTTGCTTCGAACTAAATTTTGGATTCCATTCCCCCGAACTTTTCCCACTGCTAATCTGAGTTAATAGGTTCTCAACTCTTAGGGGTACCAATCTCGTATCTCCCAAACTAAGAATTTCCGCGCAATGGGAAACATAATAATTTCTAGTGTCACTGTTACTAATATTTTTCAGCAACTTCACCATTTTTTGGGAAACTTGTTGAAAATCAGTAGCTTGTTTGAGGTCACAATCTTTGGTAACTTGCTGAATCTGCCAATCTAACCACAAAGGAGCATTTGCTAATAATTGATGATAATCTTCCGAGCTATGACTTTGTAAGTATTCATCAGCATCCTTACCATCGGGAATATTGAGAATTTTCAATTGGACTTCGCCCTTATATGCAAGGTCTGCGATCGCACCAATTGCTCGTTCTGCTGCATTAGTTCCAGCTTTATCAGCGTCAAAATTAAGTATGAGTTGCTTTGAGTCGCAATAACGCAAAACTAACTTAACTTGATCTAAACTTAATGCCGTACCCAAAGAAGCAACTACATTATTAATACCTTTTTCGTGAAGTGCGATCGCATCAAAATATCCTTCCACCACCACAGCTTTATCAGATTGAGAAATCCCTGCTTTGGCTTGGTCGAGGGCAAATAAAGTTTTACCCTTATTAAATAATTCCGTTTCCGGAGAATTGAGATATTTTGGTTGGTCATCTCCCATAGTTCGACCACCGAAACCGATGGTACGTCCGAGTATATCTCGAATGGGAATCATCACGCGATCGCGAAATGCATCGTAATAACCCCCTCCTTCTTTCCGGGGTTTAATTAGTCCAGCTTTTTCTACCAATGGAGCGGGATAATTTTTATTTTCTACTAAATAACGATAAAGGGTTTGCCAACCCACAGGAGCATAACCCAAACCAAATTTTTTAATAGTTTCTGTTTGTAGTTGACGATTTTGAGTTAGATACTCCAGTGCTGACTTACTAACAGAAGGATTGCTGGGGGAATTCCACAAAGCATGTTGGTAAAACTGTGCAGTTACCGCCAAAACCTCATAAAGTTGTTCCCGTAGAGAAAGTTGGCGATGTAACTCTTGTCTTTGTTCCGGTTCGAGAGTTTTTACCTGGACTTGATAACGTCGTGCTAAATCTAACACAGTTTCAGCAAAGGAACGTTTTTCCAATTCCATCAAGAATTTAATCGCATTTCCCCCCGCCTGACAACCAAAGCAATAATACATCTGCTTGCTCGGGCTGACGCTAAAACTAGGTGTTTTCTCATTATGGAAAGGACACAAACCCAAAAAGTCTTTACCACGCTTCCGTAAAACTACGTAATCAGAGATCACCTCATATATATCTACTCTACTTTTAACTTCCTCAACAGTATCTGGGTGTAGGGAGGGGATTTGCATCATTACATGCTCAGTTCCAATTCTTAAATATCAATTAGCTGTCTTGAATAGTAGTATTTCTCATTAATTCCGGCAATTTGTAGAGACGCGTTAGCAAAGCGTTCCCGCAGGGAAACATGTCGCGTCTCTACGGGGTTTTGTAGAAAAACAAGGCTAATGGCTAACGTCACGCTGGCTGCGCTACCTACGGATTCGCTAACACAACAAATGAAAAGGAGTACTAGCTGTCAGTTATTTGCCGCTCGAATATCGGTGGCTTATGAGTTTCGACCTTATTATATTGTCGATCCTAAAGCAAGAACGATCTATAAATTTTTCAATCTTAATTATTTGAGTTTACTTATTTGAGTTTAATTGTTCGAAAGAATTATTCCATAAAATATGCCACTGAAATCATAAACGTCCGTAAATATGCGACTCGCGACGAATTAGTAATTATCATATTGTTATTGTTCGGGCAAGAGTGCTATGTAGACTTTTAAATTTTTCTCAATTTGTTTTCTCAATTTGTTTTCTCAATTTTTATTTTCGGATTTAACGATATAGAAAGGAACCAATATATTATGGGACGTATTTTTATTTCTGCAGCACATGGTGGTAGAGAAGCTGGAGGAATAGATCCAGGTTCAGTCGCAGGTGGTACAACCGAAGCCAAAGAAATGATTCAATTGCGAGATTTAATTTTAACAGAACTCAGATCGCGCAAATTTTCTGTTTTAGGAGTACCTGACGATTTAAGCGCGCGACAAACAATTAGCTGGATTAACGCCCGTGCTCGTAGAAATGATATCGCCGTAGAAATTCATGCTGACGCAGCATTTAATCCTTCTGTTCGGGGTTCCACAGTATTTTATATTGCTAATAATGAAGAACGGAGAAGACATGCGGAGTTGTTATTAGTGGGATTGTTGCGTCGCGTTCCCCAATTACCAAACCGGGGTGTAAAACCAGATACCGCTACAGGTGTAGGTCGCTTAATGTTCTGTCGTCAAGTTGCTGCACCTTCAATGTTAATGGAAGTTGGGTTTTTAAGTAGCCCAGAAGATCGTTCTTTATTGCAAAGCCGTCGGCGTGATTTTGCTGTAGGTATTGCTGATGGTCTTGCTTCTTGGAGCCGCACAATCGATCCCGGTTCTGCTCCCCCTCCTCCCTCTGAGCCGACTTATCCAGCAATTAACATTAAAATGAATGGGCAAAATTATGAAGAGCAAGGGATACTGGTTAGTGGTAATGCTTATATTCCCATAGATTTAATAGATCGTTTACGAATTGATTTATCCAAAAATCCCGACGTCCGTCGTATTACCTATCGGCGAGTAGTTTATGTCAAAGCAGTAGAACTACGAGATTTTAATGTTTCCGTTGGTTGGGATGCACCTACTCGCACTGTGATTTTGAAATCCAACTTACAAATTTGTGCTGGTAACATTGAGAGAATTATGTCCGCTGGCAATACATCTGAAGTCCAACTACAGTTATTTTTAAGAAATAATAATGAAAACTCCCTAGTCAAATTTCCCGATCTACCCAAACTTTACCGGGAAGAGGCAAGTATAGAAGGAGTTAATTATGATGTCGCCTTCTGTCAAATGTGTGTGGAAACAGGATTTTTGCGCTTTGGTGGCGATATCAAACCCGAACAAAATAACTTTGCTGGCTTGGGAACCATTGGTGGTGGTACAGATACAGCAATTTTTGAAAATGCCAGAATTGGGGTTAGGGCACATATCCAACACCTGAAAGCATATGCTAGCTTGGAGCCCCTAGTGAATGAAGTCGTAGACCCACGCTTTCGCTTTGTGACCCGAGGAATTGCACCCTTAATAGATCAACTATCTGGTAGATGGTCAGCAGATTTACAATACGGAGAGAAAATTAAAGCCATGCTCAAAAGACTTTATGAGTCAGCAGGAATCTTTTGAATTCCCCTCTTTCCACACTTCCCACACCTCCCACACTTCCCACACCTCCCACACTTTCCACACTTCCCACACTTCCCACACTTCTCACACTCCTCTCACTCGACCGATCAACCTTTTATCGGCATGCAAGTAGTCTTACCTAAATACTTAATCCCAGTTAAATTGTATTGGGATTAAGTTGACACGATCCAAATTTTAAGCCCCAAAGAATAAAGAAATATTAAATAAAATCAATTTAATATAAATTCAAAATTCATCAAAAATTTATATATGGAAAGGTTAATATCTTGACATCGCAAGTATCAGTACCATTGGGTACATACTAACTGTTTTTACACAAGTAGTATTTTTCCGAAAATCATTTAAAAAAACTCATTTATTAAGCTAAATCATAATAAATATTTATTCTTTATTCAGAAAAAATTACTCCGAAGAAATACCGTTACGAATATTTGTATAGTAAAATACTTTAAGCCTTACTAAAGGGGGGTGGAAATTTCCAGCTCTTTTGGCTACACTAAATATACATATAATCAAGGAGACTTACATGCGGATTGCTCAGGTCGCTCCACTGTGGGAAAGAGTACCGCCACCCGCATATGGCGGCGTAGAGTTAGTCGTAGGATTACTGTGTGATGAGTTAGTCCGACGCGGTCACGAAGTAACATTATTTGCATCAGGGGACTCAATCACCTTAGCTAACTTAGATTCAGTTTATCCGCGTTCTTTTCGCACAGATAAACTCGTCAAAGATTACAACGTCTACGAAGTACTGCAACTGAGTCGCCTTTACCAGCAAGCTGATAAGTTTGACATTATTCACTCTCACGTTGGCTATCCAGCCATCACTTATGCCAATTTAGTCAAAACCCCAACCGTGCACACCTTGCACGGTATTTTTACGCCTGATACCGAGAAAGTTTATATAGAGGGGCGTTCCCAGCCATACGTTAGTATCTCCAATGCTCAGCGCGAGCCAAGATTAGGGCTCAATTATGCCGCAACTGTATATAACGGTATCGATATTGATAGCCATCGTTTTTACCCAGAACACCAAGATCCTCCCTACCTAGCCTTTTTAGGTAGGATATCTCCAGAAAAAGGTACTCACCTTGCAATTGAAATTGCAAAAGCAGCTGGTATTCCCTTAAAGATGGCGGGGAAAGTAGATGTAGTAGATGTAGAGTATTTTGAAACTGAAATTAAGCACCACATTGATGGCGAGCAAATTCAGTATTTAGGTGAAGCCAATCATTTTGAGAAAAATGCCCTTTTAGGAGGAGCTATAGCAACATTATTCTCTATCACCTGGCGGGAACCTTTCGGGCTAGTGATGACAGAGTCTATGGCTGCTGGGACACCTGTGTTAGCTAAGCCTTTAGGTTCAGCACCAGAAGTTGTTGCTCATGGTAAGACAGGCTTTTTATGCGATACGATAGCAGACTTTGTGGATGCGATCGCTCGTATCAAAGAAATCGACCGTCACGAGTGTCGCAAGCATGTGGAGCAGAAGTTTAGCGTTTCCAGTATGATTGACGGGTACGAGGCTGTCTACAAACAACTCATACAAGATAAGTTTTCGTTAAATGGATACTCTCAAGAATTGATAGACAACATCATTCAGTAAAAAGAGGATGAGTTTAATAGGGGCACATCCATTTTTTGAATTCAAAACTTGAATTTGAGTTTTTGAATTTGAATTTTTGAATTTGAGTTGATGATAAGTTGTTGTTTGAAACTATAGAATTGTGTTGTGAGTGACGCTATTCCCATCCGTCTTCAACAACTTTATGTATAGACCCGTGTGACGCAGGTTGATGTTGTCACCAAGCTTAGCTTGTCTTTAATATGCCCTGTATGCATCTATTCCCGTTGTACCAGTCTTTTTATAAATCACAGTCCCCCCAATCTCTCATATTACGTCCGGCTAAACAGTTATCACATCTGTGGGGGCGAAGTAATGAGTAATAAGTAATAAGTAATAAGTAATAAGTAATGAGTAATAAGTAGTGAGTAATAAGTAGTGAGTAATGAGTAATGAGTAATGAGTAATGAGTAATGAGTAAAAGGGTTATTAGGTAATAACCGCCGTCTTTTCAATAGGGTTATATAGTAACTAATTAAGCGGACTTGATATCATCTGCTTAACCCAGTATATTTTTTTCTACCTTCTTCAAGGTTTCCTTAATTTTTGTTTTAAAAGGCATAAATACGCTAGGCTTATATAATGTTTCCTCAGTAAATTTATCAGCCTGCCAATTACGAATAAAATAGGGTGGATGTTTCAGTGGGAAAATCATTTCCATCGCTGGGATGTTAGCGTATTTACTCTTTGTATCTAAAGAATGGGTACCTTCAGTTCCAAAGCCAATATTAGAAATTAAATTGACGTTAGGAAGAATTCCCATACTGCGTTGTAACCAACAAGCGAGCGTCCATCTAGTAGCCCAACTATCCAACTTTCCTTGATAAGCAGCATCAAAAATTTTAGTCCATGTTGAAACAGCTGCAGGACTCCCTAAAATTTCTCTTAGTAAATGATTTTCCTTCACTTCGTTCCAAAGTTTCATTTCAAAGTCAAAATGACACCAAGCTCTTCGCCAACTAGCCCAACCCCAACAATGATTGTAACGGGAAAAATAATAACTATATCGGTTTATATTGCGTCCAAACTGAACATTTTGACCAGAAATTGAAGCGACTCTGGTATCAGTTTTATAGCGTTGAAGTAATTCTTCACAAAATGGGAAGAATGTCGGATGTGGGAAACAATCATCTTCTAAAATAATTGCTTCTTCTACCTGCTCAAATACCCAATCTAAACCACTCGAAACTCGTTTTGCACATCCTAAATTATTATCAGAATAATTTTTAAATACCTCACAATCCCAATCTACTCGTTCGATAATTTCTCGAGTCTTTTCACATCTTTTTACTTCATAAATATTATCAATGTGTGCCCCATCCGCAATCACAAAAAGTTGTGGTGGTTTTGCTTGACGAATTGCTTCAAAAACTTTTATCGTAGTTTCCGGTCTTTTGAATATGATAAAAGCAACTGGGGTTTTCATTTAATAAATCACCTCGACAATTCTGGAAATCCTTCACTTACCCATTACCAATTACCCATTGCCAATTACCAATTACCCATCACCAATTACCCATTACCCATTACCTAAAAATATAATAGACGTTTAAATATATGGCATGTGAGACAGGTCATGATTACCGACCTTAAATAGGTAAAAAAGATGCGATCTGGATCCAAAATAATTTTCGGGTTTGTGGATGCATTGCATTACCCAAAAATGAGGCGACTGCTTGGGATATGACAGTGGCGATCGCAGCTCCCACACCACCATATTTAGGAATCAGCAAAAAATTTAATATTATATTAATAATTGCTCCAGCTAAAGTCCGACGTAAAGAAAAATGAGTTAAACCTTCTGCAACAAACCATGGAGATGATGCAATCCCCATGAAAACAAATATACAAGCCCAAACATGAATTGCTAATATAGAGCCTGCGGCAATATAGCTTTTACCAAATAACAAAGTAATTAAACTTCCGGAAATAAAGGTCATAGGTAAAGCTATTACTAAAGCCAATACTACTAGTAACTTAATTAATTGTTTGAGCCGTCGATAGTAAATTGTTTCCGATTCTTCTTTGAATTTGTATAATTTTGGGGCTACAGAAGAGGAAATCGCTGTAGGGATAAAATACCAAACTTCAGACATCTTCGCAGCAGCTGAATAAATTCCAACAGCACCATTACCAACTATTTGTCCTAACATAATCTGGTCAATTTTCATATATATAATGATAGTTAAACCAGATAAAATTAAAGACCAACTTTCTTTCAATAAGCCTTGAGCAGTGGATAGATTCCAACGCCAAAACCGCAATGAACTACCTTCAAAGTGATACATAATTACCAACCCCAAGGCAGCTAAACTCAGTTCTGCTAGTACTGCTCCACCGAAAGCTAGTAATGGTGCTTGAATAGTAATTAAGATTATTTTGATGATTGTGACAATTATAAAAGCTGTGTTTTTGGCAATTACAGTATATTTAGAACGTACTTGTGATTGAAACCAAAGGTCAATTGTGTCGAAAGCTCTAAAAACAGTTGTAGTGGCTAAAATTGCAATCAGCCATATCGTTACTAAATCATTTTGAGGTAGTAAAGAAGCGCAGACTACAGCTAAAAGCGCAGAACTAATACCACCCAATAACCTCAAGCAGAAAGTTGTCCCTAAAATTTCTGTTTTATTTTCTGGGTCGCGGACAAGTTGACGAATAACAATATTATCTAGCCCTAAATTGGCAATTGAAGCAAATAAAGCGACAAAAGCAACAGCATAGTTAAATAAACCATATTGTTCCACTCCGAGATGACGCGCGATCCAAACTCCTACGAATAAGTTTGCACCCATGCGAAGAATGCGATCGGCAAATAGCCAGCTCGTATTTGCAATAATCGAACGCAATTCAGAACCAGATTTAAGTAGTGATAACCGTTGCCGAATTTTGAATTTATCGAACATTAACTATTTAATTTCCAAGGATTAATTGGCAACAGATATGCTAACTTTTGCTTTAAAAGTATTAATTAAATTAATAGTAATTCAGGTAAGGTGTGTTGAGCGTTTGATAATACATTATTTTAGTTGAGAAGCTAATATCAATTCGATAAATCATTGCAACAGATTCTCCGGTAGAGACGTTGCATGCAACGTCTCTACAAAATCTATCTGTCTCATTATTTTTCTAAATTGGTATAACCTTCAAACTACGAGTAGAGATGTAGTATCACCACATCTCTACAAGTATCATTAATTATCAGATTTAGAAAATCCAATTCAGATCTAAGAATCAGACTTGGGTTTGTATGTAGAAGCAACATGCAATTCTTTGAGTTGCTTGGGATCCACCTTCGAAGGTGCATCAGTGAGCATGCAACCAGCTTGTTGTGTTTTGGGAAAAGCAATTACATCACGAATCGACTCTTCACCTGCTAGTAACATAACCAATCGATCCAAACCATAGGCGATACCACCATGGGGAGGAGTACCATACTCAAATGCCTCCAATAAAAAGCCGAATTTATTATGAGCTTCTTCCTCAGAAAGACCAATTGCTTCAAACACTTGTTCTTGGATATCCCGTTGATAAATCCGCAAACTACCACCACCAACTTCAAAACCATTGAAAACCAAGTCATAGGCTTGAGCGCGAGCAGTTTTCAAGTCATCAATATCATCCGGGTGGGGAGCAGTAAATGGATGGTGTAATGCTTCTAGGCGTTTCTCATCTGCATTCCACTCAAACATTGGAAAATCGGTAATCCACAACAAATTGATTTTTTCGGGATCGATTAACCTAAATTCCTTCGCCATGAACTGACGCAATCGATCTAAAGTTTTGTTAACTGTGGCAGTATCCCCAGCACCAAACAACAATAAATGACCGGGTTTTGCATCGGTGCGACGCAAAATTTCTTGTTTTTGTTCGGCGCTCAGATTATCTTTGATTGCTCCGATGGTGTCAATTTCACCGTTTTCCCGCACTCGAATATAAGCTAAGCCCCTTGCACCAGCTTCACTAGCTTCCTTAAAGACATCACCACCGGGTTTAATCCGGACATTAGAAATTTCATTACCGCCAGGAATCGGTAATATTTTGACAATTCCCTTTTTGGCTACAGCTTCCCGAAAGACCTTAAAACCGCAATCTTTAACGACATCGGAAACATCAACTAGTTCCAAGCCAAAACGCGTATCCGGTTTATCCGAGCCATAACGATCCATGGCTTCAGCATAGGTGAGACGAGGGAAAGGTGACGGGAGGTCAATATCTTTAACACTTTTAGATTTAACGCTTTTGAAAATGTGACAGACTAAATCTTCATTCAGTGCAATAATTTCTTCCATAGACATGAAGCTCATTTCCATGTCTAATTGAGTAAATTCCGGTTGTCTATCAGCCCGTAAATCTTCATCGCGGAAACAACGGGCGATTTGATAGTACCTGTCACAACCCGATACCATCAATATTTGTTTGAAAAGCTGAGGAGATTGGGGTAAAGCAAACCATTCACCTGGGTTAGCGCGACTGGGAAGAATATAATCCCGCGCACCTTCAGGGGTCGAACGAGTTAGTACGGGAGTTTCGACTTCTATAAAACCGGCTTTATCTTCAAGATAGCGACGCATTGCTTTGACAACTTGATGGCGCAATTGAAGATTTTTTGCCATTCGTTCTCGACGCAAATCCAAATAACGATATTTTAAACGTAGTTCTTCCTTAACTGGTTCGCTATCAGCGGTAGAAACCTGAAACGGTAACTGTTTTCTAACAGCATTGAGTAACTCAATATTATCGGCGTAAATTTCTACTTCACCCGTTGGTAAGCGGGGGTTAAGAGAATCATCGGGACGTCGAGAAACTCTTCCTGTAACTTTTATGACGTACTCATTTCGCAGAGTATTCGCTTGTTCGTAGGAATCTGGGGTGCGTTGCGGATCGCTTACTATTTGGACAACGCCAGTGCGATCGCGTATATCTAAAAATATTACTCCTCCATGATCGCGGCGACGATCTACCCATCCGTACAAGGTTACGGTTTTATCAATATCTGACGCACGGAGTTCGCCGCAATAGTGAGTTCGCATAGGTATTAAATCTGAAGTCCTGGGGCTAGAAAATGCATGTTAATCTTAAAGCTTTTTGATTATCTAGCACCATATTAATTGTAAGTAATTTCTTGGTTACTGGTAATTTGTCAATATATTTTTGTCAATATATTAAAGATGTTAAGTTACGGCGCGGCGATAAAGGCGATCTAAAAATAAAACACTCTCTTATGTGTCTAAAAATCTTTGTATATTAATGTTAATGACCGCAGGTCATATTTTGAATTTTGTTAGCGGCTAGCGATAGCGTACCGTAGGTATTGCGTAACCGCAGGTTATATTTTGAATTTTGAATTCCCCCGAAGGGGGTTGACCATGTACAGTAAGGCAATAAGGTTGTATCGAAATAAGGTTTCTCTTGAACGTCTAATAACCTTTGTATGTTAATTTTGGGGCGGTGCGTTACGACGCAGCGAAAGAAATCGTCTGAAAAAGATATTCTCTTGCGCGCCTAACACACCCTACAGGTTTAAAGAGTTCTTACAAATAATAATTTGCTCAAAACCCATTACCCATTACCCATTACCCATTACCCATTATTATGATTTAGGACGTTCTGCTGTGAGTATATCCCATGCTGCTTGGGCTGCTTCTTGTAAGCGATCGCCTAAATCTTGAATTTCCTTAACGACTGAATCCCAGTTCTTTTGGGCTTCTTGTTGAATCATATCAAAAGCGTGTTCGATGCGATCGCGTTCGATAATTGGGTTATCTTCAATGGTTTGGCGCGCCTGACGCACCGCATTGAGATAAGTTTCGCGGGTCAGGGTTCCCGCTGACTGTGCTTCGACTTGGGCGCGTTTTTTAATGGCGTCAATTAATGCTTTAGTCTCATTTTTTACGTCGTCACTTGCACCAGCCATCTCTTTCTCAACCATTTCGTTAGTTTGAGGAGTGACTTCTACAATTGCGGAGGATTCTTCAATATTTTTATCAGTCATGATTTTAGATTTCCTTCTTTAAAATTTAAATGAGTCTATAAATTAAGAGAACGGGTGTTTTTTTAGAGTAATTAGTAATTTGTTTTCTGTCCTCTGTCGTTAGGCTTTTGTTATCGATTATTTGTGCACTCGCCAATTACCAATTACTACTTACCAATCAAAAGTCACAATTAAGAATCTAAGTAAGGATTTAACAATCGTCATGTGGCTAATATCAGGTAATATCAAGTCCGCTTAATTAGTTACTGTATAACCCTATTGAAAAGACAGCGGTTATTACCTAATAATCCTTCTACTCATTACTTGTTACTTATTACTTATTACTTATTACTCATTACTTTGCCCCCACAGATGTGATAACTGTTTAGCCGGACGTAATATAATACCCAGGATAAGACCTGCTAAAATGCCAGGAGCAACCTCTACACGGCGTTTGCTGTGACCTGGAGGTGCGATCGCTAAGCGCTTCTTAAGCCTTGCTGTTCTATCCTTAGTAATGCTTCAACTCTTTCTTCTGTGGAAGGATGAGTTCTAAACAGATTACCTAAGAAGTTACCAGAAAACGGATTGACAATTAATAATGGCTCAAATGCAGGGTTTGCGTCCATTGGCATTTGTCGTGCATTTGATTCTAAACGTTGTAAAGCACTGGCTAAAGCACGGGGGTTACCTGTTAATTTCGCTGCACCGGCATCTGCAGAAAACTCACGGGTACGAGAAATTGCTAGCTGAATTACTGTTGCAGCTAAAGGAGCAAGGGTTACCGTCAGAATTATTCCTAAGGGATTCCCACCACGGTCATTGTCGCGTCCGCCACCAAACCAAAGACTGTAACTTGCCATTTGTGCCACAAAGGATATTGCACCAGCAACCGTTGCAGATACTGCTTGAGTTAGGGTGTCACGATTAATAATATGGGTTAGTTCGTGGGCGATTACACCTTCTAGTTCCTCTTCAGAGAGTGCATTTAAAATTCCTTGGGTAACTGCAACTGCAGCATGTTCGGGATCGCGTCCAGTCGCAAAAGCGTTAGCACCGGAACTAGGAACAATGTACACACCAGGGGTGGGAATATTTGCTCGTTGCGAGAGTCTTTCAACCATGTGATAAAGCCCTGGTGCATCTGCTTCAGTTACGGGTTGGGCGCGGTAGGCTGCTAAGGCAATTTTGTCTGACTGATACCACGAAACTAAGTTAGTAACTGCAGCAAAACCTATGCCGGTTATTAAACCCATGGGTCCGCCAATTACGTAATAACCGATTGCAATTAGGAGACCGCTAAGTGCGGCTAACAAAGCAGCAGTTTTAAATTGATTTCCCATTATCGATATTCCTCTCCTTGTAATGCTTGCATTTGCTTTTGCAATCCCTATGACTGTTAGCATTACTCTTCGCATTTCGATTGTATCTACCCAAACTTGGATTTTCTGGGTAGGAAATGCTAATACCCAAGTACGGTTTTCCCGCTCTGTTGATATCTATAAAAATTGCAGGAGAATAGTGGGCTGTAACACCCCCGCTTTGCTGATGAATTCAGGAGACAGGAGCCAGGAGGAACCTGCTTTATGTCACAGCGAAGGAAGATGGAAGAAGGAAGAAGGAAGAAGGTTTTATGTTTGGAAGAAGCTTGTACTCCTCCCTTAGCGGATCCGTAGGTAGCGCAGCTATAGCTATAGCGTTGCGTCAGCAATGCTTGATGGAAGATTTTTTGGCTACGCACATCACGCAAGTGCGGGCTTACACTGCGTTTATGGAAAACGCGCTTCTTGACATCTTCCCTCTTCCGTCTTCCTTCAACATCCTCCGTTAGCGCAGCGTTACGTTAGTAAAAGTCGGTCAAAATGATAGTTTTTTAAGCTGTACCTCAATTGTAATATGACTTCCGACTCCTGACTTCCGACTCCTGACTTCTGACTTCTAGCTACTAAGATTACGCGCTAAAGTACTTGGCTACGGGATGATAAGTAATAATCGCTGTTGTGGACTGCTCTGGATAAATCTGTTCGCTTTCATCCATATACAGATTAATTCTGTTAGTTTCCAGCAATTCTAATTGCTTGTACTGGTCTTGAATATTCGGACAAGCTGGGTAACCAAAACTGTAACGGGAACCGCGATACCTTTGCGCCAAAGTGTCCCGAATATTATCCGGTTCTTTTGCGCCAAATCCTAATTCCCGACGAATGCGGGCGTGAGTCCATTCTGCTAGCGCTTCTGCGACTTGCACCGCCATACCATGAAAATAAAGATAATCGGTATATTGATTATCCGCGAACAGTTTTTGAGCAAATTCCGTAGCAATTTCTCCCACAGTTACTGCTTGCATGGGAAATACATCAATCATTCCCGATTCTTTTGGGGCAAAGAAATCTGCAATACACAATCTCCGCAAGGACTTTTGTCTGGGAAACTCAAAACTTGCCCTTAATTGTGCGTCCTTTATATCTTTACCACTGATTATTTCCTCATCGTAAACGTGCAATGTATTCCCCTGGGCTTGGCAAGGAAAATATCCATATATTACCTGGGGATGTAACAATTGTTCCGCAACGATTCGCTGTTTCCAATTTTCTAAAATTGGATATACTTTTTCTTCTAAGAAAACCTGATACTCTTCCTTTGATTGGTCTTTAGGTTTTCTAAACTGCCATTGTCCAGCAATCAAAGCTTGTAAATCTAAATACCAAAATACTTCCTCGATGGGAATATCCTCACCTTGAAGCCATCTTGTACCCCAGAAAGGTGGTGTGGGACGTTCGATATTTACATCAACTGCTTCAGAACGGCGAGTGTCAATAACCTGCGGTTCTTTAGGTGCTTTTTTCTTTGCTGGTTTTTCTCCCCCTGCTGACTGACGACCATTTTGAATAGCTTCTCCTTCGCTGAATTCATCTAAGAATCCTTTCGCATCATCCCACTTATTAGCAGCTTTGGCTGGCATTAATTTATCCATGAAATGCAAATCAGAGAATGCATCTTTCCCGTAAATCACCTTACCGTTATAAGTATTTTGACAATCTTCATGAACGAACTTGGGAGTCAGCGCCGCACCACCTAAAATTACCGGAACGGTAATTCCTTTCTCGTTGAATACATTTAAGTTTTCTTTCATGAAGGCGGTGGATTTTACTAATAAACCACTCATGGCAATACAGTCAGGATTATGCTTGTTATAAGCATCAATGATATTTTCTACTGGCTGTTTAATGCCTAGGTTAATTACCCGGTAACCATTGTTGGATAAAATAATATCCACCAGATTTTTACCAATATCGTGAACGTCGCCTTTTACCGTAGCGATCGCAAAAGTTCCTTTGCCACTATTACCATTTTCTGATTTTTCCATGTGCGGTTCTAAGAAAGCAACCGCCGCTTTCATGGTTTCGGCTGACTGCAACACGAAAGGTAACTGCATTTGTCCAGAACCGAACAATTCGCCCACTACTTTCATCCCATCCAATAGATAGACATTAACAATATCTAAAGGTGGATATTTTCCCATTGCTTCGGTGAGTGCTTCCTCCAAACCAATGCGTTCGCCGTCGATGATATGCTGTTTCAGACGTTCTTCAATGGGTAGACTAACATCAACGCCTTTATCACGCTTGGCGCTTACCCCTTCAAACATTGTGGTTAGTTCGCCCAAGGGGTCAAATACGCAGACATCTCCTTCAAATTTACGTTCATCGTAAATCAATTGGTGACATATTTCCTGATGTTTCTCCTCAATCTTAGAAAGTGGTAATATCTTGCTTGCACTGACAATTGCTGCATCCATCCCTGCAGCCATACACTCATGCAAAAACATTGAGTTGAGAACTATCCGTGCTGCGGGGTTCAAACCAAAGGAAACGTTAGAAACACCTAAAACTACGTGACATCCAGGTAATTCTTGACGAATGCGACTGATTGCTTCAATAGTTGCTTTACCATTTTCTCTGTCTTCTTCAATCCCGGTGGAAATTGGTAATGCTAAAGTGTCAAAGAAAATCTCATGGGCAGGGATACCATATTCTAAGGCTTGGCGATATGCGCGTTGGGCAATTTCAAATTTTTTATCAGCAGTTCGCGCCATTCCATCTTCATCAATGGTACCAATGACCACACCCGCACCATATTTCTTCGCTAATTCCAAGACTTTCAAAAAACGGGGTTCCCCATCTTCATAGTTGGTGGAATTAAGTAAACATTTACCTCCAGCAACTTTTAAACCCGCCTCCATTTTTTCCCATTCGGTGGAGTCCAACATTAAAGGTAAAGTTACATTATTAACCAGACGGGAAACCAATTGGTGCATATCTCGCACGCCATCGCGTCCCACATAGTCAACGTTCACATCCAAGATATGGGCTCCTTCTTTCACCTGGGATCTTCCCATAGAAACCAAGCCGTTCCAGTCCTCATCGTTGAGCATTGTCCGACATTTCTTGGAACCACTGGCGTTCAGCCGCTCGCCAATAATCAAGAAAGAATTATCTTGATCGTAAGGCTGAATGCCGTAAATCGAAGAAGCAGCCGGTTCCAATTCCGGTTCTCGAACTTTCGGCTTTAAACCTTCAGCAATTTCAGCTAAAGCTTGGATATGTTCTGGACGTGTCCCACAGCAACCCCCAATTACTTGGACACCCAGATCTTCGATAAAATGCATTAAGTGCATCTTCAATTCCGTTGGCGTTAACTTGTAGTGTGCTTGACCGCCAACGTTTTCCGGTAAACCTGCGTTAGGGATACAAGAAACAATAAATGGTGAATGTTCCGACAAATACTTGATGTGCGGTTTCATCAAGTCTGGACCAGTCGCACAGTTCAAACCGAGAATGTCAATTTGGTAGCCTTCTAAAATTGTCACTACGGCGCTAATTTCCGTACCTACCAACATGGTCCCCATAGTTTCCATTGTTACGGAAACCATCAAAGGACGACGATCGCCTTTTTTCGCGAACACTTCTTCTATTGCATTCAAAGCTGCTTTAATTTGCAGTACATCTTGACAGGTTTCGACAATAAATAAATCCACCCCACCATCAAACAAAGCTTCTGCTTGTTCGACATATGCAGTTTTTAATGTGTCAAAATCAATGTGACCTAACGTTGGTAACTTGGTTCCCGGTCCCATAGAACCTGCAACGAAACGAGGTTTTTCTGGAGTCGAAAATTCATTTGCAACCTGCTTAGCCAATTGAGCTGCAGTTTTATTTAAGTAATAAGCCTGATCCGCTAAGTCATATTCAGCTAATACAATGGATGTACCGCCAAAGGTATCGGTTTCGATAATATCCGCTCCAGCGGACAGAAAACCCCTATGAACCTTCTCTACGGCTTCTGGCTTGGTGTGGACGAGATATTCGTTACAACCTTCGTATTCCGCACCGCCAAAGTCTTCTGCTGTGAGATTTTGAACTTGAAGGTTTGTTCCCATCGCCCCATCAAAAACTAACACGGGACGTTCTGGACTATTCAAGTGTTCGAGGAAAGGATAAGCCATATTCTTGCACTAAGAAACCTGATTTGGAGAAAGAGATTTCTGACTCCATTTACTATTTTCCTGAATTTCGGTCGTTATATTTCGTATTAGTAAATGAAATAACAGATGTTTTTTGATTTTATATTTAATTTATCAAGCAGAATGAAACCTATGAATGCTCACAGCCAAAAAAAAATAACTCAAAATCATCAAATTCTTTCGGAAGAGTAATTTTGAAGACGAATATAGGTTGTACTGGATTGAAATGATGGGTGGGATCTGAAACGCAGGAAAAAGCTTGAGGGCTTTAGAGGTCGGGTAACTTATTTGACTTCTAACTCTAGCTGGTGGTTATTTCAAGTCGGGTCAACAACCACTCATATAAGCTAAGGTTGGAGAATACTGAAGAAACAATTTTATAGGCCATAGAGGCATAAACATAACAGATACAGAAGGTTAAGTAAAAATAACAGGCTTGTCAGAGTAATATTAGGAACTATGCTCAAATGAATTCGTAGATAAATTAAAAAATCTTTGCCTAGCTTATCCCTACAAGTTAAGGCGATGTTGTCTTTGTTATGGGAAGTTACGTGCTGCGATTTTAACTTAAAATTTTAACTTAAAGTTGTTGTTCTTAAGTAAATTCATCTAAATACTTCTTGACTAAAGACAGGTTTTATGTGAATAAACAATAATAAGATTTTTTGCTTAACTTGTTTCTTCAAGTGTTTAAGAACGAATACGCAAAGTAGAAGGAAGAGATATTAAGTGGGGTCTTGTACCCGTTTTAGGGCAAAAATGAGCATAGGAAACTTGCTCCAACATCTTCAACTTTTCCGACTTTTCCTTCTGTATTTTGTAACTTAATTTGTCCGTAGGAGTTCATCAAAATTACATCCAAAATCATTGTCAATAATTACAGTCGAATTTGTCAGTATTTTGGATATTTTATTCGCCAGATGCAAACACCATTTCTTCCCAAAAAAAACTTCCGTATGATTTCAGTTCAGTAGGAATCTATAGCTTGAAATATTTGTAGTGCAGTTATGCCCTCTAGTTTATTTGATATTAATTTCAAAATCGTACTGGCTTTAACCTATTGCACTTAAAAGTATAAGAAATCAAAAACTGCTGAATAGTAAATTGTTTAATATCAAGACAAAGATATTAATAAGTTTTTTTATAATTTTGGTTTTGATTAATTTGTTATAACTTATGAGTCAATAACCTAGATTATTTTATACAACATCAGTATTTGTTGGGACATTTAAACTTAAAGTTAATCTTAAGTAAAATATATTCGTTATTATCATGCACAGAGCTATCATGTCTTCAGGCTAAACTCTTGTTTTTATTGAATATTTTATTAATAAAAACTGAAAAAATATTAATTAATCTAATTTTTAATTAACGGTGAAACCCATGTTTTAAAAAGTATCAAAACGAATTCATTACTTCTTCCTAAATAAAGATTGGGTGAAGCGGCTAAGAGCCATAGGATATGCGGTTAAAATAGGATTATCGATTAATTCTGTTTTGAAATCGATTGTATATAATCAAAAAAACTAAGAAATGCAAACTTCATTCAGCACAAAATTAATTGATTTGGTAACGAAGAGAGAAGCTAAAAACTTAGCTTACGCTCTAAAGCATCAAATTAATAAAAACAATTTAAATCAACTTGCAATCAATATTTTCAAAACCTTAAACATTGATGAGATGTGTAATGCTTTACTCAAAAATTCCCATATAATATTAAGTCATTTTAATGACTTTCAATTTATTTTAGGGAAAAATCACTGCATGCGACAAATATATGTTCAGCTATCTGCTAAACTAACCAAAGCTTTTGGAATATGCTTTCAAGCATTGTTTAATTTTTTCTCACAAGAGATTTTTTGTGAGCACAAAACTTAGATTTGAATTTAGGTGATATTTGTGATGAGATGGCGCGGAGTAGTTTACTTGCTTGATACTTATTAATTAAGAATAAATTTCTTGCTTCTAGTTACTTTTTCCGCGTGGTTTTAATTGTTTCATTAACACGTGTAAATAATAAGCCGTGTTATAAATACTAGTGATTTCATCTGATGAATCATCTACCTAAATTTAGGTGTTCAAATTCTTTTCACCATGATTTCGATTATTAAATAAACAATATTGCAATATTGCTTTTTATTGTTTGTTTGAAGTAATCTAGTAGACAATTTTCATTTTTTATCTCTTGATTAAATGGACTCAACAACAACATACGGTAATGTAAATAATAAAAATAAAATGACAAATAAGAAATGGGCGGTCAAACGTATAACAGTGAACTTAGCAGCGCAAGAAGCGGAAAAGTTAGAAAAGTATTGTCAACAGACGGGTAGACCCGCAACTGACGTAATTAGAGAACTGATTCGTAGCTTACCTGTTGCCGAGGACGCGAAATAAATTTATCCCGTGCAGGCTAGTATCCCCAGATTACAATCATTACGTGTTGTATCACTTTGTTTTAATAGGGGATAAAATGAAACACATAAAGTTTGTAGAAGCACGGCAGTGCTGTGCTTCTAAATAATTCCCAACATCAGTCATTCGATAATTTCACCCTCATATTTGGTGTTGTGGAAAAGCTAAAAATTAAGTTAAATAAAAACATTAATATAGCAAATATCGCAACGCCAAAAAAATCACATATTGTCGAAATTTTACTTGTTTTTTCTTGTCCCTTTCTACAATTTATAGAAAGGGACTTGTAATTAAAAATGTCAGTACGACAAAATAACTGCTAAAGTTCTTGGGATGTTAGTAACTTCTGACGCGAAGACAGTTACAATTTGTAAAGAAACTGAGTAATTAAAGATTGAATGCGTGTTGCAATAGTAGGTGCAGGACTAGCAGGACTAGTAACTGCAATGGATTTAGTTGATGCAGGGTGTGAGGTCAGTATTTTTGAATCACGTCCTTTTGTGGGTGGAAAAGTTGGAAGTTGGGTTGATAAAGATGGTAACCACATAGAAATGGGGTTGCACGTTTTTTTTGGATGCTATTACCAACTATTTGAGTTAATGGAAAAAGTCGGAGCGGTAGAGCATCTTCGCATTAAGGAACATACCCATACTTTTATTAATAAGGGTGGAAAAACCGGAGAATTAGATTTTCGTTTTATCACTGGTGCACCTTTTAATGGCTTGAAAGCATTTTTTACCACTTCTCAACTTTCGTTATTGGACAAGGTAAGAAACTCCATGGCTTTGGCTACAAGTCCCGTAGTCCGAGGTTTAGTGGACTTTCAAGGTGCGATGAAAAATATCCGAGACCTGGATAAAATTAGTTTTGCTGACTGGTTTCGCTCCCATGGTGGTAATAACAGTAGTATTAAGCGGATGTGGGATCCCATTGCTTATGCTTTGGGTTTTATTGATTGTGAAAATATGTCGGCTCGATGTATGCTGACGATTTTTCAACTATTTGCAGTTAGAACTGAAGCTTCCAAGTTACGGATGCTAGAAGGTTCTCCCCATGAATATCTGCTTAAACCTCTAGTTAAATATCTCGAAACGAGAAATACGAAAATTTATACGCGTCAACAGATACGAGAAATTAAGTTTGTTGAAAAAGAAGGAACAACCCAAGTCACTGGTTTGGTTGTAGCGAATGGCGAAACAGAGGAAACTGTGACTGCTGACGTTTATGTTGCAGCTTGTGATGTACCGGGAATTAAAAGACTTTTACCTTCCCAATGGCGTCGTTGGTCGGAGTTTGACAATATATATAAACTAGATGCAGTACCAGTTGCAACGGTGCAATTGCGATTTGATGGTTGGGTCAGTGAACTTAAAGATCCCCAAAAACGCAAGCAATTAGAACATGCAGCAGGAATTGATAATTTACTTTATACACCGGATGCTGATTTTTCTTGTTTTGCGGATTTAGCTTTGACCAGTCCGAGTGATTATTACCGTCAAGGTCAGGGTTCCCTGTTACAGTTGGTTTTAACCCCAGGAGACCCTTTTATTAAGAAGAGCAATGAAGAAATTGCTCAACATGTCCTCAAGCAAGTGCATGAATTATTCCCATCTTCACGGGAACTGAACATGACTTGGTACAATGTGGTGAAATTAGCCCAGTCCTTGTATCGGGAAGCTCCGGGAATGGATATTTATCGTCCCGACCAGAAAACACCAGTTGCAAATTTCTTTTTAGCAGGAAGTTATACGCAGCAGGACTATATCGATAGCATGGAAGGAGCTACACTTTCTGGTAGACGCGCAGCAAAAGTGATTTTGGAAACTGTGAAGCAATAGTTTTCTTAAGGGTTTTTCCGAGGAAGAACTTTGCCAGATAAGGCTTTGCCGACACCGCAGGCTCTGCCTTATGGGCTGAACATTGATTGCATCATGCGGTAGCATTATAGACATAAAGGATACAAAGAATGTCGGACTGGCTAGAGCATAGCGTGCAGGTTGAGGTTGATGCTCCAATTGATTTAGTTTGGGGTCTGTGGTCGGACTTAGAGCAAATGCCACGTTGGATGAAGTGGATTGATTCTGTGAAAATACCGGAAGACGATCCAGATATATCTTTATGGACACTCAGTAGTAGTGGTTTTGAATTTACTTGGAAGTCTCGGATTATCAAAGTTATTAAGAATCAAATTATTCAGTGGGAATCTGTCGATGGTTTACCCAATCGGGGGGCTATTCGTTTTTACGATCGCAAGGAAAGCAGTATTGTTAAACTGACTGTTGCTTATGATATTCCCGGTATTGTGGGCAGAATAATGGATAACTTATTTTTGGGAAGAATTGTAGAATCAACGATTCAAGCAGATTTAGAGCGGTTTCGGGAATATGCTTTGAAGACACAGAATAATTTAAATTAGTAATCAATCGAGACGTTTCGGTGAAGCGTCTCCATATTATTAATGAGTGGCGATTTACAAATTAAATTTATTTATATTACCTGCTCGTATCAATAAATATCAGTCAAAAAATAATGTCAAACTGGCTAGAACATAGTGGACAGATTGAAGTTGACGCTCCAATGGATCTAATTTGGGATTTGTGGTCGGATCTGGAGCAAATGACAAGCTGGATGAAGTGGATTGATTCGGTGAAAATATCCGCAGATAATCCAGGCATATCGTTATGGAAACTTCGTAGCGGTACTTTTGAGTTTACTTGGAAAACTCGGATTATTAAAGTAATTACCCATCAAATTATTCAATGCGAATCAGTTGATGGTCTACCAAATCGCGCAACTGTAAGATTCTACGATCGCAAAAATAGTAGCATCATCAAACTCACTATTGCTTATGCCATTCCTGGAGTATTGGGCAAAATAATGGATAATCTAATTTTGGGGAGAATTGTTGAATCAACTCTTCAAGCCGATTTAGAACGTTTTAAAAAATATGCTTTGCAGGTAAAAGATTGATTTAGGTTAGGGAAAATAGCCTTGGAAGATGGATGATTATATTTAACAACAAGCAACTGATATTTTTGACCAAAAGAAAAATTGCAAATTATTTGAAATGCCATAACTTGTTGCGATTATTGGGTTATCAATGACAAACTACAAAGTACTTTCTTCCGTCAGGATGCGGTTGATTACGAATTACGAATCATTTTGGAAAAATTATGACTATCCACGTCTTCGGTATCCGCCATCACGGTTCCGGTTCTGCACGTAGCCTGCGTCAAGCATTAGAAGAACTCCAACCAGATACCATCCTCATTGAAGGTCCACCGGATGCAGAACCTTTAATACCATTAGTCGCTTCATCTGCAATGGAACCTCCGGTAGCATTATTAATTTATCAACCCGATCTACCTCAAGAAAGTGTTTACTACCCCTTTGCTATATTTTCTCCAGAATGGCAAGCAATCCAGCATGGTTTAAGTAACAATATCCCCGTGCGGTTTATGGACTTACCCCAAACCCATCGTTTGGCGTTGAAAGCTAAAAGGGAAGAATTACAACCAGAATCTCCATCCCCTGAAGGACTGGACAATGAAGAATTAGAAAAGCTAGATTCACATCAAATCGATCCCGATCACCTCGATTTAAATCAACTTCAAATTCCTCCTGATCCCTTGTCCTTACTCGCAGAAGCTGCAGGTTACAGCGATGGCGAACATTGGTGGGAGCATATGGTAGAGACTCGCAGCAATAGCGTCGATCTATTCGCAGCAATTTTGGAAGCCATGATAGCTGTACGCCAAGAATTACCACCTTCCCAAGACCCGATGGAAGCAAAGCGCGAAGCATATATGCGCAAAACTATCCGCCAAGCCCAGAAATCAGGTTTTGAACGTATTGCTGTAGTTTGTGGTGCTTGGCATGCCCCCGCACTTTCATCTATGCCCCCTGCAAAAGAAGATACCACTTTACTGAAAGAATTACCGAAAATAAAGGTGGAAGTAACTTGGATCCCCTGGACTTACGGACGCTTGGCTTACAGTAGTGGCTATGGTGCAGGGATAGAATCTCCTGGTTGGTATCATCATCTTTGGCAAGGCGGAACTAAGGAAAATAGCAATTCCCAATCTTCAAATGTAAATGTGACAATTAGTTGGATGACGCGGGTTGCACGATTGTTGCGAGAACAAGACTTAGATGCTTCTTCTGCACATGTGATTGAAGCGGTGCGCTTAGCAGAGTCTTTGGCGGCTTTGCGAGATCGTCCTTTACCTGGCTTACCGGAGTTAAATGAGGCTACACAAACAGTTTTATGTTTCGGTAGTAATTTACCGATGCAACTAATTCACGACAAGTTAATTGTCGGGGAATGTCTGGGTAAAGTCCCAGAAGACACACCGATGGTACCGTTACAAAAAGACCTAACTCGCCAACAAAAACGCTTGCGAATACCACCTCAACCTACTGAGAAGAATTACGATTTAGATCTACGCAAAGAAAACGATCTGGCGCGATCGCACCTACTCCATCGTCTGAATTTACTGGATATTCCTTGGGGAAAATTTCAAAAAAGTTACGGTAAGAAAGGTACTTTTCATGAATATTGGAATTTAATTTGGCATCCGGAATTTGCAGTTAACTTAATTGAAGCTGGAATTTGGGGTAACACAATTCGCGATGCTGCTGCTGCAAAAGCTTGCGATACAGCAAATAATGCTGAAGAGTTACCTGCGCTCACAAAATTGTTAGATAAAGTTATTTTGTCTGACTTACCAGATGCTGTTAATCACTTGATGTCTTGTTTAGAAAATGCTGCAGCTTTGGCCAGTGATGTAACTCATTTAATGGCTGCGTTACCGCCGTTGGCAAATGTGATGCGTTATGGAAACGTACGTCAAACAGACACGACTACCATTGTGCACGTAGTGGATGGCTTAGTTGCGAGAATTTGTATTGGTTTACCTGCTGCTTGCAGTTCTTTGGACGATGATGCAGCAGTTGCAATGTATGAGAATCTAATCAAGGTTAACGGTGCTATCAGTATATTGCAAAATCAAGAGCATGTTAATTCTTGGCAACAAGTTTTAGTTCAAATGGTTGACAACCCAAATTTACATGGTTTAATAGCCGGACGTTGCTGTCGTTTGTTACTTGATGCTGATGTGTTTGAAGCGAGCGAATCTGCACGTAGGATGGGTTTAGCACTGTCAGTAGCCACAGAACCACCCCAAGCGGCTGCATGGGTGGAAGGTTTTCTTAAGGGTAGCGGTTTATTGGTATTACATGACGATAATCTTTGGCAGGTTATTGATGATTGGGTAACTCAATTACCTGAAGAAATTTTTATTAATTTACTACCACTATTGAGACGTACTTTTGCAACGTTCACACAATCAGAACGCCGTCAAATGGGCGAGCGGGTCAAAAGGGGAATTACTGGTAAAAATAAATCTGTGACAACAGACAACAGTGAATTTAGTGAAGAGAATGCTGTTGTTGTTTTACCTATTATCAGACAATTATTGGGAGTTTGAAAAGTAATAAGTAATAAGTAATAAGTAATAAGTAATAAGTAATAAGTAATGGGTAACTGATAACTGTAGCCCGTAAGGGCGTGGCGTCAGCCATAAACTGTTAGCGGATCGGTAGGTAGCGGCTCCGTAGGTAGCGCAGCTATAGCCATAGTGTGCGCGTTCCTAGCGTAAGCGTACCGGATCCGTAGGTAGCGCAGCTATAGGTATTGCGCATTAACTCATAACTGATAACTGATTTTCAAATACAACACGAACACTAATAAGTGAAATAATTAAATGAAAAAATTAAAGTCAAACTTAAAATCTTAGGAATCTTAAAAACGAACAAAAACCACCCTAAATAAGTTATTTTAAAGGTCTTAAGCCTTGTGCTGTGGCAATAACTTTATTGTTCTGACGAACTATTAATGTTGATGGAGAAACAGAATGATGACCATTTTCTAAATTAATTCTGCCTTTGACAACATAATCTCGATCGCTATTTTTCCAAAGAATCGTGCATTCTCCCTCACGACAATTAACTTTACCACCCCTTAATCTGATACATCTTCCCCCAGAATTACATCCATAATAAGTAAGATTACCAGTATCATTCATACCGTCCCAAGAGTCTTGACCGCCGATCGCGATCGTCCACTGACCATTAGTGAAAGTCACAAAATCAGGAATATTTTTGCTTTGTGTCGCAGCATTAGGCAAAATATCCATTTTGGTAATTAAAGATTCCTCTTTGGTCTTACCACAGGGTTCATTACTCTCGCAGTCGTTAACTTTAACTGTTTCATAAGTCAAATTAACTTTTTTCGACAAGAACTTTTCTCCTTGGGCGCAGATATCGAAGACTGCACCCAATTCTTGCTTCATTCCTCCCTCATCCAGAATGCTAACGTAACATTTTAGATCTCCCTGAATCATGCTTCTGATGGTTGCAACTTTTGGTTTTCCATCTATAGTTTTCTGGACAATATCAGTTTTGGGTGCTGAGAACGAACTATCTGTAGTGGAAGCTATTGGCTCAGGCTCAGGGCTGACAACCCTATTATCCCAAGAGTGGTTGCGAATGCCCTGACAACCAACAAGGTAAAAGGAGGTAAGTAATAATGTGGTGGAGATTATTTTTTTCATTAAAACCTCTTGAATAAAACTCCAAAAACTTAAAGTCCAAAAAGATAAATTCCAAAAAATTAAGTCTTAAAAAAGCAAACCCCAAAAATAATGATTCCAATCTATTTTTTGATATAACTGAACTCAGGTTAATACAAAAAGTGTTCTTCCCAACATATATCTTGCGTGCTATTAATGAATAAACAAAATAAGTTGATATCAGCTAAAGAAAAAGGATGAGAATCTCTAATAGAATAAAATTACTTCCATTTTCATTGATTTAGCTAACAAGAGTCACCATAGAGAAAATAGTTCCTTAAAAAGCTTAAGATGAGAATTGATAATCTTTGCAGGGAAACAATTTATCATCTCAAATACCTCTGAAAATAAGTTATGGTGCTATGTGCAAGTCATAGGTTTTCGCATTCATAAATGTGTCAACCTAACTACGTAGTGCTATATATTATTTTTCAAGCTATTGCAGCAAGCCTATGTACCGTTAGCAAAGACATAGCAATATAAAATTTTCATATGGCAGTCAGAGTTTCTGCAGTGAACTGTTAACTAATAGATTAAATATTTAATTGATTTTTAGTATTAATATTTGATACTTTCCAATTAATTTCTGGCTTACCTAACTGCAATAAAGCCTGATTAATTGCTGAAAAGGGTTTACTACCAAAGAAACCATTACGTGCAGAAAGCGGTGAAGGGTGCGCTGATTGAATCACTATATGTCGGTTTGTGTCAATCAATTTAAGTTTCTTTTTGGCGTATCCACCCCATAGAACGAATACAACTGGATCTGGTTTTTCATTAACTTTTGCGATCGCAGCATCGGTAAACTTTTCCCAGCCCTTATTTTTATGAGAATTAGGTGAATGCGCTCGCACTGTTAAAACAGCATTTAACATCAGGATACCTTGTTTTGCCCAAGTAACAAGAAATCCATGTTCCGGAGTCGGAACCGCCAAGTCAGAATGAAGCTCTTTGAAGATATTAACCAATGATGGGGGTGGTTTTATTCCGGGCTTGACGGAAAAGCAAAGTCCATGAGCTTGATTGTGATTGTGGTAAGGGTCTTGTCCCAGTAACAGCACATTGACATTTTCGTAAGGTGTCAGTTCAAAAGCTGAAAATATATCTTCCTCTGCAGGAAAAATAGTCTGGGTTTCTCGTTCTTCGGCTAAAAAATTTTGAAGTTGCTGAAAATAAGGTTTTTTCAGTTCTTCGACTAATATATGTTCCCAAGATTTGGGAAGTGCAGGAAGTGTCATTTCAATTTTTGATACGGGATTTTAGATTTTTAATCGCAATTAGCAATTACCCCTTCCCATCATCAACTTTAGTCTAGAGCAGGTAAATTTTGCTCTGTTACTAATTTACGCTGAACAACATCAATTTCAGAAAAAATATTTTTTCCACCTGATTCATAAAAAACTAATACAGTATTTTGGTTTTTTTGATGGCTCCCAATTACTCTATCAACTTTCTTTATTACTTCAGTATAACCATTTCCAGAAACATCAGAAACTGCAATTGTTTTTTTGTCGCGAGAGTCTAAACGTCTATCATTGTTAGTGTCTTCTGTAACTAATGTGTACCAAATTCCGTTTACTTTATTAATTTTTGTTTGTGTATTTCGTTCTACCACATTGTTTGCATTAAGGAATAAAAAATCATTTTTTGTTAATAATTTTTTGGCGGACTTATCGTTACCATTGAAAAATAAATAATTACGAATGCTATTTGTGCTTTTATCGTAGTATGAGTGGCGATAGTTTTGTTGAGAACCGATTGGTGAGATTAGGTAAGGAGTTCCACTAAGTGGTTCGAAATTAGTCAAGCTCACTTTGACTTCGACGTCACTTGTTTGCTCTTGTCTTACTGAGTTATAGACGTTACGTTCTCGAGAAATATCTCCGAAAATGCGATAGCCGGCATAACCAAATACGACTAGCATTATTAAACCAAGAAAAAAGAATAGCAAAACATTTACAGATTTCAGCCAACGAAACAAAGGCGATTCACTCATTTTAAGATGTAATGTTGTAAGTGTTATTTATAACTAGTGTTCAAAAATAGTAGAGGTTTTATCCTCATGAATCTACTTAACTACAATTTATTGCGAGCGTTATCCAGGAATTTGCCTAATTCTTCACTATTTTTAAAGATTTTGAACTATGTCTTTCAGTTTGTGAGTTTGGAAGCAAAATGATTTATGAGTAAACAGGAACACACTTCCGTATGTCCCTAAAGATTAAAAAAATTGATGAATTATTTTTTTGGAATTTTTTTTTAACTACTTCCTAGTTTCTGATGCGAATAAAAAAAACAAGCAGCAAATTATTTACTAACTCCACTAAGAATTCTTCATGTTGGGAGTTATTGTAAGTACGCATAAAATCTATAGTTATACAAAATCTATAGTTATAAATGTGTGTGGTGCTAAAGCGTAAATATGTGGTGCTAAAGCATAAATGCGATCATTTACTTTTCAGTTTTTTCTTCAGAAGTAGGATTATTAATTGGTGTTTCTTCAGGAATTAAACTATTTAATTGATTGACATGTTTTAAAATTTGTCGCCGTTGTTTTTGTAAGTTGACTGCAACATTAATATTGGTTTGAGAAATATTCTTTTGCAATGAAGATATTTTATTGATATCTAAAGTACCGCTATTATCTTTAACTTCACCTAAAGCAGTAGACGCTTCTTGTAAACGAGTATTTGCTGTACCAAAATTACGTTGGTCTAAATCAACTGCGGAATGATACAATGCAGCCCGTGCTTGCATCAAATAACCGTAATTTCTTACTGCTTCGAGTTGATTTTGAGTTTGCTGTAATTCCTGTCGAACGGACTTGATTTCTTCTGTTATTTCTTCATTATTCACAGAAACGTGGGACCGTCCTTGCCACCAACCGATACCATAAATTGCAGCGCCAGTTACAATGGTTGCGCTGACACCAATAAGAATTAGTTTGATTTTGGGAAATGTTGGTGTTTTATTTGTTTCTACTGTATCGCTCATTTTTATTTACCTAAATTTTTGCCAGATACACCACACCATCTTATTCTTATGGCAAATCTGAACTCCTCACCTATGATTATCTCAAGGATACAGTAGAAAAGTATGTCGTAAATGAGACTCTTTTAAATCTTAAACTATCGCTATTAACTAGCTAATTCCATTGTGCAAGCTTGCGGTAATTCTGTTGTTTCCTGTCCTATCCTATGGAAATGTCCATCAATATCTTGAATTACAAATTCATGCATTCCCCAAGGTTGAAATTCTAGTCCGTGAACTATATTTGCACCATTCTGTTTGTATTTTTCATAAACAGCTTCAACATCTTCTGCGTCTAAATAGCAACAGCATCCAACAATCGGATTTTCGTTTTTGCAGAAAAATAACTGTACTTTGCCATTAGAAACACAGCCAAAATTATCTTCCCACAGCCAATCAATTTTGAATCCTAAAACGTCCCGATAATATTCCTGGGTTTTGACCACATCTTTTACTGGTAGTTGTGGCGTACAGTAATGAAACATATCTCTTACTACCCCTATGCAATCTTTACACAGGATAACACTATTTAAGTTCATTTGTACTACTAAGCTAACTGTAATTGCAAAACCCAGCGGCGGAATAGCTCTACGATAATATACCAACGCCCTTCGGTTTCTTGAATTACATCATGACGTTTAAGGGTGTTGAGGGCTTCTTGTACACTTTCCTCATCAATATTCTCTGTAGAGACGTTGCATGCAACGTCTCTACATGTAATGTTTCTACAATTTAATCCTCTGGGATGAGGCGCTAAGATTTTTAGTACCATTTGTTGCCCATCAGTACCTTGCGCTGCTTGACTCCAAACTCCATCAAAGTAATAGCGTCCCCGTTTGAAGAATTGAAGATCGTTGACGACAGCTTCAACTTCTTCCACAGTAAAAATTGGATCGCGCTTGCGTCCCATTTCAAATACTTGGTCATTGTAGCGACGAACAAGCTGGAACCCGATCAACTGAACTAAATATGGTTGTCCGTGGGTTAAATCGTAGATTTTATCTAGGGCTTCCGTCGTGTAATCTAGGGGAAAATCTTCCTGTAGAGACGTTGCATGCGGAGACGTTACATGTAACGTCTCTACATCTTGTACCGGGTTCGCTAAAATTTGCCTAGTTGCTGCGCGTTCCATGAAACCAACGTGGATGGGAATTACACTGGCGAAGAAAGGCTGAAAATAATCTGCTGTCATCTCCTCCAAGGTGTGCAAACCAGCAAAAGCAAAAGCTACCTGGGAATTCATTTGCACTAATCCCCGTAAATAACCCATAAAGTCTTGGGGTATTTCTCCCGCTTCTATCAGTTCTTCAATTTTCTCAAATTCGTCTAAAGCAATAATTAAACCTTGTAGAGACGTTGCATGCAACGTCTCTACGGTTTGTTTTAAATAACGTTCAAAGGTACGGTAGGGAATTTGCAGTAACTTGTCATCATCTGGGGGGGAAATATTTACCACTTCAGAAACAGCATCACATATCGCCATCAAAACTTCACCTACTCCCTCAGAAATGTTGCCAGCATTTAACATGTTGACGTAGGCGACTTTTACACCCGAACCTACAGAGCTAGCAGCATTCCGCAAGATGGAAGTTTTACCCATGCGCCTGTGACCGTAAATTACCACAGACTGCAATTGCTCCCCCATCACCCAAAGTTCTTCTAGTTGTCTCATTACGTCTTCTCTTCCCACAAAGCGATCGCCTAAAACTGGATCGCCGATAATATAGGGATTGCGGACAGGCTTGGTGATAGAAATTTCCCCAACTTCACCAGCAATTTGTAGTAAAGCTTTTTGCCAAGTTTGCGCGATATCAATGATGAGTCCCCGTTCTGCTTGGGGTAAGGTTTCGGAATTGTTGAGGATATTAGTGAGTTCTCCTTGGGCGCGGTTGAGAGCAAAAGCACGTGTTGCACGGGATACACTGCGCTGTATCAATTGGATATCTTCAACAACACGATGCAATCTAGAAATTGCTTGCCAAGTTGTTGCGCGTAAAAGAGCTTGCTCAGATGATTGTAAAAATGTTGGATCTTGTGATAATTCTAGAAACGTTGCATGCAAAGTCTCTACAGGAATATTGGTAATATCATCAAAATTCTTAACCTCATGAAATATTGCAAGATTGTGGCTGAGGGCATACATTTCCTCCCCATAAAGGAGAGAACGTACTACTGCAAAAGCTTTCTGTGCTTCAGCTGGTTCTTTTTCGTGGAGATACCAAAAACCAGCAGCTGTTGCACGGGCTGGGGTATCTAAACGGGTTTCTATTGGGAAACGATTCTGTAAACTTTGCTTCCAGCTAGGAAGTAGGAAAAATATACTTCTAATAGCTTCTGACTTAAGTTTTTCACTCAAATCAGCAGATACAAAACGCACTAAATTCCAGTCGAAAGGTTTTCCTGCTAACTGGGCTACACGATAAATGATTTGTTCTGCAGGTATTTTGTTGAGTACTTGATTAACAGCTTTGACAACAGGAATAAATTGTAGGGTGTAAGCAAGCAGCTGGTTAGCATTATGTAAACCTGCTTCCCAATCCTGTTGTAACCATTTTTTTAAACGAACAGAAAGATAAGGTAAGGGTAGAGAAGTAACAGGTAAAAAAAGCAAGCTATATTTTTGAAGATATGGGAGATTGAAGGATAAGCCAATCAACCAACTTTCTAGACGCAGAACCGCCACCCCAAAAGGTACGGCAAAAATGCCAAAAGCCACGCTAAAAACTACAATAAAAGCTATATAAAAATTTGCCCCTAAATCCATATCATCGGATACGCTCAATGCTATACCAAAAACTACGCTCAAAGTCAGACCAAAAGCCACACCACTAAAACCCACACCATCCACCATACCCAAAGCTACTCCAAAAGCCGTAGCAGAAAAGATGCCAAAAAATACGCCAAAAAATACGCCAAAAAAGATGCCAAAAAATATGCCAAAAGCTACCATCAGCCATTCAATAGAAACACCGATGCTCTCCTGCAAGATTCCGCTTAAAACCAATGGAATTAAAACTGTTAATACCAACCCTTGAAGAAATAAATTACGCCGAACAGTATTCTGCTTGAGCAACTCCCAATTCATCTCTTCTTGAGAAATATACCCACCCCCAAAAGTATTCACATACCACCGCAAAGCTTGGGGAAAATAAAATACCCAATACAACAGACGCAAATAATCTAAAGGATTCCACAGAGAGAGAGGGCGCTTGAGTTTTGGCGCTAAATCTAGACGGGGTACGGGAGTTTCTTGGGACATTTGTGGTTCTCCGCTATTCTTCGCCAAACCAAAATCTTGCCCAGAAATTAATTTCCGGGCTAATAGCCAAAGTCCTCTGAAGAGGGCTTAAAAAATCTTCAGTCCATTTGAATAGAATTGGACTATGAGCCTGGGATTTTAATCCAAGGCGGTTTTTGGTGCATATAGAGTCATAAAAAACCTTCATTTCATCTCCTCCATATACCGTGCGTAATTTTTATTACACATATACATGATTTTTTTGGGATGACCACCACAGCTTTCGATAATTCGTGCAATCTCTGTTTCTGTAAACCGAATTGGATTATTTCCCAAACGTTCATTAATAAAATCCCTAACAGTTGCTTCATCCCACAATTCAATTTCTTCCTCAAGACAAATATTTTGAAAAGGCGAAACCATCCCCAGTTCATGACTATCGGGGAAAAGTCGATCTAAGGAAGTAGAAGCAGCAACAACTAAACGTAAAGGTGCATCTCTCCCATTTGCTAAACCTCTTAGTTGTCCCCTGACCTGATTAGTAAAACCTTCCCAAGTCATTTTCTCAATTTCATCAAGCAATAGTAAAAATTTAAGACCTTGTTTTGTTAAAGTCCTATTCAAACGAAATCCTTTACATTGATCGATTCCAATCTCGTCACACAACGCAAAATAAAAATCTTCTTCGTCATAAACCTGGCTCATGTCTAGATAAATTGGTTTGCGAGACGGAGTTAATTTTGCTTCTGCTTGTTGACTAATCGCCCAGAGTAAAGAAGATTTACCAATTTCTCTTTTACCAATCAGCGCTACGCTGCTTCCACTGTTGAGGGTTTCAAATATCCAACGAATTTCTCGTTTTCTACCAAAGAATTTTTTTGAGTCTTTGACTATTCCTGTGAGGGGAAGGAAAGGGTTATTTATTTTTGTTTCTTTTGGCTTATCTGGAATTAGGACTTCTTTTCTAGGTTTTTTTGTGTAAATAACCGGCTTGAGATACTCCGGAATTCCCTGCAATCTAATTTCGACACAACCAAACTTGTAAGCATCTTCAATGGAACGATTTGCTCCCAAAGCTTTGTAAAAACCAACAGAAAATGCGATCGCAGCTTCATCCCCGATTACGTCATTCATCCCGATCGCAAAGGGAATATGTTTCGCGATCGCTTGCGCCTGAATTTCAGAATGACAAGCATTTAAAATCACGCAATTAACTTGAGATGCTAACAATTCAAATATTGCAGCTAAAGCATCAGCTTCCACAGGTTTTGCTATACCTATTTCATCTTCAAAACAAAGTTCTCCCTGACTGGTTCCATGTCCTGAAAAATGAATAATCTGTGGTTCAAAATCAAATATTGCTTGGGTTATATCACTAACCCGTACTGACTCTCGCTGTTCTAATTGGTATTTATCTGCTTCCTTCGCTATTCGCAATCTTCCTTTAATATCTCGTACTTCTTGCCCCAAACGCAACCGAGATTCATCGCTAGGATCGGCTGCTAAAAACAGAATTTTAATAGGGGAATAAATACTCATTTAGGTGAGTGTCAAAATTTACTTACTTAGGAATATAAGACTCAAATCATTTATCATATTCACATCTTTGATTGATACTTGTTGGCAAATATATTGTGGTGCAATTAATGTTATGCGGCGGTGCGTTACGGCGCGGTGATAGGTGTGACCTAAAAAAGATATTCTCTTGCGCGCCTAACGCACCCTACGATTTACTATATTTTTTCATGTCATTATTTCTTTTTGGTAGGGGCGCACCGATGTGCGCCCTAACAATTGGTATATTTTTTATTGAAAATTTCTAATACCGAATGCGCGGATCTACATAAGCATTCAAAATATCAATTAAAATACTCGCTCCCACAACAATCGCCCCAAAAAATACCATTATTCCTTGAACCGTAGGATAATCCCGTTCGGCGATACTTTCAAATAAACGATTTGCTAATCCCGGCCAAGAAAATGTTACTTCTGTTAATACTGCTCCACCCAGCAAAGATGCAAAGGTCAAACCCAAAACAGTAATTACGGGAATTAAAGCATTCTTCAAAGCGTGGGAAATTAAAATTTTTCGTTCGGGGATACCCCTAGCCCTTGCAGCTTCCACATAATCGGCTTGCATGGTTTGCTTTAAGTTAACCCGGACAATTCGCTCAAAAATACCACTGAGGAGTAATCCCAAAGTAAAGCTAGGGAGAATTAAATACTGAACTGCTGTAAAAAACTGTGTCAGGTTACCCTGCAAAAGACTATCAATGGTATATAAGCCAGTAATTCTATCCGGTGTAGCAAGGGAAGCCGGAAAACGAGTTCCAAAGGGAAACCATTCCAAACCAACTGCAAAAACTAATTGCAGCATCATTCCCGCCCAAAACATGGGCAAAGCATAAGTGATAATACCGAATAATCTACCGCTTAAGTCAAGAGATGTACCGGGACGAGAAGCAGCAAATACACCAACACTGATACCAATAAGTAAAGAAATAGAAATTGCAAATACTGCTAATTCAGCGGTTGCAGGAAAATATTGCCAAATAATGTCCCAAACAGGTTGTCCGCTGCTACTAATGGATTTTCCTAAATCGAAACTCAGTAGACTTTTGACATATTCAAGATACTGTAATGGCAAAGGCAAATTTAAATTTAACTGTTCGCGTAACGCTTGTTTAGCAGCTTCTGGAGCACGTCCACCCAGGATTGCATCAACCGGATCTCCCGGTGTAGCTCTGAGTAGCAAAAAAACAATAGTCACAATGGTTATTAGCTGGAGTGGTGCTAACAACAACCGAGAAGTAATGTAATATCCTAAAGCTTTAGAACGAGACATGTTTGTTGGGGATTGGCGATTAGGGATTGGGGACTGGGGATTAGGGATTGGGTATCAACTCAAGTGCTAGTTAAGCAAAACAGTTCAATTTTCTAAATTCCTTTCCAATGGGGTTAGGGGGATCCTTCCCAAGAAGTGAGCAGAATATAAATTTCATCAAATTGTGATTAGCAACTTATGTTATTGGGTATTAGTTGAGTAAGTTGTAACTGTTAACTGATAACTGTTAACTGATAACTGAAAACTCAAAACTATTTTTCCAAGTTTTTGTATATCAAATTTTGCGTCGGGTCTAACAACGCACCTTTGACATTTTTTTGAGCAAATATATTATCTTGGTTTTGCCACAAAGGAATATATGGAACATCCCGAGCAACTTGTTCTTGAATTTCGGCAAAAATTTGTTTGCGCTTGACAGGATCTTGTGTTTTCCGTTCTTGTTCAATCAATTTATTAATGCGATCGCTATAATAAAAAGAACCTTGGGTTTGACTACCACCATCTTCACATCCCTTTTCTGGGGTTCCTTTCTGACAAGCTAGAAATGGTTGAGTGTAGTTATCTGGATCTAAAAAGTCAGGATACCAACTCACTAAAGTTGTTGGATATAAACCTTGACCATTATTTTTAAAGAAGGTGGTACCTTCTACAGTATTAATATCAAACTCTAATAATCCACCCATAGTTTTTTTCGCCAGGGCTTTAAGTACCATTGCGGTTAATTGACGGGGTGCGGAGCCTGAAGGATACCAAATTTCCACAACAGCTGGCTTATCTTTAGTAAAACCAGCTTGTTTGAGTAGTTCTTTGGCTTTATCAGTATTTGCATCGCCATATCTCTCTTGAAATACTGGTTTGTAAACATCAAAACCAGTTGGGATTAAACTGTAGAGGGGATCTGCTTGTCCGTAAAGTACCCGTTCGGAAAGTACCTCCCGATTGACCATTGCAGCGATCGCCTGTCTCACCTCAATTCGATCTAAAGGTGGTTGATTGCGGTTAAGAGACCAAAAACTGATAACATTACCTTCGTTGGGTATCACATCCCACTTACCTTTTTTGGCGCTTTGTTGCAAACTGCGAACTTGGTCGGGATCCAAGGTTAAATATGCTATATCCACTGCTTGTTTGCGGAAAGCATTATATAAGTTAACCCCACTACTGAGGATTTGGACGTTAACACCTTGATTTTTCGGTTTTTTACCCCAATATCGATCAAATACATCAAAACGAATCAAATCGCTTCCATACCGAGCTAACTTGTAAGCTCCCGTACCGACAAAATTATTCGGGTTAAATTGACCTTCGCCAATTTTGTAAGCTTCGGGGGAAAGCGCACAAACTCCAGGGAAAGCTAACAAAGCTGGAAATGCTGCAAACTGATTTTTGAGCTGAATTGTTAATTCATACTCCCCTGTTGCTTCCACTGATTTAACAACATCACCTAATAAAAATGAGGGTTTACCTTTGTTCTGAATAAAACGTTTGATACTAAAAGCCATAGCTTCAGCATTAAAAGAGGTTCCATCATGGAAAACAACCCCCTTGCGAATGGGAATAGTATAAGTCAAACCATCTTCACTAACTTTTGGTAACGCAGTTGCTAAATCTGGCTTAACTTCTGGATCTCCAGGTTCGTAAGCGTATAAGCGATCGCTCATATTGGAAATCAAGGAAATTGAAGATAATTCGTAAGCGTCAGCTGGATCGAGAGTACGTGGTTTGCCTGTTGTCCCGATGGTAATACGATTGGATGATTGGGCTACCGTTTGGGGATTACTAGCACAGCTACTTAGTAAAATTAAACACGCACAAAACAGAGAAAATAATGGTTTAAGCCGACCCCAACTTTTTCTAGACAAAGGAAACCAGTACATAGCAGTGGGATGATTGAATTCAGTGGTGAGTTATTTTACTATATGTTTGACTGAACGCTATAGATTAGTTATTGCAATTTAGAAATCTCTAGCCAATCATTTAGCTCTGCGTAAAAAAGTATCAATAAAAGTTAAAAGAAATACAAAAACTCTAATACTTAAAACACGACTTAAAAAAGCAATTGAAATTTAAGAACATAATCTATAGAAAAGATATATTGAAATTGAAAATTTGCTATTAGAACCTATCCTTACAACCACGTTTTCCCAATTTAGTATGTTAATAAAATACTCTTATGTAAGAAATCAAAAAATGACAAACCCGCTACAATATTGAATTTAAATCCATACAATAATATTCCTTAATGATTGAAAAAGTTTAAGTGAAGTCAAGCAAATCAATCATTACCAAAGATAGCTTCAATTTCTTCTCTATATTCCGACATATTTATTAACTTTTTTTCACGACCTAACTTCACCGAGATAGGGTATATATTTGAATTGCCTAAAACTTTTATCTCCGATAGATTAATGGATAAAGATGATTTTATTTATACATTAAACTCCGAGATTGTCCTTAAATTACGAACGGCAAATTGAAAATCTAACGTAGAGAGTGAAAAGCTCGTGAAGTATTTCTTTTTAACCGAGGGCTGGAAAGTCGGCAGAGTATGGGCTGCTGAAGGATTATGGCAAACAACCGCATGGCGACGCCAACCCGAAATTCAACGCATTGATGTATCTCTGGAAGAAAAAAATGAAGTTCTTTGGCTTCATAGGGTAGAAGATACTATTGTCATGGTGGAAGTCATGCCAATACTACCCCCAAGTAAAAATGGTTCTGGACAAAAAATAGGTCAAGTAGTTCTCAAAAGGCTTATGAGTGCCGAACAAGTAATTGATCGCCTGGCTTCTGCTGAAACTAGATGTCTTTTACAAAATATTCAGTCAGTCGTGAATTAAAAAAGGACTGATAACCAGGGATAGCACTGCGTGCCACCTTACGGCATATAGGGACTAATGGCTGAGGACTATGTAAATATAGATACAGTTTTTCGCTTGAGTCAAATATATTTTCAGGTTCCAAAATATAGGGACGTAGCATTGCTACGTCTCTACAAGTATTTAAATACTCAATCTATAAACATAGTTTTTTACTTATAGTTACCAATCCAATACCTAATACCCAGTCCCCATATGCCGCTTGCGGCGGCACGCAGTGCTATCCCCAATCCCCAATCCCCAATCCCCAGTCGCCAACACCCACCCAACAGGTCAAGGCAAATATTTACACGCTTGCAAACAGCTCCACGAATAGTTACACTTTTTAAAACATTCTCATTTTTGCTGGTGAATGTTAATCCAACTCTACTGAGGCTATAACCTAGTACTGTTAAGGGTTTAACAAAATCACTGTGATGTTTATAAAAATTAGGCAAAGCAGCAATCTCAGCAAAAAAGTAGCAATAAAAACACTAAAAACTCATTTTTGCAAAAATTAACTCTTCTAGGAGGGGCGTAGTCGATGGGACTACCTTGGTACCGAGTACATACAGTCGTTCTGAACGATCCGGGGCGACTTATTTCTGTGCACCTAATGCATACAGCATTGGTAGCAGGCTGGGCTGGTTCGATGGCTCTTTACGAACTAGCAATTTTTGACCCCAGCGACCCAGTACTTAACCCAATGTGGCGTCAAGGCATGTTCGTGCTACCCTTCATGGCACGTTTAGGGGTTACAGGTTCTTGGGGCGGTTGGGATGTTACCGGCGCAGTTGGAAACGACCCTGGGTTCTGGTCTTTTGAAGGCGTTGCAGCAGCCCATATCGTTCTTTCTGGTTTATTATTCCTAGCTGCTGTTTGGCACTGGGTTTACTGGGATTTGGAATTATTTACCGATCCTCGGACTGGCGAACCCGCTCTTGACTTGCCAAAAATGTTTGGCATTCACTTATTCTTGTCTGGCTTACTTTGCTTCGGTTTTGGTGCATTCCACCTCACCGGACTTTGGGGTCCAGGAATGTGGGTTTCCGATGCTTACGGCATAACGGGACACATCCAAGGAGTAGCGCCAGAGTGGGGACCGGAGGGTTTTAACCCATATAATCCTGGGGGAATCGTCGCTCACCACATCGCTGCTGGTGTTGTTGGTATTATTGCTGGTTTATTCCATTTATCAGTTAGACCACCTGAAAGGCTGTATCGAGCCTTAAGAATGGGTAACATTGAAACTGTGTTATCAAGCAGTATCGCGGCTGTTTTCTTTGCAGCATTTGTAGTTGCCGGAACCATGTGGTACGGTAGCGCAACCAGTCCAATTGAATTATTTGGTCCTACCCGTTATCAATGGGATCAAGGTTATTTTAAACAGGAAATTGACCGTCGCGTTCAAGCAAGTGTTGCTGATGGCGCATCGCTTTCTGAAGCTTGGTCAGAAATTCCTGAAAAACTTGCTTTCTATGACTATGTTGGTAATAGCCCCGCAAAAGGTGGTTTATTCCGCGTTGGTCCCATGGTTCAGGGTGATGGTATTGCTCAATCATGGGCTGGTCATGCAGTATTCACAGATGGCGAAGGTAGAGAGTTAACTGTTCGTCGTCTACCTAACTTCTTTGAAACCTTCCCTGTAGTTCTGACTGACTCCGATGGAATTGTTCGCGCTGATATTCCTTTCCGACGTGCGGAATCTCAATACAGCTTTGAACAAACTGGTGTTACCGTTAGCTTCTACGGTGGCGATTTTAACGGACAAACCTTCACCGATCCTGCTGAAGTGAAGAAGTGGGCGCGTAAAGCACAAGGTGGAGAAGTCTTTGACTTCGACAGAGAAACCTTAAATTCTGACGGTGTATTCCGCAGTAGCCCCAGGGGTTGGTTTACCTTTGGGCACGCAGTATTTGCACTGTTGTTCTTCTTCGGTCATATCTGGCATGGTTCTAGAACCATTTACAGAGATGTATTCGCCGGCGTTGATGCGGATCTCGAAGAGCAAGTGGAATGGGGTCTATTCCAGAAAGTGGGTGACAAATCTACTCGCCGGAAGGAAGCTCTCTAAACTTTCTCTAAACTTTATGTAACAAAATGTTAATAATTGTTTAGAAGATTTTTCTTGAAATTGGGGATTGGATAATAGAAATCGGGAAGTAGATTTTTAACTGCGAGCCAAAATCTAATACTCGATCCCCAGTTTCTTCAAATATTCCCTCACAGTACTTTGGTACAATAATTAACAGCAGGCTAGATAGATAGGAGCTTGTGATATGGAAGCAATTGCATACGTTTTTATTTTGGCAGTATCTCTAGGAATTCTGTTCTTTGCGATCGCGTTTCGCGAGCCACCCCGCGTTGAAAAAGAAGATTAGATATTTCCTGTCAAATTCTTGTTGCCAGAATTCTTCGCGAATATATTTGGATTTAATATCAATATGTAGCGAATAAAATATAGCGAACTGAAGATGCTGCTATTACCAATATCGGTATTGGCAGCTTCTTTGATTTTTATTCACAAGCTATTCGAACAAGTAAATTCAAGGTTTTGCTAAATTCAAATTTAGCCGTCTCACCAAACCACATAACGGACTTTAAGCGTGATGGGGCTTAGGAGAGTGGGGTTATTGCAAAATGCTTATTGCGAAATATTAATTTTTGTTAATAATTTAGGTATTATCTGAGGAGTTGTTTGATTAACTCAAGATGTGAATTTTAACCCCATAGCTATGAATATCCTCTTCTTCTCTATCAATAATGAGAAATGAGAATGAACATTTTGATTGAATTATATTTATATCTGATATAATTTAATATCTGTAAGTCGATACCTGTAGATATTAGCTTTTCTACGCTAGGATGAAATAGGATGTAGGTGTAGACTGCCCCAAAATGGCGCTTGCATATACATCAGCTAGGAGGCAAAATTTTACGGAGAATAAACCTAGGAAACAGCAAGCATGGTAAATGTCAATCAGAAAACAACTGTGACAGATATAGGATTCACTCACGAGGAATTTGCAGCTTTACTTGATAAATACGATTATCATTTCAGTCCAGGTGATATCGTTCCAGGTACAGTATTTAGTATAGAGCCTCGGGGCGCTCTGATTGACATAGGAGCCAAGACAGCAGCATTTATACCTATACAAGAAATGTCTATCAACCGGGTGGATAACCCGGAAGAAGTACTACAGTCAAACGAAACACGAGAATTCTTTATTCTGACCGACGAAAATGAAGATGGTCAGTTGACACTTTCTATCCGCCGTATTGAATACATGCGAGCGTGGGAGAGAGTTCGTCAATTACAAGCGGAAGATGCCACAGTCCGTTCTGGCGTATTTGCGACTAATCGCGGTGGTGCGTTGGTAAGAATTGAAGGATTGCGTGGTTTTATTCCTGGCTCCCATATTAGCACTCGTAAGCCGAAAGAAGATTTGGTTGGTGAAGAATTGCCACTGAAATTTTTGGAGGTAGACGAAGAGCGCAACCGCCTAGTTCTTTCCCACCGCCGAGCGCTGGTTGAGCGTAAGATGAACCGTTTAGAGGTAGGCGAAGTAGTAATTGGTACTGTTCGCGGTATTAAGCCCTACGGTGCGTTTATTGATATTGGTGGTGTAAGTGGTCTGTTGCACATTTCGGAGATCTCCCACGAGCATATCGATACACCTCACAGCGTATTCAACGTTAATGATGAACTGAAAGTCATGATTATTGACTTGGATGCAGAAAGAGGTCGAATTTCTCTGTCTACCAAGCAATTGGAGCCAGAACCTGGTGACATGATCAAGAACCGGGATGTGGTGTTTGATAAAGCAGAAGAGATGGCTGCTAAGTACAGAGAGCAGATGCTAGCTAAACAACAAGGTTTAACACTTGAAAGCACCGACTCGGCAGAAGCAACTGCAGCAGAAGAACTAGAAGAAGTACCATCAGCAACTGAAGAACCAGAAGTTCCTACAGCAACTGAAGAACCAGAAGTTCCTACAGCAACTGAAGAACCAGAAGTTCCTACAGCAACTGMAGAACCAGAAGTTCCTACAGCAACTGAAGCTGAAGAAGCTAGCGAATCAGCTGAAGAAGCTAGTGAATCAAATGTAGTTGAAACAGTAGTATCAAATGTAGCTGAAACAGTAGCAAACGCTGTTGAAGCAGTAACAGATGCTGTTGAGACGGCAGTAGATGCCATTAGCCCAACAGAAGATTCTGCTGAACCAGTCGCCGAAACAGAGAAAGAGACGGATAAAGAGACAGAAGAAGTTTCATCAGTATCTGAAGCTTAATTAAAAGTAGTCAATTTACAAAAACCTACATATTTGTTGGCAAGAAGTTAGCAAAAAAGTATCTTATTGTAACATTGCTTTGGATGATTAAATACTTGGAAAAGGGGGATTATCCCCCTTTTTTATGTTAGTGGTCTCCTCAAATGGTAAAACTATATTTAATTGCTCTGCTATTTCTTCCATGTGACTACTATTGTTTAACCGATTGTAAATTTCCTTAGCTTCGAAATAATAAGATTTAGCTTCTGGATAATAATTTAACTGGTCACAGGTCGCAGCTAAAAGAAAGCTAGTTCCTGCTTGTGCAAAAGTATTATTTATATCTTGTGCAAAAAATAATGCGGCTTGTAAGGACTTTAGCGCTGAAGAATATTCTTTTTGTTGGTAGTAAGTGCAACCCATATTGAATAGTGTTTTTTGTTGTCCATCTTTAGCTTCTATTTTCTGAAAAATCCGTAGAGCATCTTTATAATATTTCAGTGCTTTGGTATAAATGCTCAGATGTTTATATATGTTAGCAATTCGAAATAATGCTGCAGCTTCTCCAAAAATATTCCCAATAAGGTGGCTAACATCCAATGATTGGATGTTATATTCGATCGCTTTTTCTAAGTCATTGGTTTTATAATATACATCACTTAAGCCTTGCAAGATAGCACTTCTGATTTTCATTTCGCCAATATCGTGAGAAATTTTCAATCCTGACTCGAAAAAATTGGTTGCTTTCTCGTATTCTTCAATTTCCTTGTATGCTTGACCTATGCGGTCAAGACTCATGAGTGAAAGTAATCGATGATTGATGTTTTGAGCAATGAATAAAGATTGATTACATAGTTTGATTGTCTCTTGATATTCACCTAACTGAAAGTAAATACCACCTAGATTTGCAAGAGAATTTGCTTCTGCTTGAATATCTTTAAGTTTGCGAGCAATCAAAAGTGCTTGTTGCTCAAATTCTAATGCTTTTTGGTAGTCACCAATCAGCTGATACAAGTTTCCTAAGGAAGTTAGAGCACTTTGTTGATAATTTAGGTCATTCATCTCACAGCCAATTTCTAGCTGTTTTTGAAGGAAGTCCCGAGCTTGTTCGTATTGTCCTAAATGTCGATATTTATTTTTCTGTTCCCCAATACCTAAAATTTCCATCAACCGATTACTTGCTTGGGAAGCAAGTTGAAGTAATTGAATAAAATACTCAATTACTTTGTTAACTTGATTAAGTCGAGATTTACAATTAGCCATATTGTAAAGCGCAACTTCTTGCCAACATAAGCTATTTACTCCTAGGTGATAAAAGTAACTTTTACTGAAGTCTAAATTTCGTTTGCAATCGGTTTTTACCTTTCAGTAAGAATTTACTTGGGTGAATAAAATATCATTACTATTTTTGAATTATCTTGTTCAGGAATAATCGATTTTTGTACTGATTTTCGGAATATAGATGCGTTTCAAAAAAAATTAAATGTATTAACTCTAGTTAGTTAATTGAGTGTAGCTAGTCGAAAAAAGTAATACTTATAACTTTTACCAAAAATCTATTTTTATTACGAAGAAAATATCTGAAAATACTTTTTATCTCAATATTAGATTTAATTTATTGTCAGATATAAGTTAAAATAATTATTTTTAAATATTTGTAATTATCACTATATGATTCCAAAAAATAGTTTTAATTACTTATGCAATAGATTTATTACCTCAAATTTATTTCAATAATGAAATCAAAAAATGAATTTAAACACGTACGCGATTACTTGATTGATGAATTATCAATTTTATTTACTCTATTTTAACTAACCAAAAGGCATAGTTATGTTATTGGTATGATACATTTATAGACTTATATGGTATCCCATAATAATTATGGTTATTTTGTTAGTTAAAAATTTATATTTGTTTGCGCATAATTACTACTAATATAAAAGTTTTAATAGTAATTTTAATTTGGATTTGATTTGATATTTTATCCCTAATTAGCCATAAATTAATTCTCAAATCTCTGATAAAGAGGTAGGAAATATTTAAATTATCTTGGTATTTAGTAAAGTATTTTCAAATCATATCTATTTCTAACTATATTAAATCGTTCGTGTGAATTGGAAAATTTCAGGATTTATTGTTTGAATATTTAAATTCTAATTTAATATTTTAAGAATAGTAATTAATAATACTATTTTTCTCTATATTCAATATAGTATTAAACTCAAAAATAGAAGAAATATCTAATTATTACAAAGTGACTGTTTTTAACGTTTGTAATGCAAATTAAAAATTACTCTAACAGTTATAAACTAACAAACCCGATTTCGTTAAGAAATCGGGTATTTGAGGGAAATATATTTAATTTAACCTTATATTGAAATTAAAGATTACAGAGGTAATTACCACCATTTCAGTTGTAAATAACCTCTTTCTGGCTGGTTTAATTCTTTTTCTGTTAGCCACTCAACGGATTTATAGGTACCAAATATGTGGTCCCACCAATCTACAGCCAACCCGAAATTATGTTCCCACATCCCATATTTATGATGTACGTAGTGAACTGGCATTTTCATCCAAAAACACTTGGTTGGGTTTTCATGTTGTAGTTGGTGTGCATAGGCTGAAAAAGCAGCATAAGTTAATGCACCTAAAAACCAGCCGGTACCAGCATCTACGGAGTAGAAAAACATCAAACACATAACAATAAAACTACCCCGGATATAATCGCGAAACTCCCATACCACTCCCTGTCCTTCGTTACGACGATGGTGGTCGCGGTGGCGTTCGCCAATCCGACGTGAAACATGCATTAGGCGATGTAGCCAGTATTCTACCAAACTTGCCAAAATAAATGCGATCGCAAAACAAATAATTACTCTGAATGAGCTTAGTAAAAAAGGATTCATATTTTTCCTAACTCTCTGTTTTTCCTGACAATCGTAACAAATGGCAAGAGGTATTAAATTTAAAACTCAAATTTAATACTTTAGTTTGAAACTCAAATTTAAAACTCAATTACTAGTTTGTAGTTGTTTGACGATTTCTTTTAAAATTTCATTTACTGGCTGATGTTTCCAGCCTAATTCTTTTCGTGCCTTTGTTGCATCTACTCGTACGCAACGTTCGTATAAATAATGTATTCTTTCTCGACCAATGGGAGGATTCCAATTAAGTAATTTACCAATAGGGTCAAGTAAATTCGCTGCAAAACGAACTATAGGTTGGGGAACTTCCGTAGGAATATTAATACCAGTTTCTTGGGAAATTATCTCAAACATTTCCCGAGTGGGCAGATCGCCAGCAGAAATGATGTAATGTTCCCCCGATTGACCACGCTCTGCAGCCAAAATCATGGCATTAACTAGATCGTCAACATGGACGATACCAGTCATGCGATCGCCCCCTAACCACAGTTTCAACCAACCTTTTAAAAATAATTTGAATACTGGGCCAAAATGGGGGTCATCTACACCTAAAATACCGGAGGGCATGATGCTAACAATAGGTAAGCCATCAGCAGCAAATTTATCTACCAACTTTTGTGCTTGGAATTTGGTGCGATCATAAGCTGAAGAAAAATTTTCTTGCGTGCGAGAGAAGGTCTCATTGACAACTTTCCCTTGGGTATCACCATAAACACCAATGGTGCTACAGTAAACTATTTTGGAAACACCTGTTTCTTTCGCAATTTCTAAAACAGCTTGGGTACCATCAACATTCACCCGTTCCATTTGTTGCTCGTCCACTAAACCCAGTTCCACGTATGCAGCAGTATGGAAAACTGTATCTACTTCCTGCATTGCTTGGTGCAAAGCATTGCGATCGGTAATATCGCCATATACCAACTGTACTTTAGTATCCTCGAGACGGGCTAAATTACTAGATTTACGGACTAAACCAACAACTTGATCGCCGCGTTTTTGGAGGGCTTTAACTAAATGAGAACCGGTGAAACCATTTGCACCCGTCACCAAAGCTTTCATAAAATCACAATGCTTTAATTAATTACAATACTTTAGTTAAAAGGCTTTAACTACAAAGCTTTAACTACAAAGCTTTAACTACAAAGCTTTCTCATACATTCGATAAGTCTTATAAATTTTACCGCCAGATGCTTCTATCAGTTTGCGCGAAGGTGAATTAGTTTCCCACACCCAACCCAATTCAGCTCTTTTATAAGGCTTACCTTTTTTTATTCCTCCTTGCATGCCGAGGTAAATTAAGGCTAAAGGCACCATTTTACGACGGTATTCAGGTAAAGAAACAATCACAGGTACCACTCCCTGGTCAATCTGGCGACGATACCAGAGGAATTTAATCATTCCCCACCAGTCAAACTTGCCGTTAAGGTGTTTTAAAACAATATTGTAATCGGGTAAACCCATCCAAAAACCAATCATTTCGCCGTTATGTTCCGCAATGGGAAAAACATCAGGATCTGCCATTTGTTGCAATTCCCTGGCTTGTGCCATAAATTCTTCCTGAGTGCGATAAATGTAACTATAGTTTTTGGCAAAAGCTTTACTCATCAGGTTATACATATTCTGGCAATCTTGCTCAAATTCTTCACCCTTAGTGCGGAGGGGGCGAAAAGTAATTCCTGATTTACAAGCAATTCGATAAGCTTTTTCAAATTTTGGATCTAAAGGTTTATCCAAAGGAAAATTATAAATATAGGCATCATTACCTTTTTCCCAACCAGCCTTTTCAATAAACTCAGGATAGTAGGACGGGTTGTAAGGTGTCATAATCATTGGCGGTAAATCAAATCTATCCACCTGAAATAAACACCTATTATGGGTAGATAAATCGATTGGACCCCGCACAGATTCCATATTGTGTTCGCGCAACCATTGACATGCAGCTTCTAATAACGCTTGGGCAACTTCAAAATCTTCAATACATTCGAAGTAACCAAAAATACCAATAGTTTTGCCCTCACTTTCAATCAGCCTATGATTGATCGCAGCAACAATTCTTCCTAAAGGTTTTCCCGTTTCCGAAAGGGCAATAAATTGTTGTAATTCTCCATGTTGTCGAAAGGCATTTTCTGAGGCTAGTTGTTTAGCAATGCTACTCCGGAAAGGCGGAACCCAATTGGCGTCATTTTTATAAACTATATGTGGGACATCCAAAAATATTTCCCGATCTTTGTCACTGCTAACTGCTTTAACCTGAAAATTTCTTGTTTGAGTCAACATATATGAAATTAAGTATTTTGAGTAATTAGGATTAGTCAGGATAAAATTTTTACACTAATTGCACAATACTAATTGGACAATAACTTAAATAATTCATCCCTTAAATAGCCTTAATATACGTAGAAACCTGCAGCACCGATATGACCGTAAAATCACAATAAGCACAAAATCGTAATTAAGATATACCCGTTAGACGGATATTTTTAGTAGCGCGACCCAGAGAATATCAATACTAACCCTGAGAAACGCGCCACTTTGTTACGAAAAGCTGCGTTAAGACCGCACACTAAAGTAAACACTGTTAAGCTAGGGAAAAATCTGGGCGCTTTACGTCTCTACGATTAGGCAAAAGTTCCAATCCTAATTACTGTGAAACCTAGGCTGTAGCAACAGTAGTAGGTTTATACAATTCATCTCGTACTGTCACCATTGCTTCTACCAAACGATCCATATCTTCTTTGGTATGGAGAGCGTTAGCAGTAATCCGGAGACGAGGTTTAGCTATAAACCAAATTGGTGAAACCCAAATACCGTAATTTTCCATCAAACTATTGGCAAAGACCTTTGGATTGAGTTCTGCCGGTAAAACAACAGGAATTACATTTGTTTCGCCAATTGCAGCGAAACCTTCCTCTTCCAGACGGGAGCGCAAATAACGGGTATTAGCCTGTAGTGTTGCTACAAGTTGGGGATTCTGACGCACTTGACGGATACTCTCAAGCGCTGCAGCCGTTGTTGGCGCAGGTAAAGAAATTGTACCGATAGAAGTAGGGCAAACATCCAATAAGTCAATCATTTCACGGGAATGACTACTGATTGCCGCACCCGCAGATGCTGCAAATTTGGAGAATGTGGTCATGATTAAAGGAACCATACCCCGATCCAAAACTTGAGAAGGCGAAATTCCAAAGTGGTCGTATATACCCCCTCCCTTTAAGCCAATTGCACCACTTGCATGGGCTTCATCCATGACTATGACACTACCCGGGTAGTTTTCTAAAACATTAAGCATTTCTGGTAATGGGGCAATATCGCCATCCATTGAGAAAACAGCATCAGAAACTACCAGAATCCGATCGTCAGGCTGAGCATAACGCCGTAATTTACGTGCTAGGTCATTGACATCACAATGACGATATGCTTTTACTCGGACATTGGGGCTATGGCTGAACATCTTTCCGGAACGATTTCCAGCATTGGCGACAGCAGATACTATACAGCCGTGGTTAAGAACATCTGTGAGAATTAAAGTTTCTCTGGTATTACGAAAACCCGGAATGTTAATTGCCAAATGACAAAAGCCATCTATCAAGGCTTGCATTGCCATCCAAGCATTCAGAAACAAATGGGTATGAGGCAGATGTTTAAACTCCGAAATTTCTTCTTCTAGCTGGCGGTGAAGGTCGATGCGACCGCTCAGTACCGAACAAGAACTATTAGATGTCCCGTACTGCAAAATAGCATCAATTGCTGCTTGTTTTACAGATTCTGATTGAACCAAACCCAAAACATCATTTGTGCAAAAGGTTAGAAGTTTGTATCTCTTACCATTTGCTGGATTTTCAATATCAACAATGTTTCCCTGCTTGTGATGACAAATGAACTTATCTGGATAGAGACCGCTTTCATTCAGTCTCTGCATATATTCTTCTACGACTTCCACTGTCTGCTCCTCTCACCTTTTGATGTATTGCCAACTGGTTATTGGTTCATGGAATTGAAAAAAATACCTTCCTCAATTAACCTTAATTAACCTTTGCAGGCCAGGTTGTCAAAATTATTTTTTGGCTAATGCCTTTTTTGGAAGAAATGATTTTTGATAATTTCCATTAGTACTATCCGATAATTGTTTAGATTGTTGCATAAATTTTTCATATTGATTAGACAATCGCCCTTTGTAGAGCAATGATAGGCAGATTAATTTCTACATAGCATCTATGTGAATTTTTTAAGTAAGTACATTGTTCGATTTCAACCATTTCAATATCTAGGTAAACATCTAGGTCAAAAAACTTTTTGGAAGAAAATTTTGATTTAGATGAGAATTGGAATAGGAATTTACAAAATAAACTCCAAATCAGTGGCACAAATTGTCCTTGAATTGGTTGAAATAAACACTGAGGAAGAAGAATTTTCAACAATAACAGAAAGAAAGAATATATTTCTTGTAGTCCCAGAGATAACTTTATCAACAACGGGGACAAGATACCTTCTAAAAAACTGCGATCGTATGGATAGTCCTCTTTAAATGAGATAGTGCCGGTTGTAACTTTCTCCCCACTAAATCTCCGAATGCAGTTGGGATTTACCAAATGACGAACTCGAATTTCACCTTGCTTCAATTCATCACCTTTACGAGAAAAAGCATTATTGAAGTTATGGAGTTTGGTATAGAGTTTACCAATTTGTTTTTCAAAATATGCTTGTAAATCAATAATGCTTTTTTGCCAAATTCGTTTCCAAAGCTGAACAGATATCAACCCATAGAGTTTTAACCCGTTACTCCAAGCCACTGGGAACCAATAATTTGGATCGATGCTTACTTCTCCGATAGGATTTTGAGCAGTCTGGCTTTTCAAGTTTGTAGTCAGTTCCATCCCATCCCACATTTTCTTGAGCGGTAGATACAACACAGAGCTAATCTCAATCCCAGAGTACTCTCCGATAATCTTATAAGAAATTTACAAATTACTAAGGAATTAGGCAAGAATTCATTGTTACACGGAAAGAATCATATAGAGATAATTGTCTTTTGGGTGACCCTGAAGGTTCCCACTATTTGTGGAGAATATCTTAGTTTTGACCTTTTGATAAACTTTCAACCCATTTTAACCACAAATATTTTTTGCTCTTCAAGCTAAAACTTAAGTAATTATAACTAGAATAAAAGCAAAAAAATGTCTCTAAATTAGGTTTAGTCGCTAATTATCAGCCGTTCAAAATATTTGAGACGGTCAATTAACAGTAGATAATTTTGGGGGTGTGTAATACTATCAACCATTTGCAACAAACGCATGGATTAATAACCCAAGTGGAGAAATACTGTCAAGGTTAAATAGTAAAAGGGTTTATAGTCTTATATTGAGGGTTGTGAATCACGGGTAGTTCAGCGCCCATATATCAGTATCCAGATCGATGTTTAGAATTTGAAGCTTTAGAATTTGAAGCTTTAGAATTTGAAGGCTTAGAATTTACTAAGAAAAACAAAATAATCTATGCTATTTAACTACCACGTATTGCGATAAATTTGCCCTGCAAGTATAAGTAAATTGCAGCACACTGCCACAAAGTAGGGCTTCAGCTTATCTTGCCACGGGGCTTTTCTTACCATAAGGTTTAATACTACTGGTTCTTATCTGTCATACAAAAATCTGCTGTGCTGGTAAACTAAATCTCCTGAGAATACGTCTTATCTCAAAAAATCCTTAGTAACTTATAATTACAGTCTATGTTGCCTGTTGGTAAAAAGTTCCGCAAACAAATTCCCACATTATCCGTATTGTTGGCAGCAGGCAGCTTGACTGCGATGACTGGAGGCGTAGTTTCTCCTGTCATGCCAGAAGTAAGGGAACAACTGCAAATAGACCCCCAATGGGCGGGTACGCTAGTGGGAATGCATTGTTTGACCATAGCTCTGTTTAGTCCAATTTCAGGCATTTTAGCTGATAAATTTGGTAAATTGCGGGTGCTTATCCCATCACTAATTTTTTATGCAATATTTGGGATGTCAGGAGCTTGGGCGCAGAATTTTCATTCTTTGTTGGTATCCCGAGCTTTGGTAGGAGCTGCTAGTGGTGGAGTTGCAGCAGCCAGCATTGGAATTATCAGTAGTATGTATGATGGGGAAGCACGGACACAAATTTTGGGTTATGCCACAAGTGCTTTAGCTATTAGTAGTATTATTTTTCCTCTTTTAGGAGGATTAGTTGGTTCGAGTAATTGGCAATATGCATTTTTTATATATGGCTTAGGTTTCCCAGTAGCGTTAAGCGCAGCCCTTGTATTGCGGGAAGAACCTCGTAAATCTTCCATGGTTGATATGAGCCAAAGTAAAAAGTTAATTCAAAGTTTGAAACAGCCTAGTGTTCTAACTTTATTTTTAGCCTTAGGTTTAACATCAGCTATTTTTTACGTGGTAATTGTTTATGCTCCCTTACACTTCAAAGCTGCAATTGGTGCGGGTACAGCTTTCAATGGAGCAATCTTAGCTTCTAGGGCAGTTGGAGCAGCAGTAATATCTGCTACAGGTGCCAGCCGCCTAGCAAAAAAACTAGGAAGTGCTAAAGCCATCGGCTTGGGATTCACCCTCATGGGATTATCATTAATTACAATTCCATTTTTATTGCAATTTTACTTGATTTTACCAACAGCAGTAATATTTGGTATGGGCTTTGGTATTGTTATGCCTAATCTCTACGATGCCCTATCCAAACTCAATTCTAAGGAAGTACGTTCGAGTGTTTTGGCTATTGGTACGGGTGCAAGTAATTTGGGACAATTTCTCTCCCCGCTATTTTTAGGACCTGTTTGGAAATATGGTGGTACAAATGTTTTTTATGTAGGCGCTTTAGTATCTTTAATCACTGCTGTCTTAAGCGTCAAACAAAGTAAAGCATTTCGTTAGTATTAGCAATGGAGTTATCAGTTATCAGTTATCAGTTGACAGTAATGAGTAACTGATAACTGTCAGCGGAACCGTAGGTAGCGTGCGCGGTCTAGCGTAAGCGTACTGTAAGTATTGCGCATGAACTGTAGCCCGTAAGGGCGTGCGTGGCGCAAGCCATAAACTGTTAACTGTTAACTGATGAGAAAAGCTTGCAAAATGACACAGCTATAATACGCACAAAAAAGCCCATAGGACAAAAATAATGAATCATATTAAGCGAAGTCTTGCGATCGCAGGAATCTTAAGTATTCTAAGTGTCTTTCCTAGTGCTGGTTGGGTATATGGAGCACAACCCAGCTTACAAAAGTTCGACTTTCGGAATTATTACCGCCAAGGAGTGGAAAACCTCGAAAGTGGTAATTTCAAAGGTGCAATTGCAAATTTTGATCGGTTAGTACAATTAAATCCCGGGTATTATGAAGGTTTTTGCTTGAGGGGATTAGCAAAATCACAATTGGGAAATTTTCAAGCTGCGATCGCTGACTACAGTCAAGCTTTAAAACTTAATCCCAATCACGCTGATGCTTATAACGGTAGGGGGAATATCTACGCGCAACTGGGTAAAATCGAAAATGCGATCGCTGATTTTCAAAATACTATCAAGGTAGATCCAAAGTCGGTTGACGGTTATTACAATTTAGGTTTGGCATATTTCCACCAAGGAAATCATAAGCAAGCAATATCAAGATTCAGTCAAGCAATCAAAATTGAGCCAGATCTGGCTAATGCATATGGTAATAGGGGGTTAGCAGAATATGCTTTGGGAGATAAGGATAGTGCTGTTGATGATTTACAAATAGCTGCTAATTTATTTCAGCAACAAGGTGATAACGCAGGGTATCAAAAGACAATAGCTTATCTCGAACAAATTCAGTAATAACAAAACCAGTAAATATTATTTGGGGAACAGGGAATAGGAAACCAGGAATATTAAAAAATTTCTGGGCTAAAAATATAGTGCTATATCATTTGTTTGTTCAATAGCTTATGTCCCAGTGAAAATTCCTCAAACAACTGATCGCCTTATCAAATTTGTTTTTATCAAATTGGTTTTAATTGTAGCGATCGCATTTTTCAGTTATTCACAAATTGTTCTCGCTCAACCAACTTACAACCAAGAATTAACGCTCCTTGCTGGTGGAGATGTTGAGTGGTCGCGAATGGCTAGGTGGAACTTATTTCATCGAGATATTATTCGATATCCACTTAAATTTGAATCGAAACAGGAAGAAGCACGTTACCCATTTATCAAAGTTAAATCTTTGCTTGAAAGTGCTGACTTGACCTTTGCGAACTTGGAAAGTCCGCTATCAGATAAAGCTAAGAGAGTAGGTGCTTTTCTTGCTCCAACTTCATTTACTGAAGGGCTGAAGTGGTCGGGAATTGATTTAGTGTCAGTTGCAAATAATCACGCCCTTGACGCTGGGGTTGAGGGTCTTAAAGATACTTTGAACAGTTTGGCGCAAAAGAATTTACCTGCAATTGGAGGAGGTGAAAACCTAGATTTAGCAAGGCGTCCATTTATCTTCAATAAAAATGGCGTGCGGTTAGGTTTTTTGGCTTACACAATGTCAGAAAATTCTGGCGATTCGAGCTACGCTCAACCAAATCGTCCTGGTGTAATGTCAACAGATTTCTCTTTGATTAAGGAAGATATTCAGAAGCTGCGTCAGCAAGTCGATTATGTAATATTGTCGTTTCATTGGGGTCTCAATAATGGAGAAAAACCACCTTTTTGGGTTCGCCATTTAGCCCATAAATCCATTGATGCGGGTGCTGATATTATATTAGGTCATCATCCCCACTACCCCCATGGAATTGAAGTATATAACGGTAAACCTATTATTTATTCTCTAGGTAATTTTATTTTTGGTCATAATCATCCAATTTGGACTGATAACTTTTTGGCTAGGTTAACCCTAACCCCCGAAGAAATCAAAAAAATTGAGATCTTACCTGTCGCTGGAGAGAATCAAGACCTCGCACAACCTTTTCTTCTAGACGGGGAAAGAAGTCGCAAACTTTTAGAGGTAGTAAAACAGCAGACTTCAGATCTCAAAACTAATATGAACATAGTCGGAGACATTGGTGTCATCAATCCTGCAACCGCCCAAATTCCAAAAACCATACTTGATGACATCATTTACGATCTATTGCTACCCAAGCAATTATGGATGCTTTTAGCCGCAATATTGAGTCTTGGAGCGGTTATCTGGTTTGTGATATCAAGATTCATGCGCAGACGCCGCAGACGAAAGCAAAAACGCTTCTCTACTTGATAGGAATAAAAACGTAAACCGACAATTTTTGGTGATTTTAAAATTGGGAATGGTGCGTTACGCTTTGCTAACAGCACCCTACTGGACTGACACAGCTAAAATAGTGCATTAGCAAAATCCAAAAATCATTAATTGAAATAAATTTTAGGACAAATCTATTGCATCATTTTAGGCGTGTTAGTCCACTACTTTTGAATTTTTTGGGTTTTATTCAATAACTACCATTCCTGACTCCTGACTCCTGACTTCTGACTCCTGACTCCTGACTCCTGACTCCTGACTCCTGACTCCCAAGCCTAATTTTTCTCAAACTTTTCTTCCCACGCATTGTGACTAGCTTTTGCTTCTTGAATCACTGGTGAAGCCGTTATGAGTTTATTTCCCAACCAATTAACTAAGGATAAAGGAAACTTTAAAGGACGAACAATATCTAGAAATAAGACTACACGGTAACCATCAGTATCATTCCAGACCTCGTGGTAAAAAGTATCGTCGAAAATCAAACTTTTACCTTCTTCCCAATATCTGACTTGGTCTTCAACCTGAATTCGACAATTTTCCTTGGGTTGGGGAACAATTAATCCCAAATGATAGCGAATTACACCTTTGTGTTTGCCGCGATGTCTGGGAATATGTTTTCCGGGAGCAAGAATAGAGAAAAATGCTACCTTCATGCCCGGTATTTTTTCGAGTAATTTTGTGGTTTCTGGACAGCGATCGCAATTTTTGGTGGCTTTAAAACCAAAAGCATAGAAAAAATAGGTTTTCCAACGGTTGTCATTGGCGATGCGGGATTGACGTTTGGAAATATCCTGAAAATTTGGTAGGTCGTCTACCCGTTCCAAAACTTGTTTTAGTTCTTGGCGAATTATCCCCGAGTTAGCTTCTAATTCCTTGGCCCAAGGAAACTGTTCCACGTTGAAAAATATTGAATCTCCCACCAAAGAATTTTTGGCGACCAAGTTTTCTAACCATGAATCCTTGGTGACTAATTTCTCTAGATTTTTGACAGTTATGTCCAACAAACCCTTCATATTTAGCAAATTTAAGATATCTAAAACTTGAAACTTGAAACTTGAAACTTAAAACTTAAAACTTAAAATTACAAATAAACTATAGCCTTTGTATCAAATGACGCAATTTTTGTTCTCTGTCTTTACTGGCGATCGCAGCTAACCAAGCACTTGCAATATGAGGTGCAGCCATTAAAACACCAGAATGCAACCGCCATTTGTTCCAAGTAGTCATCGCTCGGAATAGGGGAAAAATATGCCAGAAGCGATTAATGGAACAAACAACACCATCGCCTAGAGATGTTACCTCATGCCACCATCCACAAGGGATAAAGAGAATTTCACCTGGATTGAGAACAACTTCGTAACGATGAGCAAGTGCTTGCTCAAATCTAGGGAATTTTACTAGATCGGGACGTTCGGGGTAAACCTGAGAGTAATTAGCCCGCAGCTTCAAGCCATAACGCAAATAATTAAATAATGATAGTGGGTAGAGGTTGTAAGTTTGAGAAGGTGGAAATAACACCAGCCGCTTTGAACCATACAATTGTACTAAAGTCCCATCCATCGGATCGTAGTGCAGGGGGGTAACATGGGTATCGGGACAAACCCAGAGATTAGGACTAGTCGCCGGCATTTTCAAACCCATGGCTGCTTCTGCTTGCCGAAGTATGGGTGTATCTTCAAGGGGTGTATTTTTGAGAGCACATCTACCTAAATAAATATCTTTGTTGTAAGCCTCTTCACTGCGTACCATTTGCGCATATTCACGAAATGGCATACTGCGAGACTCAACGCCACTGCCGATGTTATCCCACTGATTTTTTTCTTTTTTATACCTTTCCCAACCGTTGAAACGAACGGGATATTTTCGGTCTCCTAATTTCTCACAGAGAAAGTCTAAATCCCAAACAGGCATAGAATCAAGTAATCCAGTCACAACAACTGGAGTGCCATTTTTTTGATATTCTTGGAAAAATTTCTCTGGAGTTAGGGAAGTTTTATCGATTCGCACAACTTCGTGGAAACAATAGTTTTTTGATAATGAATTATTTTCTTCGAGCGATTGTTGCATAAGTCTTTACTTGTTTGCTAATCCTAGTTACGAATTAAGGGGAATATTGGTTTTGATTTCAGTTCGATTATTTTCTCCATTTGCGATCAGAGAATCTAGCTGTGGATAGGAAATTTGTATTTTTTAGTTATATTTAATACTTGAGCATAAATATTTGAAATTAAGAGTAGTTAGTATTTGGGGTTTAAATCAAATGGGAATTTCACCCCCATTATTAAACCAAGGATGATAAAAAAGTCTTAAAAATTACTATATTTTTACTAGTGTTTGCCTGATAACTTGACTTCGCGCTCGATTGCTAATCCTGCAAGGAGTTGTCTATCTTCACTAATATGGGGGAATTTCAAATGGGATTCGGGTATCCCCTTATCTAACAGTCGCTGTCGAACCGTGCTAAAACTACCACTAGCCAAAATTCGCAAACTGGGTGATGGTAATACTTCATGTTGTCGTTTCTCTTCATAGGAAACATTTAGTTGCTGTAAAGCGCTGTCGAATTTTGCCAAAAACTCCTCTGGAGAAGGTATTGAAGAACCAGAGGGTAATTCTACGTTTAACAAGTAGCGAGGTGGAAATTCATTTTCGGAAAGGGTGACACAAAAATTTTCCAGGGGTGAGTTAAATTCTTCTTGAATTTTCTTAACCGCCTGAATTACATGAAATTCGCTTGTTTTTTCACTGGTAGCAGATAATAACCCACCTACGCGGTGACGGAAAACGATTATGGGAGCTTGTTCGTAAAAACCCACCACTTCAACTACATCACCGATATCGTAGCGATACAATCCGTTATAGTTAGTGACCAAAATTCGATAGTATCCCCCAGCCTTAACTTCGGTCGCCAAAAGTGTTTTTGGTTGTTCTGCATCCCATTCTTCTTGGGGAATAAACTCAAAAAAACCGCTGTCAATAGCTAAAATGGCTCCGTCAGTATTTAGATCGTAACAAGCACCAAAAGTTGCTTCAGATGAAGCATAAATTCCCCCAAATATGGGAGTATCACCAAAATAGGCTGGAAATTTTTCAAAATAAAAATCCGATGTTCCACCACGAGCTGTAGCAACAACAGCAAGATTTTGCCACGCTAACAAAGGAGTAAGTTTACCTTCACTGCGAAGAATTTCTTGGAGTTGAGTGGCTCGCTTGGAATTAGGGAAAAATTGCTTTTCTATTGTATGACGCAATTCAGGTTTGATCTTGAGCCAAGGAGCTAATTCTCCATTTTTAAGATTGTGAATTAACTCTTGAGAATACAATTCAAGATCGTTGGCTAGTTGTAGTGCAAGAACAGGAAAGGTGGCTCCAATAATTTTCAAATTCGGATTTTGGAGAGCGAATAACAAACAAATATAGTTACGGGATACTGGATCTAAGACTTCTAGAGCTTCAGGGGGTTGGGCAAAAAGTTGCTTGTAAATACATTTAGTAAATAGATTCAAATGCAAAACACCACTACTGGAAGTCCCGTAGGGAATTCCACTACTTGTACGTCCGCTAATTAACGTTGAAGTTGTCATCAGCATTTCACCCATTGAATTTCCGCGTTTATGAATCGCTTCAGCTGAAAATCCTGTGGCTACTTGGTTAATTCGATTTAAAATTTGACGCGATCGCTTGGTTACGGGGATTAACTTTTGCTTCCCAGTAGAACCACTACTACGATTGAGGTGAACTACCGGGTCGGGTGTGAGAATATTGTTTTCACCTTTGGTAATTCGTTCAACAAAAGGTTCATAACTGCTGTAAGCTAATATCGGTATAAGGTTGCGAAACTGTTCGACATTTTTAATTTCTTGAAGTTTGTATTTTTTTGCAAATTCTGTATTTTGATAAGCTTTTAGTAACGAAAGCAAAAATTCCTCCTGGACAGCCTCAACTTGACGAGTTTTAGTAACGAAATTTGCTTTAGTAACTTTTGTTACTGCAGTAATTATTGATAGAAATAAGTTCGTCATTCAATCCTCACACTAATTTGTTGTCTAGAATATTCAGGGAGTTTATAGCTATTTGCTAAATTAATTAAAACTCATTACAGTAATGGGTGCTCCTGTGCCATATCAGAGTAATTTAAAAACATTAATACATTGGTATAAAAATGAAGCAAAACAAAATTTTATACAGTTTTTCTTATTCCTTTTATTTGTTTTTCTAATGGCATTTTTAAATGGTTTCTATTGCCCGTAAAAATTTGTTTGAAGACATACCTCGCTTTTTAGTGGCGCAAGCAGGTATTATGTTTGCTGTTAGTCTTGTCACAATTCAAACAGGTATATTCAATGGTGTCATTCGCTCAACGTCACTGTTAGTTGATAATTCTCGCGCTGATATTTGGGTGTCATCAAAGCGGATGGTGCATTTGGAGCTTACAGAATCTATTTTGTTTGACCATGTTGTCAGGTCTAGAAAGGTAAATGGTGTCTCCCGTGCTGAAGCATTGATGACAGGAGTATCAAGATGGCAAGTCCCTAAAGGTCAGTTAACTGTGGTCAAGTTGTGGGGATTCGACCCTCAAGGGCAATTATTTGTTCCAGGAGCGGTTCAGAAGGGTAGTGTAAGTGCTTTACAAAAACCCTATACCATTCTTGTCGATCGTAGCGATTTAAGATCTTTACGAATGAAGAAACTTGGCGATCAGGGGGAAATTGGTTCATTACCAGCAAATTTAGTTGGAATTGCTCAAGATACTCAATCTGTACTTTCTAGCGCATTTTTGTTCGCTTCCTTAAAAACGGTCAATGCCTACAACAATAGTCGTGTTTCTTCCAGAGTAGATTGTAAATTGGTATCAGGGGAGTTTAAGTGTACCAACGTTTATGAAAGGGCAAAAGATTCCCAGGACACAAATAGCTCTTCAGTTCCTGAGCCTCAACCTATAAGCCTTAATACTCCTGTATCTTTTATTTTAATTAAGGCAAAGCCCGGACAAGACCTGCAAAAACTGAAACAAGATTTAGAAGCAGCCTCACCTGACACTCGTGCTTATACTCGCGAGGAATTGTCTCAAAAAATACGCGATTACTGGCAAAAACGTACTGGAATTGGATTTATTTTAGGTTTAGGCGCAGTAGTGGGTATGATAGTTGGTGTGGCTATTGTAGGTCAAATCCTTTATTCTTCTGTATCCGATCACATTAAAGAATTTGGAACCCTTAAGGCTATGGGGGCGTCAAATAGGGTAATCTATGGAGTAATTGTCGAACAATCGTTGTGGATGGCAGTCATCGGATATGTTCCGGGTATGCTGCTTTGTTGGGGGCTAGGAAACTGGACTTTAGCCACTCAAGGTATTGTAATTTTAATCACGCCGCTCACTGCTGTTGGCGTTTTTGGGGTTACCGTTCTGATGTGCGTGGGTTCAGCACTGTTTGCAATTCAGAAAGTTAGTCACGTGGATCCGGCTATTGTTTTTAAAGCGTAATTTAATTTTAAGACGTTATTTAAAATCTCTGGTCTGGTATTGTCTTAATGTTATCTCAGCCAGGACTCATATTATGCTCATCTAATCTTTATATTATACAGAAGATTTATAACTAAATGAATTTGTATTACTAATTAGCACCTGAGTACTAAATATCAATATCCTCAATTAAAAGGAATGACTATTTCCAAACAATTTGAATTTATTGGGAATTCTATAATTAACGGCTGGTCCAGACCTAACCCAATTAACATTTATCCAGAGAAATCCTGTGGCATCTTTGCCGAAGGGATAGGAATGACTTATCAATCCGGTAAAGAGCGCTTTGTCGCTCTCAAAGGAATTGACTTACAAATATCTAAAGGTGTAATTCAATTATTGATGGGGCCATCTGGTTCTGGGAAAACCACTCTGTTATCAATTTTAGCCGGTATCCTAACACCAACTAATGGCAGAGTGCATTTGTTGGACAAAGAAATTACAAAAATGTCCCGCAAGCAATTATCTAGATTCCGTCGCGATCATATAGGTTTTATTTTTCAAGGTTTTAATTTATTCCCCGCTTTAACCGCTGCAGAAAATGTAGAATTAGCTCTTAATATCAAAGGTATAAAAGGAAAAATAGCCCGCCAACAATCTTTGGAGTTACTTTCCCAGGTCGGTTTGGCATCTAAAGCACAATTACTTCCCCGCGATTTGTCAGGGGGACAAAAACAAAGAGTAGCGATCGCAAGGGCTCTGGCTGGTAATCCCCAGATTATTATGGCTGACGAACCGACTGCGGCTTTAGATTCTTATAACGGACAAGCTGTAATTGAATTGTTGTGTCAGCTAGCAAAGGAAGGAGGAACTACAGTTGTAATTGTCACCCATGACCCACGGATTAAAGCTTTCGCAGACAATATTACTTTTCTCGAAGATGGCGAAATAGTTCCTGGCGATAGCTAGCTTCCGTATTTCGTTTCTACTTCCAATTGCTACCTCACACACACTGTCCCGTCTTTAACTATTTTTAGTCAACTTTTATCTTGATTTTCATCATTAATTAGCCGTTGCTATTTTTGTTCGATTCTAAATTTTAAAAACTCTAATCTTGTATCCCTAATTTTTATTTTTGTTCCAAATTCTAACTTTTATTTTTGTGCTAATATTTTTGTGCTAAAAATTTTCTAAATATAGGTACTAAATCTTCGCGGCTCGCAACTAAAGTTGAAAATGAGCGATCGCTATAATCTATACCTACGGACAAAGGAAAAGGGTCTGATTTTAAAGATACCCAGCTTCCACCAGCAGCTTGAACAATTACCCACACAGCAGCAATATCCCAAACTTTTGGTGTCGCTTCAACTCCACCTAAAACCGCTCCATTAGCTACTGTTAAAAAGTTATAGCTCGCAACACCCAACATGCGAATTTTACAAGGAAAATCTGTTTTAAGTACTGAAGTACTCCGAGAACAAAGATAAAAAAAATGTTGGCTACTCGGTTCGTCAGGACTTGTATGAATGGGTTCTCCGTTACGAAATGCTCCAGTCGGCATATCTAAACTAGATGAGCCTTGCCAAAATCCATGAAACGTTTGATCTAAAGTTGGTACGTAAACATATCCAAAAATGGGTGTTCCTTCATACAGCAAACCAAGAGAAATTGCCCACATTGGAAGACCGCGTGTGAAATTAGTCGTTCCGTCTAATGGATCGATTACCCAACACCATTTTTTGGGAGGAAAGACCTTTTCTCCTTCTTCAGAAAGGATGCCATGATCCGGAAAAGTAGTAGCGATCGCATTTACAATTTCTCGATCTGCCCATTTATCAGCTTTAGTAACCAAGCTACCATCAGCTTTGGCATCAGCCTGTACTCGACCGAAATCCTGCATTAACTGCCTACCGACTCTCAAAGTAGTTTTTTGAGAAAATTCAACAACCGTGGTCCAAAAATCAGTCATGTAGCTAATTTAATATGTAGTGAGCTGAAAAATAACAAATTAAAGAATAAGAAATTGAATAAATTCTGTGGCGTCTGAGATTAGAATAAGGATATACAATATCTCAATACAAATATCTCAACACAAATATCTCAACACAGACGAATTATAATACGTTCCTTATAATTTCTCGTCTGTTTATGGTTAACCCACCTAAGAACTACAAACAAGGGTAACCAATTACAAATCACCAATTACCAATTACCAACTACCACTACTTGAATTTATTTATACAGATATACTGAATAAAATCTTGAAAAGTCAATTACTGTAATTAGCCAAGCGAGAAAAAATATAATGAGCAACCAAATTGTCGATCGAGTATTACAAAAATATCGTTCGGATTTAGATGGCTTGCTCGACCGCATGCAGCAGCTAGCTGCTGATATAAATAATTTGGAATTACAAAGAACTGCTGATAGCCTCAGAAAAAATATTAACGAACCATTCTTATTTGTTGTAGTCGGTGAAGTAAAAGCAGGTAAAAGTAGTTTTGTTAATGCTTTGCTCGAAGCAGAGGTGTGTGCAACCGATATCGAACCTTGTACGGATTCTATTCAGCAAATTGTTTATGCACGGAATAAGTTTGTCCGGGAAGTAGAGCCAAATCTAAGGAAAATCGGATTACCGATCAATATTCTTAAAGATATCTCTATTGTTGATACTCCTGGAACTAATACAGTCATCAAAGAACATCAAGTTATTACTGAAAGATATATTCCCAACAGTGACTTGACTTTCTTCGTTCTATTTGCAAAGAATCCTTATCAAAAAAGTGCTTGGGATTTTCTCGACTATGTTAGCGCCCAATGGCGTAAAAAAGTAGTTTTTGTTCTGCAGCAAAAAGATTTACTCAGGAGTACCGATCTCGTTAAAAATATCGAACGGGTTAAAGAATATGCTCATCAAAAGCAAATCCAGTCGCCGATAGTATTTGCAACCTCTGCAGAATTAGAATTTAACGACGAGCAAGAAAATAGCGGTTTTAAAGAAATTAGAGAATACATCAAAAATATAGTTTCTTCTGGAGAGAGTTATAAAATTAAGCTGCGTACAGTTAGCCAAACCACTCAGAAGATTATTGAAGCCCTCAACGATGATATTCAAAGGTTAGGTCTACAGTTAAGCTCTGATAAACAAACAGTAGAAAATATCAAAAATAAAATCGAAGCCGGAAAAAAGCGATCCGGTTTTGAAATTAATAATTTAGTCCAACTACTTTGCACTCGCTACGAAAACATTTCAGCTAGGATTAAGCGCGAATTTAGGGATAGTTTTTCAGTCTTCACGGTAATTAGGCGTTCCTTTATTGGTCTGTTCAAGAAAGATGCTTCCATGCAAGCTTGGATCGAAGAATTTAAAAAACGCTGTGAGTTGGAACTCAAATCTTCACTGGAAGAAATTTCTCGTGAGGGAGCGCAGCATTTTGTTGATGGGATCCGTCAACTACTCGAAGGACTAAGTCAAGACCTGAGTAATATTAAAACTGATCGAATTCAAAGCAATAATATTTCAATCAAAATTCTCGAACGCCGTCAGGAAGTAATTGAGAGCGTTAAATTAAAAGTTGAGCAACTACTTAGTGACGAAGGATTCGTTAATTCTTTGAACTCCAATGCTGACAATATGACCGTCGAAATTGTCGGAGGTGCATTTGCTGCGGTTGGGGGGATGATTCTCAACGTTATTGAATTTGCAATCGCAGATGCAATTTTAAATGCAGTTGGTTTTGCTTTTGCTGGTGTTGGTGTTGTAGTCTTCGCTGTTGGGATTGCTTGGCAACGTCGTCGTATCATTAAAAAGTTTGAGGATGCTCTGGATAATGAGCAAGATAAATTTCAAAGCGATGTCACGGCTCGACTCAATCAAAAACTAAATATTATTTACGAAGAAGTCGAACGAATTTTTGTTGAATTTTACGATTATGTAGAGCGAGAAGAACAAGCGATCGCACCAGTTTTGAATAAATATAAAATTATTCAAAAAGATGCAAACGAACTTGAGCGCGATATGGCTATAAGGCTTAAATAGTAGTTTACTTGCACTTACCTAACCTCACAGCCATCTAGGATTATCATAAAAATGAATTCCACCGTGATAGCTGTCAACTGCTTTAATCCCAGAAAATTCCACAGAAATAGTACCACCGGTGCTTTCAATAGTCTCGTCACATAAAGGCTTCACGGCTAACCAATCGCAGTAATACAATGGTTCGCAAATATCTTGATATTTTGGCTCACCTAATTTATGCCAAATATCGTACTCGTCAAAACTTTTATCTTGGTATTCTGTGATTTCTTTATTTGGATCTATTATTTTAGCTTCTCCATAACAATGGAACTCCCAAATAATACCTTCCTCAAGCTTTTCTAACTCATCCACATCTACATAATCAAGGTAGAAGTTCATCTCAAATAAGAAATTAGGAAATATTTTTAAGCAATCCTTTTCAACAAATTTAATTGCATTTTCTACTTTTTTACACAACTCTCTTAACTTAGGTAATGCTTTTTTTCGAGCTATTTCTTCGTTATCAGCAATTAATTCATAGGAAATATTTAATACTGCCACGAGCAAAATTTAACCTTTTCTAAAATATTTATATCCATCAGATAGCCAGTACATAAAACTCTGTACTTACTAGGTGTTGGGTAGTTTAAAATAACTAATATTAATCTCACATGACCTACCAGCATGAAACAGTTGCAAATACAGCGCAAGTGGTATTTATGCTTTGTAGGATCCATAGTTGATAATAAACAATTAGCATTAAAAACAATGCTGCCCTATTAGTTATATGTCAAAAAGTGAATCTGGTTTCGATCGATCCATCCCCGATCCTGAGTGTAACTTCTTTGTTGTCGGTATTGGTGCATCGGCGGGCGGACTCCGTGCTTTGGAGGAGTTTTTTGAAAATATGCCTACCGATAGTGGAGCTGCTTTTGTTGTAATTCAGCACCTATCTCCAGATTTCAAAAGTCTGATGAAAGAACTTTTAGAACGACGCACCCGGATGGCAATATATCGGGTAACGGAGGGGATGAAATTGGAACCAAATTCAGTCTATCTGATTCCTCCAGGGAAAAATCTGGTGGTAGAAAACCAAAAACTGCACTTACTCGAACAAGAGGAAAGAAATCGCCACGGACTTAACTTTCCTATTGATATTTTTTTCGAATCTCTAGCAAAAAACTATGTCGACTGTGCAATTGGGATAATTTTATCCGGTACTGGTAGCGACGGAACCAATGGCTTGCGAGCCATTAATGAAGCTGGTGGCTTTGCAATGGTACAAGACCCCGCTACAGCCGAATTTGATGGAATGCCCCGTACTGCGATCGCAACGGGAGTAGTAGATCGAGTTCTATCTCCCAAGGAACTAGCCCAAGTAATTAATCAGTTGGTGCGATCGGTTTACGCCAACCCTCCAGGGTTATTACCAAAGTCCCCAAATAAATCCAACCAAGATCCAGTTACTTTCCTTAAATCCTACGATTTACAACGGATTGCAACTATTCTCGCTCAACACGAACAAATTGATTTTTCTCACTACAAAACTAGCACTTTATCGCGGCGCATCCATCGCCGTTATCTAATTAGCGGTTGCAATCATCTCAATGATTTTATTCGCTTATTAGAAACCTCTCCGGAAGAGCGGGCGATTCTTCGTCACGATTTGCTAATTAGCGTCACCCAATTCTTCCGCGATCGTCTTGCTTGGGATTTCTTAGAAACTGATGTAATTCCCCAACTAATCGCTCAAACTCAGCCGAAGGAGGAGTTACGCTGTTGGGTGACTGCCTGCGCTACAGGAGAAGAAGCGTATTCCTTAGCAATTCTGTTAGATGAAGCCGTAGCCAAATCGGACAAACCAGTAAGATTTAAAATTTTTGCCACAGATATTGATAAGGTGGCTTTGGAAAAAGCGACCCAAGGGATTTATCCCCAAACCATTGTCAATGATGTTACTTCCCAACGTTTAGAACGTTATTTTGTTCGTAAAGATAATTCTTGGCAAGTGGTACGCAAGCTACGAGAAAAGCTGTTGTTTGCCCCCCACGACCTGACTAAAGATGCTGGTTTTACTCGCATGAATTTAATTACTTGTCGTAATGTTTTGATTTATTTACAATCAGATTTGCAACAACAAGTATTACGAAATCTTCATTTTTCTTTAGTTTCTAAGGGCGTTTTATTTTTAGGAGAAGCAGAAACTCTCGGTCGCATTGAACCTGAATTTAAACCACTACATAAAAAAGGCAAAATCTACCAAAAACGCAGAGATATTAGGTTAACTATGCCTATTAAAGGGATAGAGAAAAATTCTCGTCAGTTTCTTCCTTATTCCCTACCTAAAAATCCAAATGAAAATCGTCTTGAACCAATGCTAGATAAAGCATTTATTGCTTTTTTAGCGAAATATAAAGCGACCTGTTTATTAGTAGATCGAGAACATAAACTTTTTCACACTTTTAATGATGGGATTGAAGTTATAAAAGTACCTTCAGGTAGAACTACTACAGAAATTACCAAATTAATAATTCCCAGTTTACAATTACCTTTAATTACTGCCCTTCATCGTGCGAAAAGAGAGCGTTCTGCAGTCTCTTATAGCGGTATTAAATTAAATGAATTAGACGAATTAGATAAATCGGGAAAAAAAATAGTTAATAATGTAAAACTTGAAGTTACCTATCATGAAAGCAATAAATTAGCAGACGATTTCTTTACTATTTTTATTCAGGAAGATGAAACTCCACAACAGTTTTCAGGAGAACGCTTTGAAGCCGATGCCGAAGCATCACAAAGAATTATGGAACTGGAGTATGAGCTACAACAAACTCGTGAAAATCTCCAGGCTGTAATTGAAGAACTTGAAACTACCAATGAAGAACAACAAGCAACTAATGAAGAGCTAACAGCTTCGAATGAGGAGTTACAAAGTACTAATGAAGAACTACATTCAGTTAATGAAGAACTGTATACCGTCAATGCTGAATATCAATCAAAAATTGAAGAGTTAACCGAATTAAATAATGACATTGATAACTTGTTGCGGAGTACGGAAATTGGCGTTGTCTTTTTAGATCGAAATCTAAGAATTCGTAAATTTACTCCTGCAGCAACTGTTGCAATAAATCTAGTGGAAGCGGATATTGATCGCCCATTAGAACATATTACCCACAACCTAGATTGCCAAAACCTAATCGAATTACTTTGCTCAGTAATTGACAGCCAAAAATTATTAGATAAGGAAGTTAAGCTAGTTAAACAGGATTTTCACCTGTTGATGCGGATCAACCCCTATTTACTAGAAGACGGTAGATTGGATGGATTAGTAATTACTTTTGTCGATATCCACGAACTTAAAACCATTCAAGAACAAATTCGTTTGGTCAATCAAGACCTACAACAATCCAAATCTCAATTACAACAACTAAATCAGGAATTGGAAGCCAGGGTAGAAGAACGCACCTTAGCCCTGCAGCAATCGGAAACTAGACTGAGGGCAATTTTAGAAACAACTTCATCACTAATTTATCTTAAAGACCTTGAGGGACGTTATCTATTAGTAAATAAGCAGTATACAGAATTATTTAGTTTAACTGAAGCTGAATTATTAGGTAAGAACACTCGGGATATTTTTCCTCAACACATTGCTGAAGCTTTAATCGCCAACGAACACCAGGTTTTAGAAACTAAATCAGTTTTAATATTTGAAGAACAACTTCCCATCTCGGACGGTAGCCTTCACACCTATATTGCCACCAAAGCACCTCTGATCGATGCTAATGGTGAAGTATACGCTATTTGTGGAATTTCCACTGATATCAGCCAACAGAAACGAACCGAAGTCGAACTCAGAGAAAGCGCCGAAAGGGAAAGAGCAATTCGCAAGGTCGTAGAAAAAATCCGCAAAAGCTTAAACTTACAAGAAATTTTCCAAGATACTACCGAGCAGCTGCGAAAAACTTTAAAATGCGAACGTCTAGTTCTTTACTGTTTTAACCCCGATTGGAGTGGTGATTTTGTCGCTGAATCTGTAGTGGAAGGTTGGGAACCACTGTTGGGAAATACGATGCAAACGGGTTGGACAGATACTTGTTTGCAAGAAACTCGAGGTGGTCGCTGTAATCAGCACGAAGCTTTTACCGTAAACGATATTCAGACTGCGGATTTGAGCGATTGTCACCGCGAAATGTACGAACAGATTCAGGTCAGAGCTTTTTGTATCACCCCAATTTTTCAAGGGGATAAACTGTGGGGGTTACTAGCTGCTTACCAAAATGAACTTCCTCGGGAATGGAAAGAAGGAGAAGTTCGCTTACTAAGCCAAGCTGGAATTCAATTAGGTATATCCATCGCCCAAGTTGACTTATTTACTCAAATTCAAAACCAATCTTTGCAACTACAGCAAGCAAAGGAAGCTGCAGAAACTGCAAATCAAGCCAAAAGTGCTTTTATCGCTCACACCAGTCACGAATTAAGGACACCCCTTAATGCCATTTTAGGATTTGCTCAACTCCTCAAGCGCGAACCAAGCAATACTCCAAATCAGCAAAGGGGAATTGATGTAATTCAGCAGTCAGGTCAGCATTTGCTAACCCTGATTAACGATATTCTTTACATTGCTAAAATTGAAGCAGGTAAACTTACCCTAGAATTAAAAGATTTTATTTTACCTTCGTTTTTAGATAGTCTAGTAGCCATTATTCGAGTACGTTGTCAACAGAAAGGAATAGAATTTCAATATCAAGTTCTGTCTGACTTACCGACAATGGTACGAGGGGATGAAACTCGTCTGCGTCAACTATTGCTTAATTTACTTAGTAACGCGGTTAAATTTACACCTGCAGGCAAGGTAACTTTTAAAGTTGGCTATACAAAAAGTTTTTCTAGCGAAAACACACTTGGGTCAACAACAAACAAGCCAGAAGAATCAATTGAAGGTAAAATTCGTTTCCAAATTGAAGATACGGGCATAGGTATTACCACAGATAAATTAAAAGAAATATTTTTACCCTTTTACCAGTTAAATCGCCACCAGTCCCCCCAAGAAGGAACTGGACTGGGCTTAACTATCAGCCAAAATCTTGTCGAACAGATGGGTAGTCAAATTCAAGTTAACAGTATTTTGGGTGAGGGTAGTACATTTTGGTTTGATTTAGATTTCCCTGTTGTGGAAACACCCGTAGCTGTTATTCCAAGTAAAGATTCCAACCTTGACATTACTGGTTACACAGGACAAAAACGTCAAATTTTAGTAGTAGATGATTTAGACAATAACCGGGAAGTTTTAGTTAGTTTTCTCGCACCCCTTGGCTTTGAAATCATTGAAGCCAGTTCGGGAGCAGCAGCGATCGCCCAAACTCGACAACATCAGCCAGATTTGATCGTACTAGATTTAGTGATGCCGGGGATGAATGGTTGGGAAGTTACCCGAATCTTAAGACAAGAAGCAGGCTTTCAAGATTTACCAATTATCATTGTTTCTGCTAGCACTCTCCCAGCAGATGAATCCCAGTGTTATGAAGTAGGAGCAAATGGATTTCTTGCTAAACCCCTGAATTTTGAGAAATTACTCCAAGTTTTAGAAGAGTACTTACAACTAGAATGGGTCACTCAAAATGGCTCAACTCGTTCTCTTTTAAATCAAAAATTAGCACCAGTACTAACAGATACCAATAGCGAAAATATATCTCTAGTTACCCCATCACCAGCACAATTAACTCAAATTTTAGAACTGGTTATGCAGGGAGATATCCGGGGAGTTTTATCCCAAATAGATTTTTGGGAACAGGAAGAACCTGAATTAATTCCGTTTTTACAACAAATCCGTCAACTAGCAGAAACTTGTCAGTTGAAGAAGCTTAAAGAATTCGTTAGAAGTAGGATTTAGGAGTAAGAGGTTAATTAACAGGTCTGACCGCTGTTCCCTTTAAACCAAAATTATAATGTCCTAAACGAGGTGTCTGTCGCTATATTTGTCTCATTATTTTTTTAAGTTGGTATTAGAATTCAAATTACTTTCAGACAGATGGGCTTTGCTCAGATAGCTCATCAGAAGATTCAATGGGAATTGTAAAATAGAACTCACTTCCTCGACCTTTTCCTTCACTGCTAGCCCAAATGCTTCCACCCATACCATTAATAATTTGACGACAGATCACTAATCCCAAACCAACACCACCGACCGTACGTCTAAGGTAGCCTTCCGACTGGGAAAACCGGTCAAAAATTACTTCAAGCTGACTTGCTTCAATCCCTCGTCCTGTATCGCTAATCAGTACCTCTAGCATTAACTCTGCAGTGGTATTAGCCGGAGAAATAATTTTGTCTGTTATTGTCTGCTGTATTTTAGCTGCAATAATAATTTCTCCCTCAAGCGGTGTAAACTTACAGGCATTATCTAGAAGTTTGTAGAATACTTCTACTAATCCTTCCACATCTGCTAAAACAGAAGGTGACTCAGGAGATAACTTTACCTTAATTTCTGGTATTGCTTTTACTTGAGAACTCCTCTGAAGTCTGTTTAAAGCTAAATCGAGAGCATACTCAACTTTTGTGGATTCTATATTACGGTATGCTTTTCCTGCTTCTAGCTTAGATAAAGTTAAAAAATCTTGAATTAGTTCGCCCAACCGTTGGCTATCAGAAAGTGCTGTATCTAACATCGCCTCCCGTAATTCATTTGGCATATCTGGTTCGCTAGACAAACTTTCCAGACATACCCGAATTGTTGACAGGGGAGTACGTAATTCATGTCCGACAACAGCAATTAAATTATTTTGAATTCGCTCTACAGCTTCTAATTGCTGGTTTAAATCTACTAAATTGGTATAAGTACTGGCTTGAGTTAAAGCGACCCCTGCACTAGTCGCTACTGCTTCTACTAAAGCTATATCTTCTGATTGCCATTGTAATTGTCCCATTCCCCCACAATGTAATTCCAAAACACCCAAAAGTGTTTCCTGATAGCGAATTGGAACCATTAACCAAGAATTAATTTCAGCCCGGTTAATTTTGTCTTTTAATATGGGATTTTGCTGTAAATAAATATTTTCAGCTGCATTATTAATTACCAGTGCTTCTTTTTGAGTTTGAGCAACAATAAAGATTGGATTATCTACTAGCGACCATTTTTGACCAATTAATGATGGCATGGTTGGAGGTAGAAATTCATACTCAATTTTCACCTCAATATCGCCAGGACGAACACGATATAAAATACATCGATACTGGGGAAAAATTTGACCCAATTCCCGGACTGTAATTTTGAGTATTTCTTCTGGGTTTAGAGAATAACGCTGGATTTGAGCGATTTTATAAATTAAGTTTTCTTTACGTGAAGCTAGGGCAATTGATTTGTAAGCTTTAAGTAATTTGTATTGACTAGCCTGAAGATAAGTGACCAAACGTTGAGTAAAAATATTAATATCAATGGACTGATTTACCAGCAATGAAGATTTACTAGGTAATCTTTTAGTCACATCAGTCAAATCATTCAAACTATACGATTTTCTTGCTTGCTTTATCTTTTCTCCCAACTCGGGACGATAATTCTGAATTATCCCCAATAACCAGTCCGCTGCACTTATAGTTATATCGTACTCAAAAGTCCAAAACCCCTCAAACCTTTTTCCTTGTTCTATAGGGATTCTCATGTCCCTTAATTCTTTCAAGGAAAGCTTTTCCTGACCTACTAAGCAAGCTGTATATTTATCCCCTACTATTACCAAATACTTTTCTCCAGCTAAAGTATCAGTAATTTTTAAGGGAATAGTATTGTAACCAGAATTAAGTTCTTCAAAGTCAGATTTGTTATCTGGTACTGCTAACACGTAAACTTGATTAGTTTTTCGCGCAATACGATAAAAGCGACGTTCTTGTTGGCGAAAAAAGCGTTCATGCTGAAAATTAGCGATGACCAAAGGCGCATCATCACTGGCTAACACCAAATCTTCCATTGCGCGGGTGAGAGCAAGCAAAGAAGATTTGAAATATACCTGGGGACGAAGACTAGAATACTCTGTAACTAAGTCCCGCAAAAGAGAATTAGTCAGATTCATTTTGTTTCTCACCACGATAAAATAATTCTAAGTCCAGTTGAAATGGCAAGAAAACTTCGAATAAAACCATAAGTTCAAGGCTATAGAACTTCTTTATTTAGCCGTCGAAGATCCCCAATATTATTTACTCTATTATTAATTAGTGCAGTTTTGCTGACACATGTATCATTGGGCAAGATCATTTGATTGAAATCTACTCCCTCGAAAATTATTCCTTCCTGGTTGGTATTGCTTAAGTTGGCTTTAGCTAAATAAGCTCCGGTAAGATCGGCGTAGCTCAGGTTAGCTCCCGTCAAATTAGCACCACGCAAGTCAGCATAACTCAGGTTGGCTCCCGATAAATCAGCACCTCGCAAATCTGCTCCTTCTAAGCAAACCAAGCGCATATCTGCATTATTAAAAAGAGACTTATATAAAGTGGCTCGGGAAAAATTAGTCCGAATCAGCATTCCTCGACTAAATTGTGACTTAATTAGGCTGGCTTGGTTAAAATCTGTCCGCCATAGAGTTGCTCCTGTAAGGTTACTCTCACTTAAATTCGACTTACGCAGTACTGCAAAACTCAAATTCACTCCAGCCAAATTAGCTTTCCACAATTTAATCCCCATCAAGTTGACCTCGCTCAAGTCAGCTTGTTTAAGATTGACTTCAGACCTACTAAAATCAAACTTTCCAGAACCATAAAGCTTGATAAATTTGGAAATACTAATCATTTTGGTTCTGTCTTTGTGCGGGTGCAAATAAAACATTTCATCCGGAACTTATACCCTCAAATAATTTAAAGAGCAGATTGTAAATTTCAATTTGTAATTTTCAATTTGTAATTTTCAAGACAGGTCGCAAGAGTCACTATGGTTATTACAAAAATCAGGGAGACCAGGATTTGCTAATTACCTAAGCGAACTGACTGCATAATCTATCCTGAAGTATTTATTAATTTATATTAACTATTGTAGCAAGCAAATGTAACGAATAGTTACTAAAGGTTGACAAAAATAATAAATATAATAAATAAATAAGTCTGATGATTGGCTGTGTCATTAAAGCTAAAGTGCTATCTCAAGCAAAGACTAGAGATAGTTTAAAATAAATATAATAAGATTTTCTTATCGTTAATAATGAATTAATGTCTCATAAATAATTAGTTTGTAACTTTAGTCAATATCTCCATGGAGAGATTAAAGTATACAAACCTCTGTCTAAGTATAGAAAGACCGCGTACAAAAACCTTGCTGTACCGTGATTTAATTAAAGTAATTGAATCAACAGCTTCAGTCACATATTTGATATTAGACTTGTATCGAAAACGTTGTAGAATCGAAAACGTTTTCCAGACATAAATAAAAATTTAAATCTCAAGTTCTCTATTATGAATTGAGTAGAATTATCTATTGCTACTAGCAACAGTAAAGGAAATTCTTCTTAAGGCTAGAATTAAATATTAAAATATATTACAGGAAGTAGATTTATTATAACCATCTTCAGTCCTCCTGCCATGGTAGCTGCTGCTTATGCTGACATATCAAAAGCCATTATTTATGCCTACTTCGGTCGCAAATGCTAAATTGATGGAAACTGAGCCAGAAGAAGGTTCGAGAGATCGCAAACAACAAAGTTTTGCTCGGGAAATAAAAAATTTTTCTCCATTATCTGATGATATTATCCCTAAATCCCAAACTGGTAAATTAACCGTAGCAAAAAGTCATCAAGCAAATAATTCAGAAGTAATTTTACTTGTAGATGATACTCCCAATAACTTACAGGTACTATTTTCTTATCTTGAGGAACAAGGATTTAAGGTATTGTTGGCTGAAGATGGAGAAAGTGCGTTACAGATTGCTCAATCTCAAGCCCCGGACTTAATTTTATTGGATGTTTTGATGCCGGAGATTGATGGGTTTGAAACCTGTCGTCAGCTTAAAGCCCAGTCATCCACTAAAGATATTCCTGTAATTTTTTTAACTGCTCTTTCCGAAACTGTCAATAAAGTTCAGGGGTTTAAATTGGGAGGAGTTGACTATATTACCAAACCGATTGAGCAAGAAGAAGTCTTAGCCCGGATTCAAACCCATCTTACTTTGCAAAAAATGCGCCGCACTTTAGCAGCACAGAATCAAGAACTGCAACAAGCTTTAAATTTTGAAGCTTTAGTACGACGCATTACCAATAAAATTCGCGATAGCCTTGATGAGAGCTATATTTTACGAACTGCAGCTCAAGAGTTAGGGGAAGTTCTTCACCTCAGTAGCTGTCAAATTGAGCTTTATGATTCCGAGCAAATAACAGCTACAATTGCCTACGAACACAGTATTACTTTACCTCAGTGCCAGGGAGAAAGCAGAAAAGTCTCTGATTTTCCCGAACTCTATCGACAACTACTACAAAAAATACCAATTCAACTTGTAGAAAAAATTCCCCAATTCGATCCCCAAGGAATTCAAGTTACCCGCTTAGCTTGTCCCATTTTTGATGATCGCGGCATAATTGGTAATCTTTGGGGACTCAGACCTCCAGGAGAAGTATTTACCGAATTAGAAATTAAACTCATGCAACAGATGGCTTCCCAATGCGCGATCGCCATCCGTCAAGCTCGATTATACGCAGCATCAAATCAGCAGATTGAAGAATTAGCCAAGCTCAATCAACTAAAAGATGATTTCCTGAAAACTATTTCCCATGAATTAAGAGCTCCCATGAGTAGCATTCAACTTGCTGCACAAACTATGGAAACTCTTTTGGTTAACAAAGCAGATCCGAAAAATTCTCCCACTTTTAAGCGAGTTCTAAAAATCTTTCATGAGTCATGTCAACGACAAAAGCAATTATTAGATGACCTGTTGACTCTTTGTTATGTAGATGCAAAAGCTAAAACAATCGCACCGGAATTAGTCGACCTCCATCTCTGGATTCCCGAACTTACCCAACTATTTTTCCGACGCACTCAAAATCAGCAACAAGAGTTAATTCTTGAGCTATCAAAGGAAAAATTAGAGATTTTGGTAGACCCCCTAATTTTGGAGCGGATTATTCGTGAATTACTCAACAACGCTTGCAAATATACTCCTGCAGATGGGAAGATTACGATTCAAACTACAGCTGACCCACAAGCAATTTCCCTTTGTATCACTAATACTGGTGTGGAAATACCTCCAGAAGAGCAAGAATTAATTTTTAATCAATTTTATCGCATTCCCAATAATGACCCTTGGCAATATGGTGGTACTGGTTTGGGACTCACATTAGTGAAAAAACTCGCCCAGATCCTAGAAGCTTCAATTGATGTCGAAAGTGGAAATCAGCGAACTATATTTTGCATTCGCTTTCCCAAACAAATTAATTGTTCTTAGAATTAATTGCTCCTACAATTATTTTTCCCAGTACTAGTTTAGTATCAAATTCTGTTAACTGCTAATTACAATTATCACTTAGTAATCTCCATCACTATAAGTAAGAAATAGCAAATAGGTAACAATAACTGTTAAAAGTAAAGAAATGTAACTTGATAAAATTTGGTCGTCGTGGAAACAAACTTATTTATCCAAAATACTCTAAAAGTAAAGCCTTTATGCATTGGTACTTGGGCTTGGGGCGATAAACTATTTTGGAATTATGGCAGCGATTATGGAGCGAAGGAGGTAGAAGCTGCTTTTAATGCTGCTTTAGATGCGGGAATTACTTTTTTTGATACTGCTGAAGTTTACGGTCTCGGACTTTCCGAAGAACTATTAGGTAAATTCATGCAGTCTACAGAAGAAGATATTCGAATCGCAACAAAGTTTGGACCACTACCGTGGAGATTTACAGGTCAGTCGGTTGTTGATGCCCTGGACAATAGTCTTAAAAGACTTAAGCTAGAAAATATTAGTCTTTACCAGGTACATTGGCCTTTTGCTTTTTTTATGAGTCAAAAAACTCTTATGGATGCTTTAGCCCAAGAAGTAAAGCGAGGAAGAATTAAAGCGGTGGGAGTTAGTAATTATTCTGCAGTACAAATGCGCGAAGCACGTGGTTTATTGGCAGCCCATGGGGTACCTTTAGCAGTAAATCAAGTACGCTATTCTTTGCTGTCTCGTCAAATTGAAACTAGTGGTATTTTGGATACAGCAAAAGAATTAAATGTCACAATATTAGCTTATAGTCCCTTAGCCCAGGGTTTATTAACAGGTAAATATTCTTCTGATAAGAATATAACTCCTGATGGAGCAAGAAAAATAGATCCACGATTTAATCGAGATGCTTTACTTAAAATAGAACCAGTAATATCCCTACTGCGTAGTATTGGGGATAAGTATGGACGAACTCCAGCACAAGTAGCTCTTAACTGGTTAATTGCCCAAGGTAATGTAATTCCCATAGCGGGAGCAAAAACAGCAATACAAGTAAAGCAAAATGCTGGTGCTTTAGGTTGGAGTTTGAGTGAAGATGAAGTTTCTCAATTAGAACTGGTGAGTCGTCCTTGGCTATAAGTATCTGTTAATTAACTTAAACTTTAAGCCAAATTTTATTATTATCTTCGTTCTTTGGAAGTGAGTGAGGTGCAAAAGCTATACAAAGGTAATGAGCTTTGAAACTAATTAGCTCAAACATTAGTAAAACTAATTTTCCAAATTCTATGATCGCTGTTGATTTCTGCAGAACTGTCTTAGGATCGATAATCTGTATTTCAATAAAGATGCAGTTTGTTTTTCTATAAGTTATTGAAGTGTAAAGTGTGAGGCCAGATAGCGCAATCAGTGTGAGTTACGAACTTTAGTTATTAGATATCTTAGGAAAACGGAGTGCGTTTTTTTCCCATCATCATTATTTGTGAGCAGCAAACTGTCAGTAGTGATTTGTAAGTTATGAGCTTTGAGTTGTGAGTCGTGAGTTGTGAGTTCAAAATTTATTGGTATTCCAAATACCTTTTATGAGGCAAAAATTAAAACTTAGAACTCAAAACTCAGAACTCATTCTTTTTTACTCTGCCACATCTATAAGATGATGACTGCAAAGTTATAAATTAAAACTTGAAACTCATAACCAGATTTACTGATTTACTTTAATGTTATGAACCTGACTGACGCGAACCACCGCCAGCAGAACCTATTTGTTTTTCAGATACTGGGGTTTCATTATTTATAACTTTTTTTGGTTTTGGGATCGGACGCTTGTCGAAAGAATTTGAATCCGAGCGTCCACGGTAAGAACGTCGACCGCGATCGCCATCCCGTCGTGATGAAGAACGAAGTTTGGGTTTAGAATTCCGACGCACATCTTCATCAATCATGTCAGCTTCTGAATGGAGCCAAGCAGGACAAGTTTGATCGTAAGCAATTTGTAAAGCAGCAGCAGCTATCGCCTGGGCATCATATTCTTCACTTAGTTCGCGGACAATTGGTAGAAATGATGCTAAACGTTCGCCAGCTAAGGCTTCTTTGACCTGAGACTGTAATTTCTGTAACTGTTTTGCCTCTATTTGTGCCCGAGTAGGAATTGGTAAAACTTGCCAGTTTTGACGAACGTGGCGTTCAAATAATTGTTGTTTGCGTCGTTCAAAAGGTTGAACCAAGGAGATTGCTGTGCCTTCTTTCCCGGCTCTACCAGTCCGACCGATACGGTGAACGTAGGTTTCAACGCTATCCGGTAGATCGAAGTTAATTACATGAGATAGCTGATCCACATCCAAACCGCGAGCAGCAATATCAGTTGCAACAACCCAACGAACTTGGCGATTGCGGAAACGTTTGAGCAGTCGTTCCCGAGCTTGCTGAGATAGGTCGCCGTGATATTCGTCTACGCTATGACCAGCAGCTTGTAGGTGGTTGGTTAGTTCTGCTGCAGTACGTCTGGTACGAACAAAAATCAATGCTGTTTCTGGATCTTCCATTTCCAGAATCGGTCTTAAAGCCTTGGCTTTGCTCCAGTGACGGGGTACCAAGTATGCAAGCTGATTAATTTTAGTGGGAGTAGCTTTTGGTTGCTCAACAGTAACTGTCACCGGCGAACGCAAAAACTTATTGATCAACTGGCGAATTGACGGGGGCATGGTTGCCGAGAACAAAGCTGTTTGGCGTTCTTGGGGAGCTTGAGAAAGAATTTTCTCTACATCGCTGATAAAGCCCATACTCAACATTTCATCAGCTTCATCCAAAACAAACCACTTTACGTGGTCTAATTTCAAGCTACCCCGTTCAAGCAAGTCTATTACTCGCCCTGGTGTACCAACAACAATCTGAGCGCCCCGCTTTAATTGTAAAATTTGGCGGTCAATTGATTGACCGCCATAGATTGCTAACGCCCGTAGTCTTTGGTTACCTATAAACTCCGAGACAGCACTATGAACCTGGATTGCAAGCTCCCTTGTTGGCGCAAGCACCAAAGCTTGTACCACCTTTTGACTTGTATCTATTCTGTCAAGAATCGGTAGAGAGAATGCTGCTGTTTTACCAGTTCCTGTTTGGGATTGACCGACGACATCACGACCCGATAGTAAGTGAGGAATTGCTTGAGCTTGGATATTTGTTGGTTCGCTAAAGCCCAACTTTTCTACCTGTTGAATCCGTGGTTCTGAAAGTCCTAATTCTTGAAACGAAAGACTCATTAATTCTCCTATTCCTTAGTATGAATTATTTTTACTAGTAAACAGATAATTATTGCTAATTATTGATAAAGTCACCGTAGAGGTCATAAGGGTCAGCATCGGTAATAGCAACGCGTACAATGCTTCCTAGTCTGACTTTCTCAGCCGAAATTATACTCCCCCCCGAACTATTTAAGTTGGCAGAGTTTCTAACATAGACTAGTCCGTCAACCTCAGGCGCAAATCTAGTAGAACGACCAATTAGTTCACCTGTTTGCGCATTTTCTTGCTCAATTAAAACATCAACAATTTTTCCGATTTCCTGTTGATTTTTCTGCCAAGAAATTGGTTGCTGAAGTTCCATTAATGCTGTTCTACGCTCATCCATTACCTTTTGTGGTAATTGGTTGGGCAGACTATAGGCTGGCGTTTCTTCCTCCGGTGAAAATGTAAATACCCCAACATGATCGAACTCATGCCGCCGCACAAATTCCATTAGGTGCTCAAAATGCCGCTCGGTCTCTCCCGGAAACCCAACAATAAATGTCGTTCGCAGCACTGCTTCCGGTAATGCATTTTTGATGCCTTCAATTGTGGCATCATTTACTCTTCCTTGCCAGGGACGATTCATTGCCCGCAGGATCTCTGGATGCGAATGTTGCAGTGGTAAGTCTAAGTAAGGTAATACATTACCTGTTTCCTTTATAGCTGCTATTACCTCCTTCGTTAGTCCGGTGGGATAGGCATAATGCATCCTAATCCAAGGCACATTTACTTTTCCCAAGGCACGAAGTAATTCGGCTAAACGAGGTTTACCGTATATATCTATACCGTAATTTGTGGTGATTTGAGAAATCAAAATGATTTCCCTTACTCCCTGAGCAGCTAATTCTTCTGCTTCAGCAACTATCGATTCAATAGTACGCGATCGTTGATTCCCTCGCAGATGGGGAATTATACAAAATGCACATCGATAATCACAGCCTTCAGCAATTCTTAGATAAGCGACCCCTTCCGTTGTTGTCCGGTAACGTGGGGTAGTTTCGTCGGCAATGTAAGTCGGTTCTGCTGATACCTCCTTGACTCGCTCTCCTTTTTGTGTTCGTTCAATTACATCTACTATTTTGTGATAATCGCCAGTTCCTACAACTGCAACAGCTTCTGGTATTTCCTCTAGTAATTGCTGTTGAAAATGCTGCGCCATACAACCGGCGATCACAATTTTTTTATTATCTTCTGCCAGTTCTACTAGGGTTCTAACAGATTCAGAACGGGCTGCTTCAATAAAGCTACAAGTATTGACAATCACATAGTCTGCCAATTCTTCATTGCTGTCTACACCATAACCTGCTTCTACAAGCAGTCCTAGCATATGCTCTGTATCAATTCGATTCTTCTCGCAGCCTAAGTGAGAAATTGCAACTGTTGGCTTGTCACCCATAAATTGAATATTTTTCGTAATATTTTCTTCCAATTACCTAGTTAACATTTGTTTTAATTTTATAAATCGGCAATTTGGTCGAGTTCTAATTCCTTTCACCAACTTTTGATGAGGTCATCAATCTTCTTACGAATTTATCAGACCTTATCAAATATAAAGTTCGTGCTATGATATGATTACTATTTTTTTGCAATCCAGGGGAAATTCAGAATCCCTTGGGTAATTCAGTCTAATTTTTAATTGCAAATTGCTTGTGGGTTTTAATATTAACCTAGCTTTCGCATTTCGCAACTACCCATAGAGACAGCGCCCTCTGGATGACATTGGTGAAGAGGAAAATATCCGCAACCAATTATCCGTGGCGTTTTCCGAGAAGTCGCTATCCCAAGGTAACCGCTTGGTAAAACCTACGCGTTGATAGCGGCACATCTGCCCCCCGACTAAATCATGTGCGGTAAGGATATTTTGGTTAAAGATAAACCAGGATTCAATCCTAACCTTAGAGGTCATCAGTACAGCATTTACGCGCTCTAGCATTTACGCGCTTTGTTGAGTGGCAAACTCCTCTAGCAGCCTCCTTATATCTTAACATAACTTATGGAATGTTTTGTGCAAAATTCCCTCCTAGGAGGGAGGCATGAAACTAATATAAGCAAAATTAAACGCGACTACCATAATTAATTCTGTTAGAGTCAGCGAGACAACTTAAAATTAATTGTTGACGAGCGACCCTTCAGGGGTAACTCTGATGACAAGGCTGAAGTCTTAGGACTTCGGCATTGTTAGACTTACATCGGTAGTACTTTCTGTATAGACCGAATAAAGTAAGCTTAGCCAAAAAAAAATGCCATGTAAGCTCTGCCGTCGTAAAGCTTAACACTGCTTAACACTAATAGCGTTAACTTCATGGGAATGCTGATAAGTGTTAGTCGTAGAGTGTTAATCGACGCAGCTAAGGCTAAAGGCGTAGTGCATTAGACTTGGGATAAGTCCCCATCAACGCAAGATGCCACCTGGCAAAGTAATTTCTTTTGTCGCTTATGTGCACCTTCCCAACTTAAAGGATATGCGCAAGTCTTGACTAAGTGCAGTTTAATGTTGAATGTTCAGTTAAGTCCCTAGAAGAAAAAAACGTGGACTTATATCAGTTATTTAAAACCCGAAGCCCGATTATTGGTGTAGTTCACCTACTACCATTGCCGACCTCGCCCCGTTGGGGAGGTAACTTAAAAACAGTGATTGACCGTGCAGCACAAGAGGCAACAGCTCTTGCCTCTGGTGGTGTTGACGGAATTATTGTGGAAAATTTTTTTGACGCGCCGTTTACAAAGAATCAGGTCGATCCGGCGGTTGTCAGTGCCATGACTGTGGTAGTGCAGCGTATACAGAACTTAGTAACGGTGCCTATAGGTTTAAACGTACTGCGCAATGATGGGATGAGTGCAATGGCTATTGCCACAATTGTCAAGGCACAATTTATCCGCGTTAACGTTTTAACTGGAGTCATGGCAACGGATCAAGGATTAATAGAAGGAGAAGCTCATCAGTTACTGAAATATCGAAGAGAGTTAGACTCTGATGTCAAAATTTTTGCCGATGTTTTAGTAAAGCATGCTCGTCCTTTAAGTTCTGTAAACCTAAGTCATGCAGTTCAAGACACAATAGAGCGAGGTTTAGCAGATGCTGTGATTTTGTCAGGTTGGGCGACAGGTGTTCCTCCAACTCTCGAAGACTTAGAATTGGCAAGAGCAGCGGCAAATGATACACCTGTATTTATTGGAAGTGGGGCAAATTGGGAAAATATTGCTACACTGATGCAGGTCGCAGATGGCGCAATTGTTTCCAGTTCGCTTAAACGTCACGGTCACCGCGAGCAGACTATCGATCCCATTCGGGTGAGTCGATTTGTGGAAGCTGCACGTCGGAGTTGGAACTCCAAAAGTGAAGGAAAGTCTGTTTCAGTAATAAAAGTACATTCTTAGATTGATGAATAAGGAATTGAGAATAGAGAATAAGTAGTAATTAGTAATTGTTTGATAATTATTTTTTTGGTAATTATTGTTTCGATAATTATTTTTGAAAATAGTTTGATAATAAGACTTTACTCTTATTCCCATTCCAATTCCTGTTCCTTATCTATTTGCAGAAGTTATTCATTTCCGATCCGCAATTCCCAATTCTTAATACCCAATTTCCAAGAATAAGTTTATGATTCGTCGTCGTTCTACTCCCTGGATACATAAATGGTCGCGTCCTATCATTGCTGCGATCGCCGGATGTGGTGCTTTAGTTACCGGCTACCTAACAATTGTGAAGCTAACAGGTGGCTCTGCTGCTTGTAGCGCCCAAGCAACAGCAAGTGGTGGTGCTGCTGGCTGTAATGATGTTCTTTCAAGTGCTTGGGGTACAGTTTTTGGTCAACCACTTGCTTTGTTTGGCTTTTTGGCATACATCAGTATGTTTGTGTTTGCTTTAGCTCCCCTAGTAATTAAAACTGGTGACAGTAAAAAACAGCGACAAAAGCTGGAGAACTTAACCTGGTTTTTCTTGCTTATAGGAGCGATCGCGATGACGGTCTTCAGCAGCTATTTAATGTTTGTGCTGTTTACCGAAATCAAAGCAGTTTGTCCTTACTGTATAGCCTCAGCTTTATTTTCCCTCAGCATGCTGGTACTGACGATTGTCGGTCGTAGCTGGGAGGATTTAGGACAAATATTCTTTACAGCTGTTATTGTTGGTATGGTTACCCTTGTGGGAACATTAGCTGTTTATAATGGTGTTGGTTCCCAAGCCAATGCTGGCGATGGAAGTAATCCGAAAGTTGTTTTGCGTCCTTCTGGTCAACCAAAACCACCAAAAGGCTGGGAAGTTACAAGCACATCAGGTGAAGCAGAAATTCAGCTAGCTCGTCATCTAAAAGAAATTGGTGCGAAGAAATATGCTGCTTGGTGGTGTCCTCATTGCTATGAACAAAAGCAGCTATTTGGTAAAGAAGCTGTCAAAGATTTAGATATTATTGAGTGTGCTCCTCGAGGTAATAATCCTCAGCCGGAACTGTGTCAAAGCGTTGGAATTCAAGGCTTTCCCACTTGGCAAATCAATAATCAACTTTACCCTAATGTGCAGTCATTAGAAAAATTATCTGAACTTTCTAGCTACAAAGGACCCCGTGATTTTAAAAATTTTCCAAATGCTTTCCAGTAGTTTAATTATTAATTGTAATTAAATGAATTGTAATTAATATCTCTACAAATAAATCTGCGGTTTCTTTGTGGGAGCTGAGCGGATGCTTGAATGGCATTTTTCTGCTCAGCTTTTGCTTTTGTTGGTAGTTTTGTTGTATTACACTACACATTCCCATAATTCTAGGAACTTGCACAGATACTCACTTGTGTTGTTTACTGATTCTGACTGCTGCTCCCCATTTACAATATCCCAAATTGCAGACCTAATTTTATGGATATTTTAAGTAGGGTTTACTGAATGTCTAAAACCCTTATAAATCAATTATTAAGCCGTTATCTAAACTTGAGAAAGTGCAAGAAATAAGTTTCCACACATTCAAAAACCATGCACTTTTAAAGTGTTCAGATGATTCTTATACCAAGTCCGATTTTTAAAACCCTTTTATATTTCTTGGGATTTCCCCCCACACTTGCCACACCTCCCTCTCTCATTCTAAAAAGGGGAATTAACCCGGACTTAGTATTACTTCCTGTTCTGGCTCCTCAGATTCCCCAAAAAACTTTTTTAGCTAACGCTACGCTATAACAACAGCAACACCTAAGTAAATACACTTAAACAATTAAACTATTTTTTAAGTATTTGTTCTATTCTGTGTTGATCAATTATTAAAAAAACATATGTTTTACAATTACCCCTCCACTGTAATATTACTGATTTATTTTGTTTTTAATATACTTTCATTATTTAGTTGTACTTCAGTCACAAATGCTGAAATTTTTAGTGGGGAGTGAAGAAGGCAGAGGGCAGAGGGCAGAAGGCAGAAGGGAGCAATATGGTAGGGGCTTCCAACCCGCTACCAATTGCAGGCCACCAAATTTTAAATTTGGTGGGGGCCTTAAACCCTTGCTCCCTCCGGTCGCCAGAAGCTCTACGGCACCGGCCTTCTGCCTTCTGCCTACGAACTTCTGCCTTTCCTGGTAAAAAGTCCCTAACCGAACTCAAGTAAAGTAATTATTCGCCAATTCAGGATTTAAAGCTATATATATCGGAAGTTTTACAGCTTTAATGTTGATGATTCTCAAGCTCTATTCTCTTGAATACAGTCCTTAAATCCGTAACCTAAAGCTTCATATCACAAGCTTCAGATTACAGATAAAGCATGTAGTTAAAATCACTTAAAACCAAACTAGTATTTTCTACTATACAAGGCAGTATGGAGTATAATGCGTGAGAAAAAGTTGATACATGCCGGTACTTATACTGTCTATGCAATTAAGAAGATGATAAGGCTTATTTCCTTGTTGGGAATTGTGATTTTTATTTTATCCAAGTTTTTTTTCAAAAATTTAGATAAGTGTAGTTTGAAAGAGGGTTTACGCTCTAAAAAATCCAGAATTGCCAGAAATAGTTTAGTGAAAGTAAGTAATCGATGGGAATGAGCAAGCAACTAGGTAAACGTTTCCTGGGGTTTGTGTTTGGATCTAAACCTTCCCTCAGCAAGGATTACAGAGAATTAGTAGCTGCTTCTAGCGTTACATTTTGTATTTTACTGTTACGTTCCCTGGGTATATTTGAACCCTTAGAATGGAAAACTTTAGATCATTTTTTCCAACTGCGCCCCGAGGAAAAACCCTCATCACGTATTACTATTGTCACAATTGATGAAGCCACCATCAAAGAACCTGGATCTTGGCCAATTAAAGATGAAATAATTGCTGACTTACTCAACAGAATTAACCACTATAAGCCACGGGCTATTGGTTTGGATATCTACAGGGATATACCTATAAAGCCGAGAAATGAAGAATTAGTGGAGGCTTACAAGTCTATTCCAAATCTAATTGGAACTGAGTTGTTATCGGCTAACAAAAATAGTCGGGTTTTTCCACCGAGAGAATTAAGTCAGAAAGGAAAAATTGGTTTTAATAATATTCTCACAGATGCAGATGGTAAAACCCGGCGAGCTTTATTGTATTGGCATATCAATAAGCAAAAACATCAAAGTTTTGCCTTGAAGTTAGCTTTGACCTACCTTAAATCAGAGGGTATTACCCCCAAAAAAGTAAAAAATGACAAAGATGCTTTAAGGCTGGGTAGAGCAATATTTCGACGTTTTCAGTCTAATGATGGTGGTTATGCGGGGGAGAATGATAGGGGTTATCAAATCTTATTTAATTTTCCTAAGCCACCTTGTCCAAAATCTGAAATAAAAACAAAATACTGTGATTTTCATTTCGATCGAGTACCTTTTGAAGATTTGCGCAACTCTCGAGCACCAAAAAAATTGTTCACAAATCGGATTGTTTTAATTGGTTACGTTGCATCTAGTATCAGCGAACCATTTTTAATTCCCTATTCTAAAAATTCGACAAGACCTGGTAAAAGAATAACTGGAATTGAATTACAAGCCTATTTTATTAGCGGATTGATTCAATCAGCGATGACCGGGAGACCGCAAATACAAGTTTGGTTTAAGCTCACAGAATACATATTTATTTTCTTCTGTGCTTATGTCGGTGCTTTCATAAAAAACCGGATTTACTATTCTCCACATTGCTTCGTTGGATTACTGTGCTTATGTCTGATATTATTTGCTGGCTCTTATATTAGTTTTATTTTTGGTTGGTGGATTCCAGTAATACCAGCTTTATTTGCCTTACTTGGTTCAGCTGTTGTATTTACATACCAAATTGCTCAAATTCAAAACGAATTACAACGTTCCAAAGAATTTTTAGCTCAAGTTATTAACTCAATTCCCGATCCGGTTTATGTCAAAAACAGCAAATATCAATGGGTCGTCTTAAACGAAGCCTTTTGTCGTTTGATTGGTCACCAAAGAGAGGAATTACTAGAAAAATGTGAACATGAGTTTCTTCCTGAGGATGAAGCAAATATATTTCGCCAACAAGAGGAACTAGTTTTTTATAGTCGACAACCTCAAGAACATGAAGAGAAAATTACCAGTGCCAATCAAAAAACTCATTTACTTGCCACTAAGCGATCGCTACATAGAGACGGCGCTGGTAATTTTTTTCTAGTTGGCGTGATTCACGATATTACGGAACGCAAGCGCTTAGAAGAAGAACTTAAGCACAAAGCAGAAGAGTTATCTCGCCACAATAATGAATTAAAGTCCAAAGAAAATGACTTACGGTATTTGGCTTACCATGATCCACTTACAGGTTTACCTAACCGGAAATTTTTTACAGAACAATTACAAGAATCTGTGAATTGGGCAAAAACTAGTAGTTTATTGCTGGGGCTGTTGTTTATTGATTTAGATGGCTTCAAACAAGTTAATGATACTTTTGGACATGAATTAGGCGATCGCTTGCTATTGTCTGTTAGTCAGCGCTTAATTAGTTGTTTGCGTGGTAGCGATATAGTTTCTAGATTAGGTGGTGATGAATTTACCGTAATTTTGCGGGCTATACCAACTGTAGAAGTTGCAGCCAAAATAGCCCAGAAAATTCTTGCTGCAATGAATGAATCAATAATTCTTGAAGGTCATATTATCAAAATTTCTGCCAGCATAGGCATTAGTATTTATCCTCTCAATGCCGAAGATTCTCAAACTTTGATTAAACAAGCAGATACGGCGATGTATCGAGCCAAAGAATTGGGTAAAAATTGTTATAGATTTCTTGGAAAAGAAGAATGGCAATTGAAGGTTAATTAACAGTCCTAGAATACTGACTACTCCTATCCTGGTGGAAAATTATCTAATTTAGTGAGAGAGGAAAGTGTGGGAAGTGTGGGGGAGTTAGGGAGTGTGGGAAAAAAGAGAAATTTTTATAGGCGATCTTAGGGCGGGAAGGTAGTAGCAGACATTTGGCAGATAAACAAAATTGCTGTTGATCGAGAATAATCAGTAGAGTAACGTGTTAGCAGAACTTACAACCTGAGGTTAGTATCGTTTTACGCCTACCATGAACATTATTTTCTATAAGTAAATAGGAATTTTAGACTATCAATAATAAAGTTTTCTGCGGGCTTGGAAATAAGTATCTAAGTCCCAATTTGCCTGCGTAGTTAAGTCCTACGTAGTTAAGTCCTAATTTACCCGCATAGAAAGGACAGGCAAAATATTCCATCAGATTGCGCTTAATACTGAGAATTACCTTCACCAGACAAATTATTTTTTCGCACTATTCCGGAATCGTATTCTGTTTAAGTGTATTTACAGGGGAAGTTTTTTTGTCAGAGACAAAATGGACAATATAAACCGTAAAGTAAAAAAATATATGTTGTAGAGGCTAAAACAGTAAATATACTTACGTGCAAACGGTGAAAAAGTAACATTTATTTGAAAATTACAATCAAATGTATGTAAATTTTAATTAATTTTAATTAAGTTTGAGACAGTGTATATACATATTTTTTATCGGAAATTGTCACTTAAAAGACACTATGTGCTTTCTGAAAACATTAAGCTTATCTAAAGATTATTGAGCGTGGGGTTTGACACTCTGGGTAAAACAATACATAAGCAGAAGATTGAACGAGCTTTTAATTACGTATATTTACTTTGTTGTAAGTGATTTTTGATGCCATAAAAAATAATTTGCATCCCATGACCTTACGTATAAAAGTAGAGTAATTTTACGGAGTTTGAGATATGATTTTATAAAGATTTAACTTTTATCCACAAAAGCCGGCACGTAGGCGGAAATAAAGTACAAAATGCTTGCTCGACACCTAACAAAAGGGAACCTAAAAGATGTTTGCGGAAACTAGATTTATCAGTGCCAGTGTAATTGTACTGTTGCTTGGAGTACAGCTAGTAACTCCCAAAATTTCCCAAGCGATAGCAAACCTCACAGATCTGACTCTTTATGGTCCCAAAGCTGTAGCAAGTCATGGCACAGCAAAAACAAGATCGCATCATTTCAGCAAAAATAACGAACTAGATGAAGAATTCCAGCCACCAGATTACGGTGGTCCTGACAGCGAAAGGGGTAGTGGAAGCCGTTGAATGCTTCAAATGAACTGAATAAGAGCCTTGAGATGTTCAATTATTCCATAGTCATAATATTTAGAGTGATGATTTCCAATATCGATCTTCTTTGACCAATGTGTGAGCTTTCCACTTCGGATCTGTTTGGGGAAAATCAAGACGATAATGTCCTCCTCGGCTTTCGGTTCTGAAAGCAGCACTTTGAAGAATTAATAGTGCTATGTCAAGTAGATTTTGAGTTTCTGCCCATATTTGCAAATGTTTTTCTACTGTACTAGGTAATTTAAAGGTTGCACCTTGCAGGGGCTGCAAAGATGATAAAAATTTGCTCAAATCCAAATTAGCAAAATCTTTTTGCCAGGCTTTAACTGTTAATATTGCTTCTTCTAAGCGAGATTCTTCTCGGCATATACCCGCACTTCGCCAAACTAATTTGGGTATATTCTTCCTTATAAATTCCAAATATTCTTCCTGTGGTTTCCATGTATCATTATCAGCAGTATATTCTTTACTAGAGAAAGATGTTCTTTCTCCTTGATTTATGGTCTGAGTGTTTATCTGCGGAGAATTGCTACTTTGAGAAGGCTGAAGTTTTGCCATTTGCCTACCAAAGACTATACATTCTAGCAAGGAATTACTGGCCAGACGATTTGCACCGTGTACTCCGGTGCTAGCAGTTTCTCCTACTGCATATAATCCTTCAATTGAGGTTCTATTCATCATATCTGTGAGAATGCCACCCATCCAGTAATGAGCAGCTGGTGCGACAGGAATGGGCTCGCTAAAAACATCTATACCCCACCGTTCACAGACTTTGATGATATTGGGAAAACGCTGTCGAATTTTTTCTTTAGGTATGGGGCGCATATCTAGCCAAACATTGGCGATGGCGGGATCTGCTGCAGTTTTCTGTAAATGATTAAAAATAGCTCTGCTGACTACATCCCTGGGAGCAAGTTCTCCTTTGATGTGATAATCAAAAACAAAACGTTTTCCTTGATCGTCAACCAAATGCCCTCCTTCACCTCTGACAGCTTCACTAATTAAAAAACGATCTGCACCAGTTTTAGTCAAAGCTGTAGGGTGAAATTGAACAAATTCTAAATCTCTAAGAACTACTCCCGCACGCCAAGCCATGGCGACGCCATCACCAGTACTAACTGCGGGGTTGGTTGTTTGAGCAAATACCTGACCCCCACCTCCGGTGGCTAAAACTACTGAATCAGCTTGGATCCATTGAATTCGACCTTGATAGAATAAGCTAATACCTCGAACCTGTTTTCCTTGCGGTTTTAGCCACAAATTTAAAGCTAATGCTTTTTGAATAACTTGAATATTGGGTCGACGCAGAACTTGAGCGGTCAAAGTATTGACAACTTCTCGACCAGTAGTGTCAGCTGCGTGCAGTACTCGGTGTCGGGAGTGAGCTGCTTCTAAAGTTAAGGCTAAAGTTTTACCATTTCGATCGAAAGCGACACCTAAATTAACTAGAGAACTAATACACTCAGGTGCTTGGTGGGCTAAGAATTCTACAGCATCAACATCACATAATCCAACTCCTGCTTGGATTGTATCTTCAACGTGAAGAGCAGGCGAATCATCTGTAGAAATAGCAGCAGCTATACCACCCTGTGCCCAGTCACTAGCAGAGATGGAAATAGTTTCTTTAGTAATTAAGCCGATTTTTAATTTTTTATTCATGCACAGTGCTGTATAAAGTCCAGCCGCGCCTGCGCCAATTACTAAAACATCAAAATTAGTGGAAATGTTTTCCTGACTCAAAGTATACAAAAGGTTGAATTTAAAAAAGTTAGAGACAAAAAAGACGTTGAATCTAAAAAAGATTGAATTAACAAAAACTTGAATTTAAAAAGGTTTGGACATTTGGTTATTTTCTAGGAGAGAGTTGGAAATTAATATTTACATCCCTTTACCTTATTCTGTAGTTTCAACATCTTGTAAGTACAACATTTTGTAAGTACGATACTTCCTCAACTGAACTTATACTATTCGGGACTTAAAAAATTTCCCATTTTTCTATCAACACAGATACGTATATTAATCGCACTTATGGAAGCTTCTGATAACCCGGACATATCTCCTTCTCAATATAGGATGATTACAATACAAGGTGGTATTAATAATGATTACAAGCTTGATAAAAACTGTGTTACTTACGAACTCTAATCTTCCGAATAGTTTTGGGTTATGACATATGAATAAAAAAGTTCGGACTTACGCGAATAAAACTGGAATATAAACTCTCAGTGCGTAAGTCCGTTCGAGAAAGAAGAAAAACAATTTAATCAAACAAACTTCAATCAAATAAACTCTAATTAAATAAATTTGAATACTTGTTTTTATCTTCTTCCAATCAAATAAATATCTCGCACTTTTTTGAAAGAACCTTATATTAAGTCTCTCATTGACTTATCTGTAAATACCGTTATTAAACCGGTCAGCTCCCTCGTTAAAGATAGCTTCGCTTTTTGTCACTGTAAAATCATCCAAATGAGATTGCAGTAATTGTTTTTGACGATTGCTCAATCCAGAAATATCTAAAACATCTTCTACATTTTCATAAGGAGCGTTAAGAATAACTTTCCGAGCTAAAGTCGGATAGAATCCCGGATATTGCTGGAAAGCTCGCACATTAGTGTTATTTAAATCTATTTTGTCACCATAAACATCTGGTAATTTAGCATCAGCACGATTACGCAAACGAGCTATTTGAACTCCTAAGGTTGGTGTGGATTGGTTAAACATTGTGCTCCTTAGATCGATTGCATGGGCTTGGGGAGCAAATCCCAACCATCCAAAACATCCTATCAGCAAACTAAAAACAGTTAATACACGCGCTAATAGTTTCACGATTCTTCTACCTCTTTCCATCGGACAAAAACCAAAATTTCAAAAATCAAAACTCTTTATTAAGAGCGGCTCAAGTAATAGCAATTACTATTTGCCAAGATTCCCCAAAATACGCCATGAGGAATGCAGTAACTGATAATTGTTCGTTGATTCAAGTTTGACGAACATACAGTACTCATTCACAACCAATATACAGCGTATTAATATCTACAATACTTGCCGCTATTAGCTTTTAACTTATTTTTGTCAAAAATTATCAAAATTTATGCTCAGACTTTTAAATTTACAGTCTTTTTCAGACATGCATATTTAAGTCAAAATTTCAAGCAATAACGGCAGCTAGTAGAAATAAAGCATCTACTAAAATTGTACTTAAAACTGCACCACTAAAAGCATAGTAGTGACTTTCTGGTTTCCGTAAAGGTATTACTCCAAGTATTAACAATATTGTAGCTAAAATAAATGCCCAGCCTTGTCCCCAAGGTGTCTGTACTTGTGCTAAAGCGCTTTGCAATATTGGTCTGACTAAATCTGGCTCAACCTGCATTATCTGTCGCCAGTGTGGAATCAAACCTACCAAATAAAAATATACATCTGTGAGTGCAGTGCCCAGTAAAGAACCTAAATAAAACCAATTACCTATTTTGCCCCAATTTCGATACGCACACCATAAAGCAAAAGGTAAACCAATAGATTCTACCGGTAAATGCCATAAAGGTTCCCAACGTAACCAACCCCAGTAAATCGAACCAGCTAACCAACTCCAGCTGAAACCTATCAGCAAATCACCCCATAAATAGGTGCTGTAACGGGACATTAACAATTTACCCAACCAAACCCAAAATCCCGTCAAGGCTAAACTCACCCAAGGTAGCGATCGCACTAATGGTGCTTCTATAAATACTGGCACTGATACCAAAAATACTGAAAAAGCAAATACTAGCCAAATTCCCCTAGAACTGAATTTATTTGTAAAGCCTACAACCAGGGGAGAAACTATTCCCTTATCCATGATTTCTTCCTTATCCTCACATTCCTCACAAATTTTTTCCTTGAAAATTTTTTCTTCAAAAGAAGAGAATCGAGCACCAGAGGATGAAAAAAATGTATTGTTAATCAATTTTTTAATATTTGTTACTTAACTTTACTTTATGTAATCTAAGATATCATAATCGAAAATGCCCCCAGGGGGCATATTTATGTTACCTCAACTACGCTTTTTTTCAACAAAAAACCCAAAATAGGCACAAAAAAAAGCAAATTTTAGTCAAAAAAAATACTTATTAAAAATATTGAGAAGAGTAGTTTTGCTAACAAAAATAAGGTTTAAATTAAACTTTGTTACCAGTTCAGATCGAAATATTTAGTGCGAGATTTTTTAAGACTTCAGAAAGTATAAATAAAAAGTAAAAATACAAGTAAATAAAAACTGTAAAAGCAGGTATTCTGGAGCGAGAACAGGGTTTGATTCTGAGGCAAGTTCGATATCGCCTTGCTACAAAGCTTTGGAAACTTATTTCCTGGAAGCAGACGATGACACCCAAATTTACAATCGCGAGTAACTTTTATTGAAGTGAGTAATTAGATGGGTATCTCAAAACGTATATTTTTTCCTATATTGACGGCTTTATCTGCAATTTTATCGGTTGCTATCTTTTCTCTTCCGGTTTTAGGTTCTGAAACAACTGCTGTTGCAACAACAACCCAAATGAATATTTGGCAAGCAATTGTTTTAGGGTTTGTTCAAGGTGCAACTGAATTTATTCCCATTAGTAGTACAGCACATTTAAAAGCCGTTCCGGTACTATTAGGTTGGGGAGATCCTGGAGTAGCTTTCAGTGCCATGATTCAGTTGGGTAGTATTGGAGCTGTTTTATGGTACTTTTGGAGATTACTAATAGAAGTGATTGGCGGTGCATTCGTTGCTTTGAAGCGTTCTGATTATCAAGACAATAACTTCAAAATTGCTGTGGGTATTGCTGTAGGTACTCTACCAATTGTCTTTTTTGGTCTTTTGATCAAAGTTTTTTTCGAGGATTTTTACGAAAATAGCGTGCGCAGCATGACAATGATTGCATTAGCTTCTATTCTTATGTCTGTATTAATGGGACTAGCGGAAAAGCTGGGTTCGAGGAAGCGTAATTTCGATAAGCTGAGCGCTAAAGATGGAATATTAATGGGCTTTGGTCAACTTTTAGCTATAGTACCAGGAGCTTCTCGTTCTGGTTCTACTATAACTACCGGATTATTTATGGGTTTGGAAAGAGAAACTGCAGCGAAGTTTTCATTTCTATTGGGTATTCCTGCTATTACTCTACCGGGAATTGTCGGACTTAAAGATTTACTTGAAGCTGATTTGGGAAATATGAACGTATTAATGCCTTCGATCGCAGGGTTAATTTCATCAGCAATTTTCTCTTATTTAGCTATCGCTTGGCTGTTAAACTTCCTCAAAACCAGAAGTAATTGGATTTTTGTTTGGTATCGCCTGGTATTTGGAATTGCAATATTGGGCTTAATATCAACTGGGATATTGCAAAATATATAGAAATAATACTCGATGGTTAAATGTTTTTTTGAGTTTTACCAAAAAATAACTTGAGGCTAATTCTCAGAAGTTTGAGTTGTTGTTTACATATTCAAAACAAGAATAATAATACATAAATCACTTCTTAGACCTCCTAAATTCTGGGAAATTGAAAGTTTTCCAGAATTTAGATTTTAAGCTAGTAAAATGCTATTTATATCAAGCAACTTCATACAAAACTTCTAAGTATGTAACTTGTATTACTTCGTAAAAAACTTGTTACTCGTATTTAAATTTATTTATTGGATAATAATTATTTTAATGTCACTTCCAGAATTGAAAATGAAATTAAAAGTATTTTGGGAGTGATGTTGGAGCGGGTATTGAAGAAATTTTGAGCAAATTATTGAAAAAATATGGGGTAAAAAATAAGTAATTTTCCACCCCTATAAATGGTAGATATAAATCTAATACATTGCTCTAGTATCCTAATAATTTAGGATAAAACTATAAAGTGAAAAACTTGTGAAGATAAAGGAGATTTTCTTCATTTAACCTAAGTTTAATAAATTTTCTACTTTCTGTGCTAAAGTCATTGGTTCAAAAGGTTTAGGAATGATTCCTGTTACCTCTAACTGAGCAAATTTACCTGGCTCAAGTAAATTATATTTGGCTGTAATAAAAATTACTGGAATCTTCATGGTGAGTTGATTAGCCCTCAGTCTGACTAAAGTATTTAACCCATCCATTTCTGGCATCATCATATCTAATAGAATGGCATCTGGTTGTTTAGATTCGGCATAAATTAATCCTTCACTTCCAGACTCAGCTGTGGAAACTTGCCAACCACCAACTGTTTCAAAGCAAAGTCGGGCGATTTCTCTAATATCTTCTTCATCATCAATGATGAGAATACGTTTATTGGTCACCGTATTATATTTTCTCCCTTATAAATATCCCTCTTACAAAAAAGAGAATGCTTTATTTGAGCGGCAAGAATGAATGGATTTAGCTTCTTATCTACACGCAAAATTACTAATTAAGAAAAACAAAAATTGTATATGACAGACCAATTTAAATATTTCTCATTTTATTGATATTTATAACTAATATTTAGGAATGTAAAAGGATACGGCATTAATCCGTACCCTTGACGATTCGATATTTAAATTTGAACGCTTATTTAGCAATCTTAGGATTTACTCAAAATGGAGTAGAGAATCAGAAAAATAAGATTCTCAAATCCTTCGACAAGTTGAAAAAGCGAAAGTTTATGTGGCTCCGACACATTTGAGCCGAGTCATCCTAGGAAACAAACTCTAGTGGGAAAATCAATGCTGCTTTAAGAAAAAACTTGGTATGGATAAGAATAAATTTTATAAGTTGGACTTGTAAGCTGGGTACTAGCTCTGAGGTACGAGAAGAAAATAAAAAAGCATGCATGGCAAACTTTACCAGGAATATGTGCTGAAAATAGTAGAGAATAATTGAGATTTTTCATATTTACTTATGAGAACTCAATTTTGTTAACTTACTTGGTAGCCGTTAAATTCCCCTAAAAATTTTTCAGCTAACTCCTAAAAAGTTTGCTTATGCACAGGTCACAACCTTAGGTAATAGTTTTTTACCCCGTACAGGTGTTAACTCTAATATTAAAAAATGAAGAAGTTGTGAAGGTGCAGATTTTTTGGAGCAATTTCTTCCCAAGAAAGCTGAGATTAAATTATTCGTACTATTTTAGAATTTTTGTTCTCAACATTTCCAACCCAGAATTTCCTCTACTTGATTGGTTAATTTCATTGGGTCAAAAGGTTTTGGAATCATCCCTGCTACTTTGAGATTAGCAAATCGCTGTTTATCCATAGATTGTAGCTTGGCTGTTAGTAAAACTACAGGAATATTTTCGGTGCTAGCATTTCCTTGAAGCTGATCGAATGTAGCAACACCATCCATTTCCGGCATCATTACATCTAAAAGAATCGCATCTGGTTGTTCGGCTTGAGCCTTAAATATACCTTCATCACCAGATGTAGCAGTAAATACTTGCCAACTGCTCACTGCTTCAAATGTCAATTGAGCAACTTCCAGGATGTCTTCATCATCGTCAATAATGAGAATCTTTTTCGCACTCATTTTCTCAACTCTCCTTATCCTCTAAAATAACCAGTTTGAGTAGGTTAATGGCACGCTGTTCAAATTCTTCTGGTGTAACTCGTGCTTTAGTTAGCAATAAAGTCTTTCCCAGTTTCAGACGTTTTTGGTCTTTTTCGCTCAAATCAAAAGCGGTATACACAACTAAGGGCAGATTGGATAAATGTTTGTGTTGACGTAACTTTTCTACAACATCAAAGCCGCTAAGCAAGGGTAATGTTAAGTCCAATATCATCAAATCTGGAAGTAAAGCTAAACTCTGCTCTAAAGCTTCTTGTCCGCTTTTGGCGTGGTATGTTTCAATTCCGTGACGCTGGAATATGGAAATTATTACTTGTGCTAAGTCTGTATCATCTTCTACTATTAGAACTTTACTTGTTTGTTGTGTGTTGGATTTTTTTTTTGAGCTTGAGCTATTATCTTTAGCTAAGGCTAAGGATTCACCTGAATAAGTAGTAGTTGTCGTCGCTGCTTCTTTTTCCTGTGATAAAGGTATTTGACAATAAAAAGTACTACCCTGATTTTCAGTGCTTTGTGCCCATATAAATCCGCAGTGTTGCTGAATAATGCTACGACAAATAGCAAGTCCCAAACCAGTCCCACCCTTTTTGCGCGAGTCAGAAGCATCCACTTGCTGAAAACGTCCGAAAATAGATTCTAGTTTGTTACTTGGAATACCTCGACCCCGATCGCGAACTTGGAAAAGGATATACGGTGTAGAAGAATTGGAGAAATTTAAATTTCCTTGTTGTTGCGGACTTATCCTGGCTTCTTTGACTTCAGCCGTTAACCATACTGTAGAACCAGAGGGTGAAAATTTAATGGCGTTGCTGAGTAAATTAGTTAGAACTTGGATAATGCGATCAGGATCTGCCCAAATTCTAGCTGACACAGAATTCACTGATAAAGTTACTCCTGCTTTTTGGGCGATATCTCGCATCACTTCAACGGCAGGATGGATTAAGTTGGCGACATCGCAGATTTGCTTATTCATCTGTACTTCGCCAGATTCTATTCGTTCAATATCCAGGATGTTATTAATCAAACGAATCAGGCGATCGCTATTATTAATCGCAATTTGAAGCATCCGCTGTGCTTGTTGAGGTCGAGTTTGCAAGACACCACCGGCTAATAAACCTAAAGAACCTCGAATTGAGGTTAGGGGAGTACGCAGTTCATGGCTGACAACCGAAATAAATTCATCTTTAAGACGCTCCACTTCTCGACGTTGGCTAATATCTTTCATAAAGCCATAATGACCGCTAAAGCGTTGTTCGGAATCGTAGGCTTTCACCATGACCAGTATTTTGTCAAAAACCGAACCATCTTTACGTACAGCTCTCACTTCTATTTCTGCTTTTTCCGAAGCTAACATCCTTTCGTAAGCCTTATTAGCTTTTTCTCGGTCTTCTGGATGGACAGTTTGTTGCCATATGCTTCCCTTTAATTCTTTAGCTTTATAGCCCAACAAGTCAGCGTACGCAGGATTGACTTTAAGATAATGTCCGGAAACATCTAATTTTGAAATACCTACTACCGCACTTTCTAGTGCTTTATTTTGATCGCGTAGTTCTTCTTCTACTTTTTGACGTTCCCTTACTTCATTTGCTAATTCACGATTTTTTGTCTCCACTTCTTTTGCATATTTTTGGGAACTTTGCATCAGATAAATTGCCCAAGTTAACAATGCAGGTGTTATCAAGCCATTGCTTAAAACAAAATTTTTAAAAGGAGAATATTCTCCCCTTAAAAATGCTGGTTGGGGGTAAATGCGAAGTCGCCAAATAACATTTCCGATCTTAATTTCCTTTTCTTGACTCCAACGATTTTCTATACGACTATCGAAGTCAATATCTGAACTGCGGTATATTTTATTTCTACCTTCAAATACTTCTACAGCAAATTCCCGCTTGATTTTTTCATCTAAAATGCTATCAATCAAAGACTGAGTCTGAAAAACACCCACTATAAATCCATCAAAAGCATTTTGATGCTGATATTGGGAAATAGATTTAGATTGGGAAACAGATAATTGTTCTTTTAATTTTTCTCTGACAAATAAGGGGACGTAAATTAGAAATCCCTTAACTCCTCGTTCCAGAATGACCGTAGGTGTTAACTCGGGATTTTGGTGTTTTTTTGTCGTCTCCGAAATAGTACGATGTTCTTCAAGTAATAAATTTATGAGTTCAAATTCCTTCGGATCTGACTCGGGAACGAGCCAACAAACCTCATACTTGCTATTTACCCACCCAAGTACTTTGTAACCGGAATAATCGTGAACATAATTAGTTGCATCTGCAGTCCACTCTTCCCAGGAAGTTCCACCTCCAACTTCCCAGCGTTGTGCCATACGAGTTAAGGCTAAAATACGATTTTCAATATTAACTGTAATTTCTTGGCTAATATTTACCGCAGCTAATTTAACATATTTTCTGATATGAAAGCTTTGGTATATTGACAGACCCTGCCAAAAACACAGACTCATAAATATAACCGCAATACTCACAAATACTGTCATCATCGCCTTTGCCGAATTTTTGGTTTAATCTTGCTGGCGTTTTTTCTCATCAGTATTTAATTGTGCTGATGACAATATTCACTTATTTGCTGCTTCAAATAGATAAGACCATAAATAATATCTTGGATTCACCAAACCAAGTTAGTAAAATAATTTATTTTGATTTAATAATTTTGGAATTGTAAATAGTAAGGCAAAATTAATTACACAGAATAATTACATAAAATAATTACATAAAACGTTAGTTAAAACCTTTACTCTAACTGGGGATATATGTGCCAATATTTATATCCAATTCTTAATGGCCCGTAAAAACATTACATTCCAAAAAAAAATAGCGCACCAACCTAAAGGTATAAAAATTATTTTATGTAAGTCTCATTACAATATTTCTATTTAAGTATGGATAAATTCTATTAAATTGTATTGCAAATTACAAAAGCTACAATTCAAATATTAAAAAGTTTTACTTGGTAATTTACTTTTAGCTCCTGATACCAAACCAGATTTTTAAAACCCCTTTATATTTTTTGAGATTTCCGCTACACTATCCAACTCTCATTCTTAAAAGGGTAATTCACCGGGATTTAGTATGACTCCTGACTCCTGACTCCTGACTTCTAAATCTAAATACTTAATTTCAGTTCCTAACTTCTGTCGTGCTTACATCCCACTTACGTTAACGCTCTAAGCGCTGAAAAATACGAGTTACTAATTCAGATCCAATAATTGGCTTACTTAGATAATCATCTGCACCAGCTGCGAGCACCTGTTGAATTGTCTCTAAATCTGTATGAGCAGTAATAAAAAAAACTAATAAACTACTAGTTCGGGGATCGTTTCGCACCACCTGACAAAGTTCTATCCCACTCAAAGAGGGCATTTCAACATCAAATATTAATACATCTGGATGCATCGCCTGCAAATTTTCCCAGAAATTTAACGGATTATCTAATGTTGAAACTTCAAACCCCCTATTTTGTAATAAACTTGACAGTAGGTAAAGAATATCGGGGTCATCATCTACAATTAAAACCTTAGCTTTATATTCGCGCTTAAGTTGCAAAATATTAGTGATTGTTTCTAAAACTAACTTAGTATCTGCAGGTTTTTGTAAAAAAGCTTTTCCTCCCAAACGTGCTACCTGCACCCGCTCAAGTAAGTTATCTTCGCTAGTTAAAGCTAATACTGGAATCTTTGGTACATGGGAGTTAACTTCAGCTAGTAACTTTAATCCTTCCCCATTATTGCCACCTGTAATATCAAGTATTACAGCATCAGGGGTTTGACGTGAAATCAGCTTTCTGGCAAATTCTGGATTTATGGCTATTTCATATCTCATCCCCCAAGTCTTAATCGAATCGCACAATTCTTCTATCAGACGTTCATCTCGGTCAACTATTAGTATTAAAGGACGTTGGTCATTTTCGGGTAAATTAGATTCAGGCAAATTAAAATGTTGATGAGAAATTCCCTGCTCTAATTCTTGGTATAAACTTTTAACTAATTCTGACAGTTGAAGCTTTTGTTTTTGAGTAAAGTTTACTCTTGCTGCGATTAAAGTTTCAATTTGATGAGCTAAATAGGAACCATGATTCAAGCCAAACATACCTAAATTACCAGTTAGTTTGTGAGCATTTTGGTATGCAAGTGAGAATAATTCATTATCAAATTCACCCTGAAGTAATAGTATTGTTGCTTGTTCGATTGGTAAAACCAAATTTTTTAGTTTTTCTTTTTTCTTTATCCAAGCATTTGTAGTAATACTACGTAATTTCTGCTCGACCTCAGAAGAATCTTGCTGCGGAGAAATATTTTTCTTACTTGTTTTGTGGTTTTTCTGTTTTAATTTATTTTCCTGTGGGTCTATCTTCCCTATTTGTCTTAAACGATAACCAATACCGTACACGGTCTCTACTGGATCTTCGGTTACTCCTGCTTTTTTGAGCTTCATTCGCAATCCTTTGATATGAGCTCTAATCGTATTGTCTCCCGGAGCTTCCTCAAAAGACCAAAGTTGCTCTACGATCGCATCTAAAGTAAATGTGCGGTGTGAATTACGTAGAAAAAGCTCTAGTAAACTATATTCTTTTGGTGTTAAGGGAAGGAGTTTATTTTCATAACTTACCTGACAAATACTGGGATCTAAATTTAGTGAACCCCACTTTAGTAATGGTGGTAAAACCGAATTATTCCGGCGGCGCAGTAAAGCACGGACGCGAGCTAAAAATTCCTGTAGGTCAAAAGGTTTAGTAATGTAATCATCCGCCCCAGCATCCAAACCAATAACTTTATTAGTACTGCTTTCTTGAGAAGTCAAGAGAATAATAGGTGATAATATATTTTGCGAGCGCGCTTGGCGAATCAAGGTGATTCCATCTAATTTTGGGAGCATTACATCCAAAACAATTAGGTCGTAGGTCAAAGCATTCGCTAATTCCCAACCTTTTTCACCATCCTCAGTAACATCTACAGTGTAGTGTTTCTCCCTCAGAGCCTTAACAATTGGCTCAGAAATTAATTCATCATCTTCAACTATTAAAATTCTCATAAAGCCCAAGCTTCAGGAGTTGACTAAAAATTGTGCTATAAATCACAAACAATCTAAGCAACTAAATAGTTACTTATCATGTGAAGTTTAGATGTAGTTTAACTGAATAATGAGGATAATTTTACTGTTTGTCGTAATATTTAATACGTTGTCTCTAAAAAACATTGAAAAAGATAGAGTTTTCAGATTTTTTACCTTCTTTGAAACACATTTAATTACAAACTGCTTCTCGTCGCTAACTACGAACTCTGGTTCTCAAAGATGTAGAATATGCAATGCTTTATATGATTTAACCCAGTTTAATCATTGTCGTTATGAGTACTATCAAGCCAGCCCGTATTACCAAAGTTTTGCCAGATTCAATTGCTGCTGATATCGGATTTGAACCAGGGGATGCAATTGTGAGCATAAACAATACTCAACCCCGGGATCTAATCGATTATCAATTTTTGTGTGCTGATGAAGTTCTAGAACTGGAAGTTTTAGACTCATCTGGTAAAACTCATCACGTAGAAGTAGAAAAAGACTACGATGAAGACCTAGGGCTAGAATTTTCCACAGCATTATTTGATAATTTAATTCAGTGCAATAATAATTGCCCGTTTTGTTTTATAGACCAACAACCACCAGGTAAACGCTCCAGCTTGTACTTGAAAGATGATGATTATCGCTTGAGCTTTTTGTATGGTTCTTACTTGACACTGACGAATTTACCACAAAGAGAATGGCAACGCATCGAACAAATGCGTTTATCTCCCTTGTACGTTTCAGTTCATGCAACAGAACCAGATGTGAGAATTAGACTACTAAAAAACTCCCGAGCAGGACAGATACTAGAGCAGTTGCAGTGGTTTAAAGAACGACGATTACAGATTCATGCTCAAGTTGTAGTATGCCCCGGTATAAATGATGCTCAGCATCTGGAACAAACTCTGTTAGACTTAGCGTCATTTCATAGCGTTGAGATTCCGACTGTTGCATCGGTAGCGGTGGTACCAGTTGGTTTAACGAGATTTCGTCCCCAAGAAGATGAACTCGTATCTGTAACGCGTGAAAAAGCCCAAGAGACCATAAGGCAAGTACAATTGTTACAAGAGCAATTTCGTCAACGCTTTGGTTATACCTTTGCTTGGTTAGCTGATGAATGGTTTTTAATTGCTGGAGAGGAATTACCATGTGAATCTGAATACGGAGATTACCCCCAAATTGATAACGGTGTAGGTTCGATCCGTTTATTTCTAAAAGAGTTTAATATTGCTGCAAAAAATTTGCTCCCACAAAAAGTATCAAAACGTGAATTTACTTGGGTGGTTGGAAATGCAGTTGAAAAAGCATTTATGCCAATTGTTCAGCGATTAAATATAGTGGATGGATTAGAAGTTAAGATGCAGGCTTTATCTAGTGATTATTGGGGTCAAAACATAAGCGTTACTGGGTTACTAACTGGTCATGACTTAATTTTGAATCTTAAAGATATGGATTTAGGAAATGGAATTTTATTGCCAAATGTAATGCTCAAACATGGCGAACTAGTATTCTTAGATGATATGAGTGTAAGTGAAGTTGCACAAAAGCTAAATACAACTATATTCCCTGTCGCAAACCAAGAAGAACTAATAAAAACTTGTATTCAAAATTAAATTTAATTATTCATTTGTAAACTCAATTAAGTATTTTGTGGAGTAATTATTTAGTAATTGTTCCGTATTATTCCCAGAAAATTAATTATTGTCTGAATTTGAATAATTCAAGTTTTCCTCAACTCAGATTTTACAGTTGGGGAATAATAATGATGAAAATCTTAAATCAAATAAGTTTTTTGATTATATTGAGTCGGTAAGCTAGGTAATAAATATTAATAGGTCTAAAATAAATTACATCGAAATATTTTTTACAAAGCTTAAATCTCAATTTTAATTACATAGTCATTCATAAATATTTAATTGCTTGGGGGTTTAGAGTGATAAATATCAAGTTTGAAAATAACAAGTCGAGTATTAAATCAAGTAATAGATTAAGTAATAGATTACAATTTAGCTTAAATTTTGATTTGAAAAGAAGTTTGATTTTAAAGATACTATCTAAATTTATATTCAAAAAAAATAACTTACAAAAACTGGGATTATTTGTTTTAAACTCACAATTTTTTATCTTAAGTAATTACTGGACACTTCCTGCTAGCGCTACAACAGAAAAACCAGTTTTGAGTATTATTTATAGTCAAGAAAATGCTAACCAATGGGAGGGAATAACTAAGCGTTTGCAGGCTGCAAATGTAAGTTACTGCATTGTACCTTTATCTCAGATTAGAAGATCTGCAGATTTGGGCGATCGCAAAGTATTATTTTTACCGAATGTAGAAACATTGACACCTGCTCAGGCGATCGCCTTGGAAGAATGGATGAGCAAAGGGGGAAGATTAATTGCCAGTGGTCCAACAGCGAGTTTATCTGCACCCGGAGTTAGACAGTTGATGCGAACACTTTTGGGTGGTTATTGGGGATTTGGTTTAAATCAAGCGCAAAATCTCAGACCCTCAAAAACTAATTTTGGGCGATGGTCTGAGGAAGATAGCCTATTTGGGAAAGTCCGGGGTGGTGTAGTTGTTCCAGAAAATTTAGCAGCTCAAACTGCTGCAGTTTGGGACTCCAAAGATTCGCCCACAGCAGTATTAGCAACTCAAAGAGCTACTTTTTTTGGTTGGCGTTGGGGTGTAGATACGGCTGCTTCTCCTGATTTGGATATAGCTTGGTTAAATAAGAGTATCCAACGCTACATGAATACGCCAGGAACAAAAAGTTCAGTTGTGGGAGCTTCTGCAAATTGTTTAACTTCAGTAGCCAAGTTACAGCAGCCAAAACAAATATCTCAGACTTCCAGAAGTTCACTTTCTACAGATTTAGGTTCTAGTAATTCCAATAATCCTAAGAACTCAAATAATTCAGATTCAAATAATTCAAATTCAAATAATTCAAAAGTTTCTAGAACTTCAAATCAGGTTTCACCTTCCCACAATCGAGAAATAATTCAGATAAAGCCAAGACAAAGACAATTTGAAGCAATAGACCATCTACAAGATAGGATACCTCCAGTAACTATACCCAATTCTCGAGGAACTATAAGTCATCCTCAAACACTTGCACTGCAAAGAGATCTAGGAAATTTGATTGGGAGAGTTAAAAGTGCAAATCTAGCAGTCAGAGCTAGAAATGAAAACATAAATCTACAACAAACAGCTGTCAAACAAACAGCTAACTCATCTACTCCTTCCCAAACAGTTACCTCAAGCCAAGACACTTTAGTGCAAGCAAAAAAATTACTAAATAACCTACCAAGTTTAATCGCTGCAAAAAGATATCACAGAGCGCGTCAAAAAGTGACCTCTGCAAAAGCAAGATTATGGCAGCAATTCCCTGTGAATAATTTGTTTGCTCCACCAGAAATTCGCTCTATTTGGCTGGATCGAGGGACTATCGTTCGTGCTGCAAATGAGAAAGGACTCGCCAAAATCTTTGATAATTTAGCAAAAGCTGGAATTAATACCGTTTTCTTTGAAACATTAAATGCGGGGTATACAATATATCCAAGTAAAGTAGCTCCCCAACAAAATCCTTTAATTCGCGGTTGGGACCCCCTCGCATCAGCAGTCAAATTAGCCCATGAAAGGGGGATAGAATTACATGCTTGGGTGTGGGTATTTGCAGCAGGGAACCAGAGGCACAACAAAATTCTCAATATTAAATCTAACTATCCAGGTCCGGTACTTGCAAAACATCCGGACTGGGCTGCTTACGACAATCGGGGAAGAATGATTCCATCAGGGCAAAATAAACCTTTTTTCGATCCAGCCAATCCCCAGGTCAGAAAATATTTAATCGAACTATATGAAGAAATAGTTACTCGCTATCAGGTAGATGGCTTGCAATTAGACTACATTCGTTATCCTTTCCAAGATCCCCGTGCTAACCGTACCTATGGTTATGGTAAAGCAGCAAGAACTCAATTTAAACAAAAATGGGGTGTAGACCCACTTTCTATTTCTCCTCGCCAAAGAGATTTATGGAACAAATGGACAAAATTTCGTACTGAGAGTGTAGATAGCTTTGTCAGGGAAGTTTCCCAGCGACTGCGAAAGAAAAAACCCAACTTAATTTTGTCAGCAGCAGTATTTCCTTTACCCAAACGAGAGCGTATTCAAAAATTACAGCAACATTGGGAAGTTTGGGCGATGCGGGGTGATGTAGATTTAATTGTTCCCATGACTTATGCTTTGGATACTTATCGGTTTGAGAAACTAGCACAACCTTGGATTATTTCACGTGAATTAGGTTCTAGTTTATTAGTACCTGGCATTCGTTTATTAAATTTACCTACACTCGGAGCGTTCGATCAAATTCAATTAATTAGAGATTTACCTGCTAGCGGTTATGCATTATTTGCAGCAGAAAATCTGAATCCTCAATTACAAAAAGTATTTAGTCGTACCCAAGGAAAGACTGGAACAGCTAAAAAACAACCAATTCCCCATCGTCAACCATTCCAAACTGCCACAATACGTTATGCAGCTTTACAAGCAGAATGGAAATTAGTTTCCCAAAGCCGGGAATTACAAATTTCACCAAAAGAACTAACAAAATTTAAATCTCAAGCAAAAGTTCTCCAGCAGGCTTTAGAACAGTTAGCGCATAATCCCAATTCTAGTCAGTTAGTAACAGCTAAAGCATCTCTAACTCGTTTCCAATCCCAATTTCGTGTTTGGATGCGCTCACACTTCAGACAAAATCCTTACCAAGTGAAAGTTTGGGAAAATCGCTTAGCAACCATTGAGAGATTACTGCGTTACGGAGAAAATCTCCAAAGAGTTCGGCGAGTGCAGTAATGAGTAGTAATGGGTAATGGGTAATTGGTAATTGGTAATTGGTAATTGGTCATCCCAATCCCCAATCGCCAGTCGCCAGTCACCTGTACCTAATCCCCATTCCCCATAAGTATAAATAATCATATGTATAAAATTCACAAAATTAAAAATTATTGCCAAACTGTAAATAAATGTTAAGGTAGTATTACAGACAAAAAAACAACTTGTCTGATACATACTTAAATCAAAAACAGCAATTATCCGTACCATGACAACCGCATTACAAAGACGCGAGAGCGCATCTTTATGGGAACGGTTCTGTCAGTGGATCACCAGCACCGATAACCGCCTTTATATTGGCTGGTTCGGCGTACTGATGATTCCTACATTATTGGCAGCAACCACCTGCTTCATCATCGCATTTGTAGCAGCTCCTCCCGTAGACATCGACGGTATCCGCGAGCCAGTCGCAGGTTCCTTGATCTACGGAAACAACATCATCTCTGGTGCT
>NZ_LMTZ01000104.1 GCF_001456025.1 Mastigocoleus testarum BC008
TCTCTTCTTTGACAAGCTATGATTTTATCCTTGAAGCTCTATTTTATGAAGCATTATTATATGCATCTTCATAGAGAATTGGTATAACTGGGAAGATATAATTATTGATTAGCAAGTATATACACTATTTGTTTATAAATTAAATAACAACTTGTATTAATTGAACCATCAGAGTTTTTACTGAATATTTTTTAAACGAGTAAATATAAAATTAAATAAATATTGTGTCTTATTGAAATAATTCAAAGACGCTTCTAGTCAGGAATATTTATTTTTATGTGGAGCTTATTAAAAAGCAAAATTTGGCTGTGGCGTAACGTATTAATCACCACTCCTACAGTCACGTTTATTATAATGGCTATACGTTTTAGTGGATTTCTGCAGATTTTGGAATTAGCAGCATTAGATCGACTTTTTATGTTGCGACCGCCCGAAAGCCGCGATGAGCGCATCGTTATTGTCCAAATTGATGAAGAGGCTGTACGCAAACTAGGACACCCAATTCCTGATGGAGTACTAGCCAAAATTTTAGAGAATCTAAAGCAATATCAACCGCGCGCAATTGGACTTGATATTTATCGGGATTTACCAGTCGGTGAAGGTAATAAATCTTTGGTGAAAGTATTTGAATCCACACCAAATCTTATTGGAGTACAAAAAGTAGTTGCAAGTATAGATGGTTCTGGAGTTAATCCACCACCAGCATTAAAAAAACGCGACCAAGTAGGTGCAAATGATTTTCCTATAGATAGGGATGGTAAAATTCGCCGCAACTTATTTTACTTGGCAGATAAAAATGGCAATAACGTATTTAGCTTTTCATTTAAACTTGCTTATCTTTATCTCAATGATATCGGTGTTGAAGTTGGTCAGACAGAAGATTTTTTGATCAAAGTTGGTAAAGTAATATTTCCACCTTTTGAAGGAAATGATGGTGGTTATGTTAATACCCCAGATCAAGGTTATCAGGTTTTGATAAATTACCGTGGAGATATAGATAAGTTTCACAGGATATCTTTGATAGACGTTTTGGAGAATCGTATTAGTGAAGATTCAATACGCGGACGTATTGTTATCATAGGTTCGACAGCTTCAAGCCTGAACGATTTATTTTATACCCCTTATCGCAATAGTGTATTCTCTTCTCCCAAACGAATGGGGGGAGTTACCATTCACGCCAATACCGTAAGTCAAATACTAAGTGCTGAGTTGGACAATCGTCCTCTGATTAAAACTTGGAATCAAGTACTTGAATGGTTATGGGTATATGTCTGGTCACTAGTTGGAGCGACACTAATATGGTTACTAAGATCTAGCAAACGAAAAACAACACCTCCGAGCAGTATTGCATTAGCAGGTTTTTGTTTGTTTGCAATTAGTTATTTTTCTTTCATATATGGTTGGTGGATTCCATTTGTACCACCAATACTGGGATTATTAGCTTCTGCAGTTGGTGTAACGGCTTATTTAGCCCAAAGTGCTGGTAAAATTCGTCAAACCTTTGGGCGCTATTTGAATGATGAAGTGGTTGCTAATTTACTTGAAAGTCCTGAAGGTTTAAAACTCGGAGGTCAACGTCGGAATATAACAATCTTTACTTCTGACTTGCGAGGTTTTACTGCAACTTCGGAACGATTACCTGCAGAGGAAGTAATCAAAATTATTAATCTGTATCTGGGATACATGGCAGATATAATTACTGAGTATCAGGGAACTATTGATGAGTTTATGGGAGATGGTATTCTGGTACTTTTTGGCGCACCTACAGCCAGAGAAGACGATGCAACCAGAGCTATTGCTTGTGCTGTAGCTATGCAACAAGCAATGGAACCAGTGAATCAAAAAATGGAAGAAATGGGATTACCAAAGTTAGAAATGGGTATTGGGATTAATACTGGAGAGGTTGTAGTAGGAAATATTGGTTCAGAGAAACGTACTAAATATGGGATTGTCGGTAAGCAAGTTAACTTAACTTATCGGATTGAATCTTATACTATTGGCGGACAAATTTTTATTTCTGAATCTACTTTAAAACAAGCTGAACCAATTGTAAAAATTATTGGAGAGCGAGAAGTAAAACCAAAAGGGGTTCAAAAACCGATAACTATTTATGAAGTGGGTGGTATTGCTGGGAATTACAATCTCTATTTGAAGAAAGAAGAAGAGATATTTTCTCCCTTAGCTAAAGCAATTCCTTTTGAATATTCAGTTTTAGACGGTAAAGATATTAGTAAAACTCTCCAAACTGGGGAATTAATTCAAATTTCAGAAAATGCTGCCTTGGTTGCGATAAAACCAGATGAAGCTATTTTCATTCCTACAGCATTGACAAATATGAAAATTAATTTATTGATACCCATAAATAATATAGAAAAAAGTGGAGATATCTATGCCAAAGTTTTAGAAAAACCTGCAGAAAAAAATAGTTTTTATATTCATTTCACAAATAAACCACCTGAAGTTAGTAAGTATTTCGACTCAATTTATAAGTCTATAAAAAATCATAAGTGAATGTTATTTTTTTCAAAAATAGGGAGAAAATGGGAAGATAATTGGTTTTTGTGTGCTAGTTCGCAAGCCATAACTTACCCTACAAATACTTAATTTTATATGTCCTTTTGATCGCTAAGACCTAACGATACGCGTGAGATCATTAATGCTGGGGTAGCTTAATGCTATCTGCTAACAAAAATCAAACTGGATTCTTATCAATATCATCCTTGAGTGAATTGTTGAGTACAAGAGTTTTCTAGGGAGAAGTCAATGTACAATCGCTTTTGTTTCTTATGGGGTTTATCACTTACGCTGTCACTTGCATCAGTTGTTCGAGTTCAAGCACAATTAATACCAGATAATACTCTAGGTAAAGAAAACTCTATTGTTACTCCTATTGATTCACTCGAAAATCGGATTGATGGTGGTGCGATTCGCGGTTCAAATTTATTTCATAGCTTTCAAGAATTTAATATTGATAATAATCAAAGCGTTTATTTTAATAACCCTGGAGTAATCGCTAATATCCTGACTCGGGTAACGGGAACAAATCCGTCTTCGATTTTGGGTAAGTTAGGAGTATTGGGTGATGCAAACCTATTTTTAATTAATCCCAACGGAATCATTTTTGGTAAAGGTGCAAGTTTAGATATTTCTGGTTCATTTACAGCAAGCACTGTACCGAATATCTTGTTTGATAATGGTTGGGAATTTAGTGCGACTAACCCCCTAGCACCACCTTTACTCGAACTAGATATTACCCCTGGTTTACAATATCCACGCAATCAGCTTCAACATACTACCCTACAAGACATTACCAGTGAGGGGAATTTAACAGTTGGTGAAGATCTAAATTTTGTGGGGAGAAATTTGAATTTAACCGGACAGTTGAATGCAGGTAGAGACTTAAATTTAAAAGCGCAAAATAATTTACAAATTAGAGATACTCCGGTGGAGGATCCGCAAAACCAAGATTCAAATAGTCCCTTTATTGCTTCCGCAGGAAATAACCTATTATTACAAGGAAATCAAACTATAGATATCTTTGCGTTAAACCATCCAGATAGTGGTTTATTTTCTGGGAATGACTTACTCTTACAAAGTTCAACAGCAGTACTTGGTGATGCTCGTTATTTTAGTGGTGGAGACTTCAGAATTGAAGATTCAGATGAAAGCTTAGGAAATTTAAACAGCTTCAATGACACAATGATAAGAGCGAGTGGAGATGTCAGTTTTGATAGTTATACCGGTGCATCATTGCATATTCTAGCTGGAGGAAGTGTCAATATTACAGGTGATGTCACAATTACCGATGCAGACGGAGAAAATGGTTTAGAAGAAACAATTACTCTTTCCAGTGGGGAGAGTTTGGAAATTGATGGGACAAATCAAGCAACTTTAGATATTAGAGCAGGTACTACTGCATTTGCGAATCCAGGTGTTACAGGAAGTGAAGATTTTACATCCTTAAATCCAAACTTAGAAGGAATTTACGGCAATAGTGACATATTTATTGGTGGAAATATTAGAGTTGGAGAGAAAAATGGTTTGGTTTTTTTAACAAATCAATACAGCATTGATAGTAGTTTGAATCGTGGATATATTCAAGTTGAGGGAAATATTGATACAAGTAGCATCTCAGGTAATGGGGGAAAAATTATTTTTGATTCCCGGGGTGATATTAATACTAAGTTTGTATCATCTGCTTCTTCTTCACAGCAAGAGAATAGTGATGGAGGACTAATTAAATTTATTGCAATTGGTAATATTAACCCTGGTGAATTGGATGCTGGTAGTTCTTTTGGTCGTGGTGGTGAAATTTCCTTAGCTGCAGTTGAAAACATTAGCTTCAATGCGACCTCAGCAAATACTACTGGTAATAAAGGAAGTGGTGATATTGATATTAAAACCGGTTCTCTGATAATGACCAATGGTGCTCGACTTTCTGCTAGTACATTTGGAGAGGGAGATGCTGGTACCATCATCATTAATGCTACCGATCATATAAAGTTTGACGGGGACTCGGGAGCGTTCAGCAAAGTTAACTCTGGTGCAGTTGGTAATGCAGGGGGTATATCAGTTACTAGTGGTTCCCTAGAAATGAGCAATTTCAGCCAGTTTTATAGTCCAAGCTTGGGACAAGGAGATGCTGGAAAAATCGATATTAATGTCACTGACTCGCTCAAATTACATCGTGCTAGACTTTCTACTAGTACCCTTGGAAAAGGAGATGCTGGTACCATCATCATTAATGCTAGTTCTATATTCTTGAGTCTTAGTGGAGTATTCAGCCAAGTTAACTCTGGTGGAGTTGGTAATGCAGGTGGTATATCGGTGACTACTCGCTCCCTAGATGTGACTGATGGTGCTCAAATTGCGACTAGTATTGAAGGAAAAGGAAATGCTGGTAGAGTTGATATTATTGCTACTGATTATGCCAAGTTTGACGGCAGAATTTCTCTAGGAAACAGTGGGGTGTACAGTCGAGTAAAGTCTGGTGCTGTGGGTAATGGGGGGGGGATTTCAATTACCACTGGTTCCCTTTATGTTACTAACTATGCTCAACTCAATGCTAGTACTAATGGGAAAGGAGATGCTGGTAGTATAATAATTAATGTATCTGATTCCGTACAGTTTGCTGGCGAGAGCCGTTTATCTGTAAAAGCAAACAATGGTGAAACTGCTGGTTCAGCGACAGTGAATACCAGTCAATTAAGTGTTACTGATGGCGCACAAATAAATGTTAGTAGTCCTTTAGGTCAAGCAGGAAATTTAGAAATTACAGCAGATAATTTATTTTTAAATCGAGGTACCTTAACTGCCGAAACAGGAGTTGGAGAAAGTTCAGAAGGTGCAAATATTACCCTGACAATCAAAGATTTATTGTGGATGAAAAACAACAGTTTAATTTCTGCTGAAGCATTTGATACTGCTAATGGTGGTAATATTACGATAAATAATCCTAAAGGTTTTGTGATTGGATTACCCTTTGAAAATAGCGATATTACCGCAAACGCAAATAAAGGGAAGGGCGGTAATATTGATATTACAACTCAGAATATTTTTGGCTTAGTATTTCGCGAGCAAAAAACCCCTAAAAGTGACATTACAGCAAGTTCTCAGTTTGGTGTCAATGGACAAGTAACAGTAAACCAACTGAACATAAACCCTGCTTCTGGTTTAGTAGAATTACCATCAAATTTAGAAGAAACAACTAAAATTAAGGCTGGATGTTCTGCTTATGCAGGAAATAAGTTTATTGTCGCTGGGAAGGGTGGGTTACCACAAAGCCCCAATGATTTATTTACTGGAAAAACAACACATACTGAATTATTTGATTTGGTACTGAGTAACTCACAAGCAGAAGCTAATGTTTACTCATTAAATAGCAACTTGAGTGTTGACAAGGAAAAAAATCAAGTTCAAAACCAAAACCAAAACCAAAATCAAAATCAAATTGTGGAAGCTACAGGATTAATAGTTGACGCTGACGGTAATATGGCATTAGTTGCAAAAACGCCTGAGGTGGATTCACAATATTCCGGAATCCCTTCATTATCTTGCGATAATTTTTCAGCGTTTATCAAATAGGACTTATTCAATAAGTCTCAAATTAAATTATCTGGATGATTCTGATTCCAAATCCGATTTTTAAAATCCCTTTATATTTTTTGGGATTTCCCCCCACACTTCCCACACTTCCCTCTCTCATTCTAAAAAGGAGTATTAATCCGGATTTAGTATGATTCCCTCTCCTGGCTTTTGACTTCTTCCTTATCTATTAAATTTCCTACCAGTGATTTGTCCCATTAATTCTGAGGAGTTGTAGAGACCCGACATGTCCAGTCTCTACAGGGTTTTGTAGAAAAACAAAGCTACCACAACTAACGGGATAGATGACTAGGAACTAACTCAATATGCTTTAAATTTCTGCAGACGTAAGGCATTTGTGACAACAGAAACGGAACTAAAAGCCATTGCACCCCCAGCAATAATTGGATTAAGTAACCAACCAAAAAAGGGAAATAAAATTCCCGCAGCAATAGGAATCCCTAAAACATTATAGAAAAAGGCAAAAAAGAGGTTTTGACGGATATTTCCGATCGTGGCGTGGGAAAGTTGAATTGCAGTGACGATACCCCGTAAATCTCCAGAAATCAAAGTAATATCGCTAGCCGCGATCGCAACATCTGTTCCAGTACCAATTGCGATTCCCACATCTGCTTGTGCTAATGCTGGAGCATCGTTAATTCCATCTCCCACCATCGCCACGACTTTACCTTGTTTTTGTAATGCTTTAACTCCTTCAACTTTGCGATCGGGACGAATTTCCGCATATACGCTTTCTATCCCAACTTCACGAGCAATGGTTTCAGCTGTAGAGCGGTTATCTCCCGTAAGCATCACAACTTCTAAACCTAACTTGTGCAGTACTCTAACTGCTTCCTTAGACGTACCTTTGAGAGCATCAGTGATTCCCATTAAGGCTTCTATTTTTCTGTCTACAGCGATCCAAATTACAGTTTTTCCTTGATGAGACCAAGTATCTTTTTGTTCTTGAAGTATTTCTGTATTGATACCCTCTGATTCTAACCAGCGCAAAGTACCAATTTGTACGAATCTATCTAAAACAAATCCTTGTACCCCACTTCCTGGAACTGCGACGAAATCCTGAACATTTGTAAGTGCGACCTCTTGAGATTTAGCATATCTAACAACAGCTTCTGCTAAGGGATGTTCAGAATTAAGTTCCAGTGAAGCAGCTAAGCTCAGTATTTTTAACTCGTTACCGTTGGCTGTACCGTTTACAGTAATAAAATTAGTAACTGTAGGTTTACCTTCTGTTAAGGTACCTGTTTTATCTAAAATAACGGTTTGGATTTTGTGAGCGAGTTCTAAACTTTCTGCACCCTTAATCAAAATACCGTTTTCTGCACCCTTACCAGTTCCTACCATGATTGATGTGGGAGTTGCTAAACCTAAAGCACAGGGACAAGCAATAATCAAGACGCCAACTGTAGTAATCAAAGCTAAAGTGATATTCTTGGTTGCATAAAACCAAATAACAAAAGTCGCGATCGCAATAGTAATAACTCCAGGTACAAACCAGCCCGTAACTCGATCCGCTATCCTTTGAATTGGAGCTTTACTCCCTTGAGCTTCTTGTACTAATCGAACGATTTGCGCTAAAACCGTATCTTTACCAATTCGGGTCGCTTTAAATTTAAAACTACCGGTTTTATTAATTGTTGCACCAATAACTTCATCACCAGGCTGTTTCTTGACAGGTACGCTTTCTCCGGTCACCATTGCTTCATCTATGGTGGAAGTACCTTCTATCACTTCTCCATCGACCGGGATTTTTTCACCTGGACGAACAAGAACAATATCATCAAGTTGGACTTCTTGGATGGGAATATCTATTTCCTTCCCATTGCTAATCACACGAGCATTTCTAGGTTGTAAACCAATTAATTTCCGAATTGCTTCACTAGTTTTTCTTTTCGCACGATGCTCAAATAATCTTCCCAAAAGAATTAAGGTGATGACAACCGCTGATGTTTCGTAATATATCTGTGCATTTAAACCCTGATTGATAAAAAAGTCAGGAAATACAGTTACAAACAGGGAATAAAAAAACGCTGCACTCGTACCCAAAGCAATTAAAGTATCCATGGTCGCCATCTGACGCTTTAAAGCCTTCACAGCACCAACATAAAATCCATAACCACACCAAAACTGGATCGGGATTGTTAATATTAATTGCAACCAGGGATTATGCAACCATGGGGGAATAAAGGAAAATTCCAAACCAGTCATCATCGGTAAGGAACCAACGATTAAGATGATACCGATCGCACCTCCGACAATCAGTTTACGAATTAGATCCTGCTCGTTTGCTTTACGAACTGCTTTTTCTTCATCATTTTCTCCTGCAATCACCTCTTGTTTTTGCAGAGGATAAGCCTTGTATCCAGCAGCATCTACAGCATCTTGAATTTGCTGAATATCAGTTTTTTGGGGATTATATTTAACGGTTGCTTGTTCAATACCAAAATTAATATTACATTCACCTACCCCTGGAACCGAACTAATAGCTTGTTCTATACTGCCAGCACAGGAAGCGCAACCCATTCCCCTTAGTTTTAGCGTAAGAGTATCCATATTTAATATTTAGCTATTTAGTTAAAAGATTAAATAAAGGAAGAAAAATATGAATCAAACAATAAAATCTAATTATCTTCCCTCTTCGTTCTATCTCCCGACGCAGTCGGATCGTAAAATTTCTGGCTTTACATTAAAAAATTGGATAACCAGCATCAGCTAGAACCTGTTTTATTTTGTCTTCTGGTTTTTGAGTTTGAATATCAATTATCTTTGTTTTGGTGTCAGCTTCAACAATCGCAGTTGAATCAACTGATTGAATCGCGAATTTGATAGCGTTCACACAAGCAGAACAAGCCATATTAGGTACTTTCAGTGTTAAAGTCATAATTTTTGAGTTAGATTTACTTGGATTAAATGTTTAGTTTGTAGATTTGATGGAGTAATAAGAAGCTTAGATAACTTTTTCTAAAAAAGTTTTATCTTTACTTACTTATTACTTCATTGGTTCCCATCGCACTGCTAACATCGTAATATCATCAAATTGTGGTGCATCATCAATAAAATTGAATAAATTAGTTTTAACGCGACCGAGCAACTGGGAAGCAGAAGATGATGGTTCCTCTAAAAGTATTTGTAATCGCTTATCTGTAAATAACTGACCATCAGGATTTTTCCCTTCAGTCACCCCATCCGTATAGCCAATTAAAATGTCCCCAGATTCCAGCTGAATTTGTCCAATATTAAATTCCATACCCGGCATCATACCAACTGCTGGACCCGTAGATTTCAAAGTATGCTTAATACCAGAACAATTAACAATGAAGAGTGGTTCGTGTCCGCCATTAATATAAGTAAGTATGCCAGTTTCCGACTCTAATACTCCAAAAAACATTGTCGCAAACATACTCATTTGCCAATGATTCTTAGCTACGTATTCATTAGTTTGAGAAACAGCTTGTAAAGCTTTATAGTGAAACAAATTTGCAAATTTTGCACCAATCCATTCACCCTCAACTGGTATATTCTCTACTAGAATACTAGCTGAAATTTCTTGTAATTGATTTTGGGATGAAAATATACGTATTAAGCTACGTTTTAATGCCATAAATAAAGCTGCACCCACACCTTTATCGCATACATCAGCAATTACTAACCCTAGATGATTACTATTTATTTCGAAGGTATCATAGAAATCTCCAGCCACCTGACGAGCTGGGTGAAAGCAAGCTGCAACTTCTAGATTGGGTTTTTGAACGAGTTCGTAGGGGAGAAAATCAATCTGAATTTGTCGTCCTTTTTCTAGCTCGGCATCGAGTGCTTTAGAATATTGATCAAGTTTAGAGTAAAGGCGAGCATTTTCTAATACTAAAGCCATCTGATTAGCAGTTAGCTGCATTAGATGAGCTGTTTCTTCAGTAAAATGCTTTGGTTCTGAATGTAACAGGTTAATAATACCTAATAATTCTCCACCACTAAGAATTGGAACACTTAGAGCAGAACGCACAATATAAGGCTGATTGGGTAAAGTTAACCAGCGCTCATCATTTTCAGTATCTATAATTAATCCAACTTGGCGATTGCGAATTACCCAACCAGCTAAACCCTTGTCTAATACATTACCAATTAGATTTTTTCGCTTTTCTGGTGTCACTTCCGTGCGTGACAAAATTGCATCAGTCACCTTTCCCGCAGGGCTAAGTAAAAATAAACTACCTTTTTCTGAAGCAGTTTGTTCTGTGGCAAGATCTAATGTACTTTGCAATGCAGTTTTTAATACTTCCCCTTCAGTAGAAGAACCCGCAATAGATACTAAATTCGCTAGCAGTTTACTTTGTGCTTTGAAAGCAGCAGCTTCATTTTTGAGTTCTGCTATTTCTTGACGTAATAATTCTAATGCTGCGTCATCGACTGTTTCTGATTGATTTAGAACACCCATATTCCCCTTCAGACAGTATTTTGAACTGTTAATGTAGTTTATTTTAGTTAATTTAATTTATTCTTAAAAGAATACTTATCATCTGTTCCTTCATACTTTTTCTAGTAATAAGAATTGCTTATTCCCTGTTCTCTGCTTAAGCTTAAATTACTTTTCCCAACTACTTATCTATTTATTGGAATTTACAACAAAAATATTTCTATTTACTTCTCCCACTCGCTCATAAAAATATTTATCGACACCTTGAATTGCTAAGTATACTCCCAAACCACCCATAGAACGTTCTTCTAAAGGTTTGTTCAAATCTTTTTCTTCAACACCGATCTGTCCATATGGGTCATATCTAGCTCCAGTATCCTCCAAGGAAAGAGTTAAATTGGAATCATTAATATCAGCAAATATATCTATGTTGCCTGATAAATTAGCTTCTTCATAACCATGAGTAATGATATTAGTAGCAATTTCATCTACAGCTAAACGTAGTTTGTAAGTAGATTTTTTATCCAAGCCTGCAGATTTTGCTGCTTCAATTACATAGCTTACAATCTCTTGTAAAGAGTCTATTTTTCCGGATACACTTAATTTTTCCATAAAAGCTTTATAAATCTAATTCCTGGTTTCCAATTGTTATTTTTCCGTCAAATCTCTGCACAGATATGCTATACAACTTTTTTATGGCTGAGGAAGTAATACAACCTCTACTCAGCCCAATATTATTTTCCGCTGTGCTGGAAATATAGCGCTACCTACAAGTCATTAGTATGTCCGTAGGACGACCAAAAATTTACTACTTTAGGTTTTAGAATTCATAAATTTCCTAACCTAATTACGAGCGCTACAAGTAAATATGAATAGCTTCAAGCTACACAGCTTCTAGTTGCTCTTCATCGTATTGGTCTAACAAAAATACACTTTTGTCAAAGCCAGTTTTTTTAATGGTATCTAATACCATTTCTTGAGTACCAACCATATAAATATCAACACCAGTACCCATTTTTTGTTTAGCAAATATCAGCATCCGCAACCCAGCACTCGCCATATATTCTAAACCTTCCATTATTAGAACCAAGCGTTTTGGCTCTTGAGCAGCAGCTTCCTCTAATTTTGCTTTTAACTGTGGTGCAGTGCTTGCATCCAACTCTCCCTGCATGGTAATTTTTGCAACGTTATTATTTGTTTCTAAAAATGCATCGAAAGTCATAACTATCCTATTAGTAATTGAATTACTTGAAACTATTAGTCTGTCACATTAACTATGAGGTCTTGTAGAGACGTACCATGGTACGTCTCTACGGGGTTTTGACGATAAATAAACCCGTCATAATTAACGAAATAAACCAACTTTTGGAAATATAAAAGTAGTTGAAAATAGAAAGGTTAAAGCAACACCTTATACTTATTCACTACATCTACTTACCGACCAAGATTACTACAGAGCGATCACCGAGCAGCAACCCCGATTGATTTTCCAATACCGGTTCTTTACCAGGTTCCCAACTATCGTGGGGTGAAGTTGCTCCAGTATTAGCAAAGACACGCCATTTCATACCTGGGTGTAACCCAGGAAGTCCAAACCAATGGGCTTCCCAATGCATATTCATTGCTACATAGATGTAGCTATCTTCAGCAGTTCCTTGCTTGGCGTGTTTCCCACACAGCATAAAAGCTAGAGTAAGACTCGAATCTGACCAGTCTGCATCCCAAGCCTGGGTACCATGCCATGTAATATCTGCATAGCCACTACCCATATAGTCACAGTTACGGAAATGCCATTGGTTTCTTAGTACTGGATGTGCTTTACGAAAGGCAATACAGTGTTTAAAGAACTTGAATAAATCTGCATTTTTTTCTAGCAGGTTCCAATCTAACCAGTTTAATTCATTGTCATGACAATAGGTATTATTATTGCCATATTTAGTCCGACCGATCTCATCACCCATGAGAATCATCGGTACTCCCTGGCTAACCATTAGAATTGCCACTGCATTTTTGATTTGCCGACGGCGTAAGGTGTTAATACCAAAGTCATCCGTTGGACCTTCCCAACCACAGTTCCAACTGTCATTGTCATTGGTACCATCGTTATTGTTTTCCCCATTAGCCTCATTATGTTTTCCGTCATAGGAAACCATATCCATCAGGGTAAAACCATCATGCGCCGTGATAAAGTTGATTGATGTTGCAGGTGCTCTACCAGACCACGCATATAGATCGGGAGAACCTTGAAGGCGTTGAGCTACATCTCCAACGTTACCATCTCCCTTTAAAAACTTACGAATTCCATCCCGGTACTTACCATTCCATTCCGCCCAGCGTCCATAAGCAGGGAAAGAGCCAACTTGATATAAGCCACCTGCATCCCAAGCTTCAGCAATTAATTTACATTTAGCCAGAATTGGGTCAAAAGCCAAAGATTCGAGTAAGGGTGGATTTGCTAAAGGTGCACCCCAAGGATCGCGTCCTAAAATAGCTGCTAAGTCAAATCTAAATCCATCAATATGATATTCTGCAGCCCAGTAGCGCAAACAATCAAGCACTATTCCTCGCACAACTGGATTGTTGCAGTTGAGAGTATTACCAGTACCGCTAAAGTTATAGTAATATCCCTCCGGAGTCAGCATATAGTAGGTTTTATTATCAATTCCCCGGAAAGAAATTGTTGGACCGCGTTCGTTACCTTCGGCTGTATGGTTGAAAACTACATCTAGAATGACTTCAATACCATTCTTATGTAGTTCCTTAATCAGGGTTTTCAACTCATCAACCTGCATCCCAAATTTGCCTGTAGCTGCATAACCAGCTTTGGGAGCAAAAAACCCAACGGTACTATAACCCCAGTAGTTTAACAGCATTTCCCCTGTTTGGGGATTGGGACGGCTATTCTCAAACTCATCAAATTCATAAATCGGCATCAATTCTACAGCATTGACACCTAATTCTTTCAGGTAAGGAATTTTGTCTCGGATACCTGCGAATGTTCCTTGATGCTTTTCCTTAATTCCAGAAGAAGGATGACGGGTAAAGCTCCTAACATGCATTTCATAGATGATTTGGTCTTCCGGTGGGATTTCCAAAGGACGGTCATTTTCCCAGTCAAAATCATCAAAAACAATTTTGCCCCGATGATGATAGATATCATTCCAATCAGGGGTAACTCCCCAAACGTCCCTACCGCCAATCACTTTGGCATAAGGATCCATGAGAATTTTGCTCTTATCAAACCAATGACCTTCCTGAAAGTTATTTGGTCCATCCATGCGATAGCCGTATTCTAGATTTTCGTAATCCAGGTCAAATACGGTCATGCAGTAGACATTACCAATGGTAAACTCTTCAGGAAAAGGAATTTCTACCAGTGGCTCTTTAGCATGCTTCTCAAACAGAACTAAAGTACAAGATGTGGCGTAACTGGAAAAAATTGAGAAATTAACGCCTCCAGGTACTAAATTAGCACCAAAAGGAGATGGTTTGCCGCAGCGTAATTTGTAACCTTTGTAGGTATGGGTTGGATGAACATCAATACGTTCCATTACTATTAGTCCTTATACTCCCATGTCTCATGCTTTTAGATTTATGCTTTTAGACTTTTGCTGCTAGTGCTTCTTCGAGAGTATTGTTAATTTGAAAGTGCTCTAGAAATCCAGTTACAGACATAGTGTCTTGAACCTCTTCATTCAAACCAACTAGCAACAATGTTCCTTCTTTAGTACTTGTTTGTCGGTAGAGAGAAAGTAGTACTCGTAAGCCAGCACTGGACATATAAGGTACTTCAGTCATATCGAGAATCATTTTCTTTCCTGGTTCAACCAAAGGTAAAACCTCTTTACTCACCAATGGTGCAGTACTGGCATCTATATCGCCTTTAATAGCTGCTATTTTGACATCATTAATTGTCTTAATATTAATTTCCATGTTGCTTAATTTTTATCTTGCTAATTTCCATTGAAACTTGAATGAGGGGATTGTACCCCAATGGTACTAATAAAAGCACAAACCCTTGCTAGAAGGTAAGTGTGGGGAGAGAAGGGTAGAAAGGGAAGAGGGGGGAGTTTAATCAATACAGTTTGTTGCACAAATCTACCTCCCACACCTTCCAAACTCCTTATCAGTTCAAGGTTTGTTCACGCGTGCTACGTGCGAATGAGTTTTAACGAGCGTGCCATTCGGATTACACCCCTCAATTTTTAATTTCTAACTACAAACTAGACTGGGACAATCTGAACCTTAACTTTCACCCGCTCATCAGTTTTGGGTAAGGTGACTGTCAATGCTTCAGCATTAAAGTTACTATAAGGTTCGCCATCAATTTCACATTTAGCAATTTTGATACTTCCAGGAGGTAATATATCAGGAGAAACGCGGAGAATATTATCGGGGAAACCACCTGGAATCGGCTTAAAGTAAAAGTCCATCGGCTGTCTGGTTATTAATAAGTTAGTATAGACAGCAGCTAAATAACATAATTCGAAAGAATGGTAACCACTCATAGAGTGGGAGCCTTTACCCCTTTCGTTACCTCCTGCCAAATAGGGAATACCATTAGCAAGAACGTTAAAATAGACCCCACCTTCTTCCAGATCGAGGAACCAAGCATTATAAAATGCAGAGGCTTCGCGAGATAAACGTTTATATTCGTCCTCTTTAACTATGCCCGCCAAAATTAAGTAAGCTAAGATTGACTGTTCTTGCTGCCACCAAGCTTTGCGATCGTGCCAAACAAAGCGATGTGTTTTCTCACCAGGAGCAAGAAGACGTTCGACTACATCGTACCAGCCTCCGCGTTGTAGGTCACTGCCAACCCCAGGCATTATATCTGCAATCTTTCTCGCTAGTTTGACATAGTTATCCTTGGGTTTGAGGCTATGCATCCGCATCAAATTCCAAGCAATTTTGAGGTTGTGACCAACTACAGCCCGATTTTGCTGCCATCCCCAAGTAGTATCATGAGACCAATCTTGGAAAAATCTTTCTTGAACAAAGGGGCTGTTGTCATAGTCAGGAAAACGCTTTTCAATGGTGTCGAAGGTATACTCCAACATGTCAGCGTATTCTTGCTTACCTGTAGCTAGCCAAAGATTAATTAGGTAAGCAGGAGCGTGGTCACCAACAGAATTCCAGTTTTTAGTTCCTTTGTTACGTCCTAAAGTGTCACTCAACGGATCGAGCATAACGGGGTCGATATGAGAAAAGTAGCCGCCATGTTCCCCTTTGTCTAGGAAAAACTCATTAAACAGCTTGATTGTTTTCTCAGTATCATCCATAATTCGGGGATCGCCAGTACAGCGATAGGTTTGAATTGGACCTGCAAGAGCATAAATCTGCTCGTAAGCAGGAATCGCATCATAATCATCACCGAATTCGGAAGCAAAGATTTTTTGTTCCCGCTCTCCCTGAACATCGATGCCATGGTACCAATAGACAATACCTTCGTCCAAATCCACAAACCGCATGTGTTCGCGCAGATATTCGGTTCCTCTTTCCGCTGCTTTAAGGAAACTATCATTACCTGTCATCATGAAGGCGCTAGCAAAACCGTAGACGAGGCGAGAAATTGTATCGGTTTCTTGGCGGAAATTAGTATCTGATTGTTGACCGCTTAGACTTAAAGAAGTGCGATATTTGCGATAATTATAGTCCCCATCACCAAATTGGGCTTTGAGATAAAACTTACCTAGGGAGTTAATTTGCTGTACCCACCAGTTTTGCTTTTCAAAAACATAATCGTCTTTTTTACGACCGGTGAAAACAATCTGCTTAGCATCAAATGTACTACTATCTGGATAAAATACTCCATAGGCAAACAAATAGCGCCCGGGGACGAGCATAGCTCTCATATTTCCAGTAGCATCGGGATAGCCCTCATCAAAATTCTGAATCACTTTAGCATATGCCATAGGACTCAGCTTGACTTTGAACTCTCTACCGTCAGATGTTTTCAACCCAAAAACATCACTCTCTGGATCGTAATGGGTAACATAACCGGCAATTAAATCGGAAAAGGAAAAATCTACCCGCTCTGTCATCATGTATCCTTATTTTGTGAATTATTAATTAAACCTCGTTCGCATCCAGAAACGTAGTTTTCCCTGAGGAAAAACTCAACTTTTCAAACTGGATATGGTTTAGTTCAAACGGTTGCTGCTAAATCTGGTTTTCGATGACTACTTTTTTCAATTTCTTCGACAAAAACTTTCATAAATTCTTCTACCATACCGGGATGTTTGCCGGTAATTAAGTTTCCATCGATAACTAGTTCAGCTGTTTGCTCTCCCTCATAGACAACATCTGCTCCGGCATTTTCTACATCACAGATAATGTTATGGGCGCAGGTAACTTTTTTCCCTTTAATCAAATCTGTATCGGCACACAAAAGCCATAGACTATGGCAAATAGTACCAATTTTGACATGTTGTGTTGCAGCAACTTTACGGAGAAAAACTACTGCAGGAGCTTGATTCTTCTCACCCTTTTTCACATTTACCTGATATCTGAGGCGATCCATTGCATAAGCTCCAATGCAAATAATGCCTTTATAGTCCGCAGGGTTAACATTATTTACTTCTGTACCAACTGTAATGTGATATTCTATCTTGTCATTTTCGGGGTTCGAACCGAAATGTAATTCTTTATTACCCCATAAATGAGAAATGTATTCTACTTCATAACCTTGTTGGGGAAAATACTCATTAAAGCGACGAAATTCTGTTCCATCAAAATGCTCTTCAATGAGTACGCCTATTTTACCTTTTGACTTAGTTGCCATTGTTTGTTAACTCCTTATTTGTAGGATTCTATAGAAGATGAAGAATTCATTTGTCATCAAAATTCATAAAGACGACCCAATCTCCTCTGAAGCTCCTCCAGGGGAGGAATGGGTCGTCTCTACGACCATATTGCGATACGCAGAAATTAAAGATTAAACGTTAATATTCAATTTGGAAGGGTCTGGATAAACTCGCCATTCGTAAATTTTATCCCCTTCAAAACGATAGATATCCGTACAAGGAACCTGGGTAAAGCTCTTGTCAACTTTATTGACATAGTTAGCATCCATTTCCAAAATTACTGTGTTATTATCTACAACCCAAGTACCTCTGGCATTATGAGTTGTTAATTTTAATGACTTATAAATATGAATTAGGAAATCTCGACAAGCTTGTGGTCCGATTACTGGATCGTGAGCGCCAACTTTATAAAGCAAGTTGGGAGTGAAGAAGCTCATAAATTCATCCCAATTTTCTGCATGTAGCGCCTCGTACATTTTGCCTATTCTTTGTAGGAGGAATTCGCTCTTATCGGAAGAATTATTAGAAGCAGGGGCTTGAACTTGCTCAGTTTGAAAAACTGGACTGATGTCCATGTAAATTCTTAATTCTTGGACTTTATCGCCTTTAAATACAATAGTATCGCAGCAGGGTAGTCGGAAAACTTTACCGTCGTGACGGATATAAGTAACTTCCATCTCACAGATAACTGTGTTTCCCTGTTCCCAGATATTGGTTATGTGGTGGTAGACTTTTGCTACTGTGTTCAGAAAATCAACAGAAGATTCTCGAATTCCTTGGGGACCGTATGCTACTGGGAAATTACTGAATTGATAATGGGCATCTTCAGTGTAGAACTTAACAAAGTTTTCTACATTCATTGATTCCCCAGCTTCAAACATCCGTCTAACGATATCAGACTTAGAACCAGGACGTGTTAAAGATTGTGTCATTGGTTTTTCCTCTTGAGTATTTGTATTTTCAACAAGTTGTTTGAGCTGATAAACAGCTTCTTGAATTTTTTCGGGTTTAGCTGCTTCAATAAACCCTTTTGCATCCTGATGTTTTAGGGAGTTTTCATTGACTGGATGCAAATCAATAGTGAAACCTACTATTGGTGAGGAACCCGGTTCACGAGGATTTTGATAAACATGATTAATAAATTGACCTGTAAACAGAGGATGATTTACTAAAGCAATACTCATGGTTCCCGCTTGTTTATCAATGGTAACCCTTTGCTTCATTTCCATTCCGGGCATTTTTACTTCCCGTAAAACGCCATCATGATAGCGCTCTAAAATTGGAAATTTTTCGCAGTAAGCTTGCTCAGTCCAAACTTGCCAAATTTTTTCGATTGGAGCATTTACGGCTACACTGTAACTACCATGTAGTCGATTTTTGCCATTTCCGTTAGTGTACTCGGGTGCAGAATTGTTGTAAAACCAATAATTTGTCCCATTACTTGAGTTATATTCTCTCTGGGCTTCACTAAATCTTTCTTTGGCTGTTCTTCTGACTTGATTAAATTCTAGTTGTTCGCCATTAGGACCTTTACAGTAAAATAAAGCCCAGCCGTCAAAATCGCTGACGAAATCTGTTTTGGCATATTTGAGAGCTGCAGTTTTTCTCTCTTCTAGAGAATCGAGATGAATAATCCGGTTAACAACAACATTGTTAATTCCTCGGTGTTGACATTCATCTTCTAGCATTTTGGCGAAGAGATTAATATCCACATCATCTTTTACGTAGAAAGAAATGTGGGGAGCATTAACATGACCAATACCAGAAGGAATTTTCCCAAAAATATTTGGTGCATTAGCACTTAGTTGGGCATCCCGGAAATGGATTAATTCTACACAAGTATTACCAAAAGAAATAAACCTAACATCTAATGAATCTTCAGAACCATCTCTAATGTTAGGTACGCCTTGTTCTTTAGGGTTACGACCTCTTTCCCAAGATTCTAAATCTTCTTTTTGGAAGAGCAGATTGTGCAAATCTTCTCCAACGAATCCATCACCACCGATCGCCAGTTTTCCACCTAAAACTTCGGTATAAAATTCCATGGCTTTTGCCATGTCATTGACTGTAATTCCGAAGTGTTGCACTCCTTGAAGGTAATGACCTAAACCTTTGGCTTTTTCATTGACCTGGCTAGACATCAAAGATACTATGTCCTCCTTTAATTGATTGCTAGCTCCAATATTTTCAATCAGAGATGCGACCTTTGAGCTACGTTGACCGGCAAGGGTCATTTTGCTGTCATAGACAAAGGTATAAGCACTTCTCTCTGGAAATGCCTGAATTTGTTGAATGTAGTTAGCTGCATCTTTAATCGCAGCTTTATACTCAGTAGAATTAAAAAACTTTTCCCTTTCTAGCTGATTTAAAAAAGCTATTTCATAAGCAGCATGATATTGGTTTTCAACTGGTTCGTAATGACTGACTCCAGCAGCATCAGGACGAGAGTTATCTACTTCTTCAAATAGGTGCAGTCGGAATTTTAGAACAAAATCACTACTGCTGATTTGAGGAGCAAAACTCTCAGTCAGATAACGACGAAAAGCTTCAGTACTTATTCCATGGGCTTTTTTGACCATGATATGGAATTTCAGTACCCCGGTTTCGCCATTAGGTTTTCCATCGGAAATACCATCCACATAGGTAATGGAATTACCTGGGCTAGTGTTATAACCAATGGCTTTACGGAAGATGTTATGTTCGTCATCCATCAGTATCCCGGCTGCTTCAAACCAAGTCTGACGTTCTGCTTCACTCTCGAAGGTTAACTCTGCAATTCCATCAAAGTTATCTTCTGGATTGAAGGAATAATTTAAACCTTCAATATTGGGACAAAATCCCCCTTGATTGTGAGCAACATGGAATTGCCAGTATTGATGCTGACCCGGTAGTCTTGCACAAACTGGACCATGTACATCTTTCCAATAATTATCAAATAGTTCTAAGGTAATTCCTTGTCTTTTCCACAGAAGTACGTAGAAAGTGACTTTACCTTGGCGATCGCGTGCTGAATAATCGGCTTTGTTTGTAGTTCGACTCTCTGCAACCATTGCTGCTGTCCTTGGTACATAGTTGGAATTGTCAAAAATTTGATTCAAGGTAGCAAGGCTAGGTGCGACTTTATTAAAGCCTGCGTAAACACACAGGAATAATAAAAGTTCTTCAATTTCTTCGCAACTAGCTCCTTGCTCAAGAGCCATGTTGACATGGGCAGCAAATGGGTTGCCAGACCCCCGATAACTCTGATTCACAACATCAACAGCGATAGTAATCAGAGCCTTCGTTTTTTGGTCAATTAATGGCAAACCCCAAACTTCACCTGCTACCCGAGTTACAAAATCACCAAATCTGAGATTGATGTGTTTTAAACTCTTTTGAAGCTCTCGATCATCCAGGACGGCATTTTTATATGCGGTCTCTTCTTTCATCTCAAGCGGTGGTAATTAGCTTTAATAATTCATTTGGAGCAAAGACATCACGATAAAATGTAAGTTGTTCAGTCTTCAGGTAACAACCACCTCGGTGACCCCGACGTACCCAAGTTACATTTCCCTTTGCAAGAGTTTCGTTAGTTTCATCATCTACACACTTCCATTCAAAGTAAGTGTGTTCCCCCCAAAACATTACAATTGGCCAGCACATGGTAACTCCCGGTTGAGCAATTAATGCCCACCAATGTTGTTCCCTTTCTTTTTGTTGTTCTAAGCCTCTATAAGGACCATCTTGGCAAAAGTAAACTAGATCGTCACGATATTCACCAGTTAATATATCTCCCCGTCCTTGTCTTAAAGCTTCGCAGTGAGTGGGCCACCATTCTCTATTTTCGGCTTCAATCTGTTCGAGAGTATAATTGTGATTAATGTCTGGCAATCTAGATTCTTTCATTGCCACAATTCTTTCTGCATCCTCAATTAATTTTTTCGCTACGTAGGAAGTTACAAGTCCAGGACGAGAATAATCAGCAGACAAACCTTGGTAATAATTGGTTCGTTTATTCATTGGTTGTGGCTGATTTTTGGTTTGATTGTGGGAAGAAAAACCATTATTTTTTGAGGCGTAAAGGTTAGAAGTTAGCATTAGAGATTGAATATCCTCCTTTAGTTGATTTACTGCGCCAATTCCCGTAATTAATTCTGCTACCGAAGAACTGCGTTCGCCAGCAAGGGTCATTTTGCCATCATAGACAAAGGTATAAGCTGTTCTTTCGGGAAATGCTTGCATTTGTTTAATGTACTTAGCAGCATCTTTACTGGCAACCTTATACTCAGTAGAAGCAAAAAACTTTTCCCTTTCTAGCTGATTTGCAAAAGCTATTTCATAGGCAGCATGATATTGCTTTGCTGTTGGTTCGTAATGACTAACTCCAGCAGCATCAGGACGAGAATTATCTACTTCTTCAAATAAGTGCAGGCGAAATTTAAGTACTGACTCATGACTGCTAATTTTTTCCGCAAAAACATCAGTCAAATAACGGCGAAAAGCTTCGGTACTGACTCCATGGACTTTTTTGACCATGACGTGAAATTTCAGTACTCCGCTGTCACCATTAGGTTCTCCATTGGTAATACCATCTACGTAGGTAATAGAATTGCCTGGACTAGTATTATAACCAATGGCTTTACGGAAGATGTTATGTTCGTCATCCATCAGTATCCCAGCGGCTTCAAACCAAGTCTGACGATCTGCTTCGCTTTCAAAGGTTAATTCTGCAATCCCATCAAAGTTATCTTCTGAATTTTGAGTGCAATCTAAACCCTTGATTTCTGGGAAGAAACCACCTTCATTATGGGCAACATGGAATTGCCAATATTGATACTGACCGGGTAATCTAGCACAAACTGGACCATGTACGTCCCGCCAATATTCATCAAAAAGTTCTAGGGTAATTCCTTGTCGCTTCCACAGAAGTACATAAAAAGCGACTTTACCTTGGCGATCGCGTGCAGAATAATCAGTTTTATTTACCTTACTTATTGTCGAAACCATAGTTGCTGTCCTCTATTGTCATTCCAATTTCATAAAGGTCTAAACTTCAAGAAGCTTTTAATCTCAAAAAAGCTTAAATTTCAAAAAGCTTAACCTTGCGCAATATCAAGAATTTTGTTGGGAAAACCTGAAAATCTTTACGACCATTTTTTGAGTCAAAAGTTAAAAGTCAACACCCTATCTTTAGGCTAATTTACTCGACTTTAGCTAGATTCTGGCATTACTATTTGGCTAATGGGTACTATGAATAGTTTTATTTTCCCTATTGCTGTAACAAATATAATCAACTTAGGATAATGTTTCCAGGATTTCGTTGAACACGCCAAAACAACCCGCGACTTTATTGAAACCTGCATAAACACACATAAAGAGCAGTAGCTCTTCAATTTCTGCAGGAGTTGCTCCTTGCTTAAGAGCCATATCTACATGAGCGCCAAAAGGATTACCTGGTCCGACATGATCCTGATTGACTATATCTACAGCAATAGTAATCAGAGCCTTAGTCTTTTGATCGATTAATGGTAAACCCCAAGCTTCGCCAGCTACCCGAGTTACAAAGTCACCGAACTTAGGATTTATCTGTTCTAAACCTTTTTGAAGTTCGATGTCGTCTAAAACTGCGTTATCGTATTTTGTCATCCGATTTCCTACTTGCATCTTAGTGTATTTCTCCTTAAATGCGTCCGTCTCTAAAAATGAAAATTAACAGTTAAAAACCGATCATTAAAAACTAACAGTTACGAATTTGCATTCCTGTTTAGCTTGCATTCCTGCTTAGTTTAGTTGTAACTTCAGCTAACCTTGCACCGATAGCGGCGATCGCCTCTTTTTGTTTCCCATCGATTAGATTGCCATTTTCATCAAATACTTGATATGCGCTCCCAATTGCTGTTTGTTCGGGTATAACCAGCACACCAATACTTTCTAGAATGGAACGGACATGAACCAACCCTCTCAAGCCCCCTAGTCCCCCAGGTGAAGCTGCCATAATTGCAGCCACCTTACCTCGGAAACAACTTAAAGCCATTGGTGCTTCACCTGCTTCTGGTCGCGATACCCAATCGATAGTATTTTTGAGTAAGGGAGTAATCGAACTGTTATACTCCGGACAAGCAATTAAAAACCCTTGATGCGCTTTCATCAGTGTCTTTAAGTCAATAACTGCTTGTGGTAACCCCTCTTTTAATTGTAAATCTTCGTTAAATAAGGGCATCGGATAATCTTTGAGATCGATATAAGTTACCTCTGCTCCACTGACTTTAGCTCCTGCAGCCGCAATTTTAACAAGTTTTTTGTTAAAGGAATCCTCACGAGCACTACCTGCAAAAGCAAGAATTTTAGGTTGATTAGTCATAATTCTAGATTTTTAATTTGAGCTAATAGGTAAATTTCATTACAGGCAATAATTGTTGCAGGGTAACAACTATTTACTTGAGCAAAATTAATAAGTATCAAGCCAACAAAAGTGGGTGTGCGCCCCAAGGATTTACAAAGTTTTTCAGGGTATGTACGCCTCGATAGCAACAATATAATTTTTCTTCACTCCACCCTAACCTTTGGTTCAAAAATTGCCAGGATGAAGTTAACAAAAATACACTAAGTAATGTGTTTTTAAGTGTATTTTTCATTGATTAAATAATGCTATTACATGTGTTAGCAAAATTTTGATTGAAATATTTGAAAAGAAATATTTGGAAACACCTAAAAGCTAAAATTAGTCCTTAACCCACCAATCACAATGTCTTCATTATCTGCATCTTGGTTAGGTGCTGTAATCCAAGTGATAGAGGGAGCAATGGAAATGTGATTTGATATCTGGTGGGTATAGTAAGCTTCGATGTGTAGTGATGTATCATTTTCAAAATCTGCACGGGGAAGATTACTTCTCAAACCTGTGAGGGTAGGCTCCATACCGATAATCAAACCTCCATGATTTCCTTTTTTAAATAAATCGGGAAAAGCAGCCTGAAGGGAGTAAGACCAAATGTCGGCATCTCCTTTACCATGTAATCTTGCTTTAATCAGGTTAGCCCAACCGCCGATTGCTAGCTTCGGAGTGATAGCAAAGTAACCGCCGAGTGAATAACCGTTAGTACTAACTGCGGATGCATCTTCAAACAAAACACCAGCATCATCAAAGCGGTTTGCTAAAGCTGTACCGACAAAACCATTACCCCGAAAACTTTGACCGTTATTAAAACCAAAATTACCAGGACCAAAGTAACCATGTTGATAAGCAAATTGCAAAAATAATCCAGGATTGGGATTATAGTTAATTTCTGCTGCAGCTATGTAGTCACCCCCAAACAATCCCCCTAAACTAGAAACACTTCCGGGGGATGCAATATAGCTTAAATTTATTGTTGTCGAATCTAATAGCTTATAACGAGCCGATAGACCGGAACCTCCCCCAACCAGGAATATAGGAGGTGCAGTTGCAAAAGTACTGACAGGTCCGAGACCTCTTACATAGTAAGGTGCATATTTCTTAAGTTGAGTTGTATTAAAACGATAGCGATTACCGGCTATTAGGTCGACCATTAAATTATCGCCAATAGGGAATTGATATTCTAATCCAACTATACGGAAGCTGTTATTTTGATCCCCAGGACTGGAATTAGCACTTGCACCTTCCCTTGTTGCACCAACATCTCTCCCATTGTTGGTCGTAGCTACATCGGGAAAGGTAGTGTTGCTAGTCGCGATACCTGTCATTAACAGATCTCGACCAGTAAAGCTAGTCATCAAACCAAGAAAGGTAAGATGTTGAATATTAGTTTGCGGATCCCCATCTCCTGATAAATAAGCATTAGTTTGTAGATTTACGTTACCTAAAAGTTTAGTAGTAGTGGAAAATTGATTTACTTCTAAATTGCTAGTGCGTGCTTCTAAGGAGTCTACTCGAGAACGCAAAGAAATTAGTTCGGTCTTAAACTCTTTTTCTAAACGATTCAAAGCTATCAAGTCTTCTCGCTTTACAAGCTCAGTAGTCGTGACCCTCATTAACTCGTTTATTCGGTCTACACAAGAATTTAAGCCTGCAGCAAATTCATAACGAGTAATTGCACGATCACCACGAAATCTACCATTAGGATAACCTGCAATACAACCGTAGCGCTCTACCAAAGATTGTAAGGCTTGAAATGCCCAATCAGTTGGTTGTACATCAGCAAACTGGGAAACACTATTGATTTGCCCTATTTTATTGTCAACACTGCTGTGAGTATCTTTAAAATTGTTACTGGGCTTGACGATATCTGAGTTAGAGGATTTAACCTTAGAAGACTCAACATCAGACGATTCTACCGTGTAAATATCTGAAACTTCCCGAACTGGGTTGGTATTTACCGGGCTTGAATTTAATCTTAATCGATTTTCTGTGACTAGATGTTGTGAAACATTCGTATTGGAGGTACTAAGGAGATCCAAACCAGAAATCTGAGGCTGAACATGTGTGATATTTTTTTGCTTAAGAAATATCTGAAGTTGAGATGATTTAAGTGCATCTGAACTATCTGTAACAGCGGCTTGAGATTTACTAACACCCGCAATTAGTGATGAACTTGCGATAAGCCCAAGGGATATCCACGAAGGGACCCCTGCGACTATTATTATTGAACTAGCCACTATTTTTCTAAACTCAGACATTTCCTTGATCTCACACTACAAACTAAACATACAGAAGATTGATCCAAATCATCGAGGATTCATGATGGTGAACCATTGGTCATCTTGGGTAAAAATAATATCGAGTGTCACATTAGGAAATTCTTGTTTCACCAGATCGTTAATTTGGTGACGCATTACATCAACTGTTTCAATACTATCTAATTTATTATCATGAGGTAACAGCCAGTAAAGGTGCAGATATATTGCTTGTCCAACTTCTGTCATCCGCAAATAATTATTAGCACAAGGAAACTTTGTTGTTGCAATTTTGAGCAAATCATTGATTCGGTTTTGTAAAGAAGCACTGGGTGCACCTAACAAAAGTTGATTTAGACTCTCAAGCACAACTTTAGCAGGTATGGGTAAGGCTAGCATTACCAAGATGGTAACAATTGTCGGGTCTGCGTAGGGAACAAACCAAGCAAAAGAAGTATTCTTAATAATAGTGACAACACTAAAGACAATTCCAACGGAAAGACTAATGAATCCGTTAATCATCCAATTTTTTGAATCTACACTAACTATTGGAGAGCCTGTTTTTTTTGCGATCGCTGTTTGTATAATCGCAATTAAGAGACAGGTACATGCGGCAATAGCAGCATAAATTACTGCTGTCCCTGGATTAAATTTTCTACCGCCATGAAATAATGCTCCAACTGCAGAAATAAAAGCAAATAGGGAGAGTGCTAAAACGAGTAATCCTTTACAAAGATTAAGCAAGGGAGTAAAACCCGTGTAACCAAATTGGAACTTTTTCCCATCTGGACGTGTTAACAATCGAGAGATCCATAATGTAGCTAATGCCATGACAAAATTAATTACATTGAAGAATCCATCTAGCATAACTGCTGCAGACTGTATTACTAATCCAAAGGTGAGACCTAAAATCGCTAAAAATAAAGTCCCACTGATAGATAAATAGATGCTTTTTTGTTCAAGACGTGAAGTTTTCATAGAAAAGAGTTATTAAATGGGTCATTTATTCGCTGATTTATCAGTATTAACCTTTACTCATTTTTGATGAATTAGGACTTACGCACTTTACAAGTTAGTTATCTATCTTGTGTATAAAGTAAACAGATTGTTTCAGGCTTTTACGAAGGGTTGTTTGATTATTACCCTTCGATTATTTGCATTCGCCCTTTTCATAGGTCTGCTGTGGATGCAAAAAATAACATAAAACGTAGCTAAAATCCTTAAAAGATGTACATTCTATGTTTAAGTGCGTAAGTCCTAGAATATCTATCAAATTAAATTAGTAAACCCTTAAACTCTATCTAAGAAGTCACTTTTTCACCCTGGATGGTAAAGACGACTTCATACTGATGAAATTCGTGAGGAAATTCTACAGCCTTTTTCACTGGAGCCATAAATTCCTGATTTTGAAGAGCTAAATCCAAGGATTCTTTACTAGTCCATTGAGCATAATTAATAACTCGCGTACCATCCAGGCTTTTATGAATATTCGCAGATATAAAGCCCGATTGCTTTTTAGCTGTGTCCAAGTTACTGACCAAGTGATCCACCAACTGCTTCTGTTGCTCGGGTTCTACTGTAAAGACATTAATTACAGTAAGAACACCATCTTTTTCACTTATAGTAGTAGTCATTATCACTCCTTGCAATCGGTTGTTACTTAAGTATAGTGTATAGTTTTGATTTGTTCTGAGAAAACAAGAGTAATCGTTACGATTGATTAGTGTTAGTACGTAACAATGGGAATATTTTACCTCTACTTAATTACTGAAAAGCTTGTAATGCAAGTATTTTGTTTCCTCAGGCTGTCAAATGAATATATTTTTAATTTTTAATAACCTTTGTGATCTACTGTCTGTGGGCTACTAAAAATTAACCTTGATCCAAATTTACCCCTGACTTAAATTTATTTGTAGGATGATATCGTTATAATCTTGATCACCACCCATTGCTAAATCTTCAAATCCAAAAGTGTTATCGGCTAATAAACGAACGTGATCGACCTGACCTTCATTCGCACCTAAGAATGGAAAGTAAACTTTTGGATCGTTACCTGTATTATCATCTAAAATTTCTTCTGCTTTACCATCAGCAATAATAAATGGTGCAAATAAATCGTTGGTGTCAAAAGTTCCTGTATATCTTTCCGTTCCCTGGTTGTTCACACTCAGATCGATACCTGCTAAACGCCCATTAACTGCAGCTTTAACATAACCTGCATCTCCAGGAAGTAAGTCAACGGTACCATCACCATTAGTATCAATTCCACCATTTTGATTTGCAATTTTATAAAAGCCGACGAAATTATCAAAAACTGCTTCTCTATTGACTATAAATTCGGCTGTAACTTGTCCTGTGATATCTCTAAAATCGAGAATTTCTCCTTCTTGTTCTCCTTGTAAACCTACACCTAGAGGTAATTCTTCATCTGTTGCTTTAATGTTAACAACTAAATCCGTGAAGTCTGTGCTATTTCCAGAACCATCCTTCCAAGCTAAAGAAAATTGGTCATCACTTAATTCAGTTGTTCTTAGAGTTGAAACATCAGCAAACAATACTTCGCTGCTAGTTATGGTTCCAGATAAAACTGCATCTATCGTACTGTTTCTTGCTAACAAAAATCTAATATTGTTACCAGAATCAAATTCCAATAAACGTGTCAAATTGTCATTACTAAATCCATTAGGAGTATTAGTAATCGCGGAAAAAGCGACCTTGGAACGTTGTAAAGCTGCTTGAGTATAGCCTGATGCACCAGGAGCAATGCCATTAATATTACCATCAGCATCATCAACAAAAAATACTCCTAGTTCATTCACTGTGTTGGAGTTCAGCCCTGTGAGACTAATTTTTAGTTTGACTTTAGTTTGACTTCCTTGGATGTTAAAGATACCTTTATCATTATTTTTTGCTAGTCTTGGAGTCACTACTGGATTTTCTGAAGGATTTGGGTCTGTGCCTCCCCCAACAAGAGGGAGCATTGACTCTATGACTCTTGATTCCTCTTCATTCTGGTCTTTAAGATGAATTAACTGATAATTACCGTCTGCTTGACGGCTAAATATAACTCCCTCACCTCTTTCTCCTTCTATATCTGCGAAGGTCCCAGACAGTTCTTGAATTTCACCATCTGGAGTAAATTCTTTATCGACGCGCATTTCAGTGGAATCAGTATCAGATTCCGTTGTATGCTCAGTAGAATCAGTGCCAGATTCCGTTGTATGCTCGGTAGAATCAGTGCCAGATTCCGTTGTATGCTCAGTAGAATCAGTGCCAGATTCCGTTGTGTGTTCAGTGGAATCAGTGTCAGACTCTGTTGTATGTCCTGTATGATGTCCTCCAAGAAAAGTATGTATTTTCAGTTGTTCGTGACCATCAGGGACATCATTAACTGCTAACGTTGTAATATTAGCGTTATTAGTTTGTGATCGCTCGCCATTTGGCTCATCGGGTGTTTGAAGCACATAGCCAGATGTTACTTCTACTTCACCAGTGTAAGAGTCTCCATAGGGTTGAAATTCTTCAGATAATAATGAGGTTTTATCTGCTACCTCATCACCATCAAGGCTTTCTGCTTCACCATTACGAATGAGTTTATCAATTTCAAGCCCATTGTAAATTTCTACTAATCCTCGTCCACCACTACCTTGACCAACAATGATATCGTCAAAGTTATCCCCATTTGCATCACCTACAGCTAGGTTAATTGCACCAGTAAAACTCTCATCATGAAATGAATTGAGACGAGTGAGCAAGCGATAATCTTTACCACTATATACTTCAATTAATGGAGAAGTTCCTTCCCCTAAACCTACAACTACATCAGCAAATCCATCCCCATTTATATCACCGGTTGCGATTGATGCTTTTTGTTCGGTAGATACATCAATATCCTTGAAAGGATTAAAATCTTCAATTACCAGTGCTGGATCTTCACCGTCGAGTTTATCATTGCCTTGTGTTTGCCGTTCAAATAATGTTGCACCATCAAAGACTTTGACTGTAAAGTCATCATCAGCTTTTTCTAGGGAACGCTGTATGGTAACTACGTCAGTAACGTTATCTGTTACATTGTTGTTTTCTTCATCTAAGGGCTTTTTGTGATTAACATCGGCAATGGCAAGATCTATTTCTCCTTGAAAGTTTTGACCGTAGGGATTTAGGAGAATAGCATCTTCTGTATTGCTGGCTTTGAGTAACTCTACAGTTCCACCGCCATTCGACCCCAAACCTAGCCAAGTATCTTCTGTGTTTAGAATTACTCTGACAACTGCCATCATTCCTGCATCTTCGTGGAACAGAATATGACAATGGTTGACGTAACTACCAGGGAAATCCTGAAACTCCATCAGGATTTTCACTACCGACGGGTCGCCGTTGAACTGTGCAACACCGTAAGGATTTTCTGGGGTTGCTGTACCGGGTTCGTGACTGGGAGGAAGGGCAATTGTGTCGCTTAAGACGCCAGCAAGATAGTTTTGTTCTATATCTTCAACAGGGATACCATTGATTTCTAAGACAACAAAATCATTTTGATGAATGTGGAAGGGGTGCCATTCTAACAGAGGAATATCAGCACTGAAACCAGGAAAAAGTTCGATTTCAGCCAGTTCCTCATCACTAATTCCTGATGAGTTAATGATATTCCATACCTCTGCTGTACCCAGCATTGGCATGGTGAGTGGGGGCATACCACCACCAGCTTCACTAGAGAAATACTCTCCATTAATTGTATAAATCCCTTCGAATGTTGTTACATCCGCATCATCTGGGATATTACCTTGTACGAGTGCGCCACCAGCATTTGCTGACCATTCAAATGTTCGCTCTTTCTCAAAATCACCCTGTTCAGCAGCTTCTATAAGTTCATTGATTTCTTGACTGTGCTCTGTTAGGACGTCATACGCCTCAGGGAAATCACCGGTGGGAGTTGATTCTCCAGTCACTTCAACGGTTGCCAGTACTTGGGAACCCCAAATTAAGTGACCATCGTTAAACCCATTGTCCTTAGTTAATACTGGAGCATCATCGCCAAGAATTTCTTCTGTTGCATTAGAAAGAAAATAATACTTTCCAGGTTCCTCAAACCAGTGTTGAACAGATACTCGAGATCCAGGATTCAGAAGCGGAAGTTCTGTAATCTCTCTTCTTGTCCCTTCTACGACCCCAGCAGCGTCACCGTCAATTGCGACCAGATTAACTTCCTGAGGCGTGAGAGAACCATCTTCCTCCTCTTTCACCAATTGTACGGTATGGAAGGAATTGACACTGAAATTTCCCAAGGAAAACAAATTCCATTCACCAGTCTTCAAATCCATAGTGGGATTATATTGACCGTTGACTGTGTGAATAACATTTTCTACAGGTTCAGCTAAACCACCTTCCCCATAAGCAGAAGAAAATGTTGCCGCATCTCCTGCAGGAAATGCAGAATTGTAATTTTCTGGTTTAGCGTTATAACCTACAAAAGGTGCGTCCGACAGTTCATAAACTTTCTGGCCATTTTCTTCACCCAATACTTCTAGGGGTGTACCTGCAGGAACTTCCTCAGTAGTACTTGTATTGAGTGGGTCATTTTCCTGACCTTTCCTATCAACTTGTTGAATACCAAAAGTATTAATCGCCATGAAAAACCCAGGGCTTTCCACAGGATTTTGTTTATCCAGATCTGGAAGATCGTACGGGGGGTTAACCAGTAAAAAAGCACCTAATCCTGAAGCAACATCTACATTGGTTTCTCCGTGAAGGTGGGGATGATACCAATCTGTTCCGATGAAATGGTCTTCTGGAATTTCAATTTCTACTTCCCAAGTTTCATCTGGAGCTAATGAGAAAAGTACATTATCACCATGACCCATGGGTGATACATGTAATCCATGGGTATGAAAATTAGTTGAGTGATCTAAGTTGTTATTAAGTGTTACTTTTAATTTATCTCCAGGCTCTGTAATCAGCATTGGTCCTGGCACCATGCCATTATAAGCCCTGAGAACTTCATAGGGTGTTGCTTTATTCTCAAGCCAAGGTATACTTCCATCTCCTGCTCTTAAAAGCCCCAACCCATCAATGGTGAACTCCGTAAGCTCATCCATGTCCAGAGTCACTTCTAAGACTTCTTCTGGACCCCAACTAGAGTAGTAAATTCCATCCTCACCTTCGCCGCTAAAATTGCCGTTTTGATGATCGTTACGCCAATTATTTAAGGGGTCTTTAAAAGGAATTTTCTCATCAGGGTGGGGCAATACCTTTAAATAACCTTCTGTATCAAATGGATTACCATTTTCATCTATACCCGTACTCCATTGGTCAAAGTTATCTTTCCCGATAACATATGCGTCCTTTAAATTAACTGTTGCAACCATAATAGTATTTTCCCCTGGAAATTAATTAGTTTGAAATTAAGTGAAAATTGCCAAACAAAATACTCTGAAAAAGAGTAAACATTAGGGACTGGAATTTAATATTTAAGTTTCCTTTTTAACCTCAAAGGGTAAATCAAATTTCTTACCCTCAAGACTTAAATGCAGAAGATGATTTAATATCTGTGAAGTAATTTTAAGATGGGTAAATTGCCTTAGTTAATTACCGCTAAAAATAATTAATTTATATACTTGAAACCACTAAATCTGTAATGGACATCTACGACTATTCGTCATAACTTTGGGCAATATAGCATCATTACTTAGTGCAATCCTCAGTAGAAACACATACAAAGAAGAAGATATGATATGAAATAGGCAAGCAAAAAATACTTTAATCACGAACTGATTACAATGAAGCAATAATATAATAATTGACTCTATAATTGAAGGCTGAGACTCACTTATTGAAAATAGAATTTTATCTTTGATAAAAATAAAAAATAGACATTGACACTCTTCATTTAACCGACAAAATGTTGTATAAATAAATACATTTTATATGCTTTTGGGTAATCTCTTACCGTACAAGTACTTAGCTTAAACTCTACTCTCGTTGTAATTAAAGTACTACATCTCTGCAACATGCTTTGCTTTATGCCGCGGAGCTTTTTTCCTTTTCAACTGAGCCACATAGGCGCTAACAGCAAGACCAAAAAATTAGTCATCATATCATGTCCGCTTAATTACTTATGAAAAAATATATTTGTTTGTCATCACACTACTACGAACCTTATTACAAGTGTTTTACCAGACATAATATCAATAGTTTAGGTTTAATAGTTTTAAGTACCCAATCAAATGAAAACAGGTTTATGGCAACCGCCGAGATTACGTACTAACGAAGAACAAGAAAAAGAAAGAAAAGCTACATGGCTTGAATTATTCTACGATTTAATATTTGTTGTCGCGATCGCTGAATTATCCCATAGTTTGAGCAAAGATGTTTCGGTGCATGGATTCATCGGCTTCGGGGCGCTGTTTATACCTGTTTGGTTCTGTTGGTTAGGAGCCACATTCTACGCAACTCTATTTGATACTGACGATATCAGAGATAGATTATTGACTCTGTTACAAATGATGATAATTGCAGCGCTAGCGGTGAACGTACATCATGGTCTTAGTACATCTTCTATTGGCTTTGCTCTTAGTTACGTTGCTGCTCGGTGTATTCTTATTTTTCAGTTTCTTTTTGCTGGATATCACATAAAGCAAGCTCGTCCTTTAACTAATTGGTATGCTATGGGCTTTAGCATTGGTGCAGTATTGTGGTTGATATCAATTTTTTTACCAGTCCCCTGGCGTTTTCTCCTGTGGACGGTGGGACTAATTTTAGATTTTAGTATTCCTCTGGGTACAGGTCATTTAGCAACTAAGATACCACCAGATATATCTCACGTTCCTGAAAGACTTGGACTATTTACCATAATTGTTTTGGGCGAATCAATTGTTGCAGTGGTGAGAGGTGTAGCTGATCGGGAATGGAATATCTCTTTTGTGCTAGTCGCTCTCTCGGGATTAAGTATAGCTTTTAGCTTCTGGTGGCTTTATTTTGATAGCGTAAGTAGTTCGCCTTGGGAAAATATGAAAACTGGTCGGATTGGTGTTGTTCTGTGTTGGCTTTATTCTCATCTTGTTTTAGGGATTGCTTTAGCTGCTACAGGAGTAGGAGTTGAGCATATGATATTAAAAAGTACCGTAAATACTCTACCGGAGTCTGAACGCTGGCTTCTCTGTGGTGCGGTAACACTGTGTTTGACCACGTTAGCCCTGACTAACTTCATCAGTTGTATTCTAGAAAAAAATAAAAAAGCTAAAATTTTAAGCATTTACCGTCTTGGTGCGGCTGGGTTTGTTTTTGTTCTTGCGATCGGTGCTATTAATCTACCCCCTACAACTTTATCTTTACTTGTAGCAATTACATGTGTTTTAACAGTTACTCTAGATTTGTTGGGAAAACATGAATCTAGACTTGGTTTTCAAGATTAGGTTTTGAATACAAATTATCCGCAAACTAGTCTCAATTAAAACGATAGTTGCAGTGGATTTTTTTTTGGAGTAACATCGTGTTCACTTAATGACTTCTCATTATTCCTTAATACTTAATGCTCTTTGTGGAAATAATTTGATCGGCAACTGAAAATTTCGGTTTCACTATGGGAATACTAAGAATGAAAGGTAGAGCCCACAAGCATTACCTTCATGTCTTAACAAAAATATAAATTTGAATCGGCAAATAATATCAATTTATAAGAGGTTTGCCAATGAGTTGGATGAAAAAAAATCTATATACTTTAGCGATTCCCATATCTCTAACATTTTCTACTCTCTCAGCACTTTCAGTGCAAGCTCATTCCCAAAAAGGATTTGTAGACACACCGGTAGACACACAGAAAGTCCGGACATGGCAAATTAGTCAGACTTTTAAAACACCGAATCGAGGAACACCTCCGGCTACTGCTGGAGGTGCAACTCGTGGTGGTTGTACAGAAAAGAAAGGGTATTTAACATCTTTAATGCCAAAACAAAAATTGGGATTAACCGTTAACGAGTACCCAACATTTTTCTGGCACATGTCTAAGCCTGAAGTAAAAACAGCTGAGTTTTTGCTATTAGATGATAACGACGATTTAGTTTATGAAACAAATCTAAAGCTTCCCAAAAAACCAGGGATTTTTTCATTTACTCTTCCTTCTGAAGCTCCAGCCTTAAAGGTAAATAAGCTGTATCATTGGTATCTTTCAGTAAATTGTAGTTCTGAGGAAACAGATGAGGATATAACTATTGAGGGTTGGGTGGAACGAACAAAACCTAGTTTAGCTTTGCGAATAAAGTTAAATAATTTAGCACCCAAATATCGTTCAAAAGTTTATGCAGATGCTGGTATTTGGCACGAGGCTATTACTAATGTAGCTCAACAACGTTGTAGTTTTCCTTCTGACTCAAATGTGATGTTGAATTGGAAGAAATTATTAACTTCTGTTGGCTTGAATAAGGTAGTTTCAGAACCTCTAAATAATATTTGTGAAATTCAAAGTTAGCACTCTGCATAAAGTATTTTGCGCGAACTTTAATAGTCTATAATTGGGTGAATTAACTGGGTGCATTTGTTATTTTAGGAACATAACTACAAATATATTTTTACTACATCCATAACACAAACTGAAATATGTGTCCTAAAAAAATCTAAAAATTATAGCTCTACCATAAAAACCTTAGAACATAATATTTTTAGATAATTTTCTGGATGGGGCGATTAAAAAAAGTTAAGTTTGAAAAATTTATAACTTTTAATAGCATGTGGCAAATCAAATTATAAAGAGTAATATATGATGCCAACTATATATTCAAAGCAATGACAAAACTACTTTTTTTAGGCTCTGGTTGTGCTTTTATTCGTGGTGTAGATAATTATCAATCAAATATACTATTAACTAGTGATACCGGGAAAAAATTTTTGATTGATTGTGGTTCGGATATCAGGCATTCTTTGTACAGAGCGGGATATTCTCACCTTGATATTACCGATATTTATATTAGTCATATTCATGCGGATCATGTTGGTGGGCTTGAATATATTGGCTTCAGTACTAAATTTGATTCAAGATGTGAAAAACCCAAGCTTTATTTAGATACAGAATTAGCCCAAACTCTTTGGGTTAATTCATTATCTGGAGGGATGAAATATATCGGAAATGAGATAGCGACTTTCGAAACTTTTTTTGAAATAGTAGAAATAAAATCCGAGAGAAACTTTATTTGGGAAAATATTAAATTTAACTTAATTAAAGTTGTTCACGTAAACTCTGGTAATGCCATTATGCCAAGCTATGGTTTATTTTTTGAGATCAATGGCATAAAAATATTGTTAACAACAGATACAAAAATGTGTCTAAATATTTTAGATAAATTTTATCAGGAAGCAGATATTATTTTTCAAGATTGTGAAACTACTAAATTTTCTAGTAACGTTCATGCACATTATCAGGAATTGTTGAATTTACCATTATCTATAAAAAACAAAATGTGGCTGTATCATTATCAACCAGGAACACTTCCTGATGCAATTGATGATGGTTTTTGTGGTTTTGTGGAACGAGGTCAGGAGTTTGATTTTTCATCACCGATATTTTCTTCTAAAAGTCTTAACGTAATCAAAGCAAATGCGGTTTAGTTGCTAGAGTACTGTAATTTTGCCCAATGAATATTATACAGGTAAAGTTTATTGCTTACAGTAAATTAGCTCTTGGAGAAAAAACAAATAGTTATTAAAAATAAATACTAACCTTATGATTACATTTATGATGGGTAAAATTATTTTATCTCATCTTTTTTTATCTTTGCATACTGATTTTTGAGCGATTTAAAATAACTATTGATGGATACTTGTAATTATGAAACTTAATCTTAAAAAGTTCATTACTATTTTTTTATTAAAAATTAAAAGCTATTTAGATATTAAAAAGATAAATCATTTTTTTTTGGGTTTGTTAACTTTATTCTTCACTTTAACAATTTTCAATAAAAGTGTTTATTCCAACATAGATATATTAAATGTAGTATCATCAACTCCAAGACATAGAGATGTGCAGAGATATCCAAGTTCTTTAGAAAGAATATCAGTATTACATGCAGTTAATATACAAAAGCAACCAGTTAAAAAGCAACTAGTACAAAAACAAGTAAAGGAAAACTCTCCCACTTTATTGACACAAGCTGGTAAAGAACATTACCAAAAACAACAATTTACTGCAGCAGTTACAAAATGGCAGCATGCACGTAAAATTTTAATTTCGAGAGGTGATACTTTAAATGAAGCTATGGTGTTGGGTAACTTAGCACAAGCATACCAACAATTAGGAAAATTAGCAGAAGCAAAAAATGCGACCGCTAAAAGTATTGAGCTTCTATCTTCTCATCAAAAAGATAATCAAAATCTGTTCGCAGCGACATTAAATATTCAAGGCAGTTTGCTGTTATCTGAAGGTAATATTGAAGATGCAATAGCTGTTTGGAAACGTGCTGTAACAATATATGAAAAAACTGGGGACGAAAACGGGTTAACTCGTTGTTTGCTCAACCAAACTCAAGCTTATAATCGGTTGGGAATGCATCAGCGAGCCCTAAATACTTTAAAAGAGGTTAATAAAACCCTACAAAATCAACCCGATTCTCCTTTAAAGATTGTTAGTTTGCTTCATTTGGGAGATACTTTGAGGCTGACAGGAAATATCGGTGATTCAAAGAAAACATTAGAGCAAAGTTTGGCTATCGCTGAAAAACTAAATTCTGAGGCTAATATCAGCAAAATTCTTTTGGCTTTGGGTAACACTTATAGTTTTGAAGAAAAAAATCATAAAGCTCTCAAGTTTTATCAACAAGCGATTGATAAATCAAAATCAGCAGCAATAAAACTTCAAGCACAATTAAATACATTGCGTCTTCTAGTAGATACTCAAAATTCATCAAAGGCTATATATTTAGCATCAAAAATAAAACCTCAACTGCAGAACTTAACACCTAGTAGAACATCAGTATATGCATTAGTTAACTACGTAAAAAGCATAGAAGAATTAAATATTAGTGAAGTATCTAACAAACAAGAAAACGTAAAAATCCTGGCTAAAGCGGTTCAACAAGCTGAAAATATAGGAGATGAAAGAGCACAATCTTATGCTCTTGGCTACTTAGGACATCTCTACGAACAAACCCAACAATTCAATTCAGCAAGAAGTTTAACAGAAAAAGCATTAATTCTGGCAAAAATAAGTAATGCTTCTGATATTACTTACCGCTGGGAATGGCAATTAGGAAGACTCTTAACAAAGCAACATAACTTTGTTGAAGCAATTGCAGCATATGATAACGCTGTCACAACTCTTGGGTCTATTCGTAATGACTTGGTTGCAAGCAATCTTGATATGCAGTTTTCGTTTCGTGAAAGTGTAGAACCTATTTACCGAGAGTTCGTAAGTTTGTTGTTAACTCCTGAATTGGAAGAAACAAGTCAAGAGAATCTTAAAAAAGCCCGTCAAGTTATTGAATCTCTGCAATTAGCAGAATTAGATAATTTCTTTAACGAGCCATGCTTGAAGGTGAGTCCGACTCAAGTTGACCAAATTGATAAGCAAGCAGCAGTTATTTATCCAATTATTTTAGAAAATCGTTTAGAAACAGTTGTTTCCCTACCAAATCAGCCTCTACGACACTATACTACCGCTATTTCCGAAAACGAAGTGGAAAAAATGGTGCAGACAATGCGCCGTGCTATCAGACGTAAGTTTCTCAAGAAACAACATTTTGCGATCTGTCAAAAAATTTATAATCTAATTATTAAACCATTAGAAGCTGATTTAGCTGCTAGCAAGATTCAAACCTTAGCATTTGTTTTAGATGGTTCATTAAAAAATGTACCAATGGCAGCATTGTATGATGGGAAGCAATACTTATTAGAAAAATATAATATTGCTTTGTCTCCGGGTATGCAATTGCTGGATCCCCAACCTTTAGAAAATCAGAAAATGGAGGTTTTAGTTGGTGCTTTGAGTGAAGGAAGACAAGGTTTTGTCCCATTACCTGGTGTAAAAACCGAAATTGATAAAATCAATAGTGAAATTTCCACAGAGGTACTTTTTAATCAAAAGTTTACTAGCCAAGCTTTGCAAAAACAAATTAGTAAAACTCCTTTTCCCATAGTGCATTTAGCAACTCACGGTGAATTTAGTTCTAAGGCAGAAGATACATTTGTTCTTACTTGGGATAATCGCCTAGATGTAAAAGAGTTAGGGGATATTCTCCATACGAGAGAACAACTTAGTAGTAAACCTATAGAACTATTAGTTTTGAGTGCTTGCAAAACAGCCAGTGGTGACAAACGCGCTCCTTTAGGATTAGCTGGTGTAGCAGTACGTTCGGGTGCGCGCAGCACCATAGCAAGTTTATGGTCAGTTGATGATGAGTCAACTTCCCAGATGATGGTAGATTTTTACGAGCATTTGAGACAACCCAGAGTAACTAAGGCTGAAGCTTTACGTCATGCTCAACTTAAAATTCTGGGAAAATCTAAGTTTAAACATCCCTATTATTGGTCAGCTTTTGTCTTAGTTGGTAATTGGTTATAAAATTTCCCCATAATTGGAGGATTTAGGGGGCTATACTCTGAATATAAATTTTAAAAATTCATCCCTCAGTTCTGGAATCACTAAATTTGCATTACCCAACACTTCTAATGACTTTTGACTTGCTGTTGTGCATTTTTAATGTACGACAGCTTATTAATCTGGATTTTATATTATTGATATAAGTAGTTTTTTGCTTGCATGGTTTTTATCAGATTTATAATCTTTACTTAGAATTTAATAACAATTCACAACAAACCAGTTAATTAAAGAACAAGTACAAGCTAATAGTGTTATAAAAATAATAGGACTTATACATTCAAAGAAATAATCAATTATATATAGCTTTTCAGACTTTATTTACTTGGATTTTTGAGCATTAATTAATGATGCATGATAGCAATACCTATGTATTGCATCTATGCGAATAATTCCAGGGCAACCGTTAATAACACAGTTTAAAGCTAAGTTTTTCTGTGCATAAGTCCTATTTCAATAGGAGTTTAATAACCGGGATATGATAATGAGAAAAATAAAAATCAAACTATCAGTTTTAGTCAGCTTATCCATGCTACTCTTAACGTCAAATGTAGCCAGTGCTCAAGGAAATTTGGCAGGAGAATCGACTAATTATCAATTGCCAGATATCGGTACAGAATGTATCCCATCAAGATGTAGATAGAATAATAATAGATGTCACTCATCTAGATTTTACTGACTATTTCAGACTACTTTACTTATTTATAAATTGCAATTTACCAATCATCCTCAGCTAACTTTAATTTGCCTGCTGGATGATTTTTTTATAGCTAAAGTCTTATTGCCTTTCCCCTTTCCCCTGTATTTATTAGAAGTTTTATTTCATGTTAGTCAATCTCTATTTGTGGGAACTTTATAAATATCACCCTGCTAGGTGAACAAGCTAGTAAAAGAGTTTTCAGAAAAATAAATGTGCGATCGCCGTCTTTTTTTATGGGGCTTGTCATTTATGCTGTCACTTGTCCCAATGCTTGGAGTTCAAGCACAGTTAGTGCCAGATAATACTTTAGGAAAAGAAAACTCTATAGTTGCTCCTGTTGATTCACTTACAAACGAGATTTATGGTGGTGCTATTCGCGGCTCTAATTTATTTCATAGCTTTCTAGAATTCAATATTGGTAATGGTGAAAGTGTTTATTTTCGCAATCCGAGTGCTATCGAAAATATCCTGACTCGCGTTACAGGTAAAAATCCCTCTGCAATTTTTGGGAAGTTAGGAGTATTGGGTAATGCTAATTTATTTTTAATTAATCCCAATGGGATTATTTTTACTGAGCATGCCACATTAGATGTTGGTGGTTCATTTGTTGCTTCTACAGCCGATGGTATTAAGTTGACTGATAGTACAGAATTTAGTGCTACTAAACCCTCAGCTAATCCAATTTTAACTATTAGCGTTCCTTTGGGTTTGCAATATGGAGATAATCCTGGAAATATTGAGATACAAGGAAAACTGCAAGTACCAGATGGTAAGTCTTTAGCTTTGATGGGGGGAAATATAAAACTTGACGGTGGAAAATTACTTGATACTGGAAAATTAATTGCACGATCAGGTGGAATAGATTTATTGGCAGTTAAAAATGGTGAAGTATCTTTAGCTAATAGTAACGGAAAAATAAAATTAGAAGCTGCAGAGAGTATCGAATACGGCGACATTGAGCTTGTGAATGGGGCTAATGTCAATGCGAGTGGAAACAGTGGAGGTGGTATTCAGGTACGAGGTAGAAATATAATCCTCAAAGATAAATCGAAAATTTCTTCAAACACAGAGGGAAATGGCTCTGGAGAAAAATTAAACATCACAGCTACAGATTTATTGCAAATAAATGCGGAAAGCGAATTAGTTGCAGATGTGCAAAAAGAAGCAACTGGGACTGGTGGTGATTTGGTTGTTGATAGTAGGCGCTTGCTAGTTAATGATAGAAGTTTAATATCTAATAGCACTTTTGGCTTTGGTGATGGTGGTGATTTGACCATTAAAACAAGTAACTTGCAAATATACGATGGGAGTCAAATTGATGTTACAACTTTCAGTTTTGGTGATGGTGGTGATTTGACCATTGAAACAATTAGCTTGCAAGTATACGATGGAAGTCAAATTAGTAGTGGAACTTCTGGAAAGGGAACTGCTGGAAATATGGAAATTAAAGCCGATCTATTAGAATTGGCAGGTTTTTCACGACTAGGTAAAAGCGGTTTATTTGCTAACGCTCTTGAAGAAAATGGGCAAGGTGGAAATCTAAGTGTAACAGCCAATCGTTTAATTATCCGTGATGGAGCAACTATTAATGCCAGTAATTTCTTGAGTACTGATCCAGAAAATAAGGATGGTAAAGCAGGTATAGGTGCGGCAGGAAATATCAATATCAACTCCTCTTTTATTCTACTGGAGAATCAAGGCATAATTACAGCAAATGCAAATGCTGGCGATAAGGGGAATATCAATATCCAATCTCAAAACTTGCAGTTACGCCAAGGGAGTGTAATTTCTACTAATGCTAAGAACAGTGCAGATGGCGGAAATATTAATATTGCCACAAATACTCTATTAGCTTTAGAAAATAGCGATATTACCGCTAATTCTGAAGGTAGCTTTGGAGGTAGAGTAATTATTGATGCTGAAGGTATCTTTGGCACTCAGTTTCGAGAAGAACTTACCCCCCTAAGCGATATCACCGCAACTTCTTCTCTGGGACCTTCTTTTAATGGTGCAGTAGACATTAACACTATCACTGTAGATCCCAGTTTGGGATTAGTGGAATTACCCCAAGCCCTTGCTGACTCCAGCCAAAAAATTAAGGCTGGATGTGTCGCATCTCAAGGAAATAACTTTATTGTGATTGGAAGGGGTGGTTTACCACAAAGCCCTGATGATTTATTTACTGGAAAAACAATCCATACTGAATTATTTAATTTAGTACCAAATGACTCCCAAGGATTATCTAGTATTTCCCCATCAAATAAAAATATTAGTGTTGAGAATCAAAACAATCAAATAGTGGAGTCTACAGGATGGATTGTTGATAGCAATGGTGATGTTGAATTAGTTGCAATACCCTCTATGGTTAATTCACAAAATTCTGGAATTTCTTCACTATCTTGCAAAGATTTTCGTAAATAATCGTTAAAGGTTATCCCAATATTTCTCATTTTTGCAACACAACCGTTTATCTTTTAGGTAATCAATGATATTTATTAACTATTTACTTACAGCGGAAAAATCTTTACAAGAGACGGAATAAATTCCAGAATGATGTGAATTAAACTCCGGTATTCGTGCGACCAATTCTACATTACCATCAGCATCAAATACTAATCCTGTTGCTTCTAATATTTTATTTTTTTCTAGAACTTGATTTTGTTTTGGAACTTGATTTTTTTGCTCCTCAGCATTAATATTCCTATTTGATGCAGAAATATTAGATGATATTTGTGAATCATTGGGTACTAAATCAAATAATTCGGTATTTGTTGTTTTCCCAGTAAATAAATCATCAGGACTTTGTGGTAATCCACCTTTACCACTAACAATAAAGTTATTTACCGCAGACGTAGCACATCCAGACTTAATTTTAGTTGTTTCTTCTAAATTTGATGGTAATTCTACTAAACCAGAACTAGGATCTACATTCAGTTGGTTTACTGTTACTTGTCCGTTAACACCAAATTTAGAACTTGCTGTTATATCACTTTTTGCTGTTCTTTGTTGGCGAAATACTAAGCCAAAAATATTCTGGGTATTAACTTTAATATTGCCGCCATTCCCCTCCTTTGCATTTGCAATAACATCACTATTTTCAAATGGCAATCCAATTACAAAACCTTCAGAATTATTTATTGTAATATTACCTCCATTAGCATTATTCCAAGCTTTAGCAGATATTAAACTCTCATTTTCCATCCACAATAAATCTTTGATCTTCAAGTTAATATTTGCACCATCTGCACCTTTTCTAACCCCCGTCTCAGCTGTGAGTTCACTTTTATTTAAATACAGATTATCTGCCATGATTGATAAACCTCCTGCTTGTCCTGATGGACTGCTGACGTTTAATTGGGAGTTATTTATTATAAATTGATTGGTATTAATAATTAATGTCCCTGCAATTCCTGAGTTTCTTGCTTCTGATGTGATAGTACTACGATCTGAGAGTTTGACTGAATCTGTGGCGTTAATTTCAATATTCCCAGCTTTACCATCAGTTGTAGATGCAGAAATCTCACTATCATTGAGGGAAAGAGAAGCTAAACCATCTAAAGTAATACCAGAACCATTACCAGATTCTGTAGTCGCAGATATTTTTGCACCCTGGGAAAGATTTACATTACCAGCATCAATTGAAATACTACCAGCACTTCCATTCGCTTTACTACTTACATTTGCTTGGGAATTATCATTAATTCTTAATTGGTTAGTGGTAATATTTATATTCCCAGCAGTAGCATTGCTAGTTGCTTCGGAAACAAGTTTACTAGAATTTAAGAGATTAATTGAGTTTGTAGCATCGATAGTAATATTTCCTGCTTTGCTATCAGCTGTTGTGGAAGTAGAAATTTGTGCTTGCTGTTTAAGAGTTAATTCAGAGGAATTTAGGGTAATGTTGCCAGCATCCCCTTGGGCATTGGTTTGGGCAGATAGCTCACTTTTATCTATTAGGATTTTTCCTCCGTCTGCTGAGATAGCCAGACTACCTGCTGATCCTGTACTGTTAGTGTTACTTATAACAAAACTATTGTTGAATGTAAGTAAATTAGAACTGGTGATATTTACATTTCCAGCTGGATTATTTCCTTTGGTGTCACTTTCAATTCGACTATTGTTGAAGGAGAGATTACCATTACCGATAACGGTGACATCTCCTGATTGGCCTTCATTACCTATATCGAGATTTAAGCTACGTATTTCATTATTTAAGGGGTGTTTGATTTTTATTTGCAACTGTTTGCTGGTAATTATATTCGTATTTATAACCGATAAATCCCCAAAACCTGTTAACTGAACTTCCCCAGAATTTGAGTCAGAAGACAGAGTTAAGATTTCTAGATTGGTAATTTTATTTTTAGCTTCTAGGGTAACTTGTCCACCTGTTCCAGCATTTCCCTTATCAGATACAGAGAAAGAAGCAAAAACTGAGGATGGGGAAGTAAGTCCGTTAATATCCCCATTTTTGGCAGTAATTGTAATCGTACCCCCATTGCCTGCATTACCTTCTTCTGAAAGGGAGAAAGAGTCTAAATCTTGTGTATTAATATTGCCTCCAGCATCAAGTGTAATTACACCTCCATTATCTGCATGATCTTTTTCTGAAAGGGAGAAGGAGTCTAGATCTTGTGTCTCAATATTGCCCCCAGCAGTAAGTTTAATTGCACCCCCATTTCCTGCACTACCTGAATTACCTGCATTATCTACATCTGGGAAGTAGACTGAAGAGGAGGACGAGTCCAAATTTTGTGTCGAGATATTGCCATCCCTTGCATTGAGTATTATTGTTCCCCCATTTCCTGCATTACCTCCATCTGACAAGGAGAAGGAGTAGGAGTTGGAGTTTAGACCTTGTGTCTCGATATTACCTCCAGCATCAAGTGTAATCACACCCCCATTACCTGCATTAAATGCATTAACTGCATTATTAGAGGAGAAGGACTCTAAGTATTGTGTCTTGATATCGCCACCAGCATCAAGTGTAATCACACCCCCATTTCCTTCTTCTGAGTAAGAGTAGGACTGTAAAGATTGTGTTTCAATATTCCCCCCAGCATCAAGTGTAATCGCACCCCCATTTCCTCCTTCTGAGGATGAGTTTAAATCTTGTGTAGAAATATCACCTGAAGTATCAATAGTAATCCTTCCCCCATTTCCCGAAGTGCTACTTATATCAATATCTCCCTCAACTCGAATATCTCCACTACTTAAACTACTATCAGCACTATACTGATTGGTTAGAAACACCAAGCCATTAGCACTATCAACTCTAATATTTCCACCAATAACTACATCCCTACTACTTGGACTTTCTCCTATACTGGGATTTTCCGGAATAAAAATATCACTTCCAGTAACTCCTGTTGTACCAAATGCAGTAGTTCCAGCCCGAATATCTAAAGTAGCTTGAGTTTTACCATTAATTTCCAAACTTTCCCCAGTAGAAAGAGTAACGATGTCTTCTAAACCATTTTCTCCATCCGCACCGGTAATGGTGACATCACCTGCAATATTGACACTTCCTCCAGCCAAAATATGCAATGATGCACCAGTATAACTATCAAAGCTGACATCTCCACTAGCTCTGATAATTGGGTCATTGGGACTTTCTAAATCTCCTAAGTTTCCATCTAATTGTTCAATCCTGAAATTTCCACCACTAAAATAACGAGCATCACCAAGCACTGGTTTTGCACTCTGCAAGACTAAATTATTTCCGGAAAACAAACCACTATCTGGATGATTTAATGCAAAAATATTTACGCTTTGATTTCCTTGTAATAATAAATCTCTACTAGCATCAGCAATAAAGGGTAAGTTAACACTATCGCGAATCTTTAAAGTATCGCTCGCTTGTAGTTTCAAATCTCTACCTGCATTCAACTTTCCAGTTAAATTCAGATTTTTACCTACCAGATTTAAATCTTTTCCAACTGTTAAATTTCCTTGACTGATAATATCTTGAAGGTTGATATCTCGAAGTTGAATATTTTGATATTTAATATTTTGAGCTTGATGGCGCGGATATTGTAAACCAGGAGTAATATCTATCTTCAGTAGCGGTGGTGCTTGGGGGTTAGTCGCACTAAACTCCAAACTATTATCAAACCAGATACTCGGCGTAGTTGTTGCAGTAAATGAACCAGAAATATCTAAACTTGCATTTTGACCAAAAATAACTCCATTGGGATTAATTAAAAATAAGTTTGCATTACCCAATACTCCCAACTTACCCAAAATTGAAGATGGATTTGATCCCGTCACTCGAGTCAGAATATTTTGAATAGCACCAGGATTATTAAAATAAACACTTTTACCATTACCAATATTAAATTCTTTAAAACTATGAAATAAATTTGAGCCGCGAATTGCACCACCGTCAATCTGGTTTTTGAGTGAATCAACAGGAGTAATAATAGAGTTTTCTTCACCTAGAGTATTATCTGGTACTAACTGTGCTTGGACTTGAACTGCTGTTCCAAGTGACAACGTAACTGATAAACCCCATAAGAGATAGTGATGATTGTGCATTTACTTTTCCCTGAAAACTCTATTTTTACTTAAGGGGAGGACATATATAGAGTTCCCAGATATAGAAATGAAGTAACACAATTTTAACAGTTAGAATAAAAGTCAAAATAAATTGTGAAGTATTGTAAATGCTATGTTTATCTTTCAGTTACGAAATTATCTCTATGACCTATTTACTTACAGCAGAAAAATTTTTACAAGAGACGGAATAAATTCCAGAATGATGTGAATTAAACTCCGGTATTCGTGCGACCAATTCTACATTACCATCAGCATCAAATACTAATCCTGTTGCTTCTAATATTTTATTTTTTTCTAGAACTTGATTTTGTTTTGGAACTTGATTTTTTTGCTCCTCAGCATTAATATTCCTATTTGATGCAGAAATATTAGATGATATTTGTGAATCATTGGGTACTAAATCAAATAATTCGGTATTTGTTGTTTTCCCAGTAAATAAATCATCAGGACTTTGTGGTAACCCACCTTTACCACTGACAATAAAATTATTCCCTTGAGCAGCTGCGCATCCAGACTTAATTTTAGTTGTTCCTTCTAAATTTGATGGTAATTCTAATAAACCAGAACTAGGATCTACATTCAGTTGGTTGACTGTTACTTGTCCATTAACACCAAATTTAGAACTGGCTGTAATATCACTTTCAGATGTTTTTTGTTCGCGAAATATTAAGCCAAAAATATTATGAGTTGTAATATCAATATTTCCACCATTTCCTTCATTTGCATTGGCACTAATATCACTATTTTCAAAAGATAATCCAATCACAAAACCTTCAGGATTGTTTATCGTAATATTACCTCCATTGGCGGTACCAAATGCTTCAGCAGAAATTAAACTTTCATTGTCCATCCGCAATAAATCTTGGATCGTAAGGGTAATATTTGCACCTTCTGCACTTTCTCCAATTCCTGTTTCTGCGGTCAATCTACCTCGATCTAAAAATAAATCATTTGCTGTGATTTCTAAGTTTCCAGCTTGTCCTGATGGACTACTGACAGTTACTTTGGCTTCATCGCCAATGGTAAATTGATTGGTGTTAACTGTTATTGAACCAGCGATTCCACCTTGGGAAGCTTGTACTGATAAACCACCTTCACCGATTAACTCTACAGAGTTTGCAGCGTTAATATTTATGTAACCAGCTTCCCCATTCTCTGTAGATGCAGAAATTTCACTATTATTAACGGAAAGAGAATTTAAGCTATTTAGAAGAATGGCACCAATACCATCAATATCATCAATACTGGATTCTGTACCACCGATACCAGATTCTGTAGTTGCAAATATTTTTGCATTTTGGGAAAGATTTACATCAGTAGCATCAATGTAAATCCTACCTGCACTTCCATCACCTTGACTGCTAACATTTGCTTGAGAATTATTCATTGTCAATTGATTGGTAATAATGGTTAATTCCCCTGCGATTCCTGAGCCTTTTGCTTCTGATGCAATGCTACTACTATCTGAGAGTTTGACTGAATCTGTGGCGTTGATATTGATATCTCCTGCTTCTCCATTAATTGTTGATGCAGATATTAGACTACTAAACAACTCTAAAGAATTTAAATTATTTAAGGTAATATTACCATCAGTACCTGATTCTGTTGTCTTTGCAGCAATTTCTGCTTGATTTGACAGAAAAATATCACTAGCATTAATTAAAATACTACCGGCACTTCCATTACCTTTACTACTAACATTGGCTTGGGAATTATCAGTCATTCTAAATTGGTTAGTGGTAATGGTTATATAACCAGCAATACCATCACCGATAGATTCTGATGCAAGTCTACTACTATTTTCAACTTGAATTAAATCTGTAGTGCTAATTTCGATATTTCCAGCTTCACCATCCGTTGTATTTGCACTGATGGAGCTATTTTCGCTTAATGAAAGGGTTGCTAAGTTTTCTAGTCGAATATCTCCACCAATCCCAGATTCGGTAGTTGCAGATATTTCTGCTTGACTAGCAAGATTCACATCATTAGCACTAATAAAAACGCTACCAGCACTTCCAGCACCTTTACTACTAACGTTTGCTTGAGAATTAGTTATCGTAAGTTGATTGGTAGCGATCGCTAATTCTCCTGCTTTCCCTTCACTTGTTGCTTCTGATGCGATGCTGCTATTGTCTGAGAGTTTAACCAAATCTGTGGCGCTGATGTTAATATCTCCCGCTTCCCCATTCATTGTGGATGCAGATATTTTACTATTGGACAATTCTAAAGAATTTAAATTATTTAAGCTAATATTACCATCAGTACCTGATTCTGCGGTAGTTGCAGCTATTTGTGATTGATTGAAAAGGTAAACATCACTAGCATTAATGAAAACACTACCAGCACTTCCATTAGCTTTACTACTAACATTGGCTTGGGAATTGTCAGTAATTACAAATTGGTTTGTACTAATGGTTATATTACCGGCAGTACCATTGCCAATAGATTCTGATGCAAGTTTACTACCATTTTCAACTTGAATTGAATCTGTAGTGGTAATTTCAATATTTCCAGCTTCACCATCGGTTGTATTTGCATTGATGGAGCTATTTTCGCTCAATGAAAGGGTTGCTAAGTTTTCTAGTTTAATATCTCCACCAATCCCAGATTCTGTAGTTGCAGATATTTCTGCTTGATTAGCAAGATTCACATCACCAGCATTAATTAAAATGCTACCAGCACTTCCATTTCCTTTGCTACTAAGATTCGCTTGGGAATTATCAGTCATTGTAAATTGATTGGTATTGATGGTTAATTCCCCTGCAATTCCTGAACCTATTGCTTCCGATATAATCTTGCTATTGTCTGAAATATTGACCGAGTCTTTAGCGTTGATGTCGATATCTCCTGCTTCTCCATTAATTGTTGATGCAGAGATTTGACTATTCAAAAGTTCTAAAGAATTTAAGTTATCTAAGGTAATGTGACCGTCGGTACCGGATTCTGTTGTCGTCGCAGCTATTTGTGATTGATTTGTCAGCAAAACATCACTAGCATCAATCGAAACACTACCAGCACTTCCATTCCCTTTACTACTCACATTTGCTTGTGAAAGGTCGCTGAGTGTTAATTGACCAGTGGTAATCTTCATATTACCAGCAGTACCATCACCAAGTGCTTCCGATATAAGCTGACTAGCATTTTCTAATTGAATCGAATCTGTAGCATTAATTTCAATATTTCCAGCTGTACCACCACCTGTAGTTGCATTGATTGAACTACCTCCACTTAAAGAGAGGGTTTTTAAGTTTTTTAGTATAATATTCCCACCGGTACCAGAAGAAGTTTGAGCAGAAATTGTTCCTAGGTTATTCAAGCTTACGTCCGCAGCTTGAATGGATATTTCACCTGCATTTCCTGTTTCTATGCTACTAACGGTTGCTTGGGAATTATTGCTAATAGTTAACAGGTCGGTGATGATCGACAAAAAGCCTGCTTCTCCCTTACCAAGTGCTCCGGATGCAATTGTACTATTATTTTCAACAGTTACTTCATCAGAGGCATTAATAGTAATATCACCTGCTTCACCATTTCTTGTAGTTGCAGACAGGAGACTATTTCCTTTTATTTGTAAGGATTTTAAATCTTGTAGTGCAATATTTCCACTAACTCCAGTGTCTGTTTCTGATGTAAGTTTAGCTTGATTATCAAGAATGATACTATTAGCGGTCACTGTTAAATCACCTGCTATTTCCTTGCTGTTGACACTAGCTCGCGAAGCATCGGTGATGTTAAATTGTCCGGTGGTGATGTTTAATTCCCCTGCTGTTCCTGAGCCTGTTGCTTCTGATGTTACACCACTAGCATTTAAGAGATTAATCGAGTCTGTTGCATTGATAATGATATCTCCTGCTTCTCCATCTACTGTTGATGCAGAAATCTGACTATTTTGGTTTAATTGCAAAGATTTTAAATCTAGTAAATTAATGTTTCCGGCTGTGCTAGTAATACTACCGCTAGATATCTCAGCCCCATTTTCAATAATCAATTGCCCAGTTGTAAGATTTATATCACCTGGTTCCCCACTCCCAATACTCTTAGTATATAAAACTGAACCATTCAAAAGTTGTACTGAATCAGTAGCATTAATATTTATATTTCCTCCCTTTCCTCCACCCACATCAGTGTTGCTGAATACAGTAACACCATCATCAAGGATTAGTTGTTTAGTATCAATATTTAAATTACCCGCATCCCCCGCTCCAGTGCTATTTGTAAATATTAGCACTGAGCTACCAGTCATATCGATTGATTCTGAAGCATTGAGAGTAATATCTCCTCCCCTACCGACATTATCATTATTTGCAGATATCACTGCAGCATCTGTAATTCCTTCAACAGTCAATTTCCCAGTCTCAATGGATATATTACCTGCATCTCCCAATCCCCGACTACTTACTAATAAACTAGAGTTAGTTATTGCTACAGAATCATTAGCAATAAGCTGAATGTCTCCTCCCTGTCCATTTCCTTCTGTTGTGGTGGAAATTTCTGCCCCATTGGAAATGATTAACTCGGAAGCACTATCAATAAGGATATCTCCCGCATTTCCAAAGTCACGACTTGTATCAATATCTCCTTGAAGTTGAATATTTCCACCACTCAAATTACTATCAGAATTGTACTGATTTGTTAAAAACACCAAACCATCTGGACTATCAACTTTAATATTTCCACCAATAACAATGTTGCTACTACTTGGACTTCCTCCCGTACTAGGATTCGAGGGTATAAATCCCCCACTTCCAGTAACTCCCGGTGTTCCAAATGCGGTAGTACCTGCTCTAATATCTAAAGTTGGTTGAGTTTTACCATTTATTTCCAAATTCTCCCCATTGGAAAGAGTAACTGTTTCTTCTAACCCATTTGCTCCGTCTGCACCGGTAATAGTCACATCACCGGTAATATTGACACTTCCCCCAGCCAAAATATGTAATGATGCACCAGTATAACTATCAAAACTAACATCCCCACTAGCTCTGATAATTGGATCTTTGGGACTCTCTAAATCTCCTGATTTTCCATCTAATTGTTCAATCTTGAAATTTCCACCACTAAAATAATGAGCATCACCAAGTACTGCTGCTGAACTCTTTAAAACTAAATCTCTTCCAGAAAACAAACCACTATCTGGATGATTTAATGCGAAAATATCCAGACTTTGATTTCCTTGTAATAATAAATTATTTCCAGCAGAAGCAATAAAAGGTTTAGTTAGGTTGTCGCGAATCTGTAAAGTATTGCTAGCTTGCAATTTTAAGTCTCTACCAGCATCCAACTTCCCAGTTAGATTCAGATTTCTCCCTATTAGATTTAAATCTTTCCCAACACTTAAGTTTCCTTGGTTAGTAATGTCTCCTTGGGTAATATTTGGATTAATAGTATCTTGATTTACATCTTGACTTAGATCTTGACCCAGAGGATTTTGAATATGATGAACCTGATTACTTGGATATTGCAAACCAGGAGTAAGATTTATCTCCAGTAACGGTGGTGCTTGGGAGTTAGTCGCACTAAATTTCCAACCATTATCAAACAAGATATTTGGTGTAGTGCTAGCTGTAAATGAACCAGAAATATCTAAACTCGCATTTTGACCAAAAATAATTCCATTGGGATTAATTAAAAATAAATTTGCATTACCCAATACTCCCAACTTACCCAAAATCGAAGATGAATTTCTTCCCGTTACCCGAGTCAGGATATTTGCGACCGCTCCCGGATTGTCAAAATAGACGCTTTGACCATCATCAATATTAAATTCTTTAAAACTATGAAATAAATTTGAACCACGAATCGCACCACCATCAATTCGATTTTTGAGTGAATTAACAGGAGTAACAACAGAGTTTTCTTCACCTAGAGTATTATCTGGGATTAACTGTGCTTGAGTTTTTACAACTGATGCGAGTGACAGTATAAGTGATAAGCCCCATAAGGCAAAGTGCCGATTGTGCATTTGCTTCTCCGTGGAAAACTCTATTGTTAGTTAAAGACGATACTTATAGGGTTCCCATATATGAAGATAAGGTAACTATTTGTGATGATTTTGCTACCTGTGTTCTCGCTATATTATTACTCTCTATTTAATATTTGCTGTTATTCAAAAATTAATTATTCGGCTTTGGACATAATTTTTCTATATCTTCTTCTTGAACTCTATTGGGATTTTCATTAAGAATTTTGCAACTTCTGTTAATCAATTCATTTAATTCTTTATCGTCTAATTGTTTAATATTCCACAGACTAACCTTACCATCTAATCTTGCTGCGGCTATTTGTTTGCTTTTGGGACTAAAACTCAAACTTGTAATTGGACTAGGAATATTCCATTTTCCCATCAATTTTCCAGAGAGATTCCAAAGTTTGACAGTACCATTCCACCCTGCTGTAGCAATTTGTTCTCCATCACTACTGAAACGCACATTCGTTACCCTACCTTGTTTGGTATCCCATTTTTTAATAAATTCTCCCGAACTTGTGTTCCAGATACCAACTTTACCATCTTCTCCTGCAACACCTAAAAGTTTCCCATTTGGCTGAAAATTAATACTCCAGATCCAATTTTGAGTACTTGTATTCCCGTATTTGCTAAAAGTTTTAAATTTATCAAGTTCTGGAAGAAAAACCTTACCGTCTTCTCCTGCGGTCGCTAGAATTTTCCCATCAGAACTAAAACTAATACTTCTGACTGGATCTTGATGGTTTCTAAATTCATCAATTCTTCTTTTCGAGCGAATATTCCATAAGCGTACTTTCCCATCCCATCCAGCTGTCGCAATAATATCATTTTTGACTGGATTGAAACTCAAAGTTAAAATTCCACCTTGTCCAGTATCAGTATTCCAGGAATTAACGTTACTTAGTTGAAGTTTATTTCGCTGATTTACATGAAAAGTTTGAAGGGTACTTCTTCTCGTTCCTACAGCTAAAGTATCTCTTTGAGAATTGAAACTTACACTGGTAATTACTTCTTCCAAACCTTGTTGTGTATCTATAGGTTTCAATGATTTATCTAAGAGATAAATTTTTGTATCCCATCCTCCTGTCGCAATCAATTCTCCATCTGGGCTAAATTCTAAAGTCCACAATGGATGTTCGGAAATATCTTGCTCTTGAACGGCTTGGCTTTTCTCTAAATAGTTAGTGATTTGTTGTAAATTATATATAGGAGTCGTAGTTGGGTATTCATTTACAAACCAACTTTTACGAACATTCCTTATTTCTTGTAAGTCTTTGATTCCCTCCTTCAAAGCATGATATTTTATCTCATCATTTTTTATTTTGACCCCTTCTGCAAAATAATCTAAGTTTTTCTCATACCTTAAGTTACTTGCTTCATTTTTTTCTAGCCTAATTTTTTTCGTTGTATCTATTTCTCGAAACACCCAAATTGTTAAAATAACTAATAATGAAATTAATAGAGTACCTTGAAATAATATTTTTTTTCTTCTGCTGGAAGCTAGTATTTTCGAGCTAATGCTTAATAGATATTTTCTCCATATATATAAGCAATGAAAAACAAATATCACAATCAGTGCTAAAGCAAAGTAACCTAATTTGTAATCGTATACTTCAGCATCACTTAAACTCAGGAATGCTAAGGTAACGCTGATTAAAATAGTCAGCCACCAAATTAATTCCTTTCTTATACCTAACGGATGCTGTTCTGAAATTTTATTTATTAAAATATTAAGTAAAACATTTAAGAGTGGAGCCACCAAAACTATAGTCACTAATCTTAGCTGTTCTATTTGTAGTCTCATAGATTAATCCTTAAAATAATCTACAGTTCTTTAACCCGGACAATATAGCGCTACGCGCAAGTAAAAGTCATTAGCGTTGCGTGTCCTTAGGACATAAGTTAAAAGTAAAAGTCAAGAATAAAAAGTAAAAAATCAAAAGTCATGCACTCTGTTAATCACAGGTTGCAGCGTTTATCAATGTCCTAAACTAATTACGTAGTTCTATATAGTTGTATTTTGTACAGTATTATGGTATGACATTGATACTCAATCTAAGTAATAAATATGTCTATACTGACATACTGATACAAAATTAATAGTAACAATTCCAGATTTTGACTTAATATATTAATAATTTATTGGGGAAAATATATGGGATTTTATTCACAAAATATTCTTCCTTACCTTCTTGATTGGTCGCTGTCGGTTCCTAGCGTCGGTAAATACCGTCAAGAAGTATTAGCTAATGTGGAGGGGGAAGTATTAGAAATTGGCTTTGGTACGGGTTTAAATCTTTCCTATTATCCCGAAAGCATTCGCAAAATTATCACTATCGATAGTAATCCTGGAGTTCATAAATTAGCTCAAAAACGGATTGGAAAATCTTCGATTACTGTAGACCACAGAATTTTAAGTGGTGAAAATCTACCGATGGCAGATAATACATTTGATAGTGTTGTAAGTACTTGGACCTTATGTAGTATTCATTATGTTGAACAAGCCCTCAAAGAAATTTACCGAGTCTTGAAACCGGGTGGTAAATTCTTTTTTATCGAACATGGACTAAGTAATGAACCTGAAGTTCAAGTTTGGCAAAATCGATTAAATCCAGTACAAAAAGTTATTGGTGATGGTTGTCATCTTAATCGCAATATTCGACAAATTATCGAACAACAATTTAGCAAAGTAAGTTTAGAAGAATTTTATTTAGAGAATGAACCTAAATTTTTAGGCTATACATATAAAGGAATTGCAACTAAAGCAGTTTAAGATAATATCTCACGACGATTCATTTACGAAACTTTGCAAATAATAAATCAACTTCTTTTATCCGTAATGTGATCGCGATCAGAATAAAAACAATTGAGCCAAAAAGTGCAGATATACTCAGTTGAACTAAATTAAATATTAATCCTTCAGTTTGTAAGTTTTTTTCAATTTCTAAATTTTCAATTTCTAAATTTTCAAGTCCCCAAGTTTCAAGTCCCAAAGTTTCGAATCCCAAGCTTGTCACCCAAGCTGTTAAACCCGCAACTATACTTGCTGCGATCGCACTCAAAATTGGTAAACCCCATTTCCCCCAAGGTAAACCTTCAAGTTGACGATGCAAATAAACTAATAACATTCCCCCAGCAATTAAATTCACTCCCATCGAAGCGAATACTAAACCTGACATACCAAAGTATTTTACAAAAATGTAATCTAAGCCAACATTAAGCAAAATATTAAATCCACTGATACGAAATGGGGTTTTAGCATCATTCAAGGCGTAACATACCCGCGTCAATATCTGTCTCCCGACGCTAGGAAACATTCCCAAGCTGTAAACTACTAAAACCGATGACACCATTTGCACTGCTGCGTTATCAAATGACTGACGTTGGTAAACTATTTTGACAATGGGAGTCGCCAGCGCCATCATCAAAGCGCTCAAAGGTAAAATTATCAAAGCAGTAATTATGATACTTTGACGGACTTGTTCTTTAAGTTGCTCCCATTCTCGATTTGCTGCTAGTCGGGAAAATCTTGGTAATAAGGGAACTAGCAAGATACTGGAAAGCAATCCTCTGGGTGTTTGCGAGAGTAACTCAGCATAGCTCAAAGTCGCAGCAGCTTGGGGAATATAAGAAGCAAACCGTAAGTCTACATATAAGTTGATATTGGACATCCCAGCAGAAAGGGTTGCAGGAGCCATCAAGCGCATAACCTCCCCAACTTCTGGAGAACGAAAATTAAATCGGGGACGAATTGTTAATAAACCTTCCCGCGCTTGTACCACTAATTGGACGCACCATTGTAGTAAAGCACCTGCTAATGTTCCCCCAGCTAAAACCATTCCACCCAAAAGCAAATTTTGCGGAGTATTGATTTCACCTCCCAAACGCCAAGTTAAAATACCCAAGCTGGTAATTACAGCAATACTTGATAGCATTGGACTTACGGAAGGTAGCCAGTATAAATCAGCTGCGTTCAAACTACCAATTCCTACTCCAATTAATCCCGCTAATAAAGCCAGGGGAGCCATAATTTGTAATTGGGAAATTGCAATTTCTCTTACTTGAGAGTTTATTTCCCCAGAACTTAAACCCGGTGCGACCAAATCAATTAAAAAAGGTGCAAAAACAATTATTCCCAGAGTTACAGGTATTAAAATTAAAGTTAATAAGGTGGCAATAGTTGCAACTATATCGGCGCTGTCTTTTTCATCTCGTCTGGCTAAAATGCTGACTAAAGCAGTGTGTAACGGACCATTTAAACCGCCGACAACTATCAGTAAAAATCCGGGGAGAATATAAGCATAATTAAAAGCATTTACTACAGTACCTACTCCAAAAACAGCAGCCATGGTAGTCGAACGTAATAAACCAAATAGCTTACTGATGAGGGTTGCGATCGCAACTATTCCGGCAATGTTTTTGAGGGAGCGGGGTTTCATTGGGGTTGGGGATTGGGGGTTTGCGTTAGCGTTAGCGTGGCGTTAACCATAAGTGCTGCGTGCCGCCACAAGTAGCATATAAGTATTAGGTATTGCGGGGGCTCGTTTGTTTTCAAAATGACCCAACCCCCTCCTAAGCTTACCTAAGGTATACAAACTCTCTCCTAACCTCCCAAAATCACATAACCCCCTCCTAAGCTTACCTAAGGTATACAAACTCCCTTCTAACCTCCCAAAATCACATAACCCCCTCCTAAGCTTACCTAAGGTATACAAACTCCCTCCTAACCTCCCCCAAGGGAGGAATGACACAGTACTAGTTTCTACAATACCTAATTCCATCTTTTCAGGGACGTTTGCAAAATCACTTCAATTAAATCTCTGTAAGATAAACCATTCTGAAGGGCTATTTGAGCTAAGGAACGTTCGGGATGTAAAGTTGCATCGGCGTTAATATCTAATAAATATGCTTGATTACTGGCAGAAAAATTATCAGCAGAAACCCGGAAATCAAAAGTAGCATAATCTAAGGGTTTGAATAATTGCATTAAATCTAAAGTTACATCTTTTAGCTTTTGCAACTCTGGAAGAGACAAATCCACATTGATTTTTCCGAAACCACCACGGCGCTTTGCTTGTAGGTCTAAAACTTGCTCTTGCATAACTGCACCTTCTGTTGTTACGGTTTCCACTGCACCAATAAACACGGGTGCATCATTTCCCACCACACCTACGGTAATTTCACGTCCGGGAATAAACTGCTCGCACAACACTGCGGCTTGAAATTGCTGATGTAATTGCTTTACTTGATTTTGTAATTCTGATAATCCTGTCGATACTTCCCAAACTTGCAAACCTAAGGAATAACCTTCACAAGCAGGTTTGAGAATACATTTTTTCCAAAGTGGTAGATTGACAATTTCTTCACCAACCCCATAACGACACCAAGGGGGTGTTAAAATTCCTCGCCATTGCAAAACCGGTTTGAGAAAATCTTTATTAAGCGTCAGACTTTTGACCGTTGTATCTCCACCGGTGTAAGGTATACCCAATTGTTCTAAAATCGCCGGTGCAAGGGCGGTACGGTTGCGCGATGTGGTTCTAACGGAAAGATTCCAGATGAATTCTGGTAATTGATTTTGTCGCCATCTTTCCAATAAATTATCTAATGTACCAATTAAATCCACATCGTAACCTAAAGCTGTTAAATTAGTGGCGACAGCTTCCACTTCTTCGGTTTCGCGCCAGTGGTAGTGGGTTTCTTCTGTTGCGTCAGAGTTAGACATGATGTCCGATTGACGCTCGAATAGGATTCCGATTTTTCGCATTTTTTGAGGTAGAAGTGTCAATTAATTAAATCTCTTTTTATCTGCTTGACCCAATTAATCACAGTATTATGAGAAACTCCGGTTTTTTTCTCAATCGCCCGAAACCCCATACCTCCCCGATATAAACCCAAGCATCGCTGCTTAACTTCCTCTGGATAACCTTTAGGTGAATAATTCCCTGAAAACTGCTTTCCACATTCTTTGCAAATATAGCGTTGCTTATTGTGACGATGACCATTTTTAGAAATTCGTTCTGATTTGCAATGGGGACATTTCATTACTTGGGATTCTTGTGGGGTGGATATCTCAACTTTTTCATTATTTAATTGTGCAATCATTACTTTGTTGTGCAAAGCTTCATCCCCAACATGGGGACGTAGGTAAGCTGTAATTAAATTTTTGATTTGAGAAATGATTTGCTGACGGTAGGTTTCATCGCTGCGTAAAGCAACCAGTAACAGTGCATTACCCGATTGCGTGCATACGTCGGCGAGCAAATGACACTTGTGAGAACTCAAGTTAGGATTGCGTAAGGAAAGCATGTTTGCAAGTCCCTTAACAAACTCCTGAGTAAAGCTTTCATCAATAGATTTAAAAATAGTGGAATTGGTAAAATATTGGATAAACATGACTTTGGGAGCGGGATTATCAAAGAATTTCACGCATTTTTCCACCATCTGCGCGATAAATTCTTCTAAAGGTAGTTGAGCCATTTCTGAGCTATACATTTGCTCGCCTAAAATACGCCCTTGTTCGATGTGACGCAATTCCAAGGCGTGAAAAATCGCTAATTTGTCCGGGAAGAATTGGTAAAGGGAACCTACCGCAGTATCGGCGCGAGTTGCAATGTCATGAGTTGTTGCTGCATCAAAACCCATCTCTAAAAATACTTCTGCTGCTGTATCTAAAATTCGATTGACGCGCTCTTTACTACGCTTTTGCTTTGGTTGACGGCGCATTGATGGCTTTTCGCTTGTCATTTATTTAACTAATTTTCTTGCTTCTTGTTGACAAACATGAAATATTTGTCATATTTTAAATTTAATAAAACATGAATAATCTGTCGCAATTATAGCTATTTCGGGGAATTATTAGTAATTCACCCCGGATTAATGTGCAATGCAGGGAGGAAAGAATGAAACCCGTATTACCCGGTGCGCCTTGGTTAATTGCTCATAAGTCGATGTTGGGAATAAACAAGCCAAATAAAATCACTTTAAACGGTAAGGATTATGTGATTTGGCAAAATGCTAAAGGAGAAGTTTTTGCACTCGATAATATTTGTCCGCACATGCAAGCACCTTTATCGAATGGTTGGGTTTGCAAAGAAAGAAATACGATTGCTTGTCCTTTTCATGCTTTGGAATTTGACACAAAAGGTAGGCTTTATCAAGATGAAAAATTTAACATTCAATCTTTAGCTGAACCTTTAGAACTAAAGATGATCGGAACTCAATTTCAATATCCATTTTTGAAAAGCTTATTGAAAAAATCATTGCTCAAGGCTATAGATACAATTGTAGAGCAAGATACTACTGCTGTAGAAAATCTATATCCCCGACAAAATCCTAAAATTAAACTACCCAATGAAGAAATTATGTTTTATGCAGAGCAACTTTACCAACAATGGTGACAATATTTTGGGATTTTAAATTTGGGATACTATGGTGTGTTTTCCCAAAAAATCCCGAGAGACACCCCACCGGGTCGTCTCTACAATTTGACTTTTGTTAGCGCTTAGCGATAGTGTACCGCAGGTAGCGCAGCTATAGGTATTGCCTGGCGTTTAGCCACATTTTGACTTATGTCCTACGGACACGCAATAACTACGTTACGCTTTGCTAGGCGCTAATGAATTTTGAATTTTGACTTATGTCCTACGGACACGCTATAGCTATAGCTGCGCTACCTGCGGAGCCGCTACCTACGGATCCGCTAATGACTTATGTCCTACGGACACGCTACGCTAATGACTTTTAACTTATGTCCTACGGACACGCTATAGCTATAGCTGCGCTACCTTGCGGATCCGCTAATGACTTTTAACTTCTTACTTCCCCTCCTGGGGCGATCGCATCAATTAATCCCCCAACCAAACCGTATCCTCATTAACCCCAACCACCATCAAACCAGACTTATCCAAACCCCGTCTTACCTGATGCCATCTAGCCACTAGCTGCATCGGCGAACCTTCAAGCAAACCCACTAATTCTAACTTTCCGTCAGAATGGGTCAAAATATAACGAAAACGTTTCACCGAACCATTACAATGCTGACGTATTTCTTCCACTAATTTGATAGCTTCGATAATTGGTAACTGAAAATGAGTCGCATGTTTTACGGGTCGTGGATGAAATAAATATTGAGGAATCACACCCAAGCGATGCAGACGTTTGAATAATTCAGTCATTGTATTTACTTCTGCATTGACTCCCCGCATCATTGCTATTTGCGAAGTTAATACACAACCAGCTTGTCTTAAGTTAGATAATGCTTTTTCTGTGATCACTGTGATTTCTCGAGGATGGTCAAAATGACATTGAATGACGATTTGAAATCGAGAATTATATTGATGTAAAACTTCTAGTAATTCTGGGTCCGTAGTGAAACGAGAAGGAAGAAAAGCAGGTAACTTGCTACTTATGCGAATTTGCCACAGGTGAGGAATTTGCGATAATGCTGCAAACAGGTTAGCTAAACGACGAGTACTGCAAATCATGGGGTCACCACCAGAAAGCAACACATTATCAATTTCCGGATGCTGTTTGATGTAGGATATTGCTTCTTGTAAATCTTCGATAGTCTCCTTGACCATTACATCCTTACTCATCAACCGTCGTCGAAAACAATAACGACAGTGACCTGCACAAGCCTGAGTGACAATTAATACCGCTGTTTGCTCGTATTTATGCTGTAAGCCAGGAATGATAGTTGAAAACTCTTCACCACTAGTATCAAGGGAACCTAAATCATTCTCTTCATAGGGTGATGGAAGTAGCAATTGACGCAAAGGATCTGCAGGATTTTGCCAATTTATTAGATCAGCGTAACCCACAGGAACCATTAAAGGAAAACGTTGTTTTGCATTCTCAATTAATTGCTTATCTGCATCATCGAGAGACAACCAATCTTCTGCAGATTTAGATAAATTCAGGCTTTCAATTAATTCGTCTCGCCAATTTCTTACTTGTGGGAGTTTCTCACCTATCAACTCTGTCATGGATGGTTACCTCACGCAGGAAATTGCTTTCATTATCAAAATTAAACCATAAATATTTGATAAGTAATATCTATTGCTTTGAATATATGAGTGACCTATGAGGAGAGAGTCAAAACCCTAACAATAATAGATTTCTGTATGTATCAATGCCCTAACCTAATTATCTAAACCTATAAAATATGCAGGATTTTCCAGTTCTACAAACACCTCAGGGGGAGCATCTCACTTTTCAAAATTTGGGAGTTCCCCACCACCAATAACAACAATTTTCATTTTTCAAACATGCGATCGCAACGAAAATCAATTATGAGTAGATCCAGCACCAACTAATAATAAGCTCTGTAATTGATTGGAGAATCAAGAAAAATTTACTCTCATCAACAACAATATTTATTGATAGATTATTTCTTGATATTCACCCATTCGTAAAACTCGATCGCTTCATCAGCACAGCTATGACATCCACCACATGTTTTACTATCTTCCATCTTACGAATCCGACCTTTACGAATTAACCGACCGAGCATACCTCGTAAAGCATCCGCATCAATACGAAAATGTAACTGTAGCTCGGCAAGAGAAACTTTTTTGTGTCGAACAAAAAATTGTTGCAATTCTTGTAAAACCATTTTTAAATTCAGTTATGTTAATTCCTCCCTGGGGGTAGGTTAGGAGGAGTTTGGGAGATTAAGGGGGAGTCAGAGGGGCTATGACGGCTTCAGAGAGTTTAGGACGTGATCAGTTAGAGAGGTTAGGGAGGAATTAGGAAGCTTAACATGGGATTATTTAGCCTTGGCTTTTGACTTCCGCAAAGCGGAGTGGTGCTAGTTGCTTTTCGCTGTTTGTAAAGGCTTTGAACCAACTATCTTCATTCCAAAAAAGGTTGCAAGCATAAGCAAACTTAACCCAACAATCCAAGTAATAGAAGATGTTGGATGTTGAGCAAAAGTTGCTAATTGATAATAAATTACCGCTACAACATAAGCTAAACCTGTAGTCCAAGAAGCTGCAAATATAGTCCATCCCCAATTTGTCTCTCGGTAAAGAGCCGCAGTTGCAGAAACACAAGGGAAGTACAACAATACAAACAAGAGATAAGCAAAAGCAGCAGCCTTATTCGGAAATAGTTGAGCCATTTTCCCGTAAACGCTAACTGATACACCTTGAGCTTCTGCTGCTTCTTTTTGCTCTAAGGAAGAAACATTTGCAGAGCCAAAATCTAAGGGGTCGAGAAATTGACTGGGGAGTTTGGATAAATTTTCGGGGATACTAGCGAATGCTGTACCAATTCCACCCCATAAGCTGTATGCTTCTTCTACTTCCTCTACTTGCTCTTGTCGATCCAACTGGCTATACAGAGAATTCATTGTCCCGACCATAACTTCTTTCGCAAACACACCAGTGAAAATACCGACTGTAGCAGGCCAATTTTCTTGGGTTATACCCATTGGATTAAAGACTGGAGTTAAAGTTTGACCTGTGGCGCTAAGAATTGAGTCTTGGCTATCTTGTTTGCCAAAAGAGCCGTCAGTACCAACTGAATTCATAAAACCTAAAACTAGAACCATCAAACAAATAACCACCCCAGCCTTTTTAATAAAACTTTTGAGGCGATCCCAAGTACGTAAAAGTACCCCTCTGAGTTTGGGAATGTGATAGGGAGGTAATTCCATCACAAAAGGCGCAGCTTCCCCCTTCAATAAAGTATTTTTCAAGACTAGACCGGTGAAAACTGCCGCCAAAATACCGAGTAGATAAAGACCTAAAACAATATTTTGACCGCCAGTCGGGAAAAATGCAGCAACAAATAAAGCATATACTGTGAGTCGAGCACTACAAGACATGAAGGGATTCATCATGATTGTAGTTAGGCGATCGCGTTGATTTTCTAAAGTCCGCGTTGCCATAATTCCCGGTATGTTACAGCCAAATCCTACTAACATCGGCACAAAAGATTTACCCGGAAGCCCCACAAAGCGCATCAACCTGTCCATTACAAATGCAGCACGTGCCATATAACCGGTATCTTCCAGTGCCGATAAACATAAAAACAACATCCCAATTTGAGGGATAAAAGTCGCTGTTGTCTGAATACCACCACCTAAACCATCAGCCAAAATACCAATCAACCAACCGGGTGCACTAACATTAGTTAATAGCTCTTTAGTTCCATCAACAAAGACCGTAGCAAAACTAATATCAAAAAAGTCAATAAATACACCACCGAAGTTAATGGAAATCGCAAACATCAGGTACATGACCAAGAGAAAAATCGGGATACCCAAAAAGCGATTCAAAACTACTTTGTCAATTTGGTCGGACACCGTACTTTTTACTTCCCGTCTACGTTCGACTGCATTTTGAGTTAATTGACGGATAAAAGTATAGCGGCTATCTGCAATGATGATATCAACATCATCTTCTAGAGTGTTGTGAATTTTACGACGATTCTCAACGACTATCCTTTCTAACTCTTTGCTGTGTAACTCAGGAGCAATTCTGTCTTCATATTCCAGTAATTTTAAAGCTGTCCAACGCTCGTCAAATTTATGGTTAGGACTGTGGTTGGAACTATTTTGTTTAATAAATGGTACGAGTTCAGTCAGTGCATTTTCAATAACAGCAGGATAAGCTACATAAGAGCTTAAAAGAGTTGGTTTATCAAAAAGATGATCCATTAATAGCTTCAATTCAGCTATTCCTTCTTCCTTTGCTGCATTTGTGGGAATAACCGGACAACCAAGATGCTCTGAAATAACTTTAAGGTTGATGGAGATATCTCGTTCCTTAGCAACATCCATCATATTTAGCACTACCATCATAGGTAGACGCATCTCCATGATTTGAGTAGAGAGATAGAGATTGCGCTCTAAATTTGAAGCATCAACTATATTTATGATGACATCGGCTTCACCGGATAGGAGATAATCTCGGGCGATTAACTCATCAAGTCCTGTATCTCCTTCTTCAGCATCGAGGGAGTATACCCCCGGTAAATCAACCACTGTAACTTGTTTATCGTTATGGTGATAATTTCCTTCTTTGCGCTCAACAGTTACTCCAGACCAATTACCAGTTCTTTGGTTAGCACCTGTCAAAGCATTAAAAACCGTTGTTTTACCGCAGTTCGGATTGCCTAATAAGGCGATTACTTGCTTCGTCATCACTTGACCTCTTCAACAAACAGGGCATTAGCTTCATCTTTACGTAGGCTAAGTTTAAAACCTCGCACCAGAATTTCTACCGGGTCTCCTAGAGGTGCATGTCGCGTCACTGTAAATTCTGTTCCTGGAGTCAAACCCATTGCTAGCAATTTTCCTCTATAAGCACGGGCTGCTTTTTCGTAGCCAACCACCCGACCCATAGAACCAACTGCTAAATCCCGTAAATATTTGTTATCGTCCATAGTCTCAATTTCTCTTTTAATCGGTCAGTTAACTTCTTTGATACACATAATCTTTTGTGCCATACCAACCCCTAAACCAATTCTGTTATCACCGATTGCCACAATTACAGAACCACCAATAATATTAATCAATTTAATTTTGCTTCCTGGAACAAAACCCATTGCAATGAGACGATGCACTGTACCTTCAGAACCTTTGAGTTGAAGAATCTGAAGACTTTCTCCCTGAGAAGCCATTGCTAAAGGGAAAGGTTTACTGATATTTACCCGGTCATATGATGATTCTTGAGCTTTACGAACTTTCCCATCCTGTTGTGCTAAGAAATACTGAGTATTTTGAGCAGAATTATTTCCTTTCTGATATTGATTGCCATCATAGTTGTTCATAATTCTTTCTAAATGAATTACAAATTTATTGCAAAAAAAATATAAGCCAGTTAGACGAGTAGCATTAAGTAAATGATAGTAATTTCATCTGTATTAAGAAGCGATAGCAAAATAACTCCTACTAAAAATCAGCTGTATTCAGTATTCAGTAGGCAGCAAACCAATGTTAATCAATAATTTGAATCGCATTATATTCATACTTGAATCAAAATCTTCATAATTTTATAAGACTTCTAGGAAGTTATTTAAGATTAGAAAATATGATAAGGAGAATATATGTATTCTATTAGTCTAATCCATAGTCTTTAGCTAAATAAGAATCTTTTCTTTTAGTTAGACTATCAAGAAATAGGAATTTATTGCAATAACTTAAAAAATCTCAAACCTAAATCACTGAGTATCTTTCAGAAAATCAACTATCCAATTTTTTTAATCATTAAAGCCAAGTAATCCTTGCAAATACTTCACAGTAACTAATTAGCTTAATAAATCTCTTCAGATTAAAATGAAAGTATTTTCACATAACTTTGTTAAATGGGAGAGATAATTGTAACTATAAGAATTAGCAATCAAAGATTGAGATAAACTACCATCTAATAACAAAAAGCTCTGTTAGAACTATATACTTTAGAAAAACTACAGGCTTCATTGATGAAACTTAAATAAATATAAAAGTAATAAAATATTTGAATCGTATGTTTGAAATTCTAGTCGGATAAGATTGAAAAATATAACCCTGCTGCGAATCACTGCTTCAGACTAACAATCCTTGGGACTAACAATTGAGGAATGAGAATTTAATAATCTCTAATTCCAAAATTTGGAATGGTGCATTACGCAATGCTACCAGCACCCTACTTTTGTGATTTATTTCATCCACATTTCTAACTTAATTTTTTAAACTAAACTTTAATTGTCTTAGAGTAATAAAAATAAATATAGCGAAAATAATTTTCGATTAAAAATTTACTCGGAGAATCAGTAGTAAATAATACTAGTATTTACAGACATAAGCAGAGGTGTAGAGAATTTGCATAGGCTCGCTGAAATAGAGAAAATATGTCAGAGTTTTACCTTTTTTAGTGAAAAATGTGATCGTTGTAAAAACGACTGATAATTTCCAAACAAAATATACTCCCCTCGAAAGCTAATAATACCAATCTCCTTTAATATTGCTGCACTTTGCTTATAGAAGGGAATAGCCCTTGGACATCGCAAGCTGAACAGACCCCGTACTTTTTCAAAGCGCAATCCGGCGCACCCGAACTGATATCATGTCCGGTAAAACACTTACGATAAGGTTCGTAGTAGCGCTTGAGCGCCAATATCTTTACTATGGCGCTAAAGCGCTACTACAAACAAACATATTTTTTCATAAGTAATTAAGCGGACATGATATGACAAGGTGATGGGGAAAAGATTGAAAAAAATGATGTGTGGAAGTATTTTTTTCAATCTGTATAACCATAGCTGTAAGAAAATCACAAGATTAACCAATGACCATTAACAGAAGCAAAAGTTGAGTGTGCGTAGCGTTACAGATCGGTTTACATAGCAGACTGATATCCAGCAACAAAAAAACCGAGTTTGTTAGGAACTCGGTTTTTTTGAATTTATTTTTTCTGAATGTATACTAACCGACTTGAAGCGAGGAAAATCTTTAACCAATGAAGTGGAATTTACTCACTGCAAAGTTAATGACATTGTGAGTTAAAGGAAGACTATCAATTACCATAGTCAAACACAACAACATCATGTAGGAAATGGAATAGAGAAACATCCCTCGAGCTAAAGTACGATCTTCAGGATTATTTAACAATTTCCATGCTTTTTGGATAAATACGCTACCTAATCCCAAAGCAACACAAGCATAGACAATTCCACTTGCGTGGAGGGGATAAACCAGTAACAAGCTAGCAGCAACAGTAACTAGGGTGTACCACCAAATTTGCTTGACAGTTGGCTCGCTACCTGCCACAACTGGTAACATTGGTACGCCTACTTTTGCGTAATCATCTTTAATCATTAAAGCTAAAGACCAAAAATGAGGTGGCGTCCACACAAAAACAATAGCAAAAATTAACCATGCTGTGAGACTTAAGCTATTGGTGACTGCAGCCCATCCCACCAATGCGGGGATCGCACCTGCAGCCCCACCAATCACAATATTTTGTGTGCTATGACGCTTGAGCCAGTGAGTGTAAATTAGCACGTAAAATGCGATACCAGACATCGCTAACATTGCAGCTAATAGATTGGCACAAACAGTTAATAGGGTAAAGGAAATGATAGCTAAAGCGATCGCGAAAATAATCGCATCCCGCCCTTGAATTCTACCGGAGGGCATGGGACGGTGACGCGTGCGCTCCATATCATAATCGATATCTCGGTCATAAACACAATTGATTACTTGGGCGCTAGCAGCTGCAAAGGTTCCACCTGCAAGAGTTGCTAACAAAAGCAATGGATCTACCTCTCCCGAAGAAGCAATCCACATACTTCCAGCTGTAGTAATCAATAGTAGGGGAATGATTCGAGGTTTTGTCAGCTGGTAATAGCTTTGGACTACCTGGAGAAAGGTTTCGTGGTGGCGAGAGACGTTTGTCTCAATCATCTTGACAATTAGTTCCTTATGAAGGTTGACAACTTATACTGAGCGCCTGTGTGACAGGGAGAGAAAATCTAATAGCAACGAGAAAAGTTTTTGCTACAAATAGTTCCTTTCGTAATCTTCAAGTTCGAGTAAACAAGAAAATTTCATTATTCAAAAATCGAGATTGAGACTTGCTAGACCAAATTTTGAGTTGGGTTGGTTTGATTTGATTTTTGATCGGATTTTGCGCCGGAATTCAATCTCGAAATTTTGCAATAAGAATCTGTCAGGACTTAAGCAAACCCCATACCATGACCTGCTTGGGGTAATCTACAATAAACGGGATACCCGAAAAAGCTTCAATCTTACTGCTTTTCCCATTAGTGTTTCCATCTTTAAGTTGGCAATACTCGCCAACAACCAGCTATAAATTCTAAGTTAAGAGTTTTTTAGCTAATTAATCCGTAGCATTTTTAATCAAATCGCTTGAACCTTCCATCCAATAACAAATAATTACCTGGGAAATGGGGGTTGAGATGGGGAAGTTCGACTTTCCTGTGGGCTGTATTCCTGTGGGTAATTATATTAATTTTCCAGAATAGGTATTTTCCAGAATGAGCGGATATATGGTGATTCTGGATGGAGAATATACTTCAGTAAATCCCAATACTAGCAACTCCCGACACTAATACTCTGACTAACACCCACAAAATTTAGCACAATTAACTTTTATTTACCCCATCTCAAATCAATTATGACGATAGATTTTACTTATTTACTGCTCAACTACTACTAATTAACTTGTAGTAGATGACTCAGTAACACTTGTAGGAGTAGAACTATTAGAAACGGAATACCAGTCACGAATTGCAAATGTTGTGAAAGCAACTAAAGTTCCTAACAAAGCCGCTCCGATAGCCTGATGGGAAACTGTCAATGGCTCTACCTGTAAGTGCAGCCGGAAAGTCGCGAAACCTAAAACCAGTTGCAAAATCAATAAAGAAGCGGCTAAGTTCGCTAATTTTCGTAACACTGCGTGTAAAGCAGGCGTGCGCCACGCAATAAATACTACTGCTAAAGTTGCTGCTGTAGGGGGGAGAATGCCAATTATATGGCTATACATGACAGCACAAAGTTGAGAATCGCCAAAACATTGATGTAGAGCCCATCTAGAACCAACCAATGCTCCAAGTAAACTTTGCAAATAGACAAAAATTGCTGCAGTTAAACCTACCCAAGGTAGGCGAGCAACAGTACCGGTACCTTGATAGGGAGTAAGGACTACACCAATTACTATCAGGGTAATAAAAAATAATAATGCTGTTGCTAAGTGGGCTGTGACAATATCAAACCGTAACAGTTGGGTAACGGTAAGTCCTCCTAGTATGCCCTGAAAAACTATTAAGAAGAGGGCGAAGGTTGCTGCAAATGGTAACCAACGGGGTAAGGAGCGACGATACCACCAAGATAAACCAGAAAGTGCGATCGCACCAAAGCCAATTAGTGCTGCATCTAAGCGATGAAACCATTCTAAGAAAACCTGAAGATTCATTTGCTTTGCAGGCACCAATTCACCATAGCACAATGGCCAATCCGGACAAGCTAATCCGGCATTCATGACTCGGGTTGCGCTACCTATAGCCATTAAAACTAAAGTAGCTATACATAATTTCCAGACCAGGCGACGAATCTTTTCCCGTGGTTCGTGCTGTTTTGTGGTTACTAGATTCTCTTGTTCTAGGACAAATTCGCTCATAAACAATACCTTTTGCCTGCAATATGTTAGCTATGAACGTGTTATTAATGGACATCCCCAGCTGTGAAAATTTTAGCTATGGATATTCCAAATATTTATCGGCACTAATAAATTAGTACTGATTCACCTATACCCTAGCGTATAGACCAGGGTGAGATATTAAATCTCATCTAATACTTTGAAGCAAGCTAGCCAGTTTTCCCGTGAAGCTTTAGGTATTTTTCAGGTTCTTGGGACTAAACGATAACAATTGGCAGTCCCTTTGATTTTTTTTTACAAAATTACGACTTACAAAATTACGACTAATCTCAGCGCTCCTATTCTTTGACTATATGCTGTTGAAGATTTGAGTTATGAAATACTTGCAAATGATGAAATCTTGATATTCACAAGTTTATTTTTCCATACATTTTAGTCTGATTCGAGAATATTCTACTCACAAAAACCAAAAGTCGCAAAAATAATATTTACGAAAATAATATTTACGAAAATAAAATCTTACTATTAATCTTCCTGGCGCGATAAACTTTACTTTAATGTTAAGAAATGTATAAAAACAAAATACCGTTGCTAGGGTTTGTAGGACATCTTTACCTTGGCTTGAAAGGTGAAGCATGAACTTCAGAATCAGATTTATCGCGGTTTGTTTGAAGGCGCTATATAATGCTTCAATTTGCTATTTACTAATTATTATCAATAATATCTTTTATTCTTAAGCAAAATTACTCATAATTACCCCTAAAAATAAGAAAATTACCCCTAAAAATAAAAAAGTTGAAAAAATTTGCGATCTTGTCACCAGTTTGTCACTTCTTTTTGAATAAGCTTTACCAAAGCTTTGTGAATGAAATAACAAGCAATGAACAAAAATAAACAACTCGCAATGAACAACGTTGATTTAGTTGCACCTGGAGAACAAGCAGTGGTGTACGAAACAATAGTTGAGCTCGCAGGAGATATTTTTGTAATGCAAAGAAGTATGAATTTAGCTCGTCATGGTCAAATGTGTATCGACTATAAATATCAGCATGTAGATATCTAAATTTTCGCTTCTGTTGTATCCGAGAATATATTTCAGCTTGTAGGTTTACAAAAATAAATAAAAGTTGGCTGATTGTTTGATTTCTTGATGGAATAGATTTTTAAAACGTACTGTATAAGCAATTCAGTCATAGCCGATAAACCTGACCAAGAATAATCTCAAATTTGGTAAAGTTAAGAATTTAAATTCTCCCGTAGGCCAGATTAGAAATTGTAACACTCCTATTTCTTGTGCAAATTAGTTTAGTTTTTTTAGTTAACTGTTAGTAGTCGGTTATAAACGCAATTTTTGAATTCAACATCCATATTCCAGATGTAACTTTGTTGCACTTACTACAAAAAATATGGATATATCACATCTAGTAAATGTTTTTAGCCGACTACTAATAATTAAGCAGACAAATTTTGACATGTTGTTTTAGGCATTATATTTTGAGTTGGAATCACAAAAATGACTCACTAGTTGTCTTTATAACCTGTCATAAATTGTTTGAACAGTTATCAGTTTTTTTTCTCAAACAAGAGTGTGAATTCGCAATTATCGGCGGATGCAAGTGCGAGATACAAGTCTATATGAAAGGCGAAATTCTTACGTAGTTTAAGAGTATCCAAAAGAATGATTACTCAATTTCCTTTGCTCACTGCAATCATTATTTTTCCGTTATTAGCAACATTTGCTATTCCATTAATTCCAGATAAAAATGGTAAGACTGTCCGTTGGTATGCCTTAGGAGTAGCAATTGCAGATTTCGCATTAACAATTTACGGTTTCTGGCGTAATTACGACTTACAAAACTCAAGTTTACAGCTGGCAGAAAGTTATTCTTGGATACCTCAATTGGGTATGAATTGGTCGCTGGCAGTAGACGGTTTATCTATGCCACTAATATTGCTCACGGGTTTAATTAATACTGTGGCAATATTTGCAGCTTGGAGAGTAGAGAAGAAACCGCGTCTGTTTTATGCATTGATGCTGGTGATGTACAGCGCCCAAGTAGGTGTTTTCGCCGCTCAAGATATGTTGTTGTTCTTCCTAATGTGGGAAATCGAATTGGTACCTGTATACTTACTAATTTCGATTTGGGGTGGAGCAAAACGTCGTTATGCTGCGACTAAATTTATTCTCTACACTGCTGCTGCATCCATCTTCATTTTGGTCGGTGGATTTGCGATGGCTTTCCACGGAGATACATTCACATTCGATATGGCATCTCTGGGAATGAAGGAATATCCCAAAGCTTTTGAAATGCTTGCTTATGCAGGTTTCTTTATTGCCTTTGGTGTTAAGTTACCAGTTTTTCCATTCCATACCTGGTTACCCGATGCTCATGGTGAAGCTTCAACTCCAGGTTCGATGATTTTAGCAGGCGTGCTATTAAAGATGGGCGGTTATGCTCTCATCCGCATCAATATGGAAATGTTACCCAATGCACATGTTTACTTCGCCCCAATGTTAGCTGTTTTAGGGGTTGTAAATATTATTTATGGTGCATGCTGTGCTTTTGCTCAAACCAACCTCAAACGTCGCTTAGCATATTCATCCATCGCTCACATGGGATTTGTGTTAGTTGGAATTGCTTCCTACACAGAAATCGGTATGAGTGGTGCGGTATTACAAATGCTTTCCCACGGTTTGATCGCTGCAGCTTTATTCTTCCTAACTGGTGTCACCTACGAACGCACCCATACTTTGATGATGGACAAAATGGGTGGTATGGCTGCATTAATGCCTAGAACCTTTGGTTTATTCACCGCCGGTGCAATGGCTTCTCTGGCTTTACCAGGAATGAGTGGTTTTGTAGGCGAGTTGATGGTTTTCCTCGGAATTACCAACAGCGATGTTTACAGTTCCAATTTCAAGGTGATTATTGTACTGTTATCTGCGGTAGGGGTAATTTTAACTCCAATTTACCTACTCTCCATGTTGCGTGAAGTTTTCTACGGCAAGCAAAACGAGGAATTAAAACTCGACACTTTTGTCCCTGATGTTAGACCCCGCGAGTTGTTTATTACTGCTTGCTTGTTAATTCCAATTATTGGCGTTGGTTTGTACCCCAAACTGATTACTCAAATGTATGATGTAAAAACTGTACAGGTTGCAACACATGCGCGTCAGTTTTTACCAGTAGTTGCAAGCAAAGAAGAATTTATCTTGCAGCAATCCCCCATTTTGACAATTCCAACATTAGCTGATTCTGAAATTTCAACCTTGGTTAGTGTTATCGAATAAATATTCTCAACGAAGAAAGCAAGTGCGGTCAAGTGAGAGATCGCACCTGCATTGATTCCGGTAACCCAGAATTGGTTTTCGAATCTAGAATTGATTTTGAATCCAGAAGTAATTTTTGAATTAAGAAGTGATTGTTAAGTTTACTTCCGAATTAATTTCCGGTACATCCCGTCTGCCACAGAAACACTAAATTTTAATTACGTTCGCTTTTGATCGCGGACTGACTTCGAACAAAATCGTTGAACACTTGAACCCTGTCTACACCCTATTTATTTAGACTTAGACGGGGTTAGCTATTTTTTGTCAGAGAAACATGTGATTGCAGAAATGAGCCTATGTGCTAACGCCCCGCTACCGCTAACACTGCGCTAACAGTAGTCAGGATACAAGAGATAGGAATTAAATAATCCTTATACCTAGCTTTTAGCTTTTTTCGCTGTAACTCACTGACTTGCAATCCGCTATAATTGTAGTTCTTTAGACTTGACTTGTACTATCCGGTGGTGGCCAAACATAGAGCACACCAGAGAATAATGATGATAACTGCACATATACGGCCATATTAAGCAAGAATGTTAAGGTAAACAGTGTTTTTCACGGTGAGCAATAACACATCATGATATATTGCTATGCAGTGTTAATCGGATGAGAAAAATATGACAAAAAATTAATTGAGTATTGAAGTTTGATTTGAGTGTTAAAGTTAGATTTGTGTATTAAATTTTAAATATTACAATATCGGCTTTTTCTCAAGTAATAAAACGCAATGTTAGTAGAACATAGTGTTTTATATCTATAACCGGTCCTATTTCTTCATTTTCCAATGGTTAATCCCAAATTTGCTTTACTTTAAAAGGCACTTAGAATAAAGTAATCGCAGCCACAGCAAAAAATTATTTTCGAGTAGGAGGAAATACAGGCGATGATAATTTCCCTATAGAAGGTTAGTAGTCATAAACATGTTTTATAGTTAATGCAGTATTTGACTATAAAATTTAGAATAATTAAGTACTGAATAATTAAGTACTGAAAAATTAAATCATTAAAGAATTAAATCCCTAACAAAGTATTGAGGTATTGACAAACATTGCAGAATATTTATCAGAACAGTTTAATTGCAGAGGTTTAGGTGATAACCTCAGGTTTATATCTAACCGAAGCATTCGTAAGTTATTCTAGTAATTGAGAAATTAACAAAACTGTGATGTAGACTTCAAAGCTATAATAGGGGCTTGTGCATGCTCCGATATTCAGATCTTGTCCTATAAGATCCTTAATAATTAGCTTGCCGATATTGTGTAGATAAATATAAGTTTGGTTTGGTATCGAAATTAATTTGCATAAATTTGCTTCAGTCCTAGAACTCTCACGAGTCATAAATACAAGGTTATACTATGTCCTCAGTTTCTTAGTTAGTATTTTCTTGGTTCCTAGGTTCTTAGTTTTTAATTCCGTATTCGCACCGCACCGTATCAAAATATGTTCTCAATCTCAAGGCTCGTACTTTGTGGTGTTCTTAACAAAGATTTTGAAGACTGAAGTCCCAACTGCAAATAATGGGCAGTTGAATTACCAAAATATTAGATCTTCAAACTAAAAAAAATATCATCTTTATGGTATTAATTACTTGAATATTCCCTGCAGATGGTAAACAATCCTTGATGGATAAAAGAGGCATATAAGAATTCTTTGCTATTTCGGTCGATTTATCTATTTTTTCAGAGTTGTACAGAATCATTAAATAAGAGAAACGACCGAAAAAATTAATAAAGATTTCAGACTCAATGTCTATATATCCGATAGGCTGGATTACCTTAGTAGATGGGTCGTTTTATCTAAGACAGTAAAGTCGTTAATTTTATCAACCGTGAAAATTCCAAATTCGATCTGGACATTACTCATAGGCATTGTTCTGACCTTAGCAAGTCTGTGGTATGGTCAAAACCACGGATTGCTACCTTCAGCAGCCTCTGACGAAGCCGATTTAGTGGATGGTCTGTTTAATTCCATGATGACCGTATCCACAGGCATATTCTTAATTGTGGAAGGTGTAATAATTTACTGCGCTATTCGCTATCGTCGCCGTGCTGGCGATAATGAGGATGGTCCGCCAGTACATGGTAACGTACCCTTAGAGATACTTTGGACTGCTATTCCTGCTGTTATTGTACTTGGTATATCAGTTTACAGCTTTGATGTCTATCAGCAAATCGGAGGATTGGGTCCCAGCAAAGAAAATACAAACCCAGTGGCGACAGAAACTAGAAGCGCGCCGGGAACTGCTGTCGCTGCCACTTTAAGCGATGGACAACCACTATTAGCATCCGATCCCCAGTCAGATGGAGATAATCCTGCAGATAGTGAGGCATTACCTGCGAGTGTAAAAGTAAACGACAACTCAGAAATAGTTGTTAACGTTACAGGTTTGCAATATGCTTTCATTTTTACCTACCCAGATACTGGGGTTGTCTCAGGGGAGCTTCACGTTCCTGAGGGTCGACAAGTAAAGGTAAATATGAATGCTAATGATGTAATTCATGCTTTCTGGGTACCTGAATTTCGCTTAAAACAAGATTTAATTCCCGGTCGCCAGACTGAATTAAGTTTTACCCCCAACAAATTAGGTAATTATCCTGTAGTTTGTGCTGAACTTTGCGGTCCCTACCACGGCGCAATGAGAACCCAAGTTATAGTTCACACCCAGGAAGATTTTGATAGCTGGATGAAACAGCAACAAATTGCTAGCGCTCAACAAATGGAGCAAGCAGTTGCACTTGCTTCCTATACCGAACCAATGGGAATTTCATCGGAAATAATCCCCAATGATATGCACGCTGCTCATCACCATCATTAAGGAAGCCAGTTAGTCGTTGGTGGAAAGCCCTACGAAAAATATAACCAACAAGCAAAAACCAATAACTGACTTAACTCAGAATTATTTATGACCAAAGCACAGATTAAACCGGAAGTACCATCAGTCCCAGTGACTGAACACCGTCAACGAAAATGGTGGGAATACTTTACCTTCAACACCGACCATAAAGTAATTGGCATTCAATATTTGGTTACCACCTTCATGTTTTACTGCTTGGGTGGTGTATTTGCTGATTTAGTCCGTACGGAGTTAAGAACTCCAGCATCAGATTTTGTAAGTCCAGAAACCTACAATGGTTTGTTTACCCTGCATGCCACAATTATGATTTTTTTGTGGATTGTACCAGCAGGTGCAGGATTTGCTAATTATCTAATTCCCCTAATGATTGGGGCAGAAGATATGGCATTCCCCCGTTTGAATGCTCTTGCTTTCTGGATTGTTCCTCCCGCAGGACTATTACTAATTAGTAGTTTGATTGTTGGTGATGCACCCGATGCGGGTTGGACATCTTACCCACCCCTGAGCTTGGTTACGGGTCAGGTTGGTGAAGCCATCTGGATTATAAGTGTCTTGCTCTTGGGTACGTCGTCAATTTTGGGTGCGATTAACTTTTTAGTTACCACATTCAAAATGCGAACCCCTGGTATGGGTTTCAATCAAATGCCTTTGTTCTGCTGGGCGATGTTAGCTACTTCAGCTTTAGCATTGATTTCTACTCCAGTACTTGCAGGTGCTTTAATTCTGCTTTCCTTTGACTTGATTGCTGGAACGGCATTTTTCAATCCTACTGGCGGTGGCGATCCCGTAGTTTACCAACATATGTTTTGGTTCTACTCCCACCCAGCGGTTTACATTATGATCTTGCCCTTTTTTGGCATTATCTCCGAGGTAATTCCCGTCCACTCCCGCAAACCAATTTTTGGTTACCGAGCGATCGCTTACTCTTCCTTAGCAATTAGCTTTTTGGGTCTAATTGTTTGGGCACACCATATGTTTACTAGTGGTGTTCCTGGTTGGTTGCGGATGTTCTTCATGATCACCACCATGATTATTGCCGTACCCACGGGGATCAAGATATTTAGTTGGTTGGCAACAATGTGGGGTGGAAAGATTCGTCTCAACAGTGCCATGCTTTTTTCAATGGGCTTTTTAAGCACCTTTGTGATTGGTGGAATTAGTGGCGTAATGCTGGCTTCTGTACCATTTGACGTTCACGTCCACGATACATATTTTATTGTCGCCCACTTGCACTACGTTCTCTTCGGTGGTGCAGTTTTCGGGATCTTCTCTGGTTACTACCATTGGTTCCCTAAAATTACCGGACGGATGATTAATGAATTTTGGGGTAGAGTTCACTTTGCTCTGACATTTGTCGGTATGAACATGACCTTCTTACCCATGCACAAATTGGGAATGATGGGTATGAATCGTCGTATTGCTCAATACGACCCCCAATTTACTGACCTCAACCAAATTTGTACTTACGGTTCTTACTTACTGGCAATTTCCACTCTTCCATTCATCATCAACGTAATTTGGAGTTGGATGTATGGACCAAAAGCTGGTAATAATCCATGGCAAGCACTAACTCTGGAATGGAAAACAACCTCTCCACCAATTATTGAAAACTTCGAGACTACTCCAGTACTTATTTGTGGGCCCTACGAATACGGTATGGGATATAGTATTGATGAGGTTGATGTACCCCTTTCCGATGAAAAAGAACCAGTCTTAGCAGCAGGTCCCAACTCAATTTTGCGAGCCGAGCAGGAAGGAAAAAATGCCGAGTCTAATAAGGGAAAGTAATTAGATCAAATCTTTTCTGAAAACAAGAGGTATGTTTTTACTTTTGCTCTCCTGATGATAGAAATTTAAATATTCCCAGGTTTTAGTTGCCTGGGAATAACCCCAATTAATTGCGTTACTTCGCCTGCTAGAACCAGAATGTTAATGACAATATAGCAGTATACTCGCTTCTATGAAGGAGCTAGATCTTGAAAAGATAAATTGAACATGTGGGGGTGAAGATTTGGGATATTTAACCTTAATTTTTGCTCGCGAAGCTCATTAGCAGTAGTACAAGTATCGAATTCTAATATTTATGCAAACTCAAACAGTAGATCCGGCAAAAACGGAACTCAATCATCACCATGTGGCAAGTGCAGGACATCATGCCGAACATCCAGACCACCGTATAACTGGTTTATTTGTTTTCCTCATTGCCGAGGGAATGATTTTTATGGGTATGTTTGCAGCGTATCTAATTTTCCGTTCTGAGTTACCGGTTTGGCCACCCCCTGGAACTCCAGAAAGAGAACTGCTGCTACCCGGAGTAAACACCGCGATTCTAATTGCTTCCAGTTTTGTCATCCATAACGCAGACACTGCGATTAAGAAAAATAATGTCACAGGGATGAGAATTTGGTTTGCCATTACTGCATTGATGGGAATCGTTTTTCTCTGCGGACAGGCGTATGAGTATTACCATTTGGAATTTGGTTTAACCACAAACTTGTATGCTAGTGCATTTTATGTGTTAACAGGTTTCCACGGACTGCACGTTTTCATTGGCGTATGTGCAATTTTGGCTGTATTTTTACGTTCTCTCAAAGCTGGTCACTACAGCAGCGAATCTCACTTTGGTATTGAGGCGGCAGAGATTTACTGGCACTTTGTAGACGTAATTTGGATTATTCTTTTTGGTTTGCTTTACATACTTTAGCTGTGGATAATTTTAATCTCGGCTCAAAATCAATTTTTAATATTTCGATTTTTTAACCCCCATTGTGGGGTTTTTTATTTTTTGGTGAGAATTGGTACGGTGCTACGCACAAATCATATGATGTCCGCTTAATTACTTATGAAAAAATATGTTTGTAGTAGCGCTTTAGCGCCAATATTTGTCTATCGCGCTAAAGCGCTACTACTAACCTTATTACAAGCATTTTACCGGACATGATATCATTTTGCTCTGGGATAATAATACCGGAAACTTACTTCGAAGTTAGGATAAATTTTTTATTTTTGAGAAGGATTGAAGGAGAAAAGACTTCAAATATAAGCATATTGAGACAAAAGAATCAATTTAACTGTATTAGATATGTTTTTTTTTGAGTTTAATCTGTTTTTTTGAGCAATTACTTTTAAATACTCAAAGGTATAGTTTAATTATATTCTTAATGTGCATAAGTTAATTTGGCAGCACCTATTCTAATTTAGAAAGAAAAAAAGTAATTTCTGTTATCTTTTCAAAGAATTCATTGCTTTGAAATTATATCTAGTCGCGGGCAATTAATATTATATTGCCTATTAGATTAAATATGAGAAACAAAATAAATTTTACTTTTTTTTTACTTTATAACACTAATAAAGGATATTGAATCATGTCTGAGAAAATTGTCGAACACTATGAAACAGATTGTGAATTTACTTTCCCAATCAAATTAAATATACCTGTTACAGTTCATCCGCAAGTATCTGTTACCCCAGCTAATGCAGTTCAAGAGAAGTTACCCATATCTTTTGAACCTGATATTTTGCTAGAACCAGAAGTTAAAAGTAAAAAACCAGTTTGTCAAGCTTTAGGTGGTTACTAAAATATTCACTTCATTAACCAATTTATCTTTAATTGGTAGCAAAAAATCAACTACATCAAACATCATAAAAAAATAAAAGGATAGTTAATTATGTCTGAGAAAATTACCGAAAGCTACGAAAAAGCTTGTGAATTTACTTTTCCTATCAAGTTAAATATACCTGTTACTGTTCATCCACAAGTATCAGTTACTCCAGCTAATTCTACTCAACAAAAACTACCCATCTATTTAGAACCTGATATTTTGCTAGAGCCAGAAGTTAGTAGTAAGAAACCAGTTTGTCAAGCTTTAAATGGCTATGATAAACAGCCATATCAAGCTTAGTGATATCTGCTAATCACACCAAGCAAACAAATTTAAAATAAAACTCAACCAAATATCTAAATCATCAGAGGATAATTGATTATGTCCGAGCATACCAAAGAATATTATCAAAAAACTTGCGAATTTACTGTTCCCATCAAGTTAAACATACCTGTGACAGTTTGTCCGGAAGTATCTGTTGTTCCAGTGAATCCTGCTCACGAGAAATTACCTATTTTCTTGGAGCCTGATGTCTTACTAGAACCAGAAATTAAGAGTAAGAAACCAATTTGTAAGCCCATTGACACTTACAAGTATTAATCGCGATGCCTCTGACCATGCCCTGAGACGCACCTGCGGTGAACGGGCTTATCGCAGTTACTGAAAATAGTAGTAGAGAAAACAGTAATAGATATTAAGTATAATCACCAAATCATGATTATATTTAGAACTATTTGTTGCTAGTTTTCGATGAATAACTGTTATTCAAGGAAGTATTATAACTAGTCTTTAAGTGATTACTTCCTTGACAACTAACTTCATTATGGAAGTATCGTCCTACAGTAACTATACTAATAATAGTGACCTAAAGTTATGTCTACTTTACCTGATGTAAAATCCAACTCAGGAACCAAAAAAATTTTGGTTAATTTGATGTTGAGAGTTCCAATAGAAATTGAGCTGGACTTATCACAGAGTTTATCTACAGAATATCTTCAATTTTTTCCCCAAGAAGTTAAGTCTCAAATAGATAATTGTGAGGAAATTACTATTGCTAAGGGATTAAATTTATCGAATTCACTTGAAGATGTGTTAATTGATTCAAGTCAGATAAAAGAAATAGTGAATAAAGCCATTGAGGATAATCAAGTTTTGCCTTCATTTCCGCTTTCAGAATCTGAAACTACAGAAAAAGACTCTAAAGATAAATCACTTCATAATCAAGACATAGAACATTCCTTAGAGAAAGAAATTAATCTCACTCATAATTCAAACATAAGATTAAATAAGCCATCTATTACAGGTTTGGTAGATTTATTCAACGATGGAATGGTTTTTACTATTAATGCTTTAGGAACCATACTATTTTTGGGCAAAATTGCTAACTATAGTTGGGAAAGCGAGACATATGGCGCTACACGCAATTAAAAAGTCAAAATATGAAAGGTAAAAATATAACCTACGGGTTGCGCGCTCTTTGAGAACATTCACTGATAAGTGCGGGTAAACACGCTATGCTAACAAAATTCAAAAGTTAAAAGTTTATTACTCATAGGCTTTAGCACGTCTACGACTTTAGGGGAACTGCTACGTTTCGCTTCCACTAGGCGCGTTTGGACGCACTACGTGTTAGAACGCGCTTACAGCTTTGCTGCATCTAAAACTAATTTCTCAACCTAATTACGTAACGCTATAAAATTCACTGTACTAAGAAATTAAAAGTGTATGACTGTATTATGAACCGCAGTTGCTTCTATTGTAAATATTCTTAGTCATTGGGGGTTTTTACGGTTATTTACAAGACATTAAACTTGTTATGTTGATAGATGGTTATAAAAAATAAGTTTAAGTCTTATCATCCAAATCAATGAATAATCTATCTTTGATAAATTGGAGTCTTGCTTCTGAAGTTGGTTATACTAAATTTTTTTATAGATACTTTATTAGACAATTTTATAAACGTATTCTCCAACAAGATAATATTATTCAATTAAATAAAGAAATTTCAATTAACCTTCCTCGTACTAGTAGGTTTGGAACCGAGTTATTTGTAAAAAATGGTTATGTTGATTGGGGAAGTGAAGAATATTTTATTAGATATCTTGATAAGCAGAAAAGTTTTTTAGATATTGGTGCAAATATTGGTTATTACTCTTTACTGCTTTCTCCTTATTGTCATAAAGTTTATGCTTTTGAACCAGACCCCAGAAGTCTTAACGCTTTAAAAGAAAATGCCAGAAAAGTTGATAATATCACGGTGATTCAAGAAGCTGTTTATTCAGAAGCTGGTGAAATGCAGTTTGATATTACGAGGTTACCTGAATTAAGTAGATTAAATACAAAATCAAAAGCAGTTCCTGGAGATTGTATCAATGTTAAAGTTAATACTTTGGATGGTTTTGCCAATCAACATCCTGATTTAAGAGTGACTGCAATCAAAACAGATGTAGAGGGTGCTGATATTGAAGTATTGTTAGGTGGAAAAAATTTAATTGAGAGAGAACAGCCTTTAATTTTATCTGAGGCTTTTCCTGATAATCGTTTGCTTGAATATGCAAAACAGCTTAATTATTTAATTTTTGCTTTTGTAAAACCGAAAGATAAATCAAAATATCATTTAAAACCAAAGTTTATTCAAATTACAGGATATCCCAAAGATGTTCTTCCCAAGATGATATTTTTAGTTCCCAAAAGACTTCATCAAGAATTTTTCAAAATTACCAATAAAAGTTAGTTCATTATTTTAAACTTTAGTTTAGGGCATAAATCATCAAGGGCTGAAAATCATTTAATGCTTCAGCAAATGTTTCGGTCATTGATTTTGATCTAGTATTTCAGCCATCTGTCCTTTTCTTCATACCAATTGCATTCACACAAGTAACAAATTCCTGACATTTGCTAATTCCGGAATCCCATAGTCACTATTGTCTAAAATTTACTGAACTAATTCATCTTCTATATCATTAATAATTGCTTCTATCAGCGGTAATGCATCAAATTCTATATCTGCCGCGATCGCATTCATCCAGTCCTTTAAGATGCGATCACATTCAGCTTGTGCTTCCTCAATCTGCTTTTCTATTTTAAAAATACTTAAAGCATCTGTCTGAGTAACTTTAGCTACTTGCAGATGTATTATCTTTTTTTTAACTTCGAATCGGTGTCTTCCCCCACAACTAAATAATCGGTTTTCTTACTAACCGAATCAGTAATCGCCCGAGATTGATTTTTCGATTTTGCGATCGCATCAATTAATTTCTCGATTTTTCCTCGGAGGTGTTGAAAGTCTGGAATTATTGACTATTTGCTGCTTGATTAGCAGTCAGATATCAACTTGCTATTGTAATTAGGGAAGGTTACCTTACAATCTTCCATCTTTGCAGTTGCTCCTCAAAAATATTTGCATCAAGAGTGTCCATATCAAATGCAACATAACCATCCGGACGTACTAAAATAATCCGACCTGTTTTTGCACCAAGCTTTGTTTCAAAATCGCCGCGATAATCAACTAGGGTGTTAGTATTAGCTTTAAATTCATGGAATTGTGGTAAACCATTATTTAAGATCGCGTGCGCCTTCAACATCTCATCACTGCTGTTGAGAATTTGGTCTATCTGTTTGCGTCCAGACTGTGCTTGATTTGGATTGATAAATAAAAGCAAAGTGTAGCCAGGGAAACGTAGGAGTTCGTACAGTCTTATTGTTTCATGGTTAGCGCTCATCAACTCCATGTCTGGTATGCGCTTTCCTGCAAGTTGACCTTTTCCGGTATCGTAACTAACCCCCAACCCCGATAAATTTTGAGCAAGTTTTCGCTGCACGAATGGTAAAGGGATAAAAATACGAAATAGTAATTCTCGCATTTGTCGTAGAATTCTTTGGCGTAAGAGTAAACTACGTAATAAAAAGTCACTCACGCGCAAAATGCTAGCGCCAATTTTATGACGTTCTGCATTGTATGTATTGAGGAGAGTTTGGGGTGATTCAGCTTTGACAGCAAGAGCTAATTTCCAACCGAGATTAAAAGCATCTTGGATACCAGTATTCATCCCTTGACCGCCAGCAGGACTGTGGGTGTGGGCTGCATCACCAGCAATAAATACTCTTCCAAGTTGATATTTAGGAGCTAGACGTAATTCGGAACCCCACCGCGATAACCATTTTGCTTGACTTAAAGAAACTGGTTTTTCTAAGATCGCACTGATAGATTCTTGGAGCTCTTCAAGGTCAAGTTCGCGCTTCTTGGGCTGGTTTTGATATTTACGGTCAATAGTAACAATACGATGGGAGCCATCGTCAAAGGGTACAATGAAGGCTAAACCTCTATCGTTGGAATGCTGTTCGGTTCCACCTTCTGCGTGATGTCCTTCCATATGAATATCGCCTAAAAAGGCAGTCCAAGAGTAGGGAGAGCCTTCAAAGGGTAAACCAAGACCTTCTCTTACCGTACTGCGCGAACCGTCTGCACCTACTAGATATTTAGCTTCAATCTCAATTTGAGCGCTATCCTCATTTTCGACACTTGCACAGACTCCTATTTCAGTTTCTTGAAAATGAGTCAGGCTGTTGCTGCGTTCTACTTCTACACCAAGTTGATTGAGACGGTGCTCTAAAATTGCTTCGGTTTCGGCTTGAGGCAAAATTAAGATGTAAGGAAAGCGAGTATCAAGTCCGTACATATTCGCTCGGAGTGGGTTTTGTGCATTAGCGCTAAAGTCAATTCCGGGAGATGTGTAACCGCGTTGAATTAATTCTCCTGCAATACCCAAGATATCGAAAAATTCTAGGGTGCGAGCATGTACCACTAGCGCTTTACTGCGTGTAGATGGTTTGTCTCGTTTTTCGATAATTCGCACATTAATATTACGCCGAGCGAGTTCGATCGCAACGGTTAAGCCTACTGGACCTGCACCGACAACGAGAACATCTGTTTTTTGTGACATAAGGAATCTCCTTTTTAATTACGAGTCAATACAATTCAAACGTTTGATTTAAAAAATAGTAAAAAAGATATGATTTTGGGAACTGCAAAAACTAGAACAACAATGATTGATGAATCTTCATGGAATATAGATTACCATTTATCAAAAGCGTGAAATATGATATTAATCAGGGGATTTTGAGAAATTTGAAGTATATTTTTCTAGAGAATAAACCACAAACTTTTGACTACAAGTAAGACTCTTGAGTAGCAATTATCAACTTACTCACTTAATACAATTAAAACGTATGTTTGAATTTTTGGCAAGTTTCACTAATTGAGAAAAGTCCTATTCACCTCTAATGATTCTTATCTATTTTGAAAACGAGATACTACACACTGACCCATAGGTTATAATCACAAATAATTCTTATTCAAACGTTTGATTAAAGTAAAGGTGAATGTAGCTACCGCTGATACTAAAGAACAAATACTCAACGTTGCTGAGAAACTGTTTGCCGAAAAAGGCTTTGCAGGAACAACTTTGCGTGGCGTGATCCGAGAAGCGGAAGTTAATATTGCTGCTGTTCATTACCATTTTGGTTCAAAGGAAAAACTTTTTAGTGCTGTTGTGCAAAGAGTTGCGAAGCAGATTATTCAAGCTCAACAACGCCAATTGAAGAATTACGAAAATGGGGAAAAGCCAACTTCTGTAGAAAATCTTCTGGAAGCTTTTATTGCTCCTCCCTTACAAACGATCTCACAAATGGGAGAGATGGGAGTAATTCGGGCTCAGTTTATCGGACGCTGTCGTACGGAACCATTTCCAGTACAGCAGCTTGCAGAAAAGGAATTTAGCGAGAATCACCAACGCTTTTTAGATATGCTTCAGCGAGCACTTCCCGATCAAACACGCTCGGAATTACAGTGGAAACTGGATCTTTCAATTGCAGTACTGGTTCGCGTTTTAACTCAAGTAGGTAAACCCAATGCACTGGTACAAGAAAATTCCCCACAGGAAGTGGAAGTTGCTATCAAGCGTTTGGTTAATTTTGTTACTCAGGGAATGAAGGCTTAAATTCTTGGGAGACGACCCAGTGCTTTTTGTATCTTAATAATAAGAAAATATATTTCTTAGGTGATGGACAACAGTAGCCTGGACTTTAGGATTTGATAAGGTTTATGCGATAAGTGATCGCGAAGACTACCAGTACGTTGGCGTCAATTTGAGCACTTTATATTTTGGTAAATACATATCGGAAGCGATGATCACCCCTCCAACAACTCTAACAACTGCTCTTCACTCAACTGCGTAACCCCTAAACTTTGCGCCTTTTTCAACTTAGAACCGGCATCTTCCCCCACAACTAAATAGTCGGTTTTATTACTAATAGAATCAGTAACCTTACCACCATATTTTTTAATTAAAGCTTTAGCATCATTACGCTTGAGGGTGGGTAATGTACCCGTAACTACAAAAGTTTTTCCTGCTAGTTTTTGATTAGTGTTAACATCTTCTGTATTTGGATTTGTAGCGACAAATTGTAAACCAGCAGTTTGTAATCGTTGAATTAAAGTTTGATTGGCGCTGACCTGAAACCATTGATGTACGGATTCAGCAATTTCAATTCCAATCCCATAAATTCCTTCAATATCTGTAACTTTCGCCTGTGATAATTTTTCCACAGAAGTAAACTTTTTCGTTACAGTTTCAGCAATAACACTACCTACATGACGAATTCCCAAACCATATAATACTCGCGCCCAAGGTTGATTTTTCGATTTCGCGATCGCATCAATTAATTTCTGTGCGGATTTTTCCCCCATGCGCTCCAATTCTAATAATTTATCGATTGTCAAATCATACAAATCGGCGACAGAAGTAACCAATCCTTTATCTACCAACTGCTCTACGACTTTTTCCCCCATCCCGCGAATATCCAAAGCATTGCGACTTACCCAATGTTCGATTGAACCTTTCACAATCGCCGGACAAGATGTATTAACGCAACGGGTTACCGCTTCTTCCTTTTGTCTGACTACGGGTTGACCGCAAACTGGACAATCACTGGGCATAACAAAGGGTGTAGTATCATTGGGGCGGAGCTCTTTTAATACCCGTAATACTTCCGGGATAATTTCTCCAGCTTTACGAATTACAACGGTATCGCCAATGCGGATATCTAATTGGGCGATGCGATCGGCATTATGTAAAGTAGCCCGAGAAACCGTTGTTCCGGCTAATTGTACGGGACGCATTTGAGCTAAGGGTGTTAAAGCTCCCGTACGTCCCACATTAACTAGAATATTTTCCACGCGGGTGGGTGCTTCTTCGGCTGCATATTTTAATGCTACAGCCCATCGAGGAAACTTCTGAGTAAATCCTAATTGTTCTTGAAGTGCAAAGGAATTTAATTTTACTACTACCCCATCGGTCATATAAGGTAAGTTGAGCCGTTCTGTGTCCCAATACTCGTAATATTGCGCTACTTCCTCAATAGATTGACATAGTTTTTTATTGGGGTTTACCTTCAAACCCATGCGATGTAATAATTGTAATCTTTCCCATTGAGTATTTGGTGTTTTAGCATCATCCATTCCAGGAAGATGTAACGTATAAGCAAAAAAATCTAAACGCCTGCGATCTACTACTTTAGGATCTAATTGTCTCAGGGTACCTGCTGCTGCGTTACGGGGATTTGCAAATAAACTTTCTCCTGCTTTTTCCCGTTCTTGGTTAATTTGGTTAAATACATCTAAGGGTAAAAATGCTTCCCCCCGTATTTCTATTCTTTCCGGTAATGATACATCATTTACATTTAAACGCAACGGAATAGAACGAATTGTGCGCACATTTTGGGTAATATCTTCTCCTGCGACCCCATCACCTCTAGTTACACCTCTAACTAAAACCCCATTCTCATAGGTTAAAGCTAAAGCCGAACCATCTATTTTCAGTTCGCAGACATATTCTGCTTTATCTGGAGATTCTACCTCATCTGCAGATGATACCTGTCTGCGCCAACGTTGTTCCCAAGTTTTTAACTCATCAATATTAAATGCGTTTTCCAAACTGTACAAAGCAATATTATGCTTGACCGAGTTAAACTGAGTTGCGGGTTTTTCACCAACCCTTTGAGTGGGACTATGGGATGATATCAATTGAGGATATTCAGCTTCTAAATCCTGCAATTCCCGATACAAGCGATCATAAACTGCATCTTCCATGGTGGGAGCATCCAGAATATAGTAAGCATAACTAGCTTGTTGCAACAATTGGCGCAATTCTTCAATTCTTTGTTGAACTTCCGGTTTAATTGATACCACCGTAATTATCTCCACTCGTCAAAACAGCATATAGTGATAAGCGCAAGCTCTGCGCATGCAATCGCCGAACCAAACACAGATTTTATAGTAGAAGTCAGCAGTAAAAATGGCTTCACATCTGGCTTTTAGATTATTAACTAAAAGTAATGGTCAGCGATTGCCGATAGCATAATTAAAATTAACTATTTTGCTCTAAGTTTCTTACTATAGCGCTAAGTTAGCCTTATTCCTCCCTCGGGGGAGGTTAGGAGGGGGTTAAATTCCCTCGGGAGAAGTTAAGTCATTACTTTTTACTCATTACTTTTTACTTATTACTTTTAGAAGCGGTTATATTTCCTCAAGGAAGTTTAAGACAGGGTTTTATTAACTCCAATCTTCAACTTCATAAAGAAAGCGCGTACCACCAATCAATTTTCGATTTGCAGAAGTGCTTTGAACAAAAACCGTATATTTTTCCAAATTACTCGGTTTGAGACGAACTGTTTCACCAACAGGAATTCCCAAAATATCCCTTGCTGCTTCTCCTTCAAATAAATCGCCGGTTTTTCGTTCCATCAAAATAATTTCTTTATGACCTTGAATCGTTTCCTTTTTGGTAAATTCGTAAAAACCCCTTCCAACTTTGAAAGTTAAACCATTTTCCAAAACAAATGATTTGATTGGGATGTTTTCGTCAATATCTAGAATCTGGAAACGTCCTGGAGGAACAGAGCGCAAATCAGCATCTTGGTAATAAGATGTTTCTTCACGTCCCATCATCGCGTTAAAGATTTGATTTAACCCCCGATTCATCCGTCCTTGTTTGATGATTTCTTGTTCGTAAGCTTGCAATTGGTCGTTGGAAGATTGTTGATAGCAAACAGCTAAGAATAAGTCAGTAATATAAGAAAATTGGTCTAGATTAATATGAAATCCGCCAGATGCTTGGGCTAATTCTTGATAAAAAGGTGTCGCATGGGAACGATTTAGTGCTTGTACCCCATACACCATAATTTCCTGCTCGGCTAACTTCTTGATTTCTTTGCGCCAATTTAATTTTTTGGGATTATGTGCTGGTGGATGGGGTATATCATCCCCAATCAAAACTAAAGACTTAGATGCAGAATCTGACCAAGATAAAGATTGAGCTTCATGTAATACTAACTCGTAACATTCTGGCGCATCTCCACCACCTGTTGCTTCTACATTTTGGACAAAATTACAAATTGCATCAACGTCACTGGAAAGGTCAAATATTTTGGTGACATAAGTTGATTTTTCATCGCAATAATCACCATGAGCAATAATACCGATTTTGATTAAAGCAATTTCATTCATTAAGCGGGTAACGCTTTCTTTTATTTTTCGTCTGACCTGAGTCAAACAGGGATACATGCTTCCAGTGGTATCAAAACTGAAGACTACTTCAATATTGCTGTTAGTCATTTATTTTTTTGAGATTTTTTTATTTTGAAAAATTTGAAAACTTGAAAACTTAAAATTTGAAAATTTGAAACTTTTGGAATTTGAAACTTTGATTTTGCTATTATGAAAACTCTATTTTACCTACGCGACAATAATTACAAAACCACAAAAATACGCTATTACAAGGCATATAAATTAAGCTATCTATGCCTATAAAATTTAGTGGAAATACTGTTTAATTTTTTATCTTGTTGTCTTAGCAAAATATGATAGATAATGCACTAAAACTCCTTTACAAATATGAATTTTTTCAATTTTTCCCATCTCTGCGCTGTTGGTGTTGCTGCACTTATTTTTGAGAAATAAAAAATTTTTACTTTTTAGTAGTACATAAATACTACCATTATTTGCTAAACAAGTAAATACCTCTACATCTGAACTTTAGTCACAGATTTGTAGAGATAGCCTGGTGGGGCGTCTTGTAGTGTATCTGTGATTTGTGGATACGACCCGATGGGGCTTCTCCCTATGTTCCCTGGGTGTATCGGCGCACTATTCGAAGAGAAAGAATTTTACTTATCGGTACGATAATTCAAATGTTAATTACATTATCATTAAAGAGTATTTTTATATGTACCATCGTCAACGGGAGAATTTCCCTTATAGTTGCAAACTAAAGTTGTAAACTTAAAAAAAATCCCAGGTTGAAGACTTGGGCAGTCTCATTGATAATGATGGGCATATTACCTTAGAATTTTTGGCATGAAATCGTGACAGAAACTGGAAGTTACAAAGATACAGTAAATTTACCCTCTACTAAGTTCGATATGCGGGCAAACGCCGTCAAGCGCGAACCCGAAATCCAGAAGTTTTGGCAAGAAAATCAAATTTACGAACGCCTGTCCCAAGAAAACCCAGGCGAATTATTCATATTGCATGATGGACCTCCCTACGCCAATGGTTCTCTGCATATTGGTCATGCCTTAAATAAAATTCTCAAAGATATTATTAATCGTTATCAGTTATTAAAAGGACGTAAGGTTTGCTACATACCGGGCTGGGACTGCCACGGTTTACCCATTGAACTCAAAGTTTTACAAAATATTAAGTCAGCAGAACGGCAAAGTTTGACTCCTTTAAAGTTACGCCAGAAGGCAAAGGAATTTGCCTGGAAGACAGTTGAGGAACAACGGGAAAGTTTTAAGCGGTATGGTGTTTGGGGCAATTGGGATAACCCTTATTTAACCCTAACTTCGGAATATGAAGCAGCGCAGATCGGGATTTTCGGTGAAATGATGTTAAAAGGTTACATCTATCGCGGTTTAAAACCCGTTCATTGGAGCCCCAGTTCGAGAACTGCTTTGGCGGAAGCTGAGTTGGAATATCCTGAGGGTCATACTTCACCGAGTATCTATGCTGTTTTCCCGGTTGTAAGTTTGGCGGATACAGCGAAATCTGTACTTTCAGAGTTTTTACCAGATTTGGGTGTGGCAATTTGGACAACTACACCTTGGACAATTCCCGGTAACTTGGGGGTTGCAGTCAATCCAGACCTCAGTTATGCGGTGGTTGAATTTAGCAAAGATGTGACATCTTCCGTCTCTACAAAGTACCTGATTGTTGCTGCTGATTTAGTAGAACGGCTTGCTGAAACTTTTGACGCAAAATTAACTGTCAAAGCGACAATCAAAGGTAAAGATTTAGAAAATTGCACTTACCGTCATCCCCTATTTGAACGCGAAAGTCCAGTAATTATCGGTGGTGATTATATTACAACTGAGTCCGGTACAGGCTTAGTGCATACCGCTCCTGGTCACGGTCAAGAAGATTATATTGTCGGTCAGCGTTACGGTTTACCGATTGTGTCCCCTGTTGATGATGCTGGTAAATTTACAGAGGAAGCCGGACAGTTTGCTGGTTTAAAGGTTGTAGGACCAAAAGGTGAAGTTAGTGAAGGAAACAAAGCGATCATTGACGCCTTGACTGCAGCGGGTTCCTTATTAAAACACGAACCATACCTCCACAAATACCCCTATGACTGGCGTACCAAAAAACCAACTATTTTCCGTGCGACGGAACAGTGGTTTGTATCCGTAAAAGGTTTTCGCGATCGCGCCTTAGAAGAAATCAAAGAGGTGAAATGGATTCCCGCACAGGGTGAAAATCGCATCACCCCAATGGTTGCAGATCGTTCCGACTGGTGTATTTCCCGTCAGCGTTCTTGGGGGGTACCAATCCCCGTATTTTATGATGAGGAAACTGGGGAAGCAGTATCAACGGAAGAAACCATTGCTCACGTGCAAAAAATTATTGCTGAGAAGGGTTCCGATGCTTGGTGGGAACTTCCAGTAGAGGAGCTATTACCAGAAAGTTTCCAGAATAATGGCAAAAAGTACCGCAAAGGTACGGATACCATGGATGTGTGGTTTGATTCTGGATCTTCTTGGTCTTCAGTAGTACAACAACGTCCCGAGTTGCGTTACCCTGCAGATATTTATTTGGAAGGTTCCGACCAACATCGGGGTTGGTTCCAATCCAGTTTGCTTACTAGTGTGGCGGTAAATGGTTGTGCGCCTTATAAAACTGTGTTAACTCACGGTTTTACCCTGGACGAACAAGGACGCAAACAAAGTAAATCTTTGGGGAATGTTGTCGATCCCAAAGTAGTCATTGAAGGTGGAAAAAACCAAAAGCAAGAACCTGCTTACGGTGCTGATGTTTTGCGCTTGTGGGTTTCCTCAGTCGATTATACTTCCGACCAACCACTTGGTAAAAATATCCTCAAGCAAACCACCGACATCAGAAACAAGATTCGCAATACAGCGCGATTTTTGTTAGGAAATTTGCATGATTTTGACCCCAACAAAGACGCAGTTGCTTTTGAGGAATTACCGGAACTCGATCGCTACATGCTTCACCGTATGACTGAAGTGTTTAAGGAAATTACCGAAGCCTACGAAAGCTTCCAATTTTCCCGCTTCTTCCAAACCATTCAAAACTTCTGCGTGGTGGACTTATCTAACTTTTATTTAGATGCAGCGAAAGACCGGTTATATATCAGTGGGTCTAAAGCTTTCCGTCGTCGCAGTTGTCAAACCGTATTGCAAATAGCTTTGGAGAATTTAGCTAAAGCAATGGCTCCAGTATTATGTCATATGGCAGAAGATATCTGGCAATTCCTCCCCTACGAAACACCTTACAAATCAGTGTTTGAATCGGCTTGGGTAGATTTAGAAGATAAATGGCATAATCCAGAATTAGCCGAAAAATGGCACCAAATTCGGGAGTTACGCACCGATGTCAACAAAGTATTGGAGCAAGCGAGAGCCGAAAAAATGATCGGTGCTCCCCTTGAAGCCAAAGTTTTGCTTTACATCCCTAACCAAAAATTACTTGCATCGGTAAAATCATTCAATCCCGAGCAAGGTAATGGTGTAGACGAATTGCGCTATCTGTTCATCACATCCCAAGTGGAAATTGTTGATGATGCAGAAAAAATCCAAAGCTTGCAATATAACTTGCATTCAGATAAATGGGATATTGGTGTAGCCAAAGCAGATGGTGAAAAATGCGATCGTTGTTGGAACTACTCCACCAAAGTTGGTGAATCGAAAGAACATCCCCTGCTTTGCGAGCGGTGTATTCCAGCGTTAGCAGGAGAGTTTTAACTTAACCCTGACCGTATTAATTTTATTAAGTTTGTAGTTGGGCTTTAGCCCTGAAAGGTTTTAAAATGAAAGCGCTAAAGCGCAACTACGAACCAATTACCCATTACCAATTCACAATTTATCTAACAATTCATGGGTCAACTTAATAAATGCTTTAGAACCAGAAGAAGTAGGTGTAGTTAAAACAGCAGGAACAAAACTATCTACAGCCTTTGCAACATTTACATCGGTTGGTATTTGGGTCTGAAAAACTTTTGCTTCCCCAAAATCTTGATGAACGCGGTTCATTACTTGTTTATAATATCTACCGCTAAGAATGTTTGCATTGGACATAGTAAACACAATACCCAACATTTCAACGTTGATACTCGTCTCCTGTTCGTGACTTTCTTTTAAACGTGCAATTCTTCTTTCTAATAATTGAATACCTACCACAGATAAGGGTTCTGGCTTAGCTGGTAAGATATAAAAATCACTAGTAGCTAAAGCGCTCCGAGTTAAAAGATTATAACCAGGAGCACAATCTAAAATAATAAAATCATATTTTTCCCGTACCGGTTCCAAAACCTTAGCCAATAAAACCCTTTCAAAACGATTCCAAATAGTTTCAAAATCCTTTTCACCAATTGTTACTGCTTGTTCGTGCAGCATTTCTGAAACTACAAATTCATCATATAAATCAATATCTCCTGGTAATAAATCTAGTGATTCCAACCTACAAACACCAGACTCAATAATATCTTCAATTGAATATTTGCGTTTTCTCCCAGGATTAATAATTTCGTCTATTAAATATCGGAATGTTTTTCTTTGTTTCCGCAGTTTAGCAAAATCGACAGGTGACATCAGACTGAGTGTGGCGCTAATCTGAGTATCTAAATCCAATACCAACACCCGTTTACCATGATTTTTTGCGAGACAAGTCGCAATGTTGACGCTGAGGGTTGTTTTACCCACACCACCTTTCATATTGGCTGTTGCAATTACATGACCCATATTTTATTCCTCTGGTGACGCATTCCCAACTAGGTAACTTGCAATTCTACTGACGATGGAAAGATTTGCTTAACTTTAAGATTTCTTAGTAACCAAAAAGTAATATACTTGTTCGAATTTGGCAATAAGCAGTCAGAATTATATCAGTCACTGGATTTAGGAGAAAGCCTGATTTAAGAAAAACTAGATTTCTTAAACCAATGTAAGCTTTAACCTTGATGGCAACTGCTTAATATCCGTCAGTCATCTAAACTAAGCCACACCCAGTTGGAAAAATTGAGTTTTGACCCCAGGGAAAACTATGGGTCTGGATGCGATCGAAGTTCACGGACAAATTCACGATTTTTTGTCGGTTCACATCTTGTACTCTTTTCAGTAATTTAACTTTAAATACAAATCTCCAATTAATTATTCTTCGTCATGAGTTAGCTTTCATCCGCTCATAATTACAGCAAGATTTACCAGATTTTAAATACTAAGTCCTTTGAGACTTGCATAAGCTTTACTTGAATTTCTTACCCATTATCAAACTTCAAAAACATAACAAGTTTTAATCTAAAACATAAATCTCAAACACTACTTTGAACTATCGCAATTTGTAGTTGTTCTTCCAGTTCATTACAGTCGAATCCCAGTTCTTTCAAAGCCCGTACACCAACTCCTTCCCCCTCAATCAGAATTCCCAACAATAAATGTTCTGTCCCGATGTAAGAATGTTTTAATTGCTTAGCTTGCTTGAGTGCAATATCAAAGATTTTTTTGGCTCTGGGGGTGAAACAAGTTGTGTTAGGGTTTCCCGAACCATGACCAATAATACTCTCTACCGCTTCTCTCACTGGTTCTAATTCAATACCCGATTCAGAGAAAACTCGAGCAACAAGACCTGTTTCTTGTCGCAACAAACCCAACAGGATTTGCTCTGTTCCCACCCACTTATGCTGTAAACTTCGTGTTTCCTCTTGTGCGAAAGAAATAGACTGAATTGCTTTTTCAGTAAACCGCTGAAATCCAGGTAATTTAAGACGTAATTTGCCAAAAAAAGTTTGCACAGAACCGAAAAAATCTTCAAACATAATGTCCTCCTGAGTGGATATCTTTTTAGTATTTCGTTCCTTGGTCTGTTGTTCTGTAATGGAGACCTGCTCGCTAGATGAGAAACCGTTATAGAGGAATGTCAACAAATCCTCAAACATCTGCACATTAGCGTAATACCAGATAAATTGGCGATCGCGCCGTACGGTAACGAGTTCCTCTATTCGCAACTTTTCCAGGTGATGGGAGAGTGTTGAATTGGGGATTTTTAGTCGTGATTTTAGATCACCCACATTCATCCCCTCTGGGTAGGCTGCAAATAGTAATCGCATCACGTCTAAACGTGCTTCTGAGCCAAGTGCAGCAAAGACATCGGCATAGCTAGCAGAATCATCCATGTATTTCTAGAATAATCGAAATAACTTATTTTTCTATAATAGTCGAAATAAGTGAGGTGTCAAGTTATCCATTATGGTTATGCGATCCATTAATCCATATGACAAAGATGCTGAATTTAGGTGTATTAATTTACAGAAAAGTGAACAAAATCGAAGTAATTTTTACTAGGCTTCCAAGCAAAAAATATGTAACTCATAAGTCTACTACTGTCTCATGTCTGAAAGTAAGGATACAAGACTCACATTTGATTGTTGTGGAGGGAACTGATTTCCAATCTTAAATCAACACTAAGTTATCTCGGTGAATCACCGTTTCAGCACCTTCATAACCTAAAATTTCTCGAATATCACCGGAACGGAAACCTTGAATTTTTTGTAACTCAACACTGTTGTAATTAACTAATCCTCTGGCAATTTCATTACCATCGCGATCAGATAAAAGTACCGCTTCTTGAGTATCAAATTCACCTTCAACTTCAGCAATTCCAGCAGCTAGTAAAGACTTACCTCCAGTAGAAATTGCTCGGACTGCACCAGCATCTAAATATAACTTCCCTGATGGAACTAAACCGTAAGCAATCCAGCGTTTTCGAGCCGAAGTTGTTTCTGGACGAGGCTCAAAGTGGGTACCAATACTTTCCCCCTGCAAAATTTTTTCGATATTTCTTGGATATTTACCTTCTGTAATTACCGTACGAACTCCAGCAGCAGTTGCAATACGAGCTGCAGAAATTTTTGTTACCATTCCCCCAGTACCCCATTGGGAACCCTGAGCACCAGTTTTTACTTGCGATCTAGTCAGTTCTTTAATATCACTCACTAAAGAAATTGGTCGAGCGTCGGGTACAAAACGCGGATCTGCAGAATAAAGTCGATCCACATCAGTTAGTAAAAATAACCAATCAGCTTCTACTAAACTTGCAACTAAACCAGACAAAGTGTCGTTATCACCAAACTTTAATTCATCTATGGCGACCGTGTCATTTTCGTTAACAATTGGAATTACTCCTAATCCCAAAAGTTCCTTGAAGGTATTGTAAACGTTAAGATAACGACTGCGCTGCACTAAGTCACTACGAGTCAATAAAACTTGAGCGATAGGTTGCTGTAGAGTCGTAAATAGATCGTCATAAACCCGCATTAACTTACCTTGTCCCACCGCTGCGACTGCTTGCTTGAGAGCGATCGCTTTTGGTCTTTCAGTTAAACCCAAGCATCCACAACCAACCCCTACAGCTCCAGAAGAAACTAAAATTACACGGTTACCTTTCTGTCTTAGCTGTGAAAGAGTTTCTACAAGAGTCGCTATTGTAGAGAGCGACAATTTACCCGTTTCAGGTTGAGTAAGACTAGAAGTTCCAATTTTGACGACTATTGTTTGTGACATCAATCAAAATGCATTACCAAGATTTGCTTGGTTATCCCATCTCCAGTTCAAGATTTATCATATCTTTGATGGTGGGTAATTGTTAATAAGTAATGAGTAATGAGTAATAAGTAATGGGTAATGGGTAATGGGTAATGGGTAATAAATTGATTAGAAAAAGCGATCGCCATTTTGAAAAGACTTTAGTGGGATGTAGTCAATATTTAGATTGAGACTTTCCAATATCAAAATATGTTATCAAGTAAAACTCAAAATAAAACTTAATACTTCTAAAAACGATCACCAATTACCAATCACCAATTACCAATCACCAATATCAAATACTGCAAAATGCCAGTCCTTCTATAAGCTGAAGGCTGACACTTTACATGTATAAAAAATTGTTATTTTTGGGTCTTTATTTGGGCTGACCCGGTATTTATTACTATTATGATCCCCGATTTTTGTATCAAAGACAGATTTCTTAATTATCTCTTTAGATTTACTTTTTTCAAGTAGTCTCAAGTTTTATGTACATTTGTGTTTTTTGCAGTGATGGTCGCTCCCAAGCTTTCCGAAATCCAGACTTCAAAATTGCGAATCGGATGACTGCGCAGCGCAACACCAGGATTAACGATAGGTTCGACTAAAATAGTGAACATACCCAAACGGTTACCACCAATTACATCTGTAAATAAGCGATCACCGACCATCCCTACTTCTTGCGCGGGTAAATTCATCCCCTTGAGTGCTTCTCGAAGTTTGCGACGGGATGGTTTTGCAGCTCCAAGATAGTAGGGTAAATCTAAAGAACGGGCGATACTACCAATTCGACTTTCACTCAGATTGTTACTAACTAACCATAAAGATGTACAGGAACGGATTTCTTCAACCCATGCTTGTAATTCTTCAGAAGCAGAAGCTGCTTTTACCGGTACTAGGGTTTCATCAACGTCTAATATCAGACCTTTAAGTCCATATTTCCGGATTGTGTCTGGTGTCAATTCTAAAACCGAATTTTGTAAAATTAAGTCGGGCTGTAAAAGATTACTCCAAGTCATTATCAAAACTCAAAATCGAAACTAGAAAATAAATATCCTTCGGACTCTTTTATTTTCAGGGATATCCGGTAATTAATAGTTGTTAATTACTAAATTAGTGTCTGTTTAATTACCCGGAATTAAAAATAATAACAAGTCTACGAATATTACGCGTTTATTAGGCTCATAGGCTGAAATGATACCACTTTATAAATAGGGAAGATGATAAAGAGATTTACCTTTTTTGTCTTTGTTTGCGGATTTGCTTCACAGCAGCTTGATGTTCTGGTAAGGTACGACTGAATATGTGGGTACCGTCATAACGAGCAACGAAGTAAAGATAATCAGTTTTCTGGGGATCCAATGTTGCTTTCAAACTTGCTAACCCAGGTGAGGCGATTGGTGTAGGAGGAAAGCCAGCATTAATATAAGTATTATAGGGAGATGCTGTTCTTACTTGGGCAAAGGTAAGGGGTCGATCTGCTGTTTGGCGAATACCTAAACCATATTCTACAGTTGGATCGCTCTGTAAAGGCATACCGATCCGCAATCGGGAAGTAAATACACCAGCAATTAACCGTCTTTCTTTTGTAACTACTGCTTCTTTTTCAACGATACTAGCGAGAGTTACCCAATTTTTTAAGCTCAGAGAAGTATTATTACTTGCTTCTTGATATACGGGTAATGCAACTTGCTCAAATCGTTGCAACATTTTTGTAACTGCAGCTTCGGGAGTAATACTATTGGGATCGAAGTTATAAGAGTCGGGATATAAAAAACCTTCTAAGAAAGGAATATCTGCAGGTAACCAAGGATACCTCTTACGGTCAACTTTTGCTGCAGCTTGCAAAAAATCTTGAGCGGGAAAAAAACCTTGTTTTTCAAAAAAAACCGCCATTTGTTGCAGAGACCAGCCTTCTGGTATGGTAAAGGAATATTGAACAACATCACCTTGCCAAATTTTTGCGGCGATATCTGGTAAGGATAATGAAGGGGATATTTTGTAAGTTCCCGCTTTAAAACCACCTTGGGGATCTTGAAAATTTAAATATTTCGCCCATAAATCCCATGCTAACTGGGAACGAATTAATCCCACTTCTGTAAGTTTGTTACCTATTTGCTGGATCGCAGTTCCAGGAAGAATTTTTATTTGCAGTGGTTCTGCATTACTCCCTATAGAGCGAACGGGGGAACTAACCCTTGTCCACCAAATAAAACTTTGCAAAATAAAAATTACCAAAGTTAACGGTAATCCAAACAATACTAATCGCGACCAATTTTTTTTCTTTAAAATCATAAATTCACTAAAAAAAATTAATCACTTAAAAAAAATTAACCATTAAAAAAATTAAAAACCGAAAACTAAAATTTTCATTCTAATTTTCAATTTTTAATCATTGAATTCACTCATTTAATTTTTATTATTCGACTTCGTCAAATAGATGTTCTTCCAAATAAGGTTGAACTTGGCGAAATTCTTCCGGAGAAAGTAATTCTGGTTTACCGTTTTTTGATACTCGTGCGAAGAACAACAGCGGATCTACTGGCGTGTAAATTCTATACTCTTGCTCTTCATGATAGAAGCCAGCTAGAAGCTGTAATTGCTCGGGTTCTAAATCCGCTTCTTCATCTTCAATTTCTAAAATGGTGATTTCTGATTCTTCAAATGGAGGTAATTCACCAGCAACTGTTAGAGCATAAGCAGTATGTTTTAACACTAAGTCGTACTCAGATAGTACAGCTTGAGCGGTGTTAAATATTTCCTCAAGAATTGCGTCATCTTCGATGAATACAGGTTCTTCTTCTTCCTCTTCACCTTGCCAAGCAAAAATTTCTACGGGAGAATCGACGGGGAGAAGTAAAACATACTCTTGACCATCAACACTTAGAGAATTTTCGACATAACACTCAAGTGACCGATTCTTGTCATCTGTCAAAGTAACTGTTGTCAGATTATTATTCTCATTTTCTTCTGGAAATGGAGGGGGAAACATAGCCGTGTTGTGAGATTATAAAACAACCAGCGGTCTCTGAGAATCGTTGAACTATTCAATAAGCGATGATGCTAACTAAATAATTTTCGATACAGATTCAATGCTAGTCGACAAAATTCAGAATATCATTTCCAAGCAATGATAACTTAGCTGATATGTTACTAACTTAAATAGCTTATTATCAAGTTTTTACTCTAGCATCTAACCATCGTTGTAAGATTAAAGATGCTGCTTTACGGTCAATTAAACCTTTATTGCGGGACGGAGAACGTTTTTCCGCAATTATTAATTGTTCCGCTTGATAAGAAGTTAATCGTTCATCAACATATTCAATCGGTAATTCTAGTGCTTTTCCTACTCTGTAAGCAAATTTCTTGACTTGACGAGCTTGAAATCCTAAGGAACCATCCATGGAATATGGTAGCCCAACTACTAACACATTAATTTGTCTTTGTTGAACTAATTGACGGATTTGTTCTACGTCTCGTTCGAAAGATGTTCTCTCAATTGTCGTGAGTCCAGTTGCGATTAAACCGGTGCGATCGCATCCTGCGACACCGATTCTTTTTCGACCAACATCTAAAGCAAGAGCCAAAACCAATGAGTTTGACCCTTGCTTGTGGGAAAAAGTTACTTGTTCTGAATTATTTTTTTTCCTATAAGTTTGTTCTTCAGATTTTTTTTCTTCAGAAATTTCTTCTTTAGAAATCTCTCCTCGATTCGATTGATTTTCTGGTTGGTTGTGGGGATCAATTTCCACCAGATTTCTCCTGGGATTTGTCTATTGGTTCCTTATTATTAGATATTTCTAAATTACATTTATGTTGAGGTAAAGATATATTTTCTGAAGAAGAAGTTTTAGGAGATCGCTTCCCTTGGGTAGAAATTTGCTGATGAGCTTTCCAAGACATCCCACCCGGTATTGGTTTGCGTGCTGGTTGTAAACCCTGCAAAACTTCCGGTAATTGAATACCTTCTAGAGATACAAATTTGGATTCTCTCACTTTATGCCATACGGAACGAGACATAATTAAGGTATGCTCGATTCGGTTTGCTCCAATGTGTTCTAGATATTCTTCTCCCTCCGACAAATAATCTGCAGTTGATAGTTGCAAAGGTTGTTGGGGAAAATCTTGGGTGATTCGAGCTAACTGGGACAACAACTCTGGATATAGCCAAGTGTAAGCTGGATGAACGATTAGATGTGCGACGTTACTTTCTTCACCTTTGCGATCTATTTTCAGTTGAAAATAACCAATTGCGGCTTTTCTTTGCGGTTCAAAAACATAACCACTAACCACTTCACTCCGGTTGATCCACTGCGCAATCGCATTTGTTAAAGCGCTGAATAAACTAGTCTTAAAATCACAAGTTTGGCGGTCAAATACCTGTCTGACCAAAGGAGGCATTGACTGGGTATCTAATTGATATAACAATTGAGCATCAGCATTACTGACTGGCAACAAATTGGGCAAATCTGGCTCATTTTTAGCTAATTCAGCCAGAGAATCTGGAGAAATTTCCCAATAGGTCAATTCAGCAAGACGTTGAAAACCATTTTGTCGATATAAAGCTAATGCTTGTTTGTCATTAACATTTACTTCTAAAATCCAAGTTCTTGCTTCCAAGATTGATTCAAAGCAGTGACGTAATAACTGCGAACCAACTGCTTGTTTTTCAAATGCACGATTCAACATTACTTTGTCAACACGCCATGTGCTGCGAGTTTTGTTAAATGGCGAAACTTGAACTATTCCCAGTAAGGTTCTTCCCTGCTCTGCGACGTAAGCACAAAACCGGTATTGTAAAGGATTGGGGAACCAACTCAGAAATTTGAGAAAACCAAACCAGCGACGCAACCAATGCATCTGCTGCATAGCGATCTCAGCTTCTTTTTCCGAAGAAGCTGCAAACGACTCTTGTGTTAAGCGTTCAATACCATCCAAGTCCCGGTATTGCAGAGGACGGATGACAACGCTGAGGTTCCGAGGTAGAAATGAAGTCATTTTCATTCGAGCCGCTATTCAGCATTAAATTTACTACCGTTGCTGGGAATATATTCCCCTTATAATTTTAAAGGCTTTGAGCTAGTTACCACTGACCCAAAAGAGTGATTTTAGTGACACAATCTCACACCAACACGTTACATTATAGTGTGGATATTTTAATAATTCTGCTTAAGAGTAAGGAATCATGCGATCGAGCATAGAACTAAATTTTCGTGCTTTATCGCCCATTTTATTCAATTTTTAGATATAAACCTCTAAAGCCTGATTTCTTTAATTTTCTGGTTTAAATTTTCTGGTTTAAATTTTAAAGTTCAAATTTTCGAGTTTAAGTTTTCAAGTTCAAATTTTTGTGAGTTCAAATTTTTGTGAGTTTAAAATTTTGTGATTTCAAAAATCTGTGAATTCAAGTGTTCGAGTTCACTTTTCAAGCTTAACTTTTACAACTCAATGCTTCGAACTTAATTTTTCAAACTTTTAATTTTTCAAACTTATTTTCTCGAACTCAATTTTTCAAATCTCTATCTTTCACTGTTACTATGAGTATTTTTTACTTTTGCTATGGCTATTGTTATAAACATTTAACTTTTTATTATAGGTTACCACAAACTGTTACTAATACTTTGTTGGGATAAAAATGTTTGAATCAGAAAACAGTGTTTTTACTCGATAATCAACAAAAAAAGGTGCTACCGCCCCGCCAGTATAATTTTTCAGGTTCAAATTGTCAATCTCAAATAGCTAAATCTTAAACGCTAAAATCTAAAAGCAGATTTGTTAATTATTACCGGCAAAGGTAAGACAACAAAATCTGCTCTAAAATCTGAAAATTTTAAAATATTTTAAAATATTTGAATGAATATATTAATATATTTATACTTCGATTATATTACTTGTCGAGAGATTAACTTTTCAAAATTAGCTTGCGTTTGATGGAGTAACTCTTCACGACTGTCTTGGTTTTTAGGATTTAGGCTTGGAACCAGATTACGAGCTTGGAGAGTCATATGAAGCTGCAAATGAGCAACATATTCGCTGATATCTTCACGTTCTGCGTCTTGGCTCACGATAGAATTTGATTCCATTACCATTAGTTCTCCTTTAGTCGACTTTATAAAAAGTTATCATGCGGTGGCTACTTACCCAACTAATTTGCAAAGAACTGTAATGCTTATGGTGAGGTTTGTAAAGAAGAATTAAGGAGAGTCAGGAGTCAGGAGTCAGAAGTCAGGGGTCAGGAGTCAGGGATCAGGAGTCAGGGGTCAGGAGTCAGGGGTCAGGAGTCAGGAGTCATAAGTCAGGGGTCAGGAGTCAGGGATCAGGAGTCAGAAGTCAGGGGTCAGGAGTCAGGGATCAGGAGTCAGAAGTCAGGAGTCAGAAGTCAGGAGTCAGGGGTCAGGGGTCAGGAGTCAGGGATCAGGAGTCAGAAGTCAGGAGTCAGAAGTCAGGAGTCAGGAGTCAGAAGTCAGGAGTCAGGGGTCAGGGGTCAGGAGTCAGAAGTCAGGGGTCAGGAGTCAGAAGTCAGAAGTCATCATAAATCATCAGAAGTCAGGAGTCAGGAGTTAGGAGTCGTAGAGTAGACTCCAATAATGAACTAAACTACTGCTTTAGCTTTCGCAGGTGCAACATATGGTTTTTCCACACCTTGCGCCAAGTATTCAGCTAGTTGAGATTCTATTTCCTCGCGCACTATTTGACGATATTCTAAGAAATGCTCGTTATGAGCGCAGGTTGCAAGGTAATGTTCTGCAACTCCTGGATTATGCTTGAGAATGCTGAACAAATGATGCCAAAATTTCCAGCGAGTTGGACGCTTGATACCTTGTCGCCAAAGAATAATCAAAAATGCTTTCACTACTTTCCATTCTGGCATCTTGGCTGGTGCTTTCCAGCTTGGTTTGCCCATCATCAGAAAACAACGATAGGTACGGTCTAAATAATTTACTGGATCGTACAGCTTACAAAATGCCTCAATGTATTCCCTACCAATATCTTCTAAGGGGCGAGTAGGAATAAAATTCATTAAAGTTGTTTGATTGATATTACCATCTTTCTCGCTGCGTAGTCTTCCCTCTTTGCTCAAACGATGCCAAAGTGCAGTATTGGGAAGTGCTTGTAACATGGCGAAGGTTGTGGAGGGAATTGCTGCTTGTTCTGCGAAACGAACAATGCGATCGCCTGCTCCGCTTTTCTCATTATCAAACCCAATGATAAATCCAGCCATGGGACGCAGACCAGATTTAATAATGGTTTGTACCGCATCGGTAAGAGAACTACGGGTATTTTGAAATTTTTTAGTTAACTGTAAACTGTCTTCGTCTGGTGTTTCAATCCCTAAAAATACAGCAGCGAAACCACATTCAACCATTAATTCCATCAGTTCTGGATCTTGCGCTAAGTCAACGGATGCTTCGGTATCAAAGCGGAAAGGATATTGATGTTCAGCCATCCATCCTTTTAACTCTTTGAGTAATAACTTAACGTTGCGTTTATTACCAATAAAGTTATCATCCACCATAAAAACACCACGTCGCCAACCCAATTCATAGAGACGATCCAATTCTGCAAGGAGTTGTGCAGGGGTTTTAGTTCGGGGTTTGCGTCCATATAAGACAATAATGTCGCAGAATTCGCACTGGAAGGGACAACCACGAGAAAACTGCACCGACATCATGTCATAAGCGTCAAATTCTAGTAAATCAAACCGGGGTATGGGTGTGGTAGTCACATCTGGTTTCTCTGTAGCGCGGAAAACCCCCGATGTTTTACCTTCTTGGACTGCTTGAATAAACATTGGTAGAGTGATTTCTCCTTCATCGAGAATGAGAAAGTCTGCTCCTACTTTTTGAGCTTCTTGGGGTACAGAAGTTGGATAAGGTCCACCAACCGCAACTAATTTACCATGGCGTTTGGCTTCTTTGATTTGATCAAGTAAATCCTGCTTTTGCACAATCATTGCAGATAAAATTACTATATCTGCCCAAGCCCATTCTTCTTCTGTTACCGAACGAATATTACGATCTACTAACTTAAATTCCCACTCCTGCGGCAAAATTGCAGCTACTGTTACTAAACCTAAGGGTGGTAGTAAAACTTTGCGGTCAACTAAATCTAGAATCTTTTCATAGGACCAAAATGTTTTTGGAAATAGAGGATACACTAATAAAATTCGCATCAGAATTCTTTAACTCCTCACACTTTATGTTTTAATATTTGGCTTTTAAGATTCTTTACTTCTAAGGTCTTTATTTTTAATAAATATATATTTAATAAATATAAATTATCTATTTCAAAAAAAATATAATGGGTTGAAGTATGGGAATCATTCAGTATTGCAATTCATAAGATTGTAAATTTTAATCTTACGAATTTTAATCTTACAAATTTTAATCTTACAAATTTTAATCTTACAGATGTAATCCTGATAAATCTTGAACCTTACAAATATTTACCAACTTTGATTTATGTTAGCACTTAATATATTTTTTGGTGCTATATTTTTTGAATAAAGATAATAGAAATTCATATATTGGTCATACATAATAATTTTTGAGAAAGTAGTTATAAGTCACAAAAATAGTTATAAATCACAAATAAAATTATTGCAGGGTGCGTATTTGCGGACAAGAGAATATTTTCCGGTCACTTCATATGTCTTATAGGTGGAGTATAACGCAGAGACATATGGTAACAATGAATATTTTATGTCTCTACATATATGTATATTTCTGAAGATATATTCTTGAAAAAACTTGATATCTACAAAATTAATTCTAGATAATTGAGACCCAAGAAAATAAATCTAATTCGGTTTTTTTACTCCACTAATTTTTAAAACATCCTCCATGGTGGCACAATAATTAGGTAAGCCAAAAATAGTTGGATTCACAACTTTTTCATAACTAAAATGTCGATAGTTCATACAAAATCTATCCCAAGCAGCCATTTGGATGCGGAAAACAGCAATCAATACGTTGGCTAAGGGAAGGGAAAGAGGAATACGGAACCAAATCTTTTTATTGAAATAGCTGCATAATTCCTCTACTGCTTGGTTAGCAGTTAACCTCTGTTGACCCAAAACTAAATAACGAGGTTCCCCTTCTTTCGGAGGATTTTCAATTAAATGTCGGATAACGGTGGCTATATCTTTCCCATGGATGAAGTGAAAGCTACCGTCAGCCTGTAAAAAACGAATTAGATCGATATATTTGGTAACTTCAGGAATACCGGATGTCAGGTGGGAGTATGGTTTGTTGCGATCGCCTCCCAAAACAAAAGTTGGAAATACTTTGGTTATTTTATCTGCCACAGGTACTTGATTCATTTGCTCCAAACACTGATATTTAGAACGAATGTAATCTGTACCAAGTTCTCCTGCTTCCTTGAGGGCTTGGTTTTTGGAGTCTAGTACGCTAGCTGTAGAAAAATAAATTACCTGTTCGCAGCGTTCTGGATCTAACAGTTCTATTAACTTTACAGTTTTAGTTACATTGATATCATAAGTAGCTTCTCCACCCCATGCAGTCGCAGTCAAAACAGCAACATCAATAGTTGGAAGTAAATCGGCGAAAGCATCAATGTTTTGCATATCGCCTTGAATAACTGTAACCCCCGGACGCGCTTGGGTATCAACTTTTAGTTTTTGGGGATTTCTTACAAGTAGATATAGTTCGTGATTAGTATCTTGAATTAATGTTTCGCTAATGTAGTGACCAACACAACCACTCGCACCGGTCACCAAAATTCTTTTTTGAGTCATAAAAACTGTTTTGTTTTTGTTGTTAGTTATTGTGAAATATTTTGTATGGTTATTCCAACAACTAACAACTACAATTTGAGAAGAATCTCATTTTCCTTGAACCAGTCACACTTAAAAAGTAATGAGTGACAACTGAATTTCAGGGAAAGATTAATGTATTCCACTCAAATTTTTAGCGGTTTCAAAGAAATAAGCAACATTTTCTTCTGGGGTATCTGGTAAAACACCATGTCCCAAATTCAAGATATGTCCTTGATTACCAGCTTTGCGAACCGTATCGATAATGCGATCGCGAATAAATTCTTTAGAACCATAAAGTACGCCGGGGTCGAGATTTCCTTGAACTCCCAAGTTTGTACCCAATCTTCGTCTAGCATCAGCCATATCTACCGACCAATCTACGGTAATAATGTCAGCACCTGATTTTGCCATTTTTTCTAGCAAACCACCGCTACCGGTCACTAGCAAAATTAATGGTGTATCGGGATGGGTTTCTTTTACTTTCTTAAATACCCGTTGCTGATATGGTAAAGCAAAAGTTTCATAATCTTGAGGACTTAATTGACCAGCCCAAGAGTCAAACATTTGTACCACTTGAGCGCCACAATCAATTTGATAACAAATGTAAGTAGCAATAGAATCGGCAATTTTTCCTAGGAACTGATGCAGCATGGAAGGCTCAGAAAACGCCATGCTTTTAATCGTGGAATAGGTCTTAGAGCCCTTACCTTCAATAGAGTAAGCAGCTAAAGTCCAAGGAGCACCAACAAAACCTAAAACTGTGGATTGATCGCCAACTTCTTGACGCAAAGTCTGTAAAATAGTTTTGATAAAAGGTAATGATTCTTCTGGCTCTAAAGGATACAATTGATCCACTTGGGCTTGGGTACGAATAGGCGAAGTAATGACTGGACCTTTACCTTCAGCAATATCCATTTCAATCCCCAAACCAGGTAAGGGGGTGACGATATCAGAAAACATAATGACCCCGTCTGGCTGAAAAGCTTTCCAAGGTTGCAAAGAAATTTCAATCGCTACTTCCGGAATTTCCGAACGTTGGCGAAATGAAGGGTACTTTTCTCTTAATTGTCGATAAGCTTTCATATATCGTCCCGCCTGTCGCATCATCCATACGGGAGGACGTTCTAAAGCTTCACCACGAGTAGCCCGCAGGAGATGAGGAACAGTTGAGGAAACTACCATTTAATACTTCACCCTAAATGACTCTTTTTTTGCAATTTTTAGCTTATCATCCAGGGAATCAACTTTGTTATTTGTCAATTTTTATTTGATATTTGCCAATTTTTATTAATGATTTGTTACTGCTCCCTCGTTATTTTCCACTGATTATTTACTCAATGTCTTGCAAACAGCTATATTTGTCACACATTATGTGTTTGTAGATTAGAGTTAAAGCACAGCTACTAATGGTCACTTATCCCTTAAAGCACTGAAAAATACTTTGAAAAATGCCCTTAATGAAGTTGATATCGTAAGAAAAATTAATGCTTTTCATCAACTTGAGCATCAAATTTATGTTCTCTGAGGAAAGCACCTTTGTATAGCTTTTAAACTGGACATAGTGTTTTTATCCGCCTTCGGCGGAAGGCAGAAGTACGTTCAGCTTGCTGCGTGCAAGGGCAGAGGGCAGAAGGAAAAACCTGGTATAAAAACTAAAACTTCTTGCCTATTACTAACGTAACGCTGCGCTAACCGCCACTG
>NZ_LMTZ01000105.1 GCF_001456025.1 Mastigocoleus testarum BC008
TCTGATTATTACGTTAGTTCTGGCTCACAGTTAACACTGTCCAAAACCAGACGGCTAGCGTGTTGCAAATTTTCGGAAGAGTCTAATATCGTTTACTGTGTTGGTGTGTCTAATAAAAATGAGAATAACAAAATTTCAAATGGAAAATTTAATTTAAGCTATCACAATGTATGAAAAGCTCAGCCAATCAAAACCCCTTCTCCAATCCTCAGAAAAGTATTTTCGGTGGTAATATCAAAGTTGGTGGAAACCTAACCGTTGGAAACATTACTCAAAGCAATAATTCCGCCACAACAAATCAACCCACAAGCCGAACCAAAAACCCAACCCCAAAGCGCACAATATTAATCCTTGCATCCAGCCCAATAGATCAGGCAAGATTACGCTTAGATAAGGAAGCGCGGGAAATCGATGAAGGTTTACGAAGGTCACAAAAACGAGAACAATTTACCTTAGAACAAAAATGGGCTGTCCGTCCCGATGATTTACGTCGCGCACTTTTAGATTTTCATCCCCAAATTGTTCACTTTTGCGGACATGGTAGTGGAGAAAAGGGACTAATGTTAGAAAACAATCTGGGAGAAGCACAGTTAGTTCCCACCGATGCTTTAGCAAAACTATTTAAATTATTTAGCGATCACGGTGTAGAATGTGTCGTATTAAATGCCTGCTATGCTGAAGTCCAAGGAGAAGCAATTTCCCAACATATTAACTATGTAGTGGGGATGAGCGATGAAATAAGTGATGACGCTGCAGTTAAATTTGCACTTGGTTTTTACGATGCATTAGGTGCTGGTTGGTCGTACAAAGATGCTTATGATATGGGATGTAATGCGATCGCGTTAGAAGGAATTCCAGAAGAATTGACCCCAGTATTAAAAACAAGATTAATTTAGATCGAGTAACTGATAACTGATAACTGTTAACTGACAACTGTCAACCAACTTTCTGATACTCTGGGTATTCAGAGAGGAGAAGCCCTAGAGGAATCCAAATGTCAGAAAATTTGAGAAGTCGAGCAATTACACAGGGTCCAGAAAGAACACCAAATCGCGCCATGCTCCGTGCGACCGGTTTTGGTGATGGAGATTTTACTAAACCCATTGTGGGAATTTCCAATAGTTTTAGCACCATCACCCCTTGTAATATGGGGATAAACCAGTTAGCCCAAAGAGCAGAAACTGGGATTCGGGAAGCAGGGGGAATGCCCCAAATGTTCGGTACCATTACCGTAAGCGATGGTATTTCCATGGGTACTGAGGGTATGAAGTATTCCTTGGTATCGCGGGAAGTAATTGCTGACTCCATTGAAACAGCTTGTACCGCTCAAAGTATGGATGGGGTTATAGCTATCGGTGGTTGCGATAAAAATATGCCGGGTGCAATGATTGCCATTGCAAGGATGAATATTCCGGCTGTGTTTGTTTATGGTGGGACGATTAAACCGGGACATCACGATGGACGTGACCTGACTGTTGTGAGTGCTTTTGAGGCTGTTGGTGCTTACAAAGCTGATAAAATTGACGATAAAGAATTATTAGAAATCGAACGTAAGGCTTGTCCTGGGGCTGGTTCTTGTGGTGGAATGTTCACTGCAAATACCATGTCTTCTGCTTTTGAAGCCTTAGGAATGAGTTTACCCTATTCTTCTACCATGGCTGCGGAAGATGCAGAAAAAGCTGACAGCACGGAAAAATCAGCATTTTTCTTAGTGGAAGCCATTCGCAAACAAATTTTACCCCGCCAAATCATTACTCGTAAATCTATTGAAAATGCTATTTCGGTAATTATGGCGATTGGTGGTTCTACCAATGCGGTCTTACACTTTTTAGCGATCGCTCGTGCTGCTGGTGTAGAACTTACCCTGGATGATTTTGAAACTATTCGTACCCGCGTTCCAGTTTTATGTGATTTAAAGCCTAGTGGTAGATATGTGGCTACAGATCTACACAAAGCTGGTGGTATTCCCCAAGTAATGAAAATATTACTGGAACATGACCTATTACATGGGGACTGCTTAACTATTACTGGTCAAACGGTGGCTGAAGTTTTAGCAGATGTACCTGCAGAACCATCAAGTAATCAAGATGTAATTCGTCCTTGGGATAATCCTATGTATAAGCAAGGACACCTCGCCATTTTGAAGGGTAACTTAGCACAAGAAGGTGGTGTTGCCAAAATTACTGGTGTTAAAACTCCACAAATGACTGGTCCAGCGCGGGTATTTGAATCGGAAGAAGCTTGTTTAGATGCAATTTTAGCCGGTAAAATTCAAGCCGGTGATGTAGTTGTCGTCCGTTATGAAGGACCGAAAGGTGGTCCGGGAATGCGGGAAATGTTAGCCCCAACCTCAGCTATTATTGGTGCTGGTTTGGGTGATTCGGTTGGTTTAATTACTGACGGACGTTTTTCTGGTGGTACCTACGGTTTGGTGGTCGGTCACGTTGCTCCGGAAGCAGCTGTTGGCGGTACTATCGCCCTTGTAGAAGAAGGGGATTCCATTACAATTGATGCTACTGCACGTTTATTGCATTTAAATATATCTGATGAAGAATTAGAACGTCGTCGGGCAAATTGGAAACCGCGATCGCCACGTTACAATACAGGAGTACTAGCAAAATATGCCAAACTAGTATCTTCTAGTAGCTTGGGAGCTGTTACTGATTTGGATTTATTTTAAGCGATTGAAGATTGAGGATTGGGGATTAAAGATCGTTTTATTGAAGTTATCTATATAACTATTAGAACTCTAAAATGCAGTACAAAGTAAAAAAATGATTATTAAGCTAAGTTAAAAATAGATTAGTAATCAAATAATAACTATGTACCCTTTGCACAGATATAGCGATCTAAATTCCTAGTTCTCAATTCCTTGAACTTTTCTAATTTCTTAAATTCACTTAATTCTTGCAACTCCCACGCAGAAAATGAAATTTAAACATTCAATCAACCTACATAAAGGTACAACTTTTCTTTTTGTTCTAGGTCTAATGTTGTGGTACCAGAATTTTACTATAGGACCTTGGGTATATTTGGCTTTGCATGGTAGTTATGGAATCATGTGGTTGATTAAAGACAATATGTTCCCAGATAAACAATGGGATAAAGAAACTTCCATACCAATGGGAATATTTATTTTTGTAGGTTTGGGCTTATATTGGGTTGCTCCATTTATTTTGATAAGTAGCGGTTCTCAACCTCCTGCTCCATTAATAGCCTTAGCTATTATCATGAATTTATTTGGAGTTTTTTTACATTACAGTGGCGATGCACAAAAGTACTATACTCTCAAATATAAGCCTGGATTAATTACGGAAGGATTTTTTGCTCGCTGTCGCAATACCAACTATTTAGGAGAAATCCTGACTTATAGTAGCTTTGCAATCTTGGCTCAACATTGGCTTCCTTTTGTTGTTTTGGGGTTATTCGCTTCAGCAGGATTTATTCCAAATATGATTAAAAAAGAGAAATCACTTTCCCGTTACCCTGAATTTGAGGAATATAAAGCTAACTCGGGATTAATTTTGCCTAAATTATTTGGATTTGGAATTGGTACTTCAACTCAAAGCTCAACAACAGCAAATACATCTCAAGAAAGTCGTTAATTTGATTATTTTGTAAAAGCAAGACTCAATCAGCTTTACAACAGTTTAAAAGAGGTCTATCTGCTAAGTTCTCAAGTTCTTCAGACAGAAGTAAATTTGTCCATTTTTCTTGTAGTGAAGTGTCTTGTGGTTTCGCAAGACGAAGCTTTGCTAAATTCATTAAGGCATCATACCAAATTCCGTTTTCCGCATACAGTTCTATTTGTTGCAAAAGAGTTCCCTGTTTGAGTTTTTCTGTCAGGTTAGGGCTTAGTTCTATACGTTCTATCCATCCGTCAATTGTTTCTAATTTGGCTGGTTGTTCGGGGTCGCATTTAACTCTAACCTTGAGAAACCAATGGTACATTTTGTGATGCATTTTCTCACTTATTTCCAAGGCTTGAATACTTTTATTCATAGGAATGCTAACAACACCTGGAGTTTCTGGTTTATTTAAAAAATTTCTATATAGTGTTTTACTAGGTGTTTGAGATTCATCTTTAATTACAAATTCTATTGTTGCAATTGACGATTGATCGTAGGGAACAAAAAACCAGAAAGTAGGGTATTCAGCTGTTGTTAATCCCCAAACTTTAGTCACAGGAATTATTTCTTCCCGATCAAATGTAATTGTTTGTTGGTAATCAGGAGCTAAAGCCATTAGAGGTTGTTCGCCATTATTACATCCCCTACTAGCAGCTCCTCCACGATTCCCTGCTGCACTGCGGTCGGGTGGTGGCGGTGGTGGTGTAAATTTTAATGAGTTACTTCTAAAATTAGTAGGATTAGCAAAAATTTCTGAGGAGTAAACAATATTTACCAAACATAATCCAATTAAGGTAGCAGATAAATTTATAATAAATAAATTTATTATTTTTCGCCTATTTTTTACCATAATTAAATTAAAAAAATTATTTAAAGAGAAATATTTATGAATTATTCTGTTTACAGAACTTTGAAGTTTTTAATATAAAGTGCTTACAATAGATAAAACTTTTTATGAGTCTTAATATTCAATATTCTCATATTAATTTGATAAATTGAGAAGACTGCAATTTATTGTTACCAACTATTTATTTCTGCTTGATTTTTGAACCTAAATATACTGTTGTAATAACATTGGTGCTGACAAAAATTAAAGCAGCAGGAATAAGAGGAATCAAACAACCAAATAAACTTAACAAGATAATTGCAATTCCATACAAAATAATAAATCCTATCCCTACAGCTAACAGCAAATAGCTTGGTCGTCGCACATACCAAGCAAGTGAAATACCAACTATCGACCAACCCCAAATCCAAATCACCTCAAACCATATTGACCAACTCCATAGGAGGGGTCGTCCATCTAGAACAGCACTTAGCAGTTGACTGACCATTTGTGCTTGGAGAATAACTCCCGGTATAGTTTTTTGTTTTCCTTCAATCGTATAAGGAGTCAAAGAGTAATCTCGAAAGCTCTCTGCGGTGGTACCAATGAGAATTATTTTATCTTTTACTGCTGCAGCATTGAGTTTACCTGCTAACAGTTCTCCTAAAGTAATCTTGGGAGCGATCGCTTGTGGGGAAGGAGAAAAGCGGTAGTTGAGTAAAATTTGGTGTCCTAAAGCATCAATCCTTTGGTATGCTCCAGTATGTGCTTCCAAAGGTTTAAATTTTAATTGACCTAGTTTCCATTTACCTTGCGACGTGAATTGTAGCTTAACTCCTTTCTTGTATAGATAGCGCAAAGCTAGTTGCACGCTTAAAGCATAAGAAGCTTGACAGGGAGAAGAGAGAGGAGGAGTTAAGGCTAAATAATGGCGGCGCACTACATTATCTTTATCCAGAAGAATATCGCTAAAACCTAAATGGTCTTGGGAAACTTCTGGAGGTGGAGCAACACCAGATTTACCTGTTTGGGGTTCGCTAACCTTACAAACTGCAACTAACCGATTCTGCATTAATTTTACTAGTTGGGGATATTTTTTATCTGTTGGATAATCCCGGTATATATCTAAACCAATAGCTGCAGGTTGATGTGGCTCTAACTTCGCTAATAATTGGGTAAGAAATTTATCTGATAATGAACCTCGAGGTTTTTCCGATTGTTGCGATCGCACATCTTCTTCGGTAATAGTTACAATCAGTAGACGCGAGTCTGGTTTCTCTGGGGGTCGCATTTGCATTAACCAATCAAAGGCTTGGATTTCTAATGATTGCAGTAATCCTAAATATCGGCTTCCCATTAATAACCCAGTCATTAATAAGCTTGCGAACAATATAAACGGTAAGCCCAATCGATTTAAAACTCCAATTCTTGGAGTATGGATAAATTGCTCTGATTGTGAAGGTGTAACTACATTAGTTGGATTACTGGTTGAACTGAAATATAGTTGCGACCAAGTTAAGGGTAACTCAGCAGGATTTTGACAGATTACAGGTAACCAAGTAGCACAGGGGAACTGATTTTCTAGTGCTTGTAATCTTTCCCTTGCTTCCCGGACGGCTAAATATGAGGAATCTCCCCGTGCAAAAGCTTCTAAAAAATACTTTAAAAATTGCTGTGCGACTCGGTCGGGGACGGGTTCGCGCATAACGACAATTTGGGGAATATTTAAATCTGCAAACTCCCGCGCTAATCCCAAACCATCGCAGGAGTTGAAAATTGCTAATTGTAATCCCCTTTCCACAGCTTTTTTCAAAGCATACTTTAACTGACTAATTGTTAAACTTTCAGTTTGATTGATGTAGATTTTTCCCGTTTCATTGGTTTGAGTTGCGCTATGTCCGGCGAAAAAGAAAATTTGCCAATCTTGTTCCCATAATTTATCTGTGAGGTCTTTAGATTCCGGCTCAACTAAAAAAGTAATATCTGCATTAGGTAAATTTTCCAACAGTATTCGGTCTACTTTAGTATCAATTCCTTGGCTATTACCCAATATTGCCAGTATTTTTACTTTCCCGTTGGTAGCTGTCATTTGCTCTACTCGTTCGTAACTAGGCGCACTCAGAGCTATTTCAGCTTTAGGATAGCGTTCGATTAAATCCCACAAATGCCAAGGAAATTTTTGTAATCGTAGATCTCTAGTTTGTAAAATTACGCGTATTGTGTCGCCAGGTGTGAGTTTTTCCAACCATTTCTCACAGATGGGACGAAATGAATCAGATGCTAGCCAAGTATTAAAATTAACTTTTAACTTTTGGGCTGCTTGATGACATTCTTCCAAACTAGGGGCTTGAGTAACCTGCTTTGGTAAACCTATGGGGCGAGATGGTAAACGGAGATGACGATAAATAGATTGCCAATGATAATAATCGCGGAGAATAGTTGGGTTGGGGGGAAGTTTAGCCGTAATTTCCACCGCAGGGAGAGCATTTTCATCACCTATCTGTAAAATTGCGTAAAAACCTTGTTCAAAATCTCCCTCTATTAACTTTAAAACTACTAACTTTCCCACAGTCGCTTCTCCTAAGATGGTGATCCTCTTAGTAAATTCAGTAACGCGAAATCGCTTGAATAAAATTTACTGCAAATTATATTGACTTGGCTACTTTTGCTACATAGTTTGTAATTATTATCGCTGCAGATAAAGTTAATTGGGATTTTCTGGAAATGGGAAGGAGCATTAAAGGAATAATTATTTGAATTACTCATCTTTCAATTCAAATCTTTACCTTGATTCAGTTGGATATATATTATATCTTCCTCTTCTTAGACCAAACCTGAAAGTTTTGTACCTGTCAATATATAGGGATTCCCAAGAAGTTTTAGTTGTCCACTGTTGATTATGGAGAGTGTTCTGATACACTCTAAAGTATACCATTGGGAAAACATCTGTTCCCACAGCTTGACCACATCTATTGTATTTAGTGTTTGGCATCTTCATAGTGATTTTAATACTAGATCTGGGTTCGATGTAGTACTTCCTACGCCTGTATGTGAAAAAGCTGAACTCTGCAAGTCTATGAGTATCGTTATGGATAGTAAATTTATATGTTTTTCTCGTAGCGCTTCTTACGCAAGATGGTCTGGGTTTAGGTCTATGGATATGAGGTAGAGGGATTCCAAATCTATCTTTCTTCCGGTGAGCTTCTACTTTTTCATTTCCCACGACAAAAAATGTAGATAATAACAATCCTGCGATTAGTAATCTTTTCATAACTCTTGTTTAGTTAATAAATTTATTTGTTGTTAGCTACTACGATAACTTTCTATTTTTATGCATCAATACGGTTAAGTTAAGAATTATTTTGAAACGAATAAGATGCTCTGAGACACTATAGAGACTGAGTTCTACCTGTCTACCTGCAGCGAAGGTATAGAGTTTCTATTGCTTCTCTACCAAGAAATTCAGGCTTGAATGAAGCGCAGCTTTTTATATAAAAAAGCAAAGTTATTTGTTGTCAAAAATTATAAAATGAAGTACTTAAAGATATATTCAAACCCTAAGTACTTCACATTCAAAATAAGAATATATGGAAAATCAAATACTCAAGTTTAGCTGCATGTCAATCTGTAGGTATACTTGAGAAAATTTGATCCCATATGAATCTTTCTTCTTGGCCAAATTCTTTTCTTCAAATATGGATTAGAGCTTCTCGCAGATAAATATACAATAGCATTGCGTGTTGGGAAAAGATAACCATGCTGTCCAGCTTTTAAGGAATAATTAGTAATTTTCCATTTAGAGGAATTACGAGGAATATACTTTACTTGAACCTTAATAGGAGATGGACAAGCATTGTCTAAATAAAATTTGTATGCGGTTTCATCTAGTCTACGTTGGTCTAATTCTCTTCCGGTCTTCCGGATACCAGAGTTTCGATTAAATACATCAAGGTCTTTGATACCCCAACCTGCATAAACAGGACTAAGTACACTTGAAAATGCTAATCCTAAAAATGCACCTGTGGTTGCAGTTTTAATAACTACTTTTTTCCAATTATTATTCATATTTTTATACCTGTTTATTTGATTTATCTGTTGCACTTATGAGGTCAGTTCCTCTGATGTCACTCTCTACGATGACTTTTAATCTTTATGCACTTGAAGCGAAAATTTTTGGAAAAATCTTTCAAACCCGTTTTTCGCGAGCAATCATTACTTCACTCTTAATGATCTGAATTTTTCTAGCCATTCTTCCCTTCTCGACTATTTTCAGATTGCGATCGCTCACCTGAGAAAAATCCTCAAAACCTTCAATCCTGAATACAGTTCCTATTTAAAAAGTTACGCAAAGTTATCTTTTGAGTAAATTATTAAGGATGAATTACGTTTGCGTCGGGAAGTAGATATTTGTTCAGATTGAGGTTTGTTATATAAATTCAGCCGTAATATCATGTCCATTAAATCAGTTACGATATGTCATTGCGAGCGGAACGGAGCGCAGCGTCTCCCCTCGGGAGAAAACAATCGCAGGATTTTGCGATTACTATGTCCTGTCGGACACGCTGCGCTAACACTCCGCTATCGCTGCGTTCGTAATGACAAGCGTAATTACAAGCGTTTAACCGGACATGATATAAAAGGTTGATAAAGTCACCACAAAATATGGGTTTTACACTACGATTATTAACTGAAGACTTACAACTATTTGAAAATAATCAGGACACAGCAACAAGTCCTGTAGAAATGTTGTATCTGGAAGTTGTTTTAGAATCAGGAGAAGGACTAGTTTGGGAAACAGAACCAATATCGGATGACTGGGAGAGAGAAATATTATGGCTTTAGATTTGACGTCTTTGTCTCATGCTTCCGTAAAAATCTACTACCAACACCTAACACAAATAGACTACCTAACACTATAGTTGGTTCTGGTACTTCAGTGCTTGTTTGAGAACCAATTTGTTTGATTTCTAAATCATCCGCACCATTACCAAATCCTGTTCCTCCATTCAAATCGTCACTTTCATCTGCACTCAGGAACTTGATTGATGAGTTAATAGCCAATCCAAGTATACCCGAACCTGATTTTGTAAACGTCTTATCCACTTCATTTATTTCATAGATACCGGGAATACTATCATTTAATATAGATTTGATGTCGTTCACAAAATCATACCGCAAATCAGAAGATACTTTTATTGGAGTAAACCGTAAAAAACTTTCTGGATTTTGATAATTATTAGCATCCCCGAAGTAAATCTGATAAGTAATTTCATCATTATTTAATACAGCGCTAAGATTAGCTTTAAATCCGCTGCTCGAAAGTCCTAAAGTATCAAGCTCTCCACCTACTTGTGAACCATTTATTAATCTTCCCGGTTCATTTTTAATATCAAAATTACTTTCAAAAACTGTAATCGCATTTTCGAATATGCCGATGTTATCATTGTTTAAAAAATTATCTTTTATCTTTGTATTATCATCTCTCTCAAAAATAGCTTCAAATTGTAATGCAGGAAGATTCTTTGATTTATTATATGTCTTACCTTTTCTCGCTGCATTCGCTGATTCTGTAAAATTTCCTATAGCTGATGTTGTAATTAATGAAAACATTAGGGTTGAAAGAGTAAATTTTCGTAAATTCATTTTTTATTAATTAGTGATTTTTATTTTGATAGATTTATACTATCATTCAAGTATTATTTACCAGGTAATAGTACATAAAATTTACTTTTGTTTTAAGCATACTTTATGTGTTTTTTACACATAACAAAAAATACAAATTTAATTAAAAATATTTTTACAGAAAACTATTTATGATTTTTAATAGTATGTGTTAACAGAATTCTCAACTACATTGATAACAGTATTGATTGATAATTCAGTCAAATTCTATTAAAATTTTGTTTTATACAGATGGCATTAAAAATGACTATTTTTTGGTCGTATAGAATTTTAAAATTTAAAGTTTTTGTTTTTATTGTTTTAAGTAATTTAATACTGAGTGTTTTAGGCAATAAGACTCTGGCTCAAATTACTGCAGATGATAGTCTTGGTAACGAGCAATCAGTAGTTTCACCAGCAAGTAGTCAAACTGACTTAATTGAGGGAGGAGCAGCGAGAGGGAATAACCTCTTTCATAGTTTTCAGGAGTTTAATATTGGTCAAGGACGAGAAGCTTATTTTGCCAATCCAGTAGAAATAAAAAATATCTTTAGTCGAGTGACGGGAAGTAATCCTTCTCGTATATTAGGTAAATTAGGCGTTTTAGGCGATGCCAATTTATTTTTCATCAATCCGAATGGAATCGTCTTTGGAGAAAATGCAAGCTTGGATGTAAATGGTTCTTTTCTTGCTAGCACGGCAAATAGCATCCTCTTTCCTGATGGCAAATTCTTTAGTGCTAATAATCCCCAAGGGAGCCAACCTTTGTTAACTATTGATGTTCCCATTGGTTTGCAATTTGGAGGTGTACCTGGAAATATAATTAACCGCTCGGTGGTAAGTGATGAAGATAGTGGCGAACTTGTTGGACTTGGGGTAAAGCCAGGAAAAACTTTAGGTTTGCTGGGTGGAGATATCCAAATAGAAGGTGGTTCTCTAAATGCGGAAGCTGGAAGAATTGAGTTGGGAAGTGTCACAGGGAATAACACAGTCAATCTAACTTTAGGAGATGAAGGGTTTTTATTAGGTTATACAGGAGTAAACAATTTTGCAGATATCAGTTTATCTCAAGCTGCTGAGGTGGATACAAGGGGTGACAAGGGAGGTGATGTTCAAATTCAGGGAAGAGAAATAACCCTTACAGAAGGTAGTCAGGTACTTTTAGATTCTTTCGGGGAAGGAAAAGTTGGAGATTTAACCGTAAAAGCGACGGAATCGGTCAAATTAGAAGGTACGGGAATAGGTGAAGATGAAGAAGGAGAGTTTCAATTTCCCAGTGGATTTTTTGGAGATGTTACCGATATAGGTGATGGGGGAATAATTTCAATTGAAACCAAACGATTGATAGTCAAAAATGGGGGAAGTATCTCAACATCTACTTTTTGGGAAGGAAAAGGCGGTAATTTAACTATCAAAGCATCGGAATCAGTAGAAGTTTTAGGCACAGCACCAAATGGTGATTTTCCCAGTGCTTTATTTGCTGATGTTTTCGATACAGGTGATGGCGGAAATCTAACAATTGATACACAAAAACTCATTATCAAGGATGGAGCGCAAGTTTCAGCTTCAACTTTTGGTGACGGTAGTGCAGGAAATTTAATAGTGAAAGCTTCAGAATCAGTGCAATTAGAAGGTGTGGTCCTAGGAACCGATATTCCCAGTGGCTTGTTTACTTCAGTTGAAGAAGGGGCTACAGGTAACGCCGGAAACTTAAGCATTGAAACTGGAAAAATTACCGTTCGCGATGGCGCACAAATTGCAAGTACTGCAAGAAATGGCTCCAAGGGTGGAGATTTAAATATAAATGCCTCTGATTCTATCCTTGTAAGTGGAACTGCACCCAACGCAACTTTAATTAGTGGACAAAGCGGGATTTTTGTTTCTGCAGAACCTGCATATACAGATGAATCAGGAGAATTAGTTCCCACTACTGGAAATTCTGGAAACTTGTTGATTAATACTGGTAAGTTAATTGTTGAAGATGGGGGAAAAATTTCAGCGGATACTTTTGGTTCTGGTAGAGCAGGTGAGTTAACTTTGAATGTCAATCATTTGATTGTCCGCAATGGAGGATTGGTTAGAACTGGTTCTTTGCTAGAAGATGGTGCAGTTAATCAGGAAAGAGGAAACGCTGGAAATTTAACAGTTAATGCAACTGAATCAGTACAGGTAATTGGGACTGGTACAATTGGAGGTGTGCAGGTTAATAGTAATTTATTTACAGCCTCTGAAGGTTCTGGAGATGCGGGAAATATTTTTGTAACTACCAAGAAAATGGATATTCGAAATGGTGGGGAGGTAACTGCTAGTTCTTCCGGGGATAAAATAGGCGGAAATATCAATCTTGATGTTGATTCTCTTACTCTGGATGATGGAACTATCTCTGCCCAAACCCGTAGTAATACTGGCGGTAATATTAACCTGAACTTGCAAGACTTATTATTACTCCGTAACGGTAGTAATATCTCCACTACTGCAGGAAATCAGCAATTTGGTGGTAATGGTGGCAACATTACAATTAATACACCTTTTATTGTTGCTTTACCTCAAGAGAATAGCGATATTACAGCCAATGCTTTCAGCGGCAATGGTGGTAAAATTGACATTACTACTAATGCTATTTTCGGAATTTTTCCTCGAGATACATCAACTCTATTTAGCGATATTACAGCTACTTCCCAATTAGGAGTTAATGGCGAAATCAGTATTGATACCCTAGATTTAGATCCTTCTAGCGGTTTAGTAGAACTACCTTCAAACCTTGTTGATACTTCTCAACAAATTGCTCAAGGTTGCAGTACTACAAGAAGCCGAAAAAGGGTTAACAGCTTTACTCGCATCGGAAGGGGAGGATTACCTTTAAGTCCGAATGAGTCACTCCGGGGACGTGCTGTAATTACAAACTGGGTTGATTTACCGTCACAAATTGTTAGTAAAAGACCTAATCAAAGGAGGAATCAATTATCTGCAGTACCTGTAGGCTCTCAATCTAGCGATCGCGATCAGATTATCGAGGCTCAAGACTTAGTTGTAGATGCAAAGGGTGATATCTTCCTTGTGGCTAAATCGACTCAGAGTAATGTTACTCCTTCTGGTTTTTCATGCGGTAAATAAGAAGGCGACATATAAGAAATTTTATGAAATATGAATTTATGAAATATAAATTTATGAAATATAAATTTATGAAATATAAAAATGGTCGAAATAACCACCAAAGACTTATAGGTAAACTACTGACGGGTAATAGAGGTTTTATTCGTCATCTTAAAATTAATTACTTCCCTGTATTTACTGTCTTGGTTTTGGTAACAACTTTTTTGTGCGTTATTACATTTCCTGTAACTGCAACTGTGGAGATATCTTCAGAACCGCAAACTGTATCTCTGCAACAGGGTAAAAAACTGTATGAATCTGGAAGATTTACAGAATCTGTCAAGATTTTGCAACAAGTTGTAAAAAAATATCGCAACCAAGGAGATGAATTACAGGAAGCTGTAGCATTAAGTAATTTGGCATTAGTCCATCAAAAATCTGGCAATTTAACTCAAGCACAGCAAACAATTAATGAAAGCTTGAAATTACTGGAAAACACTTCTACTAACCAAAATTTAAATATCCTGGCCCCAATTCTTGATATTCAAGGTAGTATTCAATTAGATTTGGGACAAGCAGAGCAAGCCTTACAGACTTGGCAACGTAGTGAAAAAATTTATCAGCAATTAAATAATAAAAGTGGTATTGTCCAGGCTCGCATCAATCAAGCACAAGCATGGCAAGTTTTAGGATTTTACCATCGAGCTTTAACGACTTTAACTGAATTACAACAAAATTTAGAATCCCAACCTGATTCCATTACTAAAGCTGTAGAATTAAGGGCTTTAGGTGATACGCTGCAATTATCAGGTAATTTACAGCAATCGAACCAAGTACTACAGCAAAGTTTAAAAATAGCCCAAAAGTTAGATTCTCCTCAAGATATAAGTTCTGCTTTATTTAGTTTGGGTAATACAGCTCGTGCAAAGCAAGACTTTGAAAGTGCGATCGCTTTCTATCAAAAAGCTGCTGCGATCGCGCCCGATCGAGTTACTAAGGTTCAAGCTTTAATTAATCAATTCACGCTGTTAGTAAACAGAGAAGACACAACAGCACAACAGCTATTACCACCGATTCAGAATTTACTGAAAAATCTACCCGTTTCCCAAACATCAATTTATGCTCGCATTCACTTGGCTCAAAGTTTATTAAAATTAGAGACTAAACCTGAAAAAGTAGTTCGGGAACAATTTTTCCAACTCTCCATTTTCCAACTCTCCACTACAGCCATAAAACAAGCTCAAGATTTAGGAGATAAGCGAGCGGAAAGTTTTGCACTTGGAACTTTGGGGAATATATATGAGAAAACTGAACAGTTTGCCAATGCTCAAAGTTTAACTCAACAAGCGCTTAATATCGCACTAGGAATAGATACTCCGGATATTACTTATCGTTGGTATTGGCAATTAGGACGCTTATTAGAAAAACAGGGAAATATACAGGATGCAATTATTGCATATGATGGAGCTATTAGTAATTTACAGACTTTACGTAATGATTTAGTCGCAGTGAATCGGGACGTACAATATTCCTTTAAGGAAAGTGTAGAGCCAGTATATCGCGAGTCAGTTGCATTATTATTAAGTCCACAAAATGTAGGAAAAACCCAACAAACCGATCAAGATCAAACCAATCGAGACCAAAAAATCTTAGATAAAGCCAGACAAAGGATTGAAGCACTACAATTAGCAGAATTAGATGATTACTTTCGACAAGCTTGCATAGATGCTCAAACTGTTATTTTAGACAAAGTAGTAGATGAGGATAATCCCACTGCTGCAATTATTTACCCAATTATTCTGCCGCAACAGTTACAAGTAATCGTCAAAATACCCAAACAACCCTTACGTAGCTATACAGTTAAAAAATCGCAAGAAGAAATCGAAGCTGTTCTCACGCAGTTGCGCGAATATCTTTTAGAGAGCGATCGAGAAGAAGAAGTACAAGCATTATCCCAGGAAGTATATGGTTGGTTGATCGAGAATATAGAGTCAGATTTACAGAATAGTGGGGTTAAAACCCTAGTATTTGTCCTAGATGGAGCATTAAGGAATGTCCCCATGGCTACTCTGTATGATGGTCAACAATATCTCATTGAGAAATACGCTGTAGCCCTTAGCTTAGGACTCCAATTACTTCCTCCCAAACCCATTGCAGAACAACCACTCCAAGTCATAGCTGCTGGTTTAGTAGAACCACCAACAGAATTTAAAAAGTTTCCACCCCTACCAGGAATTACATCTGAATTTGATTTGATAAACCGAGCAGGGGTATCTACTAAGCAATTACTCAACCAAGAATTTACCAGTAATAATTTAGAAAAAAGTGTTAACACTAATCCCTTTAATGTCTTGCACTTAGCAACCCACGGTCAGTTTAGCTCTCGACCGGAAAATACTTTTATTCTTGCTGCCGATGGTGCTATTAATGTAAATCAGTTTGATAGTTTGCTGCGTCGTCGGGATGAAATCCGTCCAGAACCTTTAGAAATGCTAGTTTTAAGCGCTTGTCAAACTGCTACTGGCGACAATCGCGCCACATTGGGGTTAGCAGGGGTATCGGTGAAAGCGGGTGCTCGTAGTACATTAGCTTCATTGTGGCATATTAGCGATCGCTCTACTGCGGTATTGATGGGTGAATTTTATCGCGAGTTAGCAACTAGCAAAGTAACGAAAGCAGAAGCTTTACGTCGCGCTCAAGTTAAACTCTTGAAAAAATATCCTAATTATGAATATCCTGCTTTTTGGGCTCCTTATGTATTACTTGGTAATTGGCTTTAAATGCTGATGGATGGTTTTAACATACTGTCCCAAATGATATTACTGCAGCAAAAATAAAATTGACTATTTGAAATATGAGCAAGTTTAATATTGATATACTGAAAAAAACCTAAGTCTTATAGGTGCAGGAAAATAGAATTTCATCTCGAAATGCATTTTATTAGTGAGAGAAAGTAATATGCCAGTAGTTCTGATTAAAGGTATTTTCAAACCTGCTGCTGGTATACCTGATGGTGATACGATTCGATTTGCTCCATTCAACCCATCTCTTCTACTCAGGCTAGAAATAAAAAGTAAAAATCCCCGTATAAACTCAAATAATGGCACAATTTCCCTACGCTACGAAGGAATTGATGCTTTAGAAAAAGATGCTGTTGAATCTTTTGCTTCTCAAGCTACCGCAACTAACCTCAAGTTATTGGGTTTAAAAGGAGTAAATGATGAAACTGAAGGTTATATACTTGCTAGCTGTGTTGGGACTAATGGTAGACCAATTTCCTTTGTATTTTCTGGGACAACAGATGAGAAGGATGGTTCCCGAATATTCCTCAATCCAGAAAGAATGAAGGATAGTGTAAACTACAAACTATTAAAAATTGGCTTAGTGTATCCATTGTTTTATGATAATCTTTTTCCCGAATTGAGGGAGACATTGGCTTCGACAACAGCTTCAGTACGAGAGTCAGGTTTAGGAATTTGGCCTAAAGACAGAACAAAAAAAGGTGTAACCTGGAGAGGTCCTCGTTCTCTTGCAAAACTTCCACCAATATTTCCTAAGTTGTGGCGCAGATTAGAAAACTATACCAAAGTTCGTGATTTTAAACATCGTTGCGCAACCTTAAGGTATTTTCAGGAATATTTACAAACAAAGCACGATCGCATTTTTATTGTTTCTGAATCTAGGTTTACTAGTTTGGCTCGCATTGTAGCAATTAATAATAATAAAATTAGTCTTTCCTATTTACCTGAAGATATAGTATTTCACAGGATACTTTAAAAGTAGGGTGTATTTTAATTAAAGGGAACGGGGAACGGGGAACGGGGAACAGGGAACGGATTCAAGGAATTGATGTGTAGAGGTATTTTTTGAAATTTGTATTATATGATGTCCGCTTAATTACTTATGAAAAAATATGTTTGTAGTAGCGCTTTAGCGCCAATGTTTGTCTATTGCGCTAAAGCGCTACTACGAACCTTATTACAAGTGTTTTACCGGACATGATATTAGACCCAATCATAAGTTTCATTTGGGGTTAAAGTGCGCTCGAGTTTGATATATTCACTTTGTGTAGCTTCAAGTAGGTGAATCATCTGAATTTTTTTACCTTCCTGTGCTGCGCGAAAAGCAGCTCTGAGGGCGATACTTTTGATATTACCCCCGGCTACATTTAACCGTCCTAACTTTTCAAAATCTCTGGATTCATCAATATCCAACACACCATGGGGGAAAACTCTTTGCCAAATTTTGATTCGTTCTTCTTCATTTGGGAAAGGAAACTCTACAACAAAGCGCAAGCGACGCAGGAAAGCAGTATCGAGGGCATCTTTGATATTGGTGGTAATAATAGATAGTCCGTTATAATCTTCTAAACGCTGTAACAAGTAACTAACTTCCATGTTTGCATAACGGTCTTTAGAATCTTTAACTTCGCTTCTTTTCCCAAATAGAGCATCACCTTCGTCAAACAGGAGAATAACCCCACCAACTTCAGCAGCATCAAAGAGTTTTGCAAGATTTTTTTCGGTTTCACCGATGTATTTGCTTACGGTAGCAGAAAGGTCGATTTTGTAGACATCTAAATTTAACTCCCGTGCGATAACTTCTGCAGCCATGGTTTTACCGGTACCTGGTACCCCAGCAAACAAAGCGCAAGTACCCAAACCGCGATTGTTTTTACCCCCGAACCCCCATTTTTCATAAACTACACTCCTTTGACTCAAATGAGCAATCATTTCTTTAAGAATCAGCTTGGGTTGTTCTGGAAGAATTAAATCGTCCCAAGTAGCTTTAGCTTCGATACGAGTTGCGAGATTATCTAGGGAGGGTCGGGCTTGAGCGCGACAGCTATTCCAAAGGGCTGCTTTTAGTTCCTTCTCATCATTCAAAGCTGATGTCTGAGATAATGCAGTATGAGTGGCATTAGCAATAGCCTCAGGAGTAAGTTGAAAATTAGTTACTAGAAGATCAATTTGGGATTCTAATTGGGAAGAATAATCGCCAAGATTCTCAAACCAAATTGACCTTTGCTCTTGATTGGTAAGCGGTTTAACTTCCCAAGTAGTTATGGAACGGCGAGATAATTGCAAAGGTTCGGGGCTGCTAATAATTATAGGTGCGTTAATATTATCTAAGAAAAAGTTTAAAGCTGTCTGTCGAGAAGCATCAGTATCATTTAGGTTTTCACAGTCTAAAAACAAAATGCTGGGTACAAGTCGATGTTCTCTTTTCCAAAGCAGAATTAATCGGTCTAAATCGGTTACTTTCGTAGGCAAAAACATTGCAGATGTATAATAAAGCGCCCATCCTATTTCCTTACTAACCCGAGCTGCTATGTGCAATTTGCAACTTACTTGAGTACCGCATAACTGGATGAAGGGATTTTTAACAGTTGTTTGCCACTGTTGTAAGATTTGTTTAACTATTTGAGAATGTGTTGAAGATAAGTCTTTAGAGTAAGTATCCGCTGGAATTGGCTTGATTCTACTTTGAAGTTCGCGATCGATTTTATTATCTCCCAATAAATGATAAAGTAATCTGCGGTTAACTCGAAGAGGACTGTTAATTAAAGCAGTTTTATCGGAAATAGAGATCAATTCCCAGTTTCTCAAAGGAGATTGATAGTGAAATAATTCAAAGGAAAAATCAGAAAATATTGTAAGAGCTAAATTAAAAGTTGGATAGTGTATTTGGGAATTATTTTGGATTTGGGCAATCAATTTATTAAAATGGCTATCTAATTCCCAGCCAATACAAAGCAATAGTAGCTGTCGTTCTAATTTAGATAAATTAAAAGATTTGCAAAGTACTTCAAAAGCAGGGAGATATTCTTGTTCGGCAATTGTAGCACTTAATTCTTCTATTAATTCTAGTTGGGAGTCCTGGGGATATTCTTTCCCATCTATACAGGATTGCAGTCTTTGACGGATTTTATCAATCGCATTCAAAAGATAAATTAAATCTTGTTGACTGACTTGATGGGATGGGGTGAGAGTCATAGAGAATCTTTAACTTTAAATGTAAATAGACTAGATTTTACTTATTTTTGTAGAAGAATAAAAATATCTTTTGGTTTATTCCCATTAGATTATTAACATAGTAAGATACTGCAAAACCTATCAAACTGAGATTTACTTGTAAAAGTATTTAGTTGTAAAGTATCTAGTTTCAAAAATACCTGCCTTAATAAATAGTAAAAACTTTAAGTTTTATTGATATGTCTAAAGAAGAAGATTTGAATCGGCGATATAGTTCGGCTAATCAATCTCAAAATCAACAAAGACTCAAAGGTTCTAAGTCTCTAAACCCTAAGCGTTCTTTGAATCCCAAACGTTCTTTGAATCAGAGCAAGTCTTTAAATTCACCTAATTTATCACAGGATTTAGGTGGTAGTAGTCCCTTGATAAAAGTACCCTCGAGTAGTCTTGGGGGTTCAAGTTTATTAATGAGGGCTGCTAAAAATACTAGTTTTACTCGAGAAGTTGATGGAGGTAATAACGGACAAAATTCCTCAAAATATTTATTTAATAAAGAAAACAAGAAGGAAAATGAGAAGACAAAGCAAAATAATGAAAATGGACAAATAAGTCCTCCAGGTGACGTAGATGAGTGTCAGAATCTTTTAGCAGAAATTGCTCAGTTAGCTCTGGAGGTAGACCAACGTTATAGAGATCTACTCGAAGATAAACACAATTTATATAATCGACGGCGAAATATTAGCGATCCTCCATTAACAAGTTCTTCTGGTAGGAACATCGGATCGTGGGAGGGACATCAAGAGAAATATAAGGACACGAGAGAACTGATGGAGAAAAAAATCAAAGAATTTCAAGAGAATGATAATTGTGACGATAAGTTCGACCCGCTAGGATACGGATTTGAAAAGGAGTACGAGCTTGCGGAAAGCTATGTAGGAAAACCGGCTCCAGAAGAACCTCTTCCCAAAGATCGCAATCAACTGCTAGATAAAGTTAAAGAGTTGGGAGGATATGTCGAAGATGGTGCTATATGGTTCGATAAAAACGTAAGTCCTGTTGTAGTGACTACATTGACTGTAATCGCTGCTATCCTGGGACTTGTTTTTGGAGGTTTCAAATCACCATCACCATATTAGTTATCATAGTTACAGGATTCACGCACAAGAAAACAATCACTTCTCTATGAGGTTAACCGAAACTCTGAGCCCTCTTATGGCGATCGCAGTCATTGATTAATATGGTTTGGGATCACATTTTCGTAAGGTAATAGTTATCCCAAGCTATTAGAAATCCCTCAAGATTACGTAAGTTCTAAGTTAGAGATTTTTTTACGTCAATAATTTATCTAACAAATTTGGATGCTTTAAAAGGTAGTAATGAGTTTATAAGATTAATTTATTCATTATTTGTTTGAGGATATAAAAAATATAAAGATGGGAAAAGAAGTAATATGAAAAAATATTTTTTTAAATATTAAGAACAAAAATAGTAACTTAAAAAAAATTAGCAATGAAATCAAATATTTATTTAAATGTACACTGGCATAAAATTCTTTCACTTCCTACTTTAGACTGGGCTAAACCTTTTTTGCCTATTGTGGAAGTACCCGAACATATTTTAAATAACTTGGATGCTTTGAAAGTTATTTATGCTAATTCGACTAATAACTATAATACAAAAAGGAGAAAAACAAAATTTTCATTAGAAGAAAGAGGAAAGCAAGAAGCGTTATTAACCAGAGAAATGGTCAGTGAGTATCTGAATGAAATTAGTAAACAAATTTCAAAAGAAGCTGCGATAAAGTTGGAACGATGGTTTCATTTTCATTTTTTTAATAATGAAGCTGAGATAGCGTTAAGAGAGTGGGGATTAGTTTTACATTATAGTTACATGACTCCAAGGGATCGGAAGTTTTATAGAAAAATTCCTTGTCCAGCTTCATTGATGCTATTACTCCCAGAATTAGAAAATTTAGTTAAGCTACAGACGGCAAACAAAATTGAAGAAGAGATATTAAAAGCAGCTCCTCTTGTAGAAATTGAAGAATGGGAAAAAGAATATGGCTTTGTTCCTGAAAGTGGAATGAAACCCTGTTTTGAAAGTGTGTTACTTCGACAAGCGCTAGATTCTACTTTAATATTTAAAGCTTTGCGGATAATTGCATGCAAGCTGGATCCTAAAGAACAAAAAGAAGTAGTTGATTGGGCTGAAAATCAATTTCAAAGAATCTATAGTCATAGACCTAAAATCCAACAGAGTGGAAGACTTTGTGGTGGTAAATATTTACTGAGTGAACTACCAGAATTGGATGAAAGTTTAGTACTTTCATACTAAGATTAATAGTTTTTTATAAATGAGATTCTGACAGAATTCCAGATGATTGGGATTGGTAATTAAATTAAAAATGACTAGAATTACAGATATTAAAAAAATAAAAAGCAAAATTGAACCTCTGTTGGGTCAAAAATGTTGGAATCTAGCAATGGGTCACGGATCATTTCTTACTTTTGAGTTTGGAAAAATAAAAATCCCCGCCAGACCGTCTTTTCTACAGAAAAAATGGCATAGCTTACCACCAAGTAAACTCAAGGAAGAATTACAAGATAGCTACAAAAAAATTTTGCCACCAGAAGGAGAATGGCATCTTTGGATTTATATGTGTGCTTGGGAGATACTTCACAACAATCAAATTCTGGTAAATAGTGAGGATGAACGAGAAGTAACGGAGACTTATATCTCAAATTTTGATGGATTAGTACTTAAGTCTTTAGAATTATTAGATGATAATGAGTACTAGATATTTAGCCGCAGTATTTTTTATATCTCAAGAAGAAAATATCTCTTTAGAAACTTTGCTGGAAAAAGTCCAAGCTACTGATATTGGGAACCCACATAGTGATGTTGAGAATGAATCAAGCAACTCATCAGAATCTTTAAAAGCACTATATTGTAACTGGTCATATTTTACAGGTTGCATTGCATGGCTAAAAAAATTAGATTATTATTTACTACTTGTAATTTGGTTTTCACAATCTCAATTTCTTAGAAAGTTACCTCTTGAAGATTTAGATTTGCCTGTGGAAGAAGATCCAAATTTAGAGCTAGCTCTTACTTTCAGAGATGCTTGTGAAGAAATTTTACCAGAAGTTGCTTATATAATCACGCACTTAGATCGAGCTGAATGGGAAGAAATTGTAAAAATTGAAAATAAAATTCAAGGCTTATATGCTGATTTTATTGCTAATCAAGGTGGATTAACTTATCTTTCTGGGTTAATTGCTGATGTACTGACACCTCGTCCGCAAGAATATGAAAGAGATAATTTACCTGTGAAAAACGGTAAATTAGTATTTAGTAGCAGAGGGAGTTATCGTTGGTTTTAAAAGTAGTGATTTTATAGCTTTGCTGACTATTTTAAACATCACGTTCTCTGTAATTTTATTAAATCTTACCCATCAAATCAATATCAGCAAAATAGTTCCACTTCAGTATCAGAAGGAGAAATATAGCCCCTAAATCATTTGTGTTCGCGTGAGCGTACCGTAGGTAAGAATTAATATTGTAGAGACGTTGCATGCAACGTCTCTACAGGATTTATCTATTCACAAATGAAATATGATTGCTATAAGAGAATCGATTGGAGTTATAAATTAGGCATTGCTTAGTTATGGGATGATTTAGCCCCCCTAACCCCCCAATTATGGGGGGAATAAATCTCTCAAAGTCCCCCAAACTTGGGGGATTTAGGGGGCTACACTGGCGACTATAAATTTTAAACATTCATCCCTATATTCTGCAACGCCATAAATTAAATCTCGTTGCTTGATTTGGTGAGATGGGGTAAGGGTCATATATGAAAATTTCTAATATTAACAAGTGTAAGATAGACTAGATTTTATTTATTTTAGCTGAAGAAGAAAAACCTGTTTTAGCTGCTTCCCATTAGGTTACTAACATAGTACGATGTTTCGAGTGTTATGAAATTGGGATTATTTAGGTTTTATTAAGATGTCTAAAGAAGAAGATTTTGAACGCTGGCGACATAACACAGGTAATGAGTCTGAAGACGAACAAAGTCTAGAAGGTTCAGAATCATTAAACCCGGATCGCCCTTTGGATAGCGATCGTTCTTTGGATGAGAGTAGTTCTCTAGATTCACCTAATTTAGGGGGTAGTAGCAGATTCAGCAAAGTACCTTTGAGCAGTCTTGGTGGTTCTAGTTTATTGATGAGGGCTGCTAAAAATACTATTTTGGGTGGTCGCGCTACAGAATTAGTTCAAAGTAGCAACCAAAACAAAGAATCGCAAAAATCAAATAAAGAATCTGCTCCTCTATCAAATAAACTTGATGTTAAAGATACAAACAAAGATCAATTAGTTGTAAGTCTTCCAAGGACTCCAATTGATATCGCATCTGCAGATACTTCTGCAAAACTTTCTGGTGAAGAACAAATTTTTGTTAATGCACTCTTAGGTTTGGGTGTAAGTCGTCAAAAAGCTCTTGAGGTTCTCGAGCAAATAAAATCTGGCGAACGGGACCGCAAAGTTTTAATGGATGGATTGTTATCGGTCAATCCTGCTTTAGCAGCAACTTTACAGGTTAGTGGAATATTCGATAAGATCATCGATGGCTTGGTTGAATATTACTCAAAAAATAAATCACAGCAAAATATTTCTAGCCCCCCATCGCAAGCAGAGAAAGAAGAATATTTATCAAAAGAAGAACAAGAAGGATTAATAAAACAGCGCGAGTATTATCACAATCTTAAGACTGCTTTACCTACTGCAGTAGAAAGAACCAATCAAGACTTAGCTAAAGATAAAAAACAACCCTTTAGCTTCGATGGGTTGATGAAGAAAATTGAGAAAGGTTCGGGTAAACAGGACGATCCAAATGAAGGTAAGAAGCAAGTCGAACGTATTAATCGAGAAGTCGCCGATAAAGTCCAAAAGCTACATCGAGTTGACAGTCAAAGTCCCAGACAAATCGATCCAACTGCCATTCGTAATACTATTTTAGTCCGGGATTATACTGAAGCACAAAAAGCTGTAGGTGGGGATGAACCTCAAAGAAAAATTTTAGAACAACGTTTTAATAACCTCAAGCCAGATGGAGCAGAAGGGGAAATATCTCAAAAAGCTGTAATGAGCAAAGCCAATGCAATGTTCAAAGCTGCTACTGGTAAAGATGGTCCTGAAAACGAAAAAGATCGAAGATTGCTTGAAAGTTTCCGTAATTCGGTTATTTTAGAGTGGATGCCCAATGCAATCAAACAAGATAAGCAGTCCGGGAAAAGCGATGATAATCAAAAATCCAAAGATCCAGTAGGAGCATTCAAGCAAGGGGTAAAAGCTAGAGCACTCAAACAGTTAGAAGAAAATAGGCAATTAATATTAGATGCTAAAAAGGAATATAGCGAGTCTAATAATCCCCAAATATCCCGTCGAGTTGAGCGTTTGCGAGAAGTAGAACGAAAAGATAATCAACTAGCACCAAAGCAGAAAGAATTAGAAAAGCTTTCGAAAAATGTTGGAATTCTAATTGCACATGGGGAAAATACTGCTCAAGTCTACAGAAAGCGAGGTAATACAAACAAAGCAGATAAACTAGAGCAAGCGATCGAAGCGAGAAAAATCGAACAAGCTGCATACTTGCAAAAGTTAGAAGAGGTAAAACAAGCTAGATTCACTTTACTTACCCTTTTCCCTGCAACGGGTGTATTGAAAGGTGATGATGTTAAGGGAGATAAGACTGATGGAGAAGTTGTTGAAAGATTGAATTCGGGTTTCGATAGCGTTCTTTCTGATATAGAAAAAGTTGAAGCAGGTATTCATAGTGGAGATATACCAATCACCAAACTTGGTGCAGTAGTCAATCAAACTTTAGCTGAAATACCAACGGACGAAGAGAAACAAGTAGTTCAAAAGTATTTAGAGTCAGAACGCAGCAAAGAAAATAAAATTGCTCTGTCCTCATTTGCGATTCAAATCGGATTAACGGTAGCTGCTCTGTGTACGGGAGGAGTAGTAGGAATAATTATAGCTGCAGTGGGAGCTAGTTTAAGTATTGGTAGTGCGGCTTACGAGTGGGAAATTGCAGATGACTTGAATACCGTAGCCAATACGGGTAAAGTGGGTGGTAATCAGTTACTAGAAAATCCCCAAGCAGCCCGTTTTAACTATGTAATGGGCTGGGTGAATTTAGTTTTAGCTGGGGTAGATGTACTGCTCGCAACTGGTGAAGTAAGTAGTTTATTTAAAAATGCGAAAAATGCTGAACGACTGATCAATCTTCCTGGAGGTGAGGTTTTTAGTCGTTTAGAACCACAAGAAATCCAACAGTTAGATCGGGTTCGACGATTAAGGGAAGCTGGAAAAACTGATGAAGCTGAACAAATGTTACGCCAACTTAAGGGAAAAGTTGGTGAAACTGATGCTGAACTTGGTTTAAAAACTCTTTCTTCTGATGAAGCTGCGCAAATTAGTGGTAGGGGTCAAAAAGGTACGGGAGACGATCTTAATGCCGATAGTTCTGCCACTCCTAAAATAGAAACACCTCACACAAGATCGGAAACGGAAGTAAAATTACAACAACTTCGTGATAGTTTGAGCGAAGAAGGTAAAACTTATTTTGATTCACTGCGAAGTTCTCGCGATAATTCGCAGGAGTTTTTAGAATGGCTCGAACAGAAAGGCAACCCTCAAAAATATATAGAGGGATCTGCTAGAGGAACTGCCAATCAAACGCGAAGAGCTGCAGAATCGGCACAACGAGTTCAGCAAGCTAGAAAGCGGCTTGATGAAATTAACTTTTTTGATAGAACTGACGTCCTAAAAATAATTAATAGAGAAGATAGTGCTGCGTTACGCAGTAAAATAGCCGCAGAAATATCTAAACAAGATGCTCTTAGACAGTATCCTCCTAAAGACGGCTATCAAGTTTTTGAAGAAGTTCTCGTTTCCGAAGCTGTACCAGGATATAAAAGTAAAGAACAATGGATTGCTGATAATCCTACTAAAAATCCAGATTCTGTATATTTTTTAAACGGACAATTATGGCGCAATGTTTCTGATATTGATTTAATAGTTGTTAAATCACCTTCTGATAAAAGTAAATATAAAATTATTAGAATAGAAGAAATTAAATCTGGTAAAAATGACTCACCTAATAAAGCAAAAAGACAACAAGAAAATATCATAGACGCTATTAGAAAAATGAGTGGAGAAAACCAACAATATCAAATTCATCTTGATAAAAGAACTGATATTAGCTCTGAATTTGATACTAGTAGTATTCACAGTGCAGAAGCAGTTACTCGCGGTCCTAAAGGTAAGCAATTTGATGAACCTCTGCTCTTGAATTTTGCAGAGTTAAATGAACTAGTTAAAAAAATATTATCTGAAAAAAAAGGTAAATAATAATGGGTTTTTGGTTAAAAGGAACGATAGATGAAGTAGGTTGTGAAGGTGAAGGATGTGTTAATTGTCCTTATCGCATTATGGATACTGAGAGTTATGCTTGTACCGCCGAAAATTACTGGAGTGCGCTTTATAAGGCAATAGCTTTATGGAAATTACTAGAAGATGAGAGAGGACAACAGCTTTACAATCTTCTAAAAGAAGAAATTGAAATTAACATAGTAGATGAGGTACCTGTTATTACCTTAGAGAAGATTAAGAAAGTATTATCACTACTCGCAGGTTTAGATGAAGCTTTGTATGCAATTTCTGAAAAAGATTGGTTTATTAAACCTGAACATATTGATTATGTACTAAAAAATGAATCAGATTTAGTAAGTTCATGGCAAAATACTGATGGTAAATGGGTTCATACTTTAGCGAACTCTCTAAGTCAAGTACAGGGAGCAGAATTTTTCCTCAAAGGTGCACTTCGTGTCGGACGAGAAGTTGAACTGGATTAAATATCTTGGAAAAAAAAGAATTTCACAAGAAAATAGCAGCTACTATCACTTCAATTAAAGAATTAAATACTTTAAATTTTGAAGAAAAAACTTTTCCCATTCGCGAGTATAAAATGGTGGGAGTAATGAATAAAATACTGGAGGTTTATTTAGCAATTAAAGTAGATTCTGATTTACAATCAGATCCTATATTTCAGGATTATCTTGATGAAAGCGCTAATTTGTTTTATGGAACAATAACAGCTGATATATATCTTTATACTCGCTCAATTGAAAGAATAGCTGGCTCAATATTAGAACCAGGAGAATGGGAAAAATTATTTTGGCGAAGATCGGCATTTGAAGCACTCAAAGAGTTATATCAGGGTACAGTTTTTGAGCAGTATTTAGTAGATCAAGTAGAAATTGATGAAGATACTGAAGAGCGTATGGAATTCTTAAGTCAAAGAGAAGGACCTGTAAGCGAAGATGACATTCCAAAAGGAATTCCCTCATCTCACTGGTGGTGGTGGGGAGAACCTCCAGAAGAATCAGATGATGACTAAATTCTAGAAGGAATAATTTGCTAATATACCTTCTTCGCAAGTATTAATTAAAACTTGTTATTCACAAGTTTTTGATATAAAAAATATATTTATTTACCGTGATAGAATTATCAATGTTTGACACAGCTTACCTCAGCTTTCACTTTATATAAAAAGAAAAATTACATAACAATTAATAGATATATGAATTATTTAGCGATCGCTACTGTTACCACCGCTTTAAAAAATATACTCCAAGTGGGCATAAATAACGAAATGCCAGGTACTCAAGTAACGACAGTGCGACCAGATAAATTAAACGCTGGGGTAAAAGAAAGGAAGGTTAATATATTTCTTTATCAAGCCGCTCCCAATAGAGAATTATACACCATTGATTTAACTACCCATCGTCCTAAAGATGGTATGACTCAAAAACATGCACTCGCTCTAGATTTAAATTATATTTTGACATTTTACGGTAACGAAATGTCTTTAGAAACGCAAAAACTTTTAGGACTAACGGTTAAGACTTTAGTTGATTACTCCAAGCTAAGTAAGGATATTATTCAAGCCACTATAGATAGAGATCCTTCTCTTAGAGACTCCACTTTAGCGAATCAAGTTCAAGAAATAAAATTTATTCCCAACATAATGACTCCAGAGGAGTTATTACGCATTTGGTCTATTTCATTTCAATCACCTTACTCTTTATCCTTAGCTTATCAAGCAAGGGCTGTGACAATTGAAGGCGAAGTAATAGGTAAATCTGCCTTACCAGTACGAAGTACTAGTATTTACTTAAGCTTTGCTAGCCCCACAATAAAAGAGATTGAAGTTGAACCGACAAGCTTTAACACCAACAAGGCTATAACTATAGAAAGTAGTCTAATAATTTATGGTGACAAATTAAACAGTGACGATACAAAAATCAAGATAGGTAATGCTAGAATAACACCACAGAAAGTTGAAGATAAAGTAATCAAACTAGATCTTTCTTCTATTCCAACATCGGAAATTAAGAACTTAAAAGCTGGAGTTCAGAGCTTACAAGTAATTCAAACTCCCAAAAATAGCGATCGCAACCCAGTAAAAAGTATTGAATCTAATGCTTTACCTTTGGTTTTGCGTCCTAATATCGTCGGTGATATAGTCCTTTCTCAAAACAAAGCAAATTGGGAAAATTTATACTCTGGTGAGGTTGCTCTTGAAATCGATTTGAAAGTTAGCAAGAGACAACGAATATACCTACTGCTTAATGAAATATCCAACTCTCAACCAGAAGCTTACGTTTTCCCAGCAAAAAAAATCGAAGACAACCTCAATCGGATTGTTTTTTCAGTCCGTAATGTCAAAATCGGAGAATATCTAGCAAGAATTCAAGTGGATGGAGCTGAAAGTCCATTAAAGATAGATACCGATCCTAACAGTAACACCTACGAGGAATATTATCAGCCGAAGATATCAATTTCTCATTCCCAATCCCTGAATCTGAACGGAAACTCTTCTCGCAAAGACATCAGTGCTTCGTCAAAATAGTCACTGAATCTCGAGGAAGGCTTTTGGATTTACTAGCACACTCATAATTTTATACATCAGGTATATTTCTTGGATCGTAAGAAAAAATAAATAATTTCGCTAAAAATTATCCAATATGAAAGATGTTTGTTAAAATGCGTAATGTTAATAGCATAATATATATGTTAAATAAATAATGTCTCGATTATGTAACTATTGTTGAGGTACTATCTAATCAATATTTAATAGGACTAGCTTATGGAGAAATAATTTGAAATAGTTTGTACCATTACCATATATTTATCCTAAGCGATCTGTTTTTTTGATTGCCATTATTTGTCATATTAAAATTCTGTTGTCTCGCCTGATAAGGGTGAATCAATACTATGAAATTGCCCAACATACAACTATTAAAAGATGAATTTTAGCAGTAAATATTTCGGAGGTTAGTACTTACCTAATATATATCTTAGGTATTAGTAAATTCATGTTGTCAGGGCGAATAGTGAATGTTAATGTGCCTATAGGCTCAAAATCTTGTTCCCGAAATCCCAAAATCAGAAATGAACAGCAGTTAGAATGTAAAATTCAAAGACTGTTGGTAAAATTTGCTGTGTTATCTTCACCTATATTTTTGATATATGAAGATTCTTCATTGAAATACTAAAACATTTACAAAAAAATTACTTTTATCCATATTTGCAAGTGGTTATGTTTATAGTATATCGTTATGTTTGCACTCACAGCTATGTTATCTTTCATCTATTAGATTTTGGACAAATGAAGCTTGTTAGCAAGACATATGCAAAGCGTTGATTGTTAATCAATAATACTTGAACAATTATCCAGAAATTATGACATTTTAGTTTTAATAAACTCACATGTAACTAAAATAAAACCCATAGACTTCATTTAAGTAATATTCAATGTTGCAGTTATTTTCGATCTCTTTTTCAAGAGATCTGAATTTCGGCTCTGCAATATCAAGTTATGTTATATCAGCAAACAGAGAATAGGACACAGAGAACAGCAACTAAAAATAGAAATAATAACTGATAACTGTTAACTGTAGCCTGTAAGGGCGTGGTGTTAGCCATAAACTGTTAGCGCCTAGCGGAAGCGTACCGTAGGTATTGCGTGCGTGCGCGGTAGCGCATTAACTGGTAACTGGTAACTGATAACTGTTAACTGGTAACTGATAACTGATAACTGATAACTGATAACTGTTAACTGGTAACTGATAAAGGAAAATAATAATGGCTAGACTAGATTACTTTGCTCCTGGTGTATACGTCGAAGAGGTTGATCGCGGTAGTCGTCCAATAGAAGGAGTACAAACAAATATTGCAGCCTTTGTTGGGTTTACTGAAGCTATTCGGAATGGTGCAGAAATCGGAAAACCAATGTTGGTTACAAGCTGGAACCAATATTTGCAGTACTTTGCAAGAGAGAATTCCGATGGATTTACAGATTTCGATGCTTATTTACCTTTTAGCGTAAATGGTTGGTTTTTGAACGGAGGTGCTCGCTGTTGGATCGTCAGTATTGGTACACAATTACCCAAACCAGCAGAACAAACCACTCAACCAGGACCGGAATCGACTGCATTAACTGTTAAAACAACAGCAAAGCGAGATTCTCTACAGTTCACCCTTAAAGAGGGACAAACAGATAACGGTTCTGTAAAAGTAGAAATTATTCCCGATGAGCCAAAAACAATCGAACCCAGTGACGAAAACGCTCCAGCACCTATTCCTGCAGAATTTTTCCAAATAAAAATCCTTAGAGATGGGGAAGAACTCGAACAGCACGGAAACTTGACTATGGATCCTGATGTTAGTCAAGAAGTCGGAACTTACGTGCAAACAGCACTGCGTACATCTCAATATATTAATGTAGAAATTAAAGCACAAAAAGGATTACCTTTAGCTCGTCGTCCCATCAACGGTCAATACGAGGTGAGTCCTCCTCCAGTATTACCTACCCAAGAAAATTTAACCCGATATGTGCAAGGGGTGCGCGACGATCGCAGCGGTATTCAAGGGCTATTTGAGATAGATGAAGTCACAATAGTAGCCTGTCCGGATTTGATGAAAGCTCACCAAGTTGGTTTGCTCGACTTGGACCAAGTCCACGGAATAATGGAGTTGATGGTTAGTTTGTGTGAAAACGCCGCTCCCAATCCACCTAACCGTATGGTTGTTTTAGATACACCATATGACGTAAATAAACCTCAAGAAGTAGTGAGATGGTTGAATGATGACTTCTGTCGTCGTTCTATGTTTGCAGCCTTGTACTACCCTTGGATCAAAGTACCAAATCCACGTAAAAATGGAAAACCAATTCTCGTACCTCCTTCCGGTCACATGATGGGGGTTTGGTCCCGGACAGATGAAAGCAGAGGTGTATATAAAGCACCTGCGAATGAAACTCCTCGGGGTGTAAATGGTTTAGCTTATGACTGTAATTTCCGGGAACAAGAACTACTCAACCCTCTAGGAATTAACTGTATCCGTACATTCCCCGGTCGAGGTATTAAAGTTTGGGGTGCAAGAACTCTGGTAGAACCAGATAAGAGCGAATGGCGTTATATCAGCGTCCGTCGTTTAATGAGTTATATCGAAAAATCAATCGAATTAGGTACTCAATGGGTAGTATTTGAACCCAACGATCAAGATTTATGGGCGCGGGTAAGACGTACTGTCAGCAACTTTTTAGAACGTCTATGGCGTGAAGGTGCATTATTTGGAGCATCACCAGAACAGGCTTATTATGTGAAATGTGATGAGACTCTCAACACACCAGATACAATGATTTTGGGACGCTTGTATGTGGAAGTTGGTGTTTGTCCCGTACGTCCTGCTGAATTTGTAGTCTTCCGCGTCAGTCAGTGGACGGGTCAAGACGAAGAATAATATTGGAACTGCAATAGTAGAGGTATTCTATATTCTATTGGAATATCTTTACTTACAATTACTAAACTTGCGATCGCTAAACTTGCAAGAATTAAACTTGCAATAATCAAACTTGCAGGAATCAAACTTGCAAAAATTAACAAATAAATTACTAAGAAGTTACTAGGAAATTAAATTATGGCTGTACAAGAAGAATTATTAGTCAGTTGTAGGTTTTACTTTGAAGCTGATGGTTTAACAGACAAACAAATTTTGGAAGTTTCTGGTTTAAGTTCGGAAACACCAGCAGCAGGTGGGGATAAGGTATTAGGTTCGAGTAAAAATGCAATCAATTTGCGTCAAGCTGCACCTACCCGTGCAAAGTTTACCCAAGTAGTAGTAAAAGTCGTAGCTACCACTAATAAAGACCTTTATAAATGGTATGAAGACTGTAACAAAAATGAAGGTGGTAGATCGGACTGGGCTTCTAACCGTAAAGCTTCTTCAGTCAGCGTTTACGACCAAGCTGGGGATATGAAAGCTCGCTGGGAGTTACTCAATTCCTATCCGACCAAATATGAAGGACCAAAGTTAGAAGCAGGTTCTAATGATGTTGCAAATGAAACTATCACCTTAGTCCACGAAGGTATTAAGCGCGTTCAGTAATCATAATGGGGCATGGGACATTAGATAATGAGCATAGTAAAAAATACTAATCCCTAATCCCCAGTCCCTAATCCCTAATCCCTAATCTCCAATCCCCCAAAATGACAAATCTAATCAATAAGTTTCCCGAAGTTTTAACCAATGCTCGCTTTTATATTGAATTGAAACTTGATGGAAGTGAGGAACCTGTTGATGGTTACTTCATGGAATGTAAGGGTTTCAAAATTAGCCAAGAAGTTATTGATATTTGCGAAGTCACACCTAGACGTTGGGGTGCGGCTAAAACAGGTCAAGTAGTACGGACAAAAATTCCTGGGAATGTGAAGACAAATAATATTACTTTACGTCGAGGAATGACTAGGTCTACAACTTTGTGGAAATGGTTTGAAGCCGTTCAAGAGGGTAATTGGGCGAAACAACTTCGTAATGGCTCTTTAAGTATTTATGACCAAGCAGGAACTCAACAAGCAATATTTCAATTTAAAGGTGCTTTTCCTGTTAGTTATATTGCAAGCGATTTAAATTCTAGTAGTAGCGACTTAGAAATTGAAGAAATGGAAATTGCTGTAGAAATTTTTACTCGCCAAAAGTAGATATTAGCTGATTTTACTTGTATATTTGTGGTTTGGTAATTGGTAATTGGTAATGGGTGATGGGTGATGGGTAATTGGTAATGGGTGATGGGTGATGGGTGATGGGTAATTGGTAATGGGTAATTGGTAATGGGTAGTGGGTAATAAGATATTAAATAATTCATTATTGGTAATAAGATAGTAAAATTAACCTGTTTATCATATTAATTAGATTCAGTAAAAACTATTTGGTAACAACTATTGGATAACTACTCTAATGTTACAAACAAAATTTGAATTCACTTTACCTAAAGGCTATTTAGATGGGGATGGTAATTTACATCGTATTGGAGTAATGCGTTTAGCTAAAGCAATAGATGAAATCACACCTTTGCGAGATCCCCGTGTAAAATCAAATCCTGCCTATGCAACTGTAATTATTCTTGCTCGCGTAGTTTCTCAGCTCGGTGCACTCGAAGAAATAACTCCTGCAATTATTGAAAATCTTTTCGCTTGTGACTTGAATTATTTGCATCAATTCTATCGTAAAATTAATGATTTAGAAGAAGAAATTACAGAAGTTAAAGAGAACAAAAAAAATATTAATAATTCAGCTTTCTCTGTTCGAGATTAATAGTTATTATGGGAAGGTATAAAGATGAGGCTTTCAGATGTTGTTAATTTATTTAATTTTAGATTTAGAGTAATTTCTAACTTCGTTCGCTATCCCATAGAAAATATTACTCGAATTGTAGAACGTCGCGCCCAAAATATTTATGAAAATATCGAAATTCCCTGGGACAAGGACAAAGAAAATTTAACAGGAGATAATCGAACTGAAAATAACCAAACTAGACAATCATTTATTAGAAGAAAGCATAGTACAGGAATACAAACTAAGGAATTTAGAGAAGGAAGTATTCGGGATATTTCCAGTTTTAATGGAAGGTCTTCCACTATACATTTTAATGGGAATAATTCTCAAGTATTAAATCAACAGTTAATAGACAAGCAAAATAATTTAGATTTACTAAATTTACTTCCACCTTTAAAACCTAATGCTGAAATTAGAGGTCGTAGAGGTCGGTATCGAGTTGAAAGTCTCAACTTAAATCAAGAATCGGAAAGGGTACGACTCTATCAAGGTATTCATGTTCTTAATAATAAATCAGTTTGGATAGAAGAATATTTACTACCAGAATTTGACTTCAATCAGCAAGAAACTAGGGAAACAAAGGAGAAATTTGAATTATTATCCACCATTAACTTTAAAAATGAAAGCGGGAAAGACTTTCGTTTAATTACTCCATGGGATACTATCGCTTCTCGTGATGAAAGACGTTGTTATTTGATTACTGAATTTGTAGATAACAGAACTACATTGCGAGAATACTTGTATAATAAGCAACACCCAATGACTTCGAAGCAGGTATATAAAGTCTTAGAACTAGTATTAGTCTCTCTGACATATCTGCACACAGATTCTAAAATCAATTTACCTTTAGATAGAAGACCTCATGGTAATCTTAGTCTGGATAGCCTAATTATTTCTACAGATGAATTATACGACAACAACGAAGATGAGCAATTTTTTATATATTTGAGTGATTTTGCTCTGTGGGTAAACCTATTTCAACCACCCAACTTAAAATTAAGTTATCCTTCTGTAGAAAAAGACTTACAAGATTTGGGAGCGATCGCCTTTTATCTTTTACATGGTGGAGATACCGATCCAGTTTACGGTCACCCTCTCGATCCGAGAAATGAGAGACACTGGGTAAATATAAGTGATACAGCGTTAAAAAATTTCATTAGGTCTCTGTTGGGATTAGATACCACATTTGTAACCGCTGAAGATGCGAGAATTTTTCTCTTAACAACATTGCAACCCCAAGTCCAAAACATTGGAGAATACACAAATCTTGAATTTCAAGATGAAGAGCAGGAAACAAACAATGATTCAAAAGTTATCCCGATCGCACTGGTAATTATTATTTTAAGCTTAGTGCTGGGTTTTGTCGGAGGAATTAGTTGGTTTCTCTTACATTGGATTATGACAGGTAAACCTCCTTTAATGTCTGCAGAAAAAAAATCAACTTGTTGCATTCAGGAAGTACAAGTAACTGAAGCATTAAAGGAAAAGCCAAAACTTACTTATAATGCTCCGATTTCTGAGACCACACTAAAGTATTTGATGAAGACAGAAAATCTTGTTTCTGCGGGTAAAACATTTCCCGAAGAACTACGCGATCGGGTACAAAATTCATTAGGATTGCAGTTAGATTATCAACCGGTTAAAAATATTGATTTTGCAATTAAAAACTTTGATAATAAAGATAAAATAGATTTTTTTATTACTCAGTTAGCATATAAATTAAAAGGACAGTTAGAAGATAAAGATCTTAAATTTGAGACAGTTGCTTATGAAGGAATAGTAGTATTTATTCCCTTTAGCTATTCTCGAAGAGAAAATAGTTTCCCTACAGCATTAGACGGTAAAATTTCTTTTGATGATTTACGAAAAATTTATAGCGGTCAAATTAGTAATTGGAAAGATTTAAATCAAAATTTACCAGATTTACCGATTAAACTTTATATACCCGAAGATGAAGTTATAGTACAAGAATTTCGACAAGTATTATTTCAAAATCATGCCCAAGAAAGAAAGTTGTTTGATGAGTTAATAGATAATGGAAAAATCATCAAAAAAACAACTCCCAAGACATTAAGAAATGTACTTTATGAATTTGAAAGTAATGATGAGGGTGGAATTGGTATTGGCTTTGGTGTTTTGAGCCAAATTTATAATCAATGTGCAGTTTATCCATTAAGTATTGGAGAAAAAGGTAAAGAAATTCAAGCATTAATACAGAAAAATGGTGAAGATATCAATCCAAAAATTAATTTATGTAAGAAAGGAGGTTATCATCCTAACGCGAAAGCGATTAAAGAAAAGTATCCTTTGAAATATCCGATTTCTATTGTTTATCCTCAAGAACATAAAGAATCACCCGGTAAAGTATTTATTGAAATATTACAAACAGACGAAGTACAAAATTTACTTAGAGAAGCTGGATTAGTACCAGTACCAAATGACAATTAAAATTCTTTATTTTTCTAAGTTCAGTTTGCGGATAGGTCGGTAATTACAATAGCAAAAGGTAAAGAATAAAAAATATAAGGTAATTATATGGTAAGGAATAATAGTACAAATTATGAATTAAATTACGTTACAACTAATCGCTTTTACGTAGAAATGGAGAGTAATATTACAGCATCATTTAGTGAATGCTCTGGTTTGGGAGTCAAGATAAAGAAAGAAAATTATCTAGAAGGAGGTGTAAACGATCAACAAAGAGTTATTTTAGGTCATGCAGAATTTTCTGATGTAACCTTAAAACGTGGTGTTACCGATGATTTAGTATTTTGGGAATGGCTAAATAAAACAGTTAGCGACGGTCAAAAACAGCGACGAAATATTAATATTATAGTTTTTAATCAAGCTGGGGAAACCATGCAGAATTGGACGTTAATTGCTGCTATTCCTATCGCATGGAAAGCACCAGGATTAAAAGCATCTGGTAATAATGTAGCGATTGAAGAATTGACTTTAGCTTATGAAGGATTGAAAGTTATGAAAAAAGCTGAAGGTGGAGGTGCAACTAATCTTAGTCCAGGACGTCATTCATCTGGATATTTTATTAACTAATTTTAGCGTTTGCAAAGATAATGACTAAGAATTAAATCATGTTTTTTGATTCTCTGGGATTACAAGATCCTTTATCACCACTCGAAACATTAGGACAGAAATTTCCTCCATTACAACCACCTTCTCCGTTAGGTTTCTCCGAACCTCCTTTAGGAGAAAATGTGAATGATGGAGAATTTCTATCATTTCCTTTTGATGAAGCTTTCAACTCTTTACAATTAGGCTTTCCCGAACAATCTAGAGATAGCGAGGGTTTACAGAGTCAAAATATTCGAGTGTTTGAAGAATCAAGAAATGATGAGAGTCCTTATTCTATCTCTCAAAATATAGAATCAACCGATTTACAGACACAACCTTCATTACAACAAACCGAACAACAAAGGGATACTACTGTTCAAACTAAATCTGAAATTCTACAAACTTCAATTCAACCAACATCATTAGAAGATGATTCTACTCCACAATATCCAGAATCAATCGACTTAGAACAACAATCTTTAGTACAACAAAGCGATCGCACTGTTCAAACTAAATCTGAAATTCTACAAACTTCAATTCAACCAAGATCATTAGAAGACGATTCTACTCCACAAAATCCAGAATCCATCGACTTAGAACAACAATCTTTAGCACAACAAAGTAATCGCACTGTTCAAACTAAATCTGAAAATCTGCAAACTTCAATTCAACCAACCTCATTAGAAGATGATTCTACTTCGCACAATCCAGAATCAATTGACTTAGAACAACAATTTTTATCACAACAAAGCGATCGCACTGTTCAAACTAAATCTGAAAATCTGCAAACTTCAATTCAACCAACCTCATTAGAAGATGATTCTACTTCRCACAATYCAGAATCAATYGACTTAGAACAACAATYTTTATCACAACAAAGCGATCGCACTGTTCAAACTAAATCTGAAAATCTGCAAACTTCAACTCAACCAAGATCATTAGAAGATGATTCTACTCCACAATATCCAGAATCCATCGAATCAGATAAGCAATCTTTATCACAACAAAGCGACGCTACTGTCCGAGCGAAATCTGAAAATCTGCAAACTTCAATTCAACCAAGATCATTAGAAGATGATTCTACTCCACAACATATAGAATTGATCGACTCACAGCAACAATCTTTATCACAACAAAGCGAACAGAAAATTGATATTACTGTTCAGACTAAATCCGAAAATCTGCAAAATCCAACTCAACCAACATCACTGGTAGATGATAATACTCCACACAATCCAGAATCAATTGACTTAGAACAACAATTTTTATCACAACAAAGCGATCGCACTGTTCAAACTAAATCTGAAAATCTGCAAACTTCAACTCAACCAAGATCATTAGAAGATGATTCTACTCCACAACATATAGAATTGATCGACTCACAGCAACAATCTTTATCACAACAAAGCGAACAGAAAATTGATATTACTGTTCAGACTAAATCCGAAAATCTGCAAAATCCAACTCAACCAACATCACTGGTAGATGATAATACTCCACACAATCCAGAATCAATTGAATCAAGACAACAATCTTCAGTAGAACAAAGTGATACTACTGTTCAAGGAAAATCTGAAAATCTGCAAAGTTTAACTCAACCAAGATCATTAGAAGATGATTTCACTCCACAAAATCCAGAATCAATTGAATCAAGACAACAATCTTCAGTAGAACAAAGTGATACTACTGTTCAAGGGAAATCTGAAAATCTGCAAAGTTTAACTCAACCAAGATCATTAGAAGATGATTCTACTCCACACAATCTAGAATCAATCGAATCAGATAAACAATCTTTATCACAACAAAGCGATGCTACTGTTCGAGCGAAATCTGAAAGTCTGCAAAATTTAACTCGACCAACATCATTAGAAGACGATTCTACTCCACACAATCTAGAATCAATCGAATCAGATAAACAATCTTTATCACAACAAAGCGATCGCAATGTTCAAACTAAATCCGAAAATCTGCAAAATCCAACTCAACCAACATCACTGGTAGATGATAATACTCCACACAATCCAGAATCAATTGAATCAAGACAACAATCTTCAGTAGAACAAAGTGATACTACTGTTCAAGGAAAATCTGAAAATCTGCAAAGTTTAACTCAACCAAGATCATTAGAAGATGATTTCACTCCACAAAATCCAGAATCAATTGAATCAAGACAACAATCTTCAGTAGAACAAAGTGATACTACTGTTCAAGGGAAATCTGAAAATCTGCAAAGTTTAACTCAACCAAGATCATTAGAAGATGATTTCACTCCACAAAATCCAGAATCAATTGAATCAAGACAACAATCTTCAGTAGAACAAAGTGATACTACTGTTCARRSKAAATCYGAAAATCTGCAAARTYYAACTCAACCAASATCAYTRGWAGATGATWWYACTCCACAMAATCCAGAATCAATTGAATCAAGACAACAATCTTCAGTAGAACAAAGTGATACTACTGTTCAAGGRAAATCTGAAAATCTGCAAAGTTTAACTCAACCAAGATCATTAGAAGATGATTTCACTCCACAAAATCCAGAATCAATTGAATCAAGACAACAATCTTCAGTAGAACAAAGTGATACTACTGTTCAAGGGAAATCTGAAAATCTGCAAAGTTTAACTCAACCAAGATCATTAGAAGATGATTTCACTCCACAAAATCCAGAATCAATTGAATCAAGACAACAATCTTCAGTAGAACAAAGTGATACTACTGTTCAAGGGAAATCTGAAAATCTGCAAAGTTTAACTCAACCAAGATCATTAGAAGACGATTCTACTCCACACAATCTAGAATCAATCGAATCAGATAAACAATCTTTATCACAACAAAGCGATGCTACTGTTCGAGCGAAATCTGAAAGTCTGCAAAATTTAACTCGACCAACATCATTAGAAGACGATTCTACTCCACACAATCTAGAATCAATCGAATCAGATAAACAATCTTTATCACAACAAAGCGATCGCAATGTTCAAACTAAATCCGAAAATCTGCAAAATCCAACTCAACCAACATCACTGGTAGATGATAATACTCCACACAATCCAGAATCAATCGACTTAGAACAACAATCTTCAGTAGAACAAAGTGATACTACTGTTCAAGCAAAATCTGAAAGTCTGCAAAATCCAACTCAACCAACCTCATTAGAAGATGATTCTACTTCACACAATCCAGAATCAATTGACTTAGAACAACAATTTTTATCACAACAAAGCGATCGCACTGTTCAAACTAAATCCGAAAATCTGCAAAATCCAACTCAAACAACATCATTAGAAGATGATTCCACTTCACAATATCCAGAATCAATCGACTCACAACAACAATCTTTAGCACAACAAAGCGATGCTACTGTTCAAACGAAATCTGCAAATCAGCAAAATTTAACTCAACCAACATCACTAGTAGATGATTCTACTCCACAATATCCAGAATCAATTGACTCACAACAACAATCTTTAGCACAACAAAGCGATGCTACTGTTCGAGCGAAATCTGAAAGTCTGCAAAATTTAACTCGACCAACATCATCAGAAGATGATTCTACTCCACAATATCCAGAATCAATCGAATCAGATAAACAATCTTTATCACAACAAAGTGACGCTACTGTCCAAGCGAAATCTGAAAATCAGCAAAGTTTAACTCAACCAACATCATTAGGAGATGATTCTACTCCACACAGTCTAGAATCAATCGAATCAGATAAACAATCTTTAACACTACCAAGTCTACAAGCAAGTAATTATAATATTATTCAAGCAAAATTAAATCATGAGTCTTTCTCCATTACTAAACCATTAACTGAATCATTACCTATCGTCGAACAATCTAATTTTCAAATCTCTGAACTTTTTACTGAATTTTCGGATGACACACCTTATACTTTCAACGAGAATATACCACTATCTAGTTACGACCCAAATTTAAAATTCGTAGCAGATGGAGAACAATTAGAATCACAATCCCTCGCAAGTGAAGATTTTAATCAACAAAAACCTATTGATATACAAGATTCAAATATTCCCGAATCATGGTCAGATATTACAGAATTACTGAGCATCGATCCTAATAGTACAATCGATGAGATATACTCTCATAAGCCTTTAGGAATTAATCAATATCTGAAAAATTCAAATGATTCTATATTAAAAAATTTAGATTTAAATCCTGATTCAATAATCGAAGAAGAACTTGAATCTACTTATGCTGATTTCCAAACACAAAATATAAATAATCCTAGTGCATGGTCTAATATTTCTGAACTTTTAAGTGTAAATGCTGTAAAAACACATAAGAATGTTAGTACACTACCAGAAAATGATACTTCACCCGTCTCTCACCTTGTCTCACCGACTTTAAATAATGATTTTAATGAAGATATTTCATCACCTAACCCAATTTCTTCACATTTAGAATCAAAGCAAATTGATTCTAAACTAGATGGTGATAGTAGAGACCCTCAAGATTTAACAACAAAGACTGAGCAGCAATTAGAATTTTTAGCCCAAGATATTTACAAATTATTACGTCAAAGATTGGATATCGATTTTGAAATACAAGGTCATAAATCAGTAAGCTATCCACGTTGGTTAAATCACTATGATTCAATTAATTTAATGTTTCACTCTAGGAATAATATGAATTATGAAAACAGAAAACAGGGAAATAATGATGAGATAGATCCATTAGATAATAATCTAAAAGCTTTAATTGAGGAGGTTTATTTTCTGCTTCAACAAAGATTAATAATAGAAAAAGAAAGATGGTAAGTTTAAAATAAAATTAGTTATTTATATACAAAATTATGACACTACAAAAAGCAAAATTAATATGTCTTGACGGCGCAAGTAACATAGAATTTATGTTTAATCCCAGTCAGTTAGCTTTTGAAGGAATTGTTAAAACATCAGAAAACCCGGGAGCACGTACTCAAGATAAAGGAACACCTAAAGTCAGCTTTTCTAACATCAAGGCTTATAAAGTTACGATTAGCAATATTTTATTTGATACTTATGAAGAAGGTGGTGATGTCATAGATCAATATATTAGTAAATTTAAAGAAGCTGTAGAATTTGCTCCTGGGAAAGAACGTCCACCGATTTATCGATTTGAATGGGGTAACAAAGTTTATTTAAGAGCTTGCTTTATTGAAAAACTCAGTTATAAGTTAACTATGTTTCTTCCGAATGGTACTCCCGTTCGTGCGGTAATTGATAGTCTTAGTCTTAAAGAAGCTGACGAACCAAAACCTAATGGGGCTGTAAATGCTCCTAATACTGATAACAAAACTCGTCAAACTGATACACCTCAGAATCGAAGAAAAAGAGTTAACAATCGCAGGAGATAGTAATTATATAATTTAAAAATATCGCGATACATACTAATAAATCAAGAATATTTTCTGTTTTTTTATAACTAGTTCTTTTATCAATTTTTAAAATAATTTTCAAAATATGAAGAGGGAACAGAAAATACTATAAAAGATATATACTTTAACGCACACTACAGACATACCTAGGATAAACTTCTTTAACAGCGATCGCAGAAAATGAGAAAAAACGGCTTAATGACTGTATAAAGTTATATATAATTGCACGTCTGTGCTTGTACTTTGGGTCGTCCTCACTTTGTTCACGCGTAACGCAATACTTGGGATAAAATACCCACTTCAAACTTTCCCTAATCTCCAATTCCCAATCCCCACCGATGTATGGCTAATTATAATCCCCCATCCGAAGATACTGCTAATTATCGTGCTAAACCACAGATAGAAATAGATGGTAATCCAGTTTCTAGTCTTTTCATGGAAGATATTCTGCAAATTGTTGTAGAAGAAAGCTTACACCGTCCGGGAATGTTCACTTTAGTAATTCAAAATGATTATTTTCCCGGTCGGAAAGAAGATGAAGTATGGCGTCACAAAGACTTATTACAGATAGGGAAATCAGTTAGAATTGGTTTTACTTCTAGTACTACCGAATCTCCTGATTTTTCAGATGAACATACAAGTTATATTTTAGATGGAGAGATAACAGCCATTGATACCAATTTTACCGGTAGATCTCAAGCACCTGTAGTTGTTCGAGGCTATGATTTTTCCCATCGTTTACATCGTGGAAGACACAATCGGTCTTTTCTGAATATGACAGATAGCGATATTGTTCAGAAAATTACTGAAGAAGTAGGTATAAAAGTTGGTCAACTCGATCCTAGTGGTGTTGTCCATGACTATATTTTTCAACCTAATCAAACCAATATGGAATTCTTGCGGGAAAGAGCAGCAAGAATTGGCTTTGAACTGTTTATTCAAGATGGTGTACTTAACTTTCGCAAACCTAAAGCTGATAGCGATGAATTGACTCTTAAGTGGTTAAAGGATATACACGGTTTTCGGGTTAACGTGACTAGTGCAGAACAAGTTAGGGAAGTTGAAGTAAGGGGTTGGGACTACGCTCAAAAAAGACCAATCGTATCAATAGTTCAGTCTGCTTCAGTAATTACACATACCGATAATGGTGTAGGTAGCGAAACCAGCAACAAGTTTAATGGTAAACCTCCCAAACCTAAGATGATTATTGTAGATAAACCAGTATTTGAACCTAAAGAAGCCGATATAATGGCGCAAGCATTATGTGATGAATTGGGAGGACAATTTATCAGTGCTGATGCTCAATCGGAAGGGAACGCCGAAGTTCGCGCAGGTAAAGTAGTGAACCTCAAAGATATGGGACAACATAGCGGTAAGTATTACATTACTGAAACCCGCCATACATATTCCGCGAGGGTTTATACTACAGACTTCAGCATTCGTGGGAATAGAGGAGGTAATCTATTCACCGCTTTAGCAAACCAGAATAAACCCGACCCAGGACACACACTTTTAGTCGGAATTGTTACGGATAACCAAGACCCAGAAGGTTGGGGAAGAGTCAAGGTAAAATTTCCTACAATGACAGAAGAGCATGCTAGTAACTGGGCGAGGGTGATCGCTCCAGGTGCTGGTGCGGGTAGAGGAATTTACTATTTACCGGAAATCAACGATGAAGTACTAGTTGGTTTCGAGCATGGAGATATTAATCGTCCTTATATCATTGGTGGGGTATGGAATGGTGTAGATCCTACTCCCAGAGATATTGGCGATACAGTCGTTGATGGGAAAGTGCGTTTGCGCAGTTCTACAACTCGCTTCGGTCATAAAACCTGGTTTGTAGATGATGATAAAGGTTCAGAAAAACGGGGTTACTACATTCAGACTGGTACCGGTCCCGGTCATCGATTGCGCTTTAACGATACGGAAAAGTTTATTGAAATTGAAACTGCAGGAGGACAGAGAATACATTTAAGTGATGTAGATGGAAGTATAAGTATTAAAGCTGACACCAAAATAGATCAAACTACCACAGCTAATATTAGTTCGAATGCTGCATCAATAGATACTAATGCTGATGCTAGTCTCAGTATGAAATCTGGTGGAACTGCCAATTTAAGTGCTGGTGCAACTGTAAACATGACAGCCGGAACGACTATTAATATTAGTGCTGGGGGTGCAGTTACAATTAGCACTCCAGGTGCTTTATCCATCAATGCTGGGACAATGACCTTAACTACTACAGCAGGACCGATTACGATGATTACTCCTATTACTGGTCCAAAGCCAATACCATAGGACGTTTAATATTGTTTTTTTGTGTATAGCTCGAGAAACTGCGATCGCACCTCAATCTACTAATGATTAGTATTCTCAATTAATTAATTGATTTTATTTGTAGTCTCACAACCCTTAAAACGTGTTTGGCTAAGCTTTTAGAGTGCTTGTCAACCCAAAAGCTTGGACCTACTAACAAAATTTACTTTGCTTGATATAAATAATTAGAGTGAATTGTTGCAAATGAGGGCTAGCTGATTTTTGTTACAAAACTTTGTATTAAACTGCATAAGCTTCGTATATGGTATCTATCTATAGTTTACTAGACATCTAATACTTTAGTGTAGAATAAGTGTCAATAACTGTTAATTAAACCCGCATTAAATTGTCCCGTCCCGTTTTTCCTCCCAGCCATAACATAGACTGGGTTTCTAAACTCCCGAGAGGTTTTTATGAAAAAGTTAAACACTTTTAATATTTAATTTGTTGTAGGTACATAATTACGAGACATGGTAAGGTGAAATGTATTTCCACTCTAAACTCTGCATGGCGGTATTTTTATTCGTATTAGATTATTAGATAGCGTTACAAAGTTATTCAATTGCCTACTTGGACTTAATCTATACACTCAAATCAAAAGATTCCAAGAAAACTGTCGTAAACTTAAATTTTACATTTGAACCCATGAAATCGCGCAAATCAAGACGCAGTCGTGGTGTTGTCCTTACTCCTTTAGGGTGGCGAAGGTTTCAGGATGCAAAGCTTAAATTGGAAATAGATGAAAATAATGGACAAAAGTATACTTTTGAAGATTTAAGCGGTCACACTGGATTTACCCCCGTTACGTTGCGAAGAGTACTCAGTTGCGAAGAGGGAGTTGACAAACGAACACTGATTTATTTATTCAAAGCATTTAATTTAGAACTAAACCAAAACGATTATTCAAAGCCAGAATCTAATTTTGAGAAGATTGAACGGAAAATCTCCCCTAAGCGCCAAGATTGGGGAGAAGCAATTTGTGTTTCAGCTTTTTATGGACGGACAGAAGAAATTATTCAGTTGGAGCAATGGATTATTAGTGAACGTTGCCGAATGGTGGCAATATTGGGAATGGGGGGGATCGGAAAAACTTCTCTATCGGTAAGGCTAGCAAAAAATATTGAGTATAAGTTTGAGTTTCTCCAGTGGATCTCGCTACGAGATGCTCCCCCGGTTGAAACTGTAATCGCTCAAATGATCCAATTCCTTTCAAATGAGGAAGAAACAGAAATTGATTTACCAGAAAGTGTAGGCGAGAGAGTATCGCGACTCATTGGTTATTTACAGACATCACGGTGTTTGCTAGTACTTGATAATGCAGAATCGATTTTGTGCGATAGTAGTAGAGCAGGACAATATCGAGAGGGATATGAGGGCTATGGTGAACTCCTCAAAAGAGTGGGAGAAATCCCCCACCACAGCTGTTTAGTTTTGACTAGTCGTGAGAAACCTAAAGATTTAGTCCCACTTGAGGGAAAACAATTACTTGTTCGCTCATTACAATTGAGTGGTTTAAAGGCAGCAGAAGGGGAGAAAATCTTAAAAGTTAAGGGACTTAATGGCTCTGAGGAAAATTTGAGGAAGCTGGTCAAACGCTATTCAGGTAATGCTTTGGCTATAAAAATAGTTTCTACGACCATTCAAGATTTATTTGATGGTAGTGTTGATGAATTTTTAAAGCACAATGCAGTTGTTTTTGGTGATATTCGCGAGCTTTTAGAGCAGCAGTTTGAGCGCTTATCCGAGCTAGAACAGGAAGTAATGTACTGGCTAGCGATTAATCGCGAACCAATTTCACTATTAGAATTGCGAGATGATATTGTATTGCCAATTCCAGAAGGCAAATTACTGGAAGCTTTGGAATCTCTGGGACGGCGATGTTTAATTGAAAAAACTGCTGCATTCTTCACATTACAACCTGTAGTGATGGAGTATGTGACTGAGGGATTGGTCGCTGAGGTTTGTTTAGAGATTTGGCGAGGAAAAATTGAAAACATTGTACTTTTTAATTCCTATGCTCTGATGAAGGCGCAGGGGAAAGATTATGTTAAAGATACTCAAGGTCGTTTGATTATCGAACCTCTGATAAATCAACTTCTCGTTGTTTTTAGAAAGAAAATAAATTTAGAACAACAACTCAATAAGATTTTAGTAACGCTGCAAGAGACATCGCCCTTGGAACCAGGTTATGCAGCTGGAAATATTATCAATTTGTTTAGAAATAAAAAATTGGAAACGGATCTCACAGGCTATGATTTTTCTAATTTGTGTGTTTGGCAAGCAGATTTACAGAATGTGAATTTACATGATGTAAGCTTTCAAAATTCCGATCTTGCTAAGTCTGTTTTTTCTGAAACGTTTGGTGGTGTTGTATCAGTAGCCTTTAGCCCTGATGGTAAACTTTTGGCGATGGGTGATACTAATGGTGAGATTCGCTTATACCAAGTTTCAGATTGGAAACAACTTCTCATCTACAAGGATCACACCAACTGGGTTGTGTCGCTTGCCTTCAGCCCTAATGGCAAGACTATTGCTAGTGGTAGCATGGACTACACCGTGAGTTTGTGGGATATCAGTACTGGTCAATCCCTTCAAACATTTCAAGGTCATGATAACGAGGTTTGGTCAGTTGCTTTTAGTCCGGATGGTGATACACTAGTAAGTGGTAGTGACGACCAGACAATTAAGTTATGGAATATTCAAAGTGGTGAATGCCTCAGAACTTTCCACGGACACACAAATTGGGTATGTTCTGTTGCCTTCAGTGCTAATGGGCAAACACTGCTGAGTGGTAGTAATGACCAGACAGTAAAGTTATGGGATGTTAGCAGTGGTGAATGCCTCAAAACTTTCCATGGGCACCGTGATGGAATACGGTCAATTGCCGTCAGTTCTGATTGTCAGATGCTGGCGAGTAGCAGTGAAGACCAGACAGTGAAATTATGGGATGTCAGCAGTGGTGAATGCCTCAAAACTTTCCACGGACATTCCAATGAAATATATTCAGTTGCTTTTAGTCCACGAAACGATCTCCTAGCTAGTGGCAGCCACGACCAGACAGTGAGAATATGGAAAGTTAGTACTGGTGAATGCCTCAAAACTTTTCAGGGGCACTCCAGTTGGGTATATTCAGTCGCCTTTAGCCCACAGAGCAATCTCTTAGTAAGTGGCAGTTACGATCAGACGGCGAGGTTGTGGAGTTCTCACACTGGTGAATGCCTCAAAACTTTTCAGGGATATACTAATCAGATATTCTCAGTTACCTTTAGTCCAAATGGGCAAATACTTGCAAGTGCTAGTCATGACTCTTCAGTGAGGTTGTGGGATGTCAGTACGGGTCAAGCTTTAAGAACTTTCCAGGGGCATAGTGCAGCGGTTCAGTCAGTTGCCTTTAGTCCAGATGGGCAAATGCTGGCAAGTGCTAGTCATGATTCTTCGGTGAGGTTGTGGGATGTCAGGACGGGTCAAGTCTTGAGAATTTTACAGGGACATCATGCTTTGGTCTGGTCGGTTGCTTTTAGTCCTGATGGTCAAACACTGGTAAGTGGAAGTGAGGATCAAACGGTGAGATTGTGGGACGTCAGTACGGGTCAAGCCTTGAAAAATTTCCAGGAACATCATGCTGCAATTTGGTCAGTTACTTTTAGTCCTCAAGGAACGATGCTAGCTAGTGGTGCTTTGGATCAGACAATCAAATTGTGGGACGTTAGCACTGGTGAGTGCAAAAGAACGTTGGAAGGTCATAAGAACTGGGTTTGGTCAATTGATTTTAGTGCTGATGGTGAATTGCTTGCAAGTGCTAGTCCGGATGGAACGTTAAGGTTATGGAGTATCTACACTGGTGAATGCCTAAGAATTTTGCAGGTAAATACGGGTTGGTTGCAATCAGTTGTCTTTAGTCCAGATAGCCAGACATTAGCAAGTTGCAGTCAAGATCATACTGTCAACCTGTGGGATGTCAGCACTGGTCAATGTCTCAGTAATTTGCAAGGACATACAGGTAGGGTTTGGTCAGTCGCCTTTAGTCCAGATAATCAAACTCTGGCTAGCGTTGGTGAAGATGAGAAAATTAAACTTTGGAATGTTACAACAGGTAAGTGCTTAAAAACTCTGAAAGCTGAGAAACCTTACGAGCGTATGAAAATCATGCAAGTTACAGGTTTAACGGCACCAGCAATTGCTACCCTGAAAGTGCTGGGAGCGATTGATTGAAAAAGCGTATTGCAGCAGCAGTTCTAGAAAACTAGTAGGGTTGTAGGGACTTCATCAACCCAGAAAAGCTTACCTAATGGTCTAACTGTTACGGTAGTCAGCTTCAATGAGCATTATTTCCTTGCACTTGTTTCGCACAAAAAGCTTAAAAAGCTTGTCTATTATGGGTTTCAATTTTATTCAGCAAGCCCTAAATAGGGCTTGCTGAAAAAGTAGAGCTTCGCGAATCTATAAGCCACACAACTTGCTTTTATAGTGCTTTCATCCCTTAGTTTCGAATTTACCTGGCGATATTGCGGACTAAAGTGTAAGGTTTTTGAGAATATAAATGCTATTACCTTTTACTTGTTTAGCACAAACAAGCTTTAAAGCTTACCTGTTATAGTTTCCAATTTTATTTTCATGTCTCTACAATTCTACAAAGGTCTAGTTGTTAACTCAAGTCTGAATCATTAGACGGATGGATAACCATAATGTATCAATTAGTCATTTCTAAATCGCTTGGAAATCCTTGCTCAAATTCAGTAGTCAAAATGTTTTCCAAATCAACTTCGATGTCATATAAGACTTCAAAAGTACTATCAATGAGCTTGCTGATAGAATCCAGGCTCAATGATTGTTGTTCGATAGCAGCAGCTTTTGTAGTTTCCATTTTCTTCTCCTTATAGTTGTTCTGATTGGTACTGTTAATGATGCTTAAAACAATTTGTCTTGGCTATTGGACTTATTAATAATTAGGTCTCACCGGTGGTTTTTATATGCTTTAGTGGTTTCAACACATGATGCAGTTCCTCATCTGATATATAGCCCTCTTTGGGTGGGTTGAAGCACAGCAGTGCTGTCTTGTAACAGGCATTGGCTATATCGTTACGCTCGGAAGGAGAAAGCCCCGCAACCATTTCAACCGTTTCCTCTACGTGCTCTACATCAGCGCCAACACTACTGTGTACACGCAGACAACGAGTGGCATTGGTATCCTGTGGCAGCATAGTCTCAACTGACTGTATATACTTTTTTGTTCCAATCCCTGTTGCTAGGCGTTCCATTGTATAGGAATAGCCAACGCAACCAATTGGATCTGGAGACTTTACTGTTTGGGTAAAGTAATTCACTAAAGCCACTGCACCGGGGTGAACTACTGCTTCTACCAGGGCAGAAGCTTTATATCCCATTGACTGAATATCCTGTAAAGTAAGTAGATCGTGACCCTGTTCTTCTTTAGCTTTCTGTTCAGCCCACTGCGCCAAACTCGTGCGACCAGTTTTTGCAAAGTGTTGAGCAGCTTTTTTAATCAGTGGCGGGTAGGAATGAGTAAGATGGTAAGAACCTGCTAGTCGCCATACCCAGCGAGTAGAGGTTAAAGCAGGTGGTCTGCGGTTTGTCATCACATCTCTCCAAGCAAGTGCGATCGCGCCATCCAACAACTTCCGGGTTTTCGCTAATTTATCTGCGTCAACCGACTTTCTTGAACCGGGATCGACGATCCCTGAAGAATTAGATTTATGCGCCCAAGTTCTTTTGGTAGTCTTCCCTGCTACTTGCTCAGCCACAAAACCTGTAGATTCCGTATCGTTCGCAGATTTCTGGCTACTAACAGCCCAAGTACCTTTAGTAGTCTTCATTGCTACTTGGTCAGCAATAAAACTCGTCGATTCTTTATCAACTGCAGATTTCTGTTTTTTTGCTAATTGATCTTTCCAAGCCCGTTTGGCTGTTTTCTTTACTACCCTTTTGGACGCAAAACAACCCGATTCAATATTAATTGCTGACTGTTGATTGTTAAAATCAGGTATCATGTCTAGCTCCTGATGAAAATTGATAATTCCTAACAGATCTATTTGTCAAAGATGACTTGGATGGCAAGAAAATTAAATTTCTAGAAGATGTTTAAGATAGTGAAACTGTATTCTCTATCGTGACTTGGAACTCGTTACTTCTACGAGCTTAATGGTATTGTTGTGGAGTTTTTTAGATTTGTACTAGTGGTTGACCACATTAATTTCGATAGGTATAAAATTTATTGGAGGAGCATCTCACTCACTACTAGTAATTAGTGAGCAAAATTATCTCACTTATTAAATCCTTCATAAATAATACGGTGAAGTAGTAGCATAAAGATCTGGCTGTCAACTAGTTAATCTGAACAATTTTGTTTGATTCTCTAGATATAAGCCCAGAAGCTTTTAGCTTTTGAATCACCGTATGACCGCAAGCTTTATATTTCTAAGTTTGTAACCCCAATAAATTTTTACCAAGAAAATATAGTCAAGATAAAGAAAAGATAAAAACTTTTAGGTTATCAGCTGTTCATAAAATTTAGTCCTCTCCTAAGCTGATGCGCATTAAAATTGAATAATTCAGTGGCTGTAATACTTTCACAGCCTTAGTTCCTATTTAAAATTAAATGCCGAGCAGCTTATCACTTCAAGGAGATAAAAATCTCAGATAATTTTTAAACCTCAGATAGAGGCTGGGTTTGGAATTTCATTTTCTAACATCATGGCTAAAGTTATCAATTTTGCCTAAAAGTCTTGTGTGGCAAGAATTTCATTTGTACTCTGACCAGAGTTATGGAAGAGCGTTAAAGTCCATAATTTATTAACTTTTTTAAATTAAAGTTTCTGCGGTAAGCTCAGCCCGGTAACCAGAAAATTTTGCTCAGGCTCTTTTTGAGAATGCTGCAAGTTATTGCATGCAAAGGATTTCTAATGGGTGAGGTACAGATGATATTTTGTACGCTGAGCGTCTTTGCCTGCCCAAGTGACCTCATTAAATTGCAAATTGTTGTAAGTTTAGCTATTACCCGAGACATTAGTAGTGACAAATTATGTTTTTGTAGATTTGTCAATATAACTATGGAGTTGAAATAACGACAATGAGAAAAACTTTGTTTTTAAATTAGCGAACGCCTAACTTTTGCCAAAATAATTCACTTGCATACTCAAATCTCGGCATAAAGCTTAGCTTGAAACTTTAATCTAGTTTTATTTTCAGCATAATTCATGGTTGACTAAAGCTGCTGTAGTTTTTTTAATTTGAGCTTCATAGACACACGGACTAATTAGAAATCCACTGGCTTTTAGCCGTGGGTTGTTGATTCGAAAAATTAACCATTCCTATTATCCAGATTCGATGTGAGCTGAAAAGCTCTCTGGTCATGGTTTAGGGTAATTTTTTTTCGCAAGCGACTTAACTTTTTCCTTAACTTTTTCCTTAACTTTTCTATCTTAACTTTTCTATCTTGATCTGCTCAAATATTCTTGAAGTAATAAATTAGAGGTGATTAAGTCAATAGTGTTGAGTAAATACACAACACTAGATCTTTCAAACCTACTACTAGACACACAAACCCTAAACTTTCAAGATTTATCTGACACAGGTACCGGTACGAATTGCGCAAATTTAACGGGATAATAAAAGTTTAACTTTGTCTTGCTACCTAGCACTCTTTGGTTACTACAACAACACAATGGCTTTAACCCAGGCACCACTGGGAATCTAGATTTTAATTTTTCACACAAAGCCTGAATGTGCAGCTAGAGCCTGCGGCGTCGGCAAAGCCTCTGCCGGAACGGCTTTAACATTGATTATTGCCTGAAGCCTTTGCTTGTAAAAGTTACGAAATTGTCGTTTACTGCTCTATTTATTAAAACATTCTCTTAAAGTAAGTAAGTAAGGGTCAATTATTTTACTACTTGCTCCATACCCTACCTTGTTAGTGCGTCACTGCGCTTAGCATTTTGCAATTGCTTAATTGCTGTTATTACTTGCTCAACTCTAATCGAAGATTCCGTTATCTACCAACATAGTAGAAAGTTTTTGCATGGCTAGACCAACTAACTACTACCAGGAACTGATTGCAGATTATTCAAAAGCAAACCTAGTTTCTAATGAACTAGCAATCCAATTGCTAAATAGTGCTGAGAGATACATTTCTCTCCGTGAAGAAGTTTTACCTGAAATCAGTTCAGAATTTACCTTAGCGCAAATAGAGCAGGAAAATAAAGATTGGTGGCCAACCCACTGTGAAGCCCTACGACAAGGACGAGCAGATATACTAGCCCTTGAATACGCTAATGAATTTACTTGTTTTTGTGCTGATGGACCTTTTTATAGCAAAACATCAGCGATAAATAGAGAAGTAAACTGGTGGGCAATTCTTGCTCAACCAGGTGTAACAATGGCCTGGCCAATTATTATCTTCAATGGTGAGGTCATATATACTGAATGGAATTGTTATGATGATGTGACTAATGAAACAATCGCTGAAGGGAATGAAACTTTTCTTCGGCGAGGTCACAAAGGTTGCTGCTATTTAAAATGCCAGCAACTTAGTTTTTCTCGTGATGTTTATGCTCCTAATGAGTTGTTACATTGGCTAAGGCGTTAAGAGTTGATTTGATAATTAATTCTTAACCAGTAGAAAGTTATAGTGTGTCCTTTAACTAAATAACGAGGATTATGTGATGAATACCTTGCACAATCACACCGAATCCCACAATCTTAATATAGATCCATTCCTTAATACTACTGAATGGGCAATAGATTCCCAAGAGTGTTTACCTCATCCCCAACCACTGCTGTTGAAAGTTTTCCGTTTCATTGAAGAACATTATCAAGAAGCGATTAGTCTTCGGGATGTGGCTGTTGCAGTTAGTCGATCTCCAGCTTACTTAACCGATCTTGTCCGAAAAAAGACCGGAAAGACTGTTTTAAGTTGGATTGTTGAGCGCCGCATGACAGAAGCACGTCGCCTGCTCCTTGAAACTAGTCGGACAATTGAATGGATTTCTGAAGCCGTAGGCTATTTTGATAAACGTCATTTCAGTCGCCAGTTTCTCCGACACCATGGGACCAACCCGCGAGCATGGCGAAGAACACATCAAAGTTGGAGCATCCCACTTTCGCAGATACATGAGCTACAAGAAATGATACCAAACCATGTCATTACGTACAGAGCCATGAATATGACTAATAGAGAAGCTCAAAGGCTAGAAGCCTGCGTGCAAGAAATTTTTACAATCCTTTACAAAGATTATTACGCTGATATAGAGTCAGAAAACTTAAGATTGGTTGATGAACAATATCTACAATTAATAAAAAGCGAAATCCCGGTTAATGCATGATTGGGTAGTTTAAGAAATTGTCAAATTGTTAATGCTGAAAATCCTCAAAGAAGAGCTTGTTTATATTGTTACAACTTTTGATTTTTAAAGTATTTCAAAAAATGCTTAAAGCAAATTGTTGGGATGCGGCTTTTTTAGAGATATAAATTGTATCTTGCCATAAAATCTAAAACTTATGTAAGGCAAGAAACACAACCCTTAACCGTCTAAAAATATCTTCACTCAAATTTCCCGGTATCTGAATCACATCTCTTTGTTAAAAAATCGTGTCATGGCTTAAAAGGAGATTTTACCTTTGCTTAAGGGCGAAAATAAGCTTGGGAACAACGCCCGTTAAAAATTATTTCAGTTGTAAACAGGGTTACAAGCATTAACAAAATTGTTATTCTGTATTAGCAAAAGAGCCGCACCCAAAGTTTTGTTACATAAATAGAAAAAACACTTGACAGTTGTTTGATTTTGCTAACTTAACTCTGCATTTCAGAACAATATGTATGAAGATATTTTTAGAGATTTAAATTGTATCTTGCTATAAACCCTAAAACTTATACAGGATAAAAAACGCAGTCCTTAATCGTCTAAAAATATCTTCACCCAAATTTCCCGGTATCTGAATCATATCTATCTCTTTGTTAAATCGTGTCATGGCTTAAAAAGAAGTTTTTACCTTTGCTTAAGGGCGAAAATCTAATAGGAGAAACGCCCGTTAAAAATTATTTTAGATGTAAACAGGTTATAGGATTTTTTTACCTTTGTGGTAAATGGAATATCGATATTTTCGTCAGCAAAACTAAGGGATTTATAAACATTCAATAGAAGGAAAATATAAATGTTAAATACAACTGTAATTATGAATCACTTGGAATTAGATATGGATTTATCTATGATTCCTATTTTACAGAGATTGCCCAATTTATTTTTAATAGAAGGGACTGAGGGTGGAGGAGAAGAAAAAGCTGCAATAGCTGCCATGATAGCAACGGCTGGGATAATTTTTATCTTTAGTCTTATCCTTGGAGAAATTTGTACTCGTCTTAAATTACCCTCCGTATTAGGTGATTTGGTTTCTGGAATATTACTTGGAGGTTCAATATTAGGAATTTTAATCTTTTCTACAGAAGGTACAGAAGCTAATAGTGTATTACTGAGATTTTTGCAATTTATTACGGGTGTTTCTTCGGAAACAATGGAACAAGCTTATAATTTTCAGATGAAGGAATTTCTCGATGAAAGTGCAAACATCGGACTTTTGACACTATTATTTACCACAGGATTAGAATCGAATCTCAAAGAATTGATTCGCGTAGGTACTCAAGCTGTAACTGTGGCGTTTGCTGGTGTAATTTTTCCTTTTACTTTGGGAACTTTAGCACTAATCAAATTTTTTGCTATTGGAACTATTCCTGCTTTATTTGCTGGTGCAGCTCTCACTGCTACAAGTATTGGTATTACAGCTAAAGTATTACAGGATATTGGTAGTCTTAAATCTGACGAAGGTCAAATAATTCTGGGAGCAGCAATTTTAGATGATATTTTGGGGATAATAATTCTAGCAGTTGTACTTAGCTTAGTACAAACAGGAGAAATTGAAGTTATCAATGTTATCTATTTACTTATCAGCGCAGCCTCATTTATTCTAGGTACAATTTTTCTCAATCATATTTTCGGTTCTATTTTTGTCGCTACAATTAAGAAAATTAATAATCCTGCGGCATTAATGCTTTTGGCAGTTATATTTTTAAATTCTTGTGCTTTACTAGCAACTAGCATCGGTTTGGAAGCAATTTTAGGAGCATTTGCGGCAGGTTTAGTATTAGGAGAAACTGAGTTTCAGAAAAAAATACAGGAATTGTTTGAGCCATTTATATTTGTTTACACAACCATATTTTTTGTGACAGTTGGGGCAAGAGTTGATTTAAGTGTTCTCAACCCTACAGTAGCAGCCAATCATAAAGGTTTGATTATTGCTGCTTGCTTAATCATTATTGCAATTATTGGCAAAGTTATTGCAGGCTTTTTAGTATTTGCAGATAGACCTATAAATAGATTAGCAATTGGTGCTGGAATGATTCCCAGAGGTGAAGTTGGATTAGTGTTTGCAGGCTTGGGTGTTACCACTGGGGCTTTGTCAAACTCCTTAGGTGCAGCAATAGTTGTTATGGTGATTGTCACTACTTTAATTGCGCCAATAATCCTTAATTATGTGTTTCCTAGGTATTCTTCAAAATTAGATGATTCTAAAGATTGTACAAAAATAACTGAAAGAGATTGTCTACCTATTTCCAAGTTTAACTGAAATTACAAGTGGTAGATTATAAGCAGTTTATAAGTTAAGTCAATAAAGTGAATACTGCTTAGCTTTTCAATCTCTAATATCTCAGAAAATCACTTAACAATACAAAGATTAATATCAGTCTAATTGTGGAGTATTTTCTCTGATATTTTTATCTATCATTTATGTGCAAATTATTAAAATAATGTGAGCAAAAAATAAGAAATTTTTTATGAATTTCCAACTCATTTATTGTCCTAAAATTTACTTAAACAGAGATAATAATGAGAGATTTATCGTTACCTTTGAAATATAAAAAAATTCTGTTTTTTCTAATATGCATATCAAAATAGATTAATTTATGTTTAATAATATCAATAGAATTAAATATCTAAAATTATGGTTGATAGATAGCAGGTATCCTATTAAAATAGGAATATGATAATAAGCTAAGAATAAAAATTTTAAATAAACTTAGCTTGCAGAATTCAATATATTGCCCGTTTATTTAAGCGAATATGTACACTTAATTATTGATAAATATTTAATAGATATATAGCTTTTTTATTATTCTTAGTAAGTAGTTAAGCTTTTTTAGTAGGTAAATTTAGTATATTTAATAAGCACTATAAATTCAAAGGTAAAGTCTTAATTTATAGTTATAAAATCTATAAATAATTGCTATGGTGTCAATGTTTGTAATTTCCCATCATTATTTTTTGATTACCCATGACTTATTCTTCTGAAACTTCAAATTCTACTATTAATGGTAATGGGTTACGACCAGAAAAGCCCCAAAATAAAAGAAGATGGTCGTGGTTATTAATTGTTCTTGGAATTCTAACTGTTGGAGGACTAAGCTGGTATTTTTTACTTCGTAATGGTTCTGAACCATCACAACAGCAAGCTAGACTATTTCCAGTAAGTTTGCAGAAAGCAGAAACAGATTTATTTGAGAACAGTTCTGATTTTGTTGGAACTTTAGAGGCTCAACAAAGGGTAACTCTACGTCCAGAAATGACTGGGCGGATTGTAGAGATTTCTGCAAGATCGGGGCAGTTTGTGAAGGCTGGTACTCCTATAATGCAATTGCGCCTAGATCGTAGTCGGGCTCAATTAAATGCAGCTACAGCTAATGTAAATGTTCAAAGAGCCGCCCGCACGAATGCACAAGCATCCTTAAGGACAGCACAAGCCCGTCTTAGAGAAGCTGAAGAAAGAAAAGAATCAGTAGCAGCACAGTTAGAGCGTCAAACAGCAGAAGTAGCACTGCAAGAGGCAGAATTTAAGCGCACCCAAACCTTAGTAGAAGAAGGCGCACAATCAAAGCAAGAATTAGATATACAAACACGAAATTTAAAAACAGCGATCGCCGCTCGTAACTCAGCCCAGAAAGATCTTAATGCAGTTCAAGCCGGTGTCAAAGCCTCCTCTGAAGAAGTCGAAGCAGCAAGAGCAAGCTTAGACAGAGAAAATGCTGCTCTTAAACAAGCTCAATCTCAAGCAAATGTTGAAAGTGAGAATTTGGAAGATACTAGAATTGTTGCACCGGTATCTGGGGTAGTGGGAGATATCACCCTCAAAGTAGGAGATTATGTGAATGTGGGACAAGAATTGACTACCCTAACTCTGAATAACACCTTGGAAGTAAGATTTTCTGTGCCATCCGAACAGGGGAGTCAACTCAGACCGGGACTTCCAGTGGAACTGAGAGTAAAAAACGAAGAAGGTAAACCCGTAGCTACAGGAAAAATTAGCTTTATTGCACCGGAAGTAGATAATGATGCTCAAGCAATTACAGCCAAAGCAACTTTTCGCAACCCGAATGGGAGATTGAGATCGGAGCAATTTGTGCGAGCAAGGGTAATATGGGATCGCAATTCGGCAGTTTTAATTCCTACATTTGCAGTATCTCGTGTAGGAAACCAGGCGTTTGTTTTTGTTGCTCAAACAGACAAAGATTCTAATTCAGGAGAAGTTCAACAGGTAGCAAAGCAAAAGCCTGTGAAGCTAGGAGCAATCCAAGATAATAGTTACCAAGTTCTAGAAGGGTTAAAAGGAGGTGAAACAATTATTACTTCTGGTATTCTCAACCTCTCTGATGGAGCGTTAATAGTACCAGAATCAAAAAGTTCTCAGAGTAAAGGTGATAATTAACAGCAAACAGTTAATGTGCTACAGCCCATTCTACGTGTTTTGGCTATTAAAATCCCTAATCCCTGCTCCCTGATCCCTAGTCGCCAATTCTCAATCCTCATTAAAATATGAATGAACTCGAGAACCACACTCATAATCTTTCTAGCCAATTATTTGAGATTCAACAGCAGTTAAATGAATTAAGAAGTCGATTATCTGAAGTACAACTGATTGTAAAGAAAAATTCTGAATCATTTAACAAACAATCTACTACTATCGAGGGCGAATCCAAACAGAACTCTAAATTATCTGAGCAACTGTCGGCGATTGAGAATAATCTTTCACTGGTAAGCGACGTAGTCCGCTACCGACCATTACGAGATATGCTTGCTGCGGAAAAATGGGAAGAAGCAGATAAAGAAACAACCCGGTTAATCGCCGATATCGCTGGACACGAAGACCTAGAAGAATTTCGTCCAGATCAAGTGCAACATTTTCCCTGTGTTCATTTGCAAGTGATTGATAACTTGTGGCTGAATTACAGCAAGGAACGTTTTGGTTTTAGCATTCAAGTTCGTATTTACCAGGAAGAAGGAGGAAATATTGAAACAACCATCGAACAAGATAGTGACATTATTAGGAGATGGGGAAAACGCTTAGGATGGCGTGCAGAAAACCGTTGGCGAAAATGCGAAGAATTAGACTGGACTCTAAACGCTCCCATAGGCTGTCACCCCTCTCGATGGTGGAACTCGCCCTTTGGCTCTAAGATGACCAATTATTTTTTGGCTCGCTTAATAAATTGCGAATTGAATTCTGGTAATAGGTAATTGGTAATCGGTAATAGAGTAATAGGGATAATAAAAATTTTGACTCCTGATAGCTGTTAACTGATAACTGATTTCTTATGTTTGTTGAGTTTTTTATTCGTCGACCTGTTTTAACTATTGTTTCTTCTATCATCATCTTGTTGGTAGGAATAGTTAGTATACCTACCCTAGCTGTAGAACAATACCCAGATATTAGTCCGGTGCAAGTGGTGGTTTCTGCTAATTATATCGGTGCTAGCGCTCGAGTTGTTGAGGATACCGTGACTACCGTTTTGGAAAGAGAGATTAATGGTGTCAAAGGTATGAGGTACATGAGTTCTACTAGTAGCGATGATGGTTCTAGTAGCATTACAGTTACTTTTGAGCAGGGTTATGACCTTGATATTGCCGCTGTTGACGTTCTCAACCGAGTATCAATTGCTGAAGCGCAGTTACCTCAAGCCGTACAAAGAACTGGGGTAAATGTAATTAAACAGTCTAACAGTACTATTGTGGGCATGGGAATCTTCAGTGAGGAAGAGGGTCTTTATGATGATAATTTCATCAGCAATTACGCTGACTTATACGTTCTTGATAGTCTGAAAAGAATTAAAGGTGTTAGTGACGTACGAATATTTGGAGAACGTCGTTATGCTATGCGTTTGTGGATTGATCCCAAACGTCTTGCGAGTAGGAGTGTCACAGCCCAGGATGTAGTCAATGCCTTGCAAGAGCAAAATCTACAAATAGGTGCTGGACGCATCGGTCAACCACCGACAGCAGATGGACAAAAGTATCAATTGACAGTGCGTGCTGCTGGTCGGCTTCAAGATGTTTCTGAGTTTGAGGAAATAGTTCTCAAAACATCAGAAAATGGTACTCTTGTCAAATTAAAAGACGTTGGTCGGGCGGAACTAGGAGCAGAAAGCTACGATACTTTTGCTAGATATCGAGGTCAGGGATCTATTGGTTATCAGGTTTTACAGACCCCTGGTAGTAATGCTTTAGAAGCCGCTAGAGCAGTGAAAGCTAGAATGGCAGAATTATCACAGAATTTTCCACCTGGATTAAGCTATGCTATCCCCTACGATCCAACTTTGTTTATTGAAGAGTCGACTAAAGAAGTAGTTAGTACTTTGATTCAAGCCGTATTACTGGTAATTTTAGTACTCTTTCTATTTTTGCAAGACTGGCGAGCTACTATTGTACCGGCTGTTGTGATTCCTGTAGCGTTAATTGGTACTTTTGCTTTCGTAAAAGTTTTTAATTTTTCCATAAATAGTTTGACCCTATTCGGGTTAACTTTAGCTACGGGGATGGTAGTGGATGATGCCATTGTTGTAGTTGAAGATATCGCCGGGAAAGTACAAAAGCAAGGAATGAGACCCCATTTAGCTGCGATGGAGGCGATGCGGGAGCTTTCTGGGGCTGTAATTGCTACTTCCTTGGTGTTGTTGGCGGTATTTATTCCTGTAGCTTTTTTCCCGGGAACGACAGGACAGCTTTATCAACAATTTGCCTTAACTATTGCATTCTCAGTAATTATTTCTACTTTCAACGCATTAACTCTTACACCAGCTCTTTCTTCCTTGCTCTTACAAGCAGGACAGGAACCCGGAGGTTGGGTGGGTAAAGTATTTGCTGTTATTAACAATGGTATTGACCTAATGCGTCGGGGCTATAAAAATGCCCTATCTTTCCTAACTAGATTAAAAGTTTTAGTATTAGGAGGATTTGCTTTTTTACTGGCAATCACTATTTGGATTTATCAAGTTGTGCCTACTGCTTTTCTTCCAGATGAAGATCAAGGTTACCTAATTAATTTAATTCAAGGTCCGGAAGGAACTTCTTTAGAATATACCAGCGAAGTTATTGAAAAGTCAGATCGGGAATATCTGGATATTCCTGAAGTAGAAGGTACATTTTCTTTAGGAGGATTTAGTTTTACTGGAAGAACCGCAAATAGTGGTCTTTCTTTTGTACCTCTTATTCCTTGGGGAGAACGTAAAGACCCCCAAAAGTCAGCACAAGCAATTCTTTCAAGAGTTCAGGGTGCGTTAGCAAATATTTCTCAAGCTAGGATTATTGCTTTTAACCCACCTGCAATCCAAGGTTTGGGTAATGTGGGTGGTTTTTTGTTTCAATTACAAGATAAAGGCAACAATGACATTAGTACCTTTATCAAGGTTAAAGACCAATTAATTCAAAAAGCTAACGAAAGACCAGAATTACAAAACGTCTTCACTACCTATGCAGCAAATGCTCCCCAATTATTAATTGAAGTAGATCGCGATCGCGCCAATACGTTACAAGTATCTGTTAATGATGTTTTGACAACTGTAGGTACTCTGATTGGTTCAAACTACGTCAACGATTTTAATGCTTTTGGACGAACCTATCGGGTATATGTACAAGCCGATCAAGAATTTCGTTCCCATCCAAAAGATATCGAGCAACTTTATGTCCGTTCTCAACAAGGTAAAATGGTTTCTCTTAGTGACTTAGTGGAAGTTTCTTCCGTTACTGGACCGCCAACTGTTAATCACTATAATCTATTCCGTTCCATTGAAATTAATGGTTCTGCAGCACCCGGCTACAGTTCTGGTCAAGCGATCGCAGCGATGGAGGAAGTTGCTAGTGAAGTTTTACCTCAAAATATGGGTTTTGAATGGTCGGGAATTTCTTTAGAAGAAATTGAATCCGGGGGACAAGCACCAATCATTTTTGGTTTAGGTATTTTATTTGTGTTCCTGGTATTAGCTGCTCAGTACGAGAATTTTGTCGATCCTATAATTATTCTTTTAGCGGTACCTCTGGCAATTTTAGGAGCTTTATTAGCCGAATCAATGCGGGGTTTCCCCAACGATGTGTATTGTCAAGTAGGTTTGGTAATGTTGATTGGTTTGGCGAGTAAAAACGCCATCTTGATTGTAGAATTTGCTAACCAACTGCGCGAACAAGGACTTTCCATAACTAAAGCCGCAGTCCAAGCAGCAGAACAGCGGATGCGACCAATTATTATGACTGCTGTTTCCACTCTTTTAGGAATTTTTCCTCTCGTGATTGCAACGGGAGCAGGTGCAGCTAGTCGACAATCTTTAGGTACTGCTGTTTTTGGCGGGATGCTTGTTTCTACAGTTTTAAGTTTGTTTATTGTTCCGGTACTTTACATTGTAATTGCCACAGTTTTCTGTAAATTTAAAGATGATTGTCGTGGTTTATCTCCACAAAAGGAGCAATTAAAAGAAAAAGAAATAGTCGTAGTAGGTAATAATAGGAGATGAGGTCTCTATATTATAAATACAACTGAAAGTAAAAAATCACAGTATTTACATAATTGGTACATATTAATCCAGTTAAGTAACTTCTGTGAATTTTTATTGAAAATTGACGTTAACTATTGGTAAAAAATGAAAAAATATGATGTGTATATTGCAGTATAAATTTTAATTTTATTTATATTTTATTGACTATAAGTAAGCTGAATTCCAATTAGATATATTATCCTTTATTATATTTATATCACTTGATTAATATATTAAAAATAAATAATGATGACCAATTTTTTATTGATAACAATGAAAGTAAAGTATATAAAAAAGCATAACGCCTATAAATTCGTAAACTATAGGTAGACATATTAAAAATTGGTTGTTTTTATAAGTTTCCAAGGCAATAATATAAAAGTTTGTGATTTTTGTTAAAGTATTTTTTTATAAATATTAAAAAATTAGTATATTAATATGTTTTAACTAACATATGATATTTTATAGGTAACATAACATTAACAGGACTTACTCTATTATCACAATTATCACAGTGAAGAAACTAAATTTAAGCTTGTAGTGGGTACTTTCTTATCCTGATTCAGGGATATATTTCTGACCACGAACTTTAGAATATACTAGTTATACAAGTACTATTATTTTCTATTTCTTAGCAATTTGTAATTTTTATTTCGTATTTTATTTAGTTAAAAGAAATACAAACCTTCTGCAAAAAATTAACCCTAGTAATATTCTTATATACTTATTAAACTTGTGATTAAAGGCTTAAGAAAATTCTCAACAATTTCCAGCCCAGAATATAGTTTCTTTATGGAAGTTTATTTAATATGATACCTAGATCGCTGGGAGGGAAGAAAATCGCAATCCTCGTCGAAAGTGAATTTATTCCCGAGGAAATTGAGGCTTATCAACAGCGCTTTTCTGAACTCAGAGCAACTGTACATTTTATGTCTAGGCTCTGGAATAAACCTAGTCTTCGCTTCTTTAGTGATACCGAGGGAGATGAGACACCTCAAACTCTAGAAGTGAAAATCGATTTTCAGGATGTGGATGTCAATGACTATGCTGCCGTAATTATGGCAGCGAACTATACGAGCGTACGTCTGCGTTACTTTGAGCCAGCTTCAAGTTCTGTAATTACTCCAGAACAAGTTTCTAATGCACCAGCAGTTCAATTTTATGCCAAGGCTATGGCGAATCCCAGAATTGTTAAAGGTGCACTCTGTCATGGGCTTTGGATAATGACACCGATACCAGAATTACTAAAGAGGCGAAGAGTTATCTGTCATGAGGTAGTTCTTGCAGATATCATTAATGCTGGTGCTATATATGAAGCATCACCTTCCGGTGTTGTAGTAGATGGCGATCTTGTGACTGGTCGTTCAAGGAAAGAAGTTAATCTATTTATCGACGCCATTACGGAGCAGATTCAGCAGATTTCCTCTGCAGCAAATCGTTTTTCTGGCAAAAAATTTCTTGCTCCTCTTTCCACAATGAAAAGTGCAAGCTAATGAATCTTCATTGATGTAAAAATATTTCTGCTTTTTAAATGAGGATGAACTTAAAATTCATTTACAAGGAAGCAATCCTATGAAAAAGATTCTAGTAATTTTATCTGAGTGGGGCTATTGGGGTGAAGAACTTGTCGGACCATTGGAAGCTTTTGATGCTGAGGGTTACCAAGTCGATTTTGCAACTCCAACAGGAAAAAGACCAGTAGCACTTCCTCCCAGTATGGATCCTTACTACATCGATCCTCCTTTAGGTAAGCCAGTGGTTTCCCAGGAAATGGCACAGAAAGTCAAGAGTTTAGACGATCCTAGAAATCCTCGCCTAGATAACCCAATAGTTCTGTCCAAATGGTTACCTGATAGACCTTACTGGAGTTCTCCAAAATTTCTTCGGGAAATGGAAGCTTACTACCAGGCACTTGATGAAGTGGAGAAGGATTTGGAACAATACGATGCCATTCTAATAGTAGGTGGTAGTGGTCCAATCATTGATTTAGCAAATAACCATAGAGTTCACGATCTAATTCTTAGTTTTTACAGGGTAGGTAAACCGATTGCTGCAGAATGCTACGGTGTTACTTGCCTTGCCTTTGCTCGCGATCTTGATGACCGCAAGAGCATTATCTGGGGCAAACACGTCACAGGTCATTGCAAGGAATATGATTACATGGATGGAACTGGATTTGTAGGTACTGATCTGAACATGGGACCTCCCCCCTATCCACTGGAATATATCCTACGTGATGCTACGGGTCCAAATGGGCAATACCATGGCAATGTTGGTAAAGGCATATCCGTAATTGTTGACTATCCATTTATCACTGGTCGTTCCACTCCAGATTCTTATATGACTGGTCAAAAATTGGTAGAAGTTTTAGAGAAAGAACTTAAGCGCTACGGGTGGTAATTATGTTAGCAGAAAAAATAGCTGTTAAAACAGGTCGCTTTGCAATCATTGAACAACTTTTGGCAGACGGTATCCAGTACATGTTTGGTAACCCTGGTACCGTAGAAGAAGGATTTCTAGATACATTGGGTAAGTATTACCCAGACTTTAAATATATATTTGCATTGCAAGAAACGATAGCGGTGGCGGCAGCAGATGGATATGCTCGCGTTACTAAGAAACCAACGGTGGTGCAGCTTCACACTGGTGTTGGTTTGGGGAATGGAATAGGGATGATGTATCAGGCAATGCGTGGTCACGCACCGTTGGTGGTGTTGGCTGGTGAAGCAGGTATTAAATATGATGCGATGGATGCTCAAATGGCTGTCGATCTTGTAAGCATGGCCAAACCTGTTACCAAATGGTCAACCCGGGTGATTCATCCTTCTTCTGTTTTGCGCGTGCTGCGACGGGCGATCAAAATAGCTGCTACGCCTCCTATGGGTCCTGTGTTTGTATCCCTACCAATGGATGTTCTGGATGCTCCCAATCATGAAAAAGTAGTTCCAACTTCTATTCCGGTGACGCGGGTTACTCCAGAAGTTGACGAATTAGCTCAGGCAGCAGCTATACTTGCTAATGCATCAGAGCCAATGATAATTGTAGGTGATGGTGTAGCTGTCTCAGATGCGCAAGCTGAATTAACACGTGTAGCTGAAATCATCGGTGCTCAGGTGTGGGGAGCAGATTCATCTGAGCCAAACATGAATGATACACACCCTCTGTATCAAGGACTTCTTGGTCATATGTTTGGCGAGCATAGCTCTCAAATCACGTTGCAAGCAGATGTAATTTTGATTGTTGGAACTTATGTTTTCCCTGAAGTATTTCCTACACTTTCTGGTGTTTTTGCTGAAAATGCAAAAGTTATTCATATTGACCTAGATACTTATGAAATAGCCAAAAACTTTCCAGTAAATATTGGTTTACTTGGGGACCCCAAAACTACCCTTGCGAAATTGGCTATTGAACTAGAATCAACAATAACAGTTGAAAAGAAGGAATCAGCAAATGAAAGAACTGCTTTAATTGCTGAAGAAAAACAGCATAAATTGAATGCTTTATTTGAAGCTGACAAGGCTGTGTATGACTCAGTACCCTTACATATGTCTCGCTTTGCAAAGGAGTTAGCAACTTATATACCGGAAGATACAATCATCTTCGATGAAGCTCTTACTAACTCTCCAGAACTGTGTCGATACATACCAGCTACAACAATAGGACGGTATTTTCAAACGCGAGGCGGATCCTTGGGTGTTGGTATTCCTGGAGCAATTGGTATCAAATTAGCTCATCCTGACAAAACGGTAATTGCGGTTACGGGCGATGGTGGTTCTATGTACACTATCCAGGCGCTCTGGACAGCTGTGCACCACAATATTGATGCCAAATTTATAATTTGCAATAACCAGGGTTACCAAATACTTAAGCTAAATATTTTGCACTATTGGCGCGAACATAATATACCAGAACACGAATACCCATCTTCTTTTAATTTGTGTGAGCCGGATCTCCATTTTGATCGGATAGCCGAAGCTATGGGAGTTGGGTCTATACGAGTTGAGAAGCCAGAGCAAATTGGTCCTGCAATCCAAAAAGCGTTGAGCTACAACGGACCTTTCTTGATTGACTTGGTACTCACAAATGAAATTCAAGGTACAAAGATTGGGATTAAGTGTGGTCAGTAATGCAATATTCACCCCAAATAAATTGGTCACACATCATTAAATTAAATAGTCAATCTTTTCTGTTGAGCTATCGATGTTGAGAAACTTTGTGAGTGTCTCATAACTCAAATAGGATTGATACAGATATAAACTTTACTGATTAAAACGGAGAAAAGCAATGACAGTAGCTAATTTAGCACCTCTAACAGAGTCAGAAATAAAGCAAATGGCAGCGGATTGGTATCGGAAATTAGACGTTCATGCTCCACTAGAAGAATTCATTCCTTTACTGGCTGAACAAGGTTTAGAAATGCGTTTTCCGGAAGTGACAGCCTATGGCTTTGACGCATTTAAAGATTGGTATGAGCGTGTTATTAATATTTTCTTTGATGAAGTACATACCTTAAAAGAGGTTAAAGTTACATCTTCAGGAAACGAGGTAACTGTTAAAGTTGTAGTTAAATGGGAAGCTAGTATTTGGAATCCACCTGCACCAAGTAGCGAACGGATTATTTTAGATGCTTATCAAACATGGATCGTTGAGCGATCGGCAAAGACTCAGAAGCCGGTGATAAAAACTTATATTGTCGACTCACTGGATTACTATGAAGGCTCTGCTAAACTTTAGGTGGTAAATATTAACATGGTGCTGTAGAGGCTGCAGTTTGATTTAGATACCAAATTCATTGGCGGAATCAGCTGAAATACCGGGATAGTAAGGTTTATTAACGGGACTTGGACAAATAACTAAGGGGAAAAAGCCTTAAATATATTCAGAGAAAGAGATATATCTCAAATCTCAAAAATTGCTCTTAAGTAAGTCGGTACAAATAAACCTAATCATGTAACAAAATGTAAATAAACCTGGAGTCTTGCTATTGCTGAATCTCCAACTTCCTACCACTAGCCTACGGCAAATCTGTTAGCAAAAGTGTGACGTTAGTCTACGCAGTGACATTTTACGCCGACTTACTTAGTAAAGCATGGCTATAGCCGTAATCAAGAGATATTAAGCATCTAACATAGATTCAAAATCTTTGGCTTATATAGCTTTTAGGCTTTTTTCATAATAACAATGTCCAAGTCCCGTAAGAATTTGATTTACTGACACTACAGAATTTAATTATGAAAAATATACCTAATTCTTCACTAGGAAAAATGTATAAGGAGCATATTCAATTAATCCTAGACAAAGACATTGATGGGCTCTTAAATCAATATACTGATGATGCTGTCCTTATTAGTAGCTTTGAGAAAAAACCACTTTATTTCAGAGGCTCTAAAGAATTGAAAGAACATTTCCAGGGTATCTTAGGTATTCAAGGTTTGCAAACTGATATTGCTTTTTGGGCAGAGACTGAAAATCCAACTACACTAATGATAGTAGAAGCGATCAAAATGCAGACTGAAAGCGGTGAAGCCACAATGCGGTTTGCTGACAGTTGGGTTTTAAGAGATAACAAGATTGCTATTCATTTTGCTGGTATGACTCAGTATCCGGATGGTTCTGTTGCTTAAAACAATTCTCAGTATAGATATTAGTCAAATGACCTAAACATTATATCTTTGTGTTGAAAGTCAAAACTTTTTGCAACTTAATACTGCATAAAAACTTGTGTGAAATGAGATTGTAAAGTTTTGACTAATTTTCTGAAAGTACAGAGAACAAAATTTATATCAGTTTGCAATTCAATGAGGTATATGTGGGCGAATAAAATTGGAGAATCTAAAAACATGACGGAATTCAAATCCAAAGTGGCTTTAGTTACAGGTGGTACTTCAGGAATTGGTCGCGCTACAGCTCTAGCATTTGCTAAGGAAGGTTCAAAGGTAATTATTGCTGGTCGTTCAGCTAACAAGGGTGAGGAAACACTAAAACTTATTAACGAAATCAACGGTGAAGCAATATTTGTGCCATGCGATGTTTCCAATGCAACAGAAGTAAAGTCTCTAATTCAGACAATAGTTAAAAAGTATGGCAGACTTGATTATGCCTGTAATAATGCCGGAGTTGAAGATCATTTCAAATTTCCTATAGCTTCATATCCAGAGGATATGTGGGATTATGTTATTAAAAACAATCTAACAAGTAATTTTCTTTGTATGAAGTACGAAATTCAGCAAATGCTAGAACAGGGAGGAGGAATAATTGTCAATATGTCCTCAGATTTAAGTCAAGTAGGGATGCCTAACGGTTGTGGTTATGTTACTTCCAAAACCGCTCAGCTTGGTTTAACCAGAACCGTTGCTCTAGAGTATGCAACTCAAGGTATCCGTGTGAATGCTGTTTGTCCTGGAGCAGTAGCAACACCAATGATGGATACAATTGGCATCACAGAAGGAACAGAGGCATACGAAAACTTAATAAGTTCTATTCCTGCTAAACGCCTAGGGAAGCCAGAAGAAATCGCAGGAGTAGTTTTATGGTTATGTTCAGATGCTGCTTCCTATGTGAATGGACACGCATTGGTAGTAGATGGTGCTTATATAGTTCAATAGACTGTCAGTAAATCGTAAACTTAACCCTCTTCTAAAAAAGCAAAGATATTGTTAAAAGTTTATTAATTAGGAAAGATTGACCATGATTACTAATACTGCTGGGCGCAAGTTTTTTGATGAACATATTCAATACCTCCTAGTAAAAGATGTAGCTGGGATGGTCAAAAATACTTACACTCAAGATGCTATTCTTTACAACGCATTCCCTTTCCTAGATACTCCACCTCCAAATGTTATCAAAGGTCAGGAAGAACTAATCAAAGTTTTTAACGCTTACCTCGACTATCAGGGTGATATCCAAGTCGACTCTCTGTATAACTTTTTAGAGACTGAGGATGTCATTTCCTTTCAAGCTACAATTACTTCACCTAAGACCGGAAAATGGGCTGTTGGTGATGTTTGGCTAATGCAGGGTGGTAAAATTTCTCGTCATATTGGTTTTGCCCATAGCCTATAAGTATGTAAAAAGATCCCCGACAAAGAGAAGAATGATTATGGAACTAGTACATGAATTTACATATACTGTTTATGCCAAAGAGGGGCTTCCAATAGGGAAGGGGCCATATGGAGAACGCCAATGCTTTGAATTTCGCGAAGGTGTAGTACAAGGAGAACACCTAAATGGGAAGGTGGTCGGACCCGGTGCAGACTGGATACTAATGGGTGAAGACAGTTGGTTTCGCATGGATTGCCGTACACAGATACAAACTAATGATGGGGCTTACATTTATGTCATTTATCTAGGTCTCGTAGAAGCGAATGAGACATTTAGGTTAGCTGTAAAAGAAAAGAAAGAAACCAAGTTCGATAACCAATACATCCGAGCCTACTTTACCTTGGAAACCGGTGATCCCCGATACAACTGGGTCAACCAGGCGCTATTCATCGGTGAAGCTCGTTTAGTGAAGAATGGGCCAGGTATGGAGCACAAAGTCTATCGTTTAGCCTGATCAAGAGTATATGGGCGAGCGAACGTTCGGAGGATGAACATACAAGCAAAAGAATGTGAGATTACTCCGAAAACTAGATCCTTATTAGCGCTCTTCCATCACTCTGGGGAAGTAAAAATCTCAGAAAATTTTTTAACCTCAAACAGGGAGTGAGTTTGGAGCTTTATCTTCTAACACTATGCATAAAATCATCACTTTTGGCTAAAAGTCTTATGCAACAAGGATTTAATTTTTTACTCTGAAGAGAGTGATGGAAGAGCGTTAGTGTAATTCACCATTTTTAAAGTTAATCACTAAGTAAAGTCTCTCTAGAGTTGTATCGGTTGTACAATAATTTCAGCTTTTTCTTTACCCCCTCATTCCATTAAAAGGAAAATTCCATGCAGATTTCTATCAAAGTCAATGGTAAAGATTATAGTGGAGATGTTGAGCCACGGTTGCTTCTTGTGGATTTTCTCCGCGATAGCTTAGATCTGACGGGAACAAAAAACGGCTGTGATACAGGTCAGTGCGGTGCTTGTACAATTATGATTGATGGAGTGTCTGTTAAAAGTTGTACAATGTTAGCAGTTCAAGCTAATGGCAGTGATGTAACGACGATTGAGGGTGTCACTCACAATGGTCAACTTAGTCTTTTGCAAGAAGCATTGTGGGAAATGCACGGCCTACAGTGCGGTTATTGCACACCAGGTATGGTCATATTATTAATGGATCTCTTACAACGCAATCCTGAACCTAGCGAGGCAGAGATACGATATTGGCTTGATGGTGTTTTATGCCGTTGTGGTACTTACCAAAATATTATCTGTGCGGTACATCGTGCTGCTGAGAAAATGCAATCAAAATCTGTAACGGCTCAGTAGTCGGTATAGGAGATTACGAGTAACGACAATTAAGGTGAACTCACCCTGGCGTTTTCCTTGCGAGTAAATATCTGCTGTTTGTTGTGAAGAAGTTTATTTTGTTTATAACTACTCATAAGGAAACTGAGTGTAATTCCTCCTCTCTTTTTCAATACGAGAATAAGGTAATGAAACTTTAGAGGAGTGGAGGAGCTAACAGTTAATTTTGATTTTTTTCATCACTCAGTGTTAAGAGTAAAGGCTTAATTTAGCGTAAAACACCAGGTAAAATACGACACTTTTAAGCTTTTCAGGGTTAATAGGTAGAGGTGCAAGTAGAAGTTTACCTAGTATCACGATGATATAAGGAATCCCCTAAATGTCCCTACCCAAGATGATTTACAAGCATTGGAAATAAATATCTAATACTACACGGCAGAAATGAAACATCTATCTATATAAAACAGCCACAAGCTGTATATAATAACACTTTTGTTTTTGACTTTAATGTAGTAGTACTAGTACACAAGCAAAGTTTAGTGATTCAAGACATAAGTATCATGGAAATAAAACTTGTTGAAAATTACTTTAACGCTTGGAATAATCACGATCCAGATACTCTAGTGGCTTTATTTGCCGAAAAAGGAACTTACTGGGATCCAACAACTGATAAGGAGCTAAGTGGGAATGCCATAAAACAATATGCAGTCAATATGATTTCTGCGTTTCCTGACATATCCTTTGATTTACAAAATATAGCGTTAACAGAAAATTCGGTTGTAGCAATTCAGTGGGTAATGAAGGGTACAAATACAGGACCGATGCTAAAAGGATTGCCACCAACTAACAATTCAATAACACTTCCCGGAACTAATTTTATTGAAGGTGAAAATAACCTGATCCGCTCTGTTAAAGGTTATTTCGATCAGAAAACCTTATTTGAACAGTTAGGTTTTGACAATATAGTTCAGCCAAGACAACTCGGAAATATAACTTTTGGTACTGCTTTAAGAGTATCATCTGACAAAAATAAAAAACCACCTAGCGCCATGGCTATGACTTGGATCGTGGCGAGATCAAAAAATGAATTAGAAGAAATAGTGAGCCACGCGACTAAGATCAATCAAGAATGGTCTCAATCCCCTGGATTTATTGGTCTAATTGAAGGTTTCAATCAGAATCGCGGCTTTACTGCAACTGCTTGGGAAAGTATTGAAGATGTAAAAAGAGCTGCTCACCATGGACCTGCTCATACAGATGCGATGAAGCACTTTAAGGTCGGCTTATCGGGTGGAGTTTTTACAAGTTTATGGGTACCTTATAAGCTAAACACTTTATGGATACGTTGTGAGAACTGTGGTACTGCTAATGATGGAACCCGTACTGATGGGCTATGTACTAATTGTGGTATGCCTCTGCCTGAACAACCGTCATTTTGGTAAATGAACGTATTCATAATACATCTAATGAATTAGCCTAAATTGACACTGAAGTAGCAAATACAGAGTGTATTTTTCGTTAGTGTTACTATCTGTCACTTTCTTAAGTCTTACTCCAATTTAAGGTTCCCAAATATAGTTAAGCGGTATTACCTATTACTTGGAGTAAATTAAATAATTTTTGTGCTGTTTAAAGCGCAAGTCAAATAAGGAGATGTTATGTTATGCGCGCTGATACATTTACAAAACAAGACACTGATATTGCTTCCGAATACAACCCCTTTATCCCTCCCCAGCTTGATAACCCTTATCCCATTTATGCTCGTGCTCGTAAAGAAGCACCTGTGTTCTACAACACAATGTTGGATTTGTGGATTGTTACCAGTTATGACGATATTTCTCATATTTTAAAAAACCCAGCTTACTTTTCTTCGATTCATAACTTTGATCCTGCATATCCTTTACCTCCTGAAGTAGTGGAGATTCTTAAACAGGGCTATTCAAAGATATTTACTATGGTGGTTTCCGACCCACCTGAACATACACGTCTTCGTAAACAACTCCAATCAGTATTTAACGAAAAGAAATTTGCAACAATGGAGTTGCGGATTAAAGAGATTAGTAATGAGTTGGTAGATAAATTTTGGCATGACGGTCAAGCTGATCTAGTTACACAATACAGTAAGCTTTTACCCCTTACAGTAATGTTCGATTTGATGGGATTACCGCGTACAGATATGAACATTATCAAGCAGACGTGTGATGAAATATCCATATTGCTGTGGGGTCAGTCTGTATCTCTAGAAAATCAAATAGCATACGCTCACAACATTGTGGCTTTGCAGCACTACTTGGCTGCTCAAGTGGAAGAACGTCGTGCTGCACCACGGGATGATATGCTTTCTGAATTAGCCAACACCTGTGTAGAAGGGCAAATGCCCTTAACAACTTCAGAAATAGTGAATTTGGTCACGACTTTGTTATTTGCTAGTAATGGAACTATTACTTATTGGTTGAGTAATGCCCTAATGCTGCTGAATCATCCAGCAGAATTACAAATTCTTCGAGAAGATCTGAGTTTAGTAGATAAATACATTGAAGAAACTATACGTATGGAACCTCCTATACAAGGATTGATCCGAACTGCTAAACAAGATGTTAAAATTCGCGGAATTGAAATTCCTGCTGGAGCACGCTTCCAAGTTATGATAGCCTCAGCCAATCGTGACGAAACTCATTTTCCCGATCCTGATCGCTTTGATATTCATCGAGAGAAATTGGCTTACAAACATCTTGGTTTTGGGCAGGGCATTCATCGCTGTATAGGTTCATATTTAGCAAAGGTTCAAGGTCGGATAGCGATTCAAGTTTTGCTTCAAAGATTACCTAATCTGCGGCGAAAGCAAAATCAACTTCTAGAGTTTGAGCCAAACCTAATTTTTCGCATATTGAAAGGCTTGATTGTAGAGTGGTAAACACTTGTAGTTTGAGATTGAATTAAACCCAAATATTTAGTAATAATTTCAAGGAATTTTGAAACTATGGATAGTTTTTCTCTAAAACAAAAGCGTGTTGTAATAATCGGTGGATCACAAGGGATTGGTCTAGCAGTTGCTCAAGCTGCAAGTGCTGCTGGTGCATGGGTAGCAATTGCAAGTAGGTCAAAGGATAAACTGACTCGTGCTGCTACTACAATTTTAGGGGAAGTTGAAACCTACTCTATTGATTTCACACACGAAGATGAAGTCGCTGACTTGTTCCAAAATAAAATCCGTGAGTTTGATCACCTGGTTGTCACTGCTTTTTCTTTCAGTGGAGGTCCAATTGCTAAATTACCAATGTCAGATGCTAAAGCCATTTTCGAAGGTAAGTTCTGGGGTGCATATCAAGCAATTAAGTATGCTAGACCATACTTATCAGACAGCGGCTCGATTACTCTATTTTCAGGGAATATGTCCCAACGTCCTGGTGGAGGAGGCTTTGCAGCTGGTATTGCAGCTGGTGGGGCGCTTGAAATACTGGGACGAGCACTGGCCGTCGAGCTTGGTCCCATTCGCGTTAACGTAATTAGTCCAGGTGTTGTGGATACACCTGCTTGGGGATTATTGAATGATAAATTCCGTGAAACTATGTTCGATCAGGCAAGGCAACTTTTTCCAGTAGGACGAATCGCTGAACCTGAAGACCTCGCACATGCAACTTTGGCTCTTATGACTAATAAATTTATTACCGGTGTAACACTCTTAGTCGATGGTGGTGAAGTCCTGAGCATGTTTCCTCAACCCGAGATGAAAGAAGATGTAGGTAAGATGACACATCCTCTGGTTGAGATAGAAGTATAACTGAGTTTCATTGTCAAGTTAAGTTGCAATCAAAGTAGTAATTGACCACTAGTCAACTCATTGGTTTTAGAAATGAAAATTCTTGCTATTGGAAAAATTCCATCTGGTGTCCCCCTAAACAATGTACAGACCCACCTAGCAGCAGAAGCAGAAAAGGTATGGCAATTATATATAAGTGAATCGCTGCGGGAGATTTACTTGCGAACCGATCAACCTGGTGCTGTTGTCGTATTGGAATGTGTTGATGTTGAGGCAGCAAAAGCAATTTTAGCTACTTTACCATTGGTGAAGGCTGGTATGCTGGATTTTGACTTCATCCCGTTAGGACCATTTCGAACTTACGAATTACTGTTCGCTAGTATTACCAAGTTAAGTGAGCCACAATCGAAAAAAATACTATCCCCTACGGGAAATGTCAATGGCAGAGATTAGCCAGCAGATTGAGCGCCAGTCAACTCACACTAAATTGACAATCATTATTGCATTATTTAGCAATATTCTGTAGCAAAGAGTTGATGTTGTTTTAGATGAGAGAAATTGCATGTATGTTCAGACTAGATGATTTAAAGCATTGCATTTGTCTCTCTCATACTCATGAAGATTAACCCTCTTCCGTCACTCTCCGGAAACAAAAATCAATGGCGATGTTTAAAGATTTCACTATGACTGGGTTTGTGGCTTTATTTCGTAACATTATAAATGTTATCATCGCTTTAAAGTAAAATCTTTCTAATACAAGGGTTTCAGCTTTTTATCTGGATAAAGTGACAGAAGAGGGTTAATGTGAGTTTTTTCCTTGATTATTTTTAATCTCCCAATATAACAGTAATTTCTGGAGATCAATGTCATTTGTGGTGTGTAGTATGTTGCTGGAAAAATGCAGCTAAAATCTGTGATGACTACTGCTATCGCTCGAGGGGATGATGAGTCATGGAATTAGCAATTACCAAAGATAAAAGTTCAAGGACTTTAACAGAAGTAGAAACATGGGACAAATCGCTATTGTCATTCTTGCTGCTGGTAGGGGTTCGCGATTTGGGGATCATTCTCCCAAACCTCTGGCTTTGCTGGCAGGACGATCGCTAATTTCTTATGCTCTTACTGCTGCTTTTGATAGTGGTCTCGCCCCAGTGTTGCTTGTCCTCGGATATGGTTATCAGAAAGTTGTTTCATCTGTCCCACCGAGTGTGAAAATTGTACATAATCCTAGTTGGCAGTGTGGAATTGCTTCTAGTCTAAAAGCGGCCTTACGAGTATTAGAGCCATATAAGTCTATCGAGGCTCTTTGCATTGGTCTTGCCGATCAGCCTCTTGTAGGTGCTGCTTCTTACCAGCATCTCGTATCTGCTTACTATGAGGGAGCTTCTTTTGCTGTCGCAACTTACGGAGGATTTAGGCGTAATCCCGTGTTGCTTGCTCGTTCAATGTGGCATAATGCCATGAAACTTGAAGGAGATGAAGGAGCCAAACAGTTAATGCAAGTTCATCCAGTCGTGGAGGTAGATTGCGATGGTACAGGTAACCCTGTTGATGTTGATACCAAAGATGAACTTCAGCAATTGGAAACAAATATTTTGCTTCCCCTCAGTTTGGAGTTGAACTGATTGATCTGAACTCACATTCCGCAGTTCAATACGTACCACGCAAAGTAATACGAAAATTATCTTTAGCTTGCCATTTTTTACGCATAAAGACTTAATATTTTCAGGTATTGTGTCTATAAAGCTACTCTTGGCAAGTCAGAGGAAGTTGCACAAGCCGTAGTATGGTTGTGGGTTGTGCTCGGACGCGGCTAATTTCGTCACAGGGCATAATATGCTCATCGACGGAGGACAGACTGCACAGTAAGGTTGAATAGATGTAAGTAAGGGTCGCTAGTATAAGCATTCTGATAGAAGAGGAGCAGCATGACTAACAAAATCTTAGGAAAATCAATTAAACGACGCGAAGACCCAGAATTTCTTCGGGGAGAAGCTAAGTTTACAGCTGATATCAGGCTGCCTGATATGCTGCACATGGCAATTTTGCACAGCGAGTACGCTCATGCACTAATCAAAGGCATTGATACTAGTGCAGCTGAGCAGATGTCTGGAGTTGTACGGGTAATTACTGGGGCTGATACCAGTTCAATTATGCCCCTACCCTGCATCATGAATCCTGCAGGTGCTGAAGCTCACTTTCCTCCTCATCCCTATGGGCTTCCCGGAGCTCAAACTGTCCTAGCCACAGATAGAGTTCGCTATGTTGGAGAATTTGTAGCAGTTGTCGTGGCTGAAAGTCGTCAGCAAGCCTATGATGCTTTATCAGGAATTAGGGTAAACTACGAACCTTTGCCAGTAGTGCTCAATGCAGAGGAAGCTCTGAAACCAGACGCACCCCAACTCCATGATACAGTTCCCGGTAATCTCAACCAATATGTCAGTCATGGGGACAAGGAGGAAACTCTTGCAGCTATTGCTAATGCTGAAGTAATTGTCAAGCAAAGAATTCGCAACCCACGGGTGATTCATAATGCTATAGAAACCCGCGCTTCTATTGGTGATTACAACTCTGAAACTGAAGAATACACCTTGTGGACAAACACTCAAATTCCTCACGGCAACCGTTTTCTGCTTTCTCAGTTGGTAATGGGTATTCCCTACAACAAGCTGCGTGTAATCTCTCCCCATATCGGCGGTGCTTTTGGCTCCAAAGGTTATCTTTACCCAGATACAGCTATTGTACTTTTCTTGGCTAAGGAGTTGGGTCGTCCTATCAAGTGGGTTGATACTCGCCGAGGTTTAGCTCGTTCTACAGTGCATGCTCGCGATCAAATCCAATATGTAACTATAGCTGGAACAAAGGATGGGAAAATTACAGCTCTTCATTGTACGAACTACGCGAATTTAGGAGCTTACCCCGCAACTAACGGCCCCGGTGCTCCTGCGATTCTCACAGGTTGTAGTATTACAGGAGCTTACGCTATTGAGCATCCTTTCTATGAAGTCCACTGTATCTTCACAAACTCAGTCCCTACTGGTCCTATTCGGGGTGCGGGTCGTTCAGAAGCCATCTTCTTGGTTGAGCGCATGGTTGACCTTTTTGCCCTTGAAGTTGATATGGATCCATCTGAGGTGCGGCGTAAGAATATGGTTGCTTCTGACCAATTTCCTTACGAAAATGGTTTAGGCTTCACTTATGACTCTGGTAATTATGAACTAGCGCTTGACAAAGCTCTGGAGATAATTGATTACAGCAACATACAGCAGCCAAAAGCAGAGGCTAAAACGCGAGGTAAACGCCTAGGAATTGGGGTTGCTTCTTATGTGACGATTGGAGGAGTTGGTCCCTCTCCAATCATGGCTAGGGATATAGGTCTAAATGGGAGTACTTGGGGAAGTGCCCACCTCCGAGTTCACCCAACAGGTGATATCACTCTGATAACTGGGGCACAACCCCACGGTCAGGGTCACGTAACGACCTTGTCTCAAATTATCGCTGAAGAATTTGGTGTTGACTTAGAGCAGATAGAGGTATTACACTCTGACACTAAAGGTGCTGTATACGCTCAAGGAAGCTATGGTTCCCGCTCTTTTAGCGTAGAAGGAGCGGCAGTTTACAAAGCCACTCAAAAAATAAATGAGAAAGCGCGTAAATTAGCAGCTCACATTTTTAAAGTCGAAGAAGAAAAGATTATAGTGGATAAAGGTAAATTCTATATCGAAGATGCACCAAATCAATTTAAAACTATAAAGGATATTGCCCTAGCACTTTGGTACGCTTGGGATTTACCTCCTGGAATGGATCCAGGGTTAGAAGTTGTGACCTTCTTTGACCCACCAGCTTTTAATTTTCCTTTCGGTACTCACATTGCCTTAGTAGAAATTGACGAAAAAACTGGCGAGATTGAGGTAGTTCGTTATGTGGCGGTAGATGATTTTGGTAATGTGGGAAATCCAATGATAGTGGATGGTCAAACACAAGGCAATATTTGTCTTGGAATTAGTACCGCTTTGTTTGAAGAAGCTGTTTTTGATGATAGTGGACATATTCTGACGGACGAATTTACAACATATGCGATCGCTAAAGCTTCAAAGTTCCCCAATTTTGAACTTACTCGAACTGTTACCCCCACTCCTCATAACCCCCTTGGAGCTAAAGGTGCAGGTGATGTAAGTAATCCAGTAGTAGCCCCAGCAATTGTTAATGCTATTTGTAACGCCCTCTCCGATTTAGGAGTCAGTCACATTGAGATGCCCGTAACGCCGGAAAAAGTTTGGCGACTCATGCGCCAAAACTCTTCTAACTGATGATGAACAAACCATAATAGATAATGCCACATGATTCCAGTTAAATTTGACTACATTGCTCCAGAGAGTCTAGAAGCTGCGGTGAAACTGCTAGAAGAGAATGAGGGATCTCAGGTTCTTGCTGGTGGTCACAGCTTACTGATGGAAATGAAACTAGGTCAAGTTTTTCCTTCCCTCTTAGTGGACCTGGGTAAAATTAAAGGATTACAGGGTGTTAGATTTTCTCATGAAATGGATGGTATTGTACAAATAGGTGCGATGACTAGCTATTCTGAGGTTGCTACCGCCCTCAAAGATAAGGAAAACTATGAAGCTATTGTCGAGGCAGCTATTAGTATTGGCGATCCTCAGATCCGCAACTGGGTTAAAATTGGTGATACCTTCGCCTATCGGGATCTAGCCTGTGACCTGCTAGCTGTTGCCTTAGCACTTGAAGCAACATTCAATATTATTGATCCGAGTGGGATTCGTGCAGTTTCTGCAGATGAATTTATTTCAGGCTATTCTGACAATACCCTAAAATCAAGTGAAATTATTGTTTCAATTGATTTTCCACACCATGGAATCGGGACTGGTAGTGCTTATGAAGCATTTAAACACCCAGCTACCAAATATAGTATTTGCGGTCTTGCGGTTTTAGTTAGGCTATCTTCTAATGGTATTGTTGATAAATGTCGTGTAGTTGTTACTGGAGCTAGGGAAAATACTAGCCGATTGCTTCAGGTTGAGACAGCATTGGAGGGTAAAGCACCTACGCAAGAAAACATTGAAGCTGCATCCAAATTTGCCTCAAAAAGTTTGAATAAAACAAAAGAAGGTCGTAAAGAGTTGAGTAATATTTCTAACTTCTATACCTCAACAGAGTACCGTAATTATATTAGTAGTGTACTTACGGCTCGAGCCCTTACCCGTGCCACCGAACGGATCGACTTGGCGCTTAAGGATGATCCCTCATGAACAGTGTAGATTATCTCCGAATCAGCTTAATCGACCGCTGTAATTTTCGGTGTCAGTACTGTATGCCGGAAGGAGCAGAGCTAGAACACATTCTACGACAACAATTGTTGACTGATCGAGAACTACTTACTCTTATTCAAGAGGTTTTTATTCCAATTGGATTTACTCGTTTTCGTTTGACTGGGGGTGAACCCTTACTCCGTCCTGGTGTGGTCAAATTAGTACAGGCAATAGCATCCTTTCCCCAAATACAAGACCTTTCAATGACCACCAATGGGTTTTTACTAGCTGCAATGGCACAAGACCTCTACAATGCTGGACTGCGGCGAATTAATATTAGCTTTGACTCTCTTAATCCAAAGACCTTCGATCTGATGACTGGCAATCGTGGTCGTTCTCGTTGGCAACAAGTTTGGGAAAGCATTCAAGTAGCTCATCAAGTGGGATTTGACCCCCTAAAGCTAAATGTAGTCGTAATTCCAGGTGTTAACGATCGCGAAGTTTTGGATTTAGCAGCCTTAACCTTAACTCGGCGATGGCACGTGCGGTTTATTGAATTCATGCCGATTGGTAATGCTCAATTATTTAGTAACAGAGGTTGGACGCCTTCAGGTGAACTGCGTCAGTCTATCCGTTCTTCCTGGGGTTTGATTAAATCGCAAGTCTATGGTGCAGGACCTGCTGATGTTTTCCAAATACCTGGAGCAAAAGGAACAGTGGGATTTATTAGTCAAATGTCCGAGTGTTTTTGCGATCGCTGTAATCGGATGCGCTTATCGGCAGATGGTTGGTTACGTCCTTGTCTTCTCAATGAAAGTAATCAAATCGATCTGAAAACATCTCTCCGCCTTGGTGCTTCACCAGCCGAATTACGGGAACAAGTACGTCAATTGTTGACACTGAAGCCAGAGATTAATTTTCAGCAAAAGGAATCGGGAACAAGCAGTAGGTATACACGTACAATGTCTCAAATTGGTGGTTAGAAAAAATATTTGGCGTTATGGGTCTACTACTTGCTACAGCATTTTCTGTATTGAGTTTGCCTATCCCCAATCCTTAAGATTTGCGATCGCTAGATTGATTTGATCTTGCCACAAAGTAATCACAGAAATCTCTTGGGATAAAGAATTCCCAGACTAGTACAATAATAACCGCAATTGCAACATATGTAGTATAATGAGAATTGGTATCATTGGCTCAGGTAAAGTAGGTAGTACACTAGGGAAACTTTGGGCACAAGCAGGACATGAGGTTATGTTCAGCTTTTCACGAAAACCAGAACGACTTAAAATTTTAGCGCAGCAAATAGGTTCAAATGCACAAAATGGAACTCCAGCAGAGGCGGCTTCCTTTGGAGAAGCTGTGTTGTTCGCTCCCAACTTCTGCTTGATAAAAGAAGCCATTGCCCAAGCAGGTTCACTTGCAGATAAGATAGTCATTGACACGACTAACCCTTATCGTTGGGGTTCTGATAGTATTGTTCGTATGGTTGATGAAAATATCTCTGGAGCAGAAGAAATTCTCAAGTTGATACCAAAGGCAGATTTGGTCAAAGCATATAGTAGTTTTCAACCTAGTGCTTTACTTCGTTTGGCTGAGCATTCTCTCGATCAACGTTTAGCGGTAGCGATTGCAAGCGACTATGATGATGCAAAAAAAATCGTTTCAAGTTTAGTAGAAGATAGTGGAGGTCGTCCCTTCGATCTTGGCCCATTACAAAATGCACGCTTGATGGAGATTCCCGGACCTTTTTCATATGCAGATGATATGATACTGGATGATGCACTTGAGCGCCGATTCCAGATTCTTGGTTACTAGTTCTAACTTGGGCGTGCCTCTTTGTAGAAAGATAAATTTAATTTTGGTATAAAGCCTAAAGTTAAAATAGAAAGAAGATTGTAGGCTTTCAGTCATCTCAAATAAGGCTCACCCAAACTTCAAAGATGGAAGCATATCTTTTCTACTGCTTTTGGAAAAATTTCAAGCAAAATGAACAATATACAAACAATCCTAAAAGCATTTGAGGAAAGTCAAAAAAATGGTGAAACGACATTCCTAGCAACAGTAGTCAAAACTAAAAAATCTACTTATCGTCAACCAGGCGCTCGTATGCTGATGACTAATACAGGTAAAATTGTAGGAATTGTTAGCGGCGGTTGTCTTGAAAATGATATCTTTGAATATACTAGACAACGAATGGACTCATGTAAGCCAGTTGTTGTAACTTATGACACTACTGGTCCCGAAGATTTGATTTGGGGATTTGGACTAGGATGCAATGGAGTAGTACAAGTACTTATCGAGCAGCTTGGTATAGATAGCTTCAACAACCCGATCAAGTTTGTGCAAGATTGTTTTTGCAACAATCAACAAGGTGTTATGGCCACCGTTTTTAGTGTTGAAGGCAGGGTAAACGTTACTGTTGGCAAACGCCTAATGTTGAGTTCAGATGGCATTGTAACAAGTGATATAAAAGACTCAGATTTAAATCTAGCTGTTTTTACAGATGTTCAAGATACCTTAGGTAATGAATCTTCCTATGTAAAAACCTACTTATTGCCATCGGGTCGCACAGAGGTTTTTATCGAACTTATTCAACCACCAACACCACTTGTTATTTTTGGTGCAGGTCGTGATGCTTTGCCTGTAGTAGAGTTTGCTAAAGCACTAGGCTGGCATGTTACTGTAGTTGATTGCCGAGCTTTAGAAGAAACATTTGAGAGATTTTCAATAGCTGACAAAGTTGTTCTAACTCGTCGAGAGATTGTCCACGAACACGTTTCTATAGACCCTCGTACCGTGGCAGTTGTAATGACACATAATTACAATGACGATTTAGAACTCCTAAAAATGTTAATGCCTTCTTCTGTACGCTATCTAGGTTTGTTGGGACCAAGACATCGAACTCTCGCATTGCTACAGGATTTACGTACAGAGAAAGTTATTTATACTGAAGCACAACTACAACGATTACATGGTCCTGTTGGCATTGATATTGCTGCAGATACACCAGAAGAAATTGCAATTGCTATCATTGCTGAGATACAAGCAGTTCTGGGAAACCGTTCAGGTGGTTTTTTGAGAAATCGCGTCGAGCCAATTCATAGAAGACTCGACGAAGAAGATACCCAAATATATTCTACTAGTACCATGGGGTGATGATATGTTAAGGAATTTGACCAACATGTCTTTAAGGTTAAGCTGACGCGTATTTAAATTGAATAATTCAGTATATGTAATGTTTTTACAGCCTGAGTTTGTATCTCAAACTAAATATCTAATATCATGTCCGGTAGAATACTCGTCATAAGGTTTGTAGTTGTGCTGTGTTCTGACGGACACGCAATATCAACGGGAAGCTAGAGCCTGTGCGGCGTCGGTGGAGGGAACCTCTAGCAGCACTAATAGCGCTAAAGCGCAACTACAAACAAAGATTTTTTCACAAATAATTAAGCGGACATGACACAGCAAATAAAGTATAATTTTTTATGCTTTACTATGATTTTTTATACTGATTAAAAATTGAGGTGGATGTAAATATCTGCAAAAAATTAATGTTTCAATAATCTAACTTCTTGATTCGCATTCTCTATTAGACATCTCCAAATTTGATAGTTCTATATGTCTGCATTATATTTTTGAATCTTGGTTTTATCAGAGCTTTATTTCTAAAGAATCTACCTAGTTTTCCAATTCTATTTAACATCTTCGCCAATTTACAAAAGTGATATGATGAATATCCCCCAAATAGCTAGTATTTTTTATCTCAATATGTTATTTTTATATTCTACAGGTTGCATGAGTATTTTTCTCTAACATTTGAGATATTCTGAATAATAAATCCCTATCCCGAAATATTATCCATTGTCGTGGGAATTAAGAACTATTAAAGTTAAGTGGCATAACTCCTCTTCTAAAAAACATTTGTGTTTCTTGCGAGAGAGGGACAGAATAAATGGGCTTTAATACTCTAAACACCTCTAAAAATGACTTTACAAATTTTTTCTCAAGTTGCATTGACTTGCCAGGATCCAATTACTACGGAAAAATTTTACGCTCAACACTTTGGTTTTAAACGTGCTAGAGTTGCAAAACTTCCGGATGGCGATCAAATTGTTTTCATCAAAATGGGTGATAATGCATTCTACCTTGAACTTTTTCAGGCGAAGGAAAAAATGCCTGTACCCCCTCCCATTAATGATGGACCCCAGTATCCCTCAGTACGTCATCTAGCATTCAAAGTGGATGATGTGGATACAAAGCTTGCAGAGATGGGGGAAGATGCCAAAATTACCTTAGGACCCCTTAACTTTGACGATTATATTCCTGGATGGCGTACTGTCTGGATAGCTGATCCAGACGGTAGAATTGTTGAAATCAGTCAAGGATTTCTCGATCAGGATAATCCACCGACTTTGGAAGCATCTTAAGCAAGTTGTTATAGAAACTATAGAAAATTCAAGTCATGAGGCATTAGGTATAACAAATCAGTTTTCTTACCGATGCCTTATTTATTATAGAGTCCTGTATTTTTCAGATTAGAGTTGCTGTGGCAACGATTGAATTTGTTGATAAATATTGTGTCTAATAAAGCATCAAAGAAATTATACTTAGACATTCAAGATTTCATTGAGGAAAAAAATAGGCAAGAGGAAATTATTAATATAACTGAATAATAAATATATAAATTATTTTACTTACCTAACTATATAAAAGAATTTTCAGAGATAATAAGTTTTATGTTAATTTCCGTTCTTTTATTTAAACTTTGACTTAAGATTTTTCAAAATCAAATTTATCTTTTGCCGTTAGTGAGTGCGTAATGCTTTTGGTGCAAATATCTACGAAAAATTAATGTTTCAATAACTTAATTTCTTGATTAGTATTCTCTATTCAGCAACGCCTATCTTTTTATACTAATTATATTGATAAATTGGACGTGAGGAGCTATGCTAGACACCTCGTATTCCGAATTCTTATTATTCCCTAAGCCTAAAGTGATGATATTGAGATATTAATATTGCAGATGATTATTAAAATAAATTATACGAAAATAAATTACACAAACTTACTTCCAAACATCAACCCTTACAATTGATATTAGTATTTAATATGCTTTTTTGTATGAGGCACTTCATCTAATTGTTATATCGATTAGCTCATACTCATTGTTGCTTAACTGGTTAAAATTTATTTTAGAAACACCTTCGTAAGCTTTTGAACATCATTCATTGAGATATGAGACTGCTTTAAGCTCTATAATTATAGAAAATTAAAATGATTTCAACAACACCTCAAACCAAATCATTTGCAACTATTTACCAAGTAGAAGCAGGGCGCACCCATCCTTTAGGGGCGACACCAAACAAAGACGGAGTAAACTTCTCACTGTTTTCAGAGAATGCTACGTCAGTGGATCTATTGTTATTTAATAAGTATGACGATCCAGAACCGATACAAATTATCCAATTAGATCCAAAAATCAATAAAAGTTTTCATATATGGCATGTCTATGTCAGAGGTTTAAAACATGGTGCAGCCTATGCTTATCGAGTTGGTGGTCCTCAGGAACTACATGAACGAGGAGACCGTTTTAACAAAAACAAGGTACTGATAGATCCCTACGCACATAGTATTAGTGATGCTCTTTGGAATCGTATTGATGCAATAGGAAAGCAAGATAATCTTGCAACTTCTATGCGGAGTGTAGTAGTCGATCTATCAGATTATGACTGGGAAGGTGACGAACCACTCAGACGATCAATTAGCTCGTCTATAATTTACGAAGTACATATTCGCGGATTTACGATATCACCAACTTCTTCTTGTAAATATCCTGGTACTTTCACGGGAGTTACTGAGAAGATTCCTTATTTGCAAGAGTTGGGGGTAACAGCTGTTGAACTCTTACCGGTGTTTGATTTTGATAATAAGGATATCATTCGAACCGTTGATGGGAAACCGCTGAAAAACTACTGGGGATACGATCCACACAGTTTTTTTGCTCCAGAAGCTTCTTATTGTTATGCTCCAGAGCAGAAAAGCCCGATCAGAGAGTTTCGGGATATGGTCAAGGCTTTACATAAGGCTGGAATTGAAGTGATACTTGATGTCGTCTTCAATCATACAAGTGAAGGTAATCATAATGGTCCGATAATTAACTTCAAAGGTATTGATAACAGTATTTATTATCACCTCGTACCTTCTGACCAACAGTATTACATGGATTATTCTGGATGTGGTAATACCTTTAATTGCAACCATCCAATGGTGGATAAATTAATTGTAGAATGCCTGGAGTTTTGGGTCAAAGAAATGCATGTAGATGGCTTTCGATTTGATGAAGGCTCAATTCTTGCCCGAGACCAAAACGGAGTTCCAATGAAGAACCCACCAGTAATTTGGCATATTGAAACATCTGAAACTTTAGCAGACACTAAATTAATTGCTGAGGCTTGGGATGCTGGTGGACTATATCATGTAGGTAGTTATCCAGGATATCGTTGTGCGGAGTGGAACGGACTCTTCCGAGACCATATTCGGCGTTTTGTAAAAGGAGAAGCAGGACTCGTTGGAGCAGTAGCCTCAAGACTTGCTGGTAGTGCTGATATCTACGAAAAACAAGGTCGTTTACCTCTTAATAGCGTTAATTTTGTGACCTGTCATGATGGATTTACTCTATATGATTTAGTTGCATACAATTACAAACACAATGAAGCAAATGGTGAAGGTAATCGGGATGGTATTGATGATAATTTAAGCTGGAATTGCGGAGTAGAAGGTGAAACCGATAACCCAGAAATACAAGCCTTACGAAAGAAACAAATTAAAAATTTTGCAACGATTCTCTTACTTTCTCAGGGCATACCAATGATTTTGGCTGGGGATGAAGTTGGGCGTACCCAAAAAGGTAATAACAATGCTTACTGCCAAGATAATGAGATTAGTTGGTTTGATTGGAGCCTTTTGAAGAAGAACGCAGATATATTCAGGTTCTTCAAAATGATGATTGCCTTTCGCAAACGCTACGGTGGCTTATGTCGTCGTGGATTTTTTAATGGCGAAATCAATGAGCGAGGTCTAGCAGATATTTCTTGGCATGGTTCCAAATTATTTAGTCCTGGCTGGGACGATCCGAATGGGCTAGTTCTTGCCTATACTCTTGGGGGTTTCGATGGCGAGGCTGATATTCACGTAATGCTTAATATGTATTGGGAGAGCCTCGAATTTGAGATTCCACAAATTGAAGGTAGAAATTGGTACAAAGTTATAGACACATCTGAAATTTCTCCTAAAGACATTTTGGAGCCATGTACAGAAGTTTTAATTGCTAAACAAAATCACTTGGTGAGAGACCGCAGCATAGTTGTGCTCATTTCTCAATAAGTTTACAGATTAAATTGTCTTTTTTGTGGGTCTTGTTGTGGAAAATTTAATGAACAAAGTTGATTTTTCGTTTTCAGACTTGATCGCGGGATATGTCACTTCTTTTAGCCCTCAAAAGGGGGATTTTGGCATTTTCACTTTAAAAACCTCTGATGATAGGGAATTTGAGATTTTATTAACCTCAAAAACCTATGCCAACATGATAAGGAACTTAGGAGACCCTTATCTTGACTGTACTAGTTATATTGATTCAATGCTTATCCCAGGTAGGTATCTTTTTGTACAGGGGGTTTTCTATTCGGAACTAAATCAGTATACATTTGAAGCAAAACATATTATCTTTGTAGGTCGGACAAAGAGCGAGTATCTGTTTGAAAAATCAGACTGGTGGGTTAAGCAGGTACAACAGTTAGCCAATTTTTACTTCAAATCCCAATTTGAGGATGGAAAGATTGATTATCACAAATATCGCACGAATTTGAGCTTGTCTGGTTTCAAAGAAGGATTAAACCGTCAGGAAACTGATACTATTTCCCGCTTGATTTACGGTTTTGCTACTGCTTACATGATGACAGGAGAAGACCGTTATATTGAAGCTGCTGAAAAAGGAAGTGAGTATCTGCGCGAACACATGCGCTTTCTAGATGAGAGTGAAGGAATTTGCTATTGGTATCATGCAATTGACATTAAACCAGATGGTAGCGAGCATAAAATATTTGCCTCAGAATTTGGAGATGATTATGATGCGATTCCAGCATATGAGCAGATTTATGCATTGGCTGGTCTCACCCAGACTTATCGGATAACAGGCGACCCCCTAATTATGAATGATATTGAGTTAACACTCAATTTATTTAACCGTTATTTCAAAGACGAAAACCAGGGGGGATTTTTTTCGCACATTGACCCGATTACCCTCAGTCCTCATTCTGATAATTTGGGTCATAATCGTGCTAGAAAAAACTGGAATTCTGTAGGGGACCATGCCCCAGCTTATTTGATCAATCTCTGGCTAGCAACAGAGAAAGAAGAATATGCCAATTTACTTGAGTACACTTTTGACACAATTGAAGAACATTTTCCGGATTACGATCATAGTCCTTTTGTTCAGGAACGCTTTCATGAGGATTGGAGTCACGACACTACTTGGGGATGGCAACAAAACCGCGCTGTTGTAGGTCACAACCTCAAAATAGCCTGGAATATGATGCGGATGTATCATCTCAAACCGAAAGAAAAGTATGTTGAATTAGCTCAAAAGATTGCAACAATAATGCCTGGAGTTGGTAGCGATCAACAACGTGGAGGGTGGTATGACGTATTAGAGCGTATTCTAGAACCAGAACAGGAGGTACATCACTTTGTGTGGCATGACCGAAAGGCTTGGTGGCAACAAGAACAACCTATCTTAGCTTATCTTATTTTAACCGGCTCTTTAGATAATCCTGAGTATCGCCGACTGAGCCGTGAAGCAACAGCTTTCTATAACGCCTGGTTTCTGGATCACGACGAAGGGGGGATTTATTTTAATGTTTTAGCTAATGGACTTCCTTTCCTCTTAGGGAGGACAGAGCGCGGTAAGGGTAGTCATTCTATGAGCGGCTATCATTCATTTGAATTAGGTTATTTGGCTACAGTTTATACAAAACTGTTGATTAATAAAGAGCCGATGGATTTATATTTTAAGCCTAAGCCAAAAGGCTTTAAAGATAATATCCTACGAGTCGCACCAGATATTCTCCCACCTGGTAGTGTGCGAATTAGCGAGGTATGGATTGATGAAGAACTACATTTTGATTTTGATGCAGATAATCTGACGATTAAACTGCCATCTACTCAACACGAAATGAAGGTTAGAGTTAGAGTTTTACCCACTCAGGTATATTTTAATGCCACTTTGCTAGATGTAATTGAAGGTACTGCCAAGATATCCTTAAGTGGTTTATTAGATGCAAATGCATTGGAATTGCTTCAGGAAGAACTAAGAAAAGCAACAGTACAACCTATCAAACGCCTCATTTTATTACTAGATGAGCTGAAATGTATATCCAGTGCTGGTTTGCGTGCACTCATTTTCACGAAACAAAAGCTGGATCCCAATATGGAAATTTATGTAGTTGGGGCGAGCGAACAGATCAAGCATTTTCTCAAGATGAGTGCATTCTGTGAGGGTATTACCCTGTTGGACAAGTACAACACTGTTGAAATGATAAAAGTATAGCTGGTGTGGGTACAAGTTTTTTGTTCCCTCAAATATATCAAGGTTATATTTATTTAACCCTTTTTTGTTATATTTGGTAAATCATAGCTGTAAGTTTTTCAAGACTTGAATTTTAAATTTTTAGGGTTGGAATTTAATTATTGTTAGAAAATAAAACCCCAAATATTTATTAAATAAAGCTTCCAGCTTTTCAATTTTATCTTTGTTTTCCGATAGTGACAAAAGAGGGTTAATTCACATTAGGCGTTTCCTACCTTTTGTAACACCGAACAGGACAAGCAAGCATATTGAGACTTGCAATTGTAGCGACACTACACTAATATTGCTTGTAATTATATACTAGGCAGATTTCAAAGGAGGGATGGTAATTGTGGTCATACAACCCATGTGGAATCACAATTCCTTGAGCCAGAGACTTCCAATCACGATCAAATACCTGAATTTCTTCTGTGGCGTACATTCGTCTATACCGATATAACTGTCCAATTAATTCTTTTTCTTGGCATCCATGCTCAAAATCGGATTACCTGCTTCGTGGTAAGTAATTTTCAGGTTCTCAATGTTTTCAAACTGTTGATTGCGTTGCGGATGTTTACCTGTTGCTAAGCGTTTTTGTGCTTTGCGTTTGCCATAGTTGTACTTCACCAACAGTTGATCTACTACTGTGAGACTTACTAGTATAACCTTTTTTACTTGAAGCTAGTGTTCTTAGTATATTTGCAGTAGCAAATGTACCTTGTGGGTCGGTGAAGTTTATCGCTTCGGCAGTTGGGCAAGGCATGGTCGCTGTTCAGTTTATTCGTAAGTATCTTAGTCAGGTATAATTATGATTCACTTAAGTATAATTGACTTGCAAGCTTTACGTCTTGCACCACTTTTTGCGCGCTTTACAGATGAGCAAATGTGTTGGCTGGCAGAAAATAGCAGTGAATTACATCTGCAGCCTGGTAAAAAATTTGTGACACAAGGAGATCCAGCCAATTATTTTTACGTACTTCTAGAAGGTGAGCTTTGGCTTACAAAAGATGTCGGTGGTCAGGAAATTTATGTCAATACTTATGAAGCAGGGACAATTTTTGGTGAGATGTCTCTATTGATAGATAAGCCTTATATCGCTAATGGACGTGCTGTAAAAGAAAGTCATGTTTTGCAATTAGGAAAAGAGGTTTTCTGGGACATGCTCACACACTGTCCTTCGATAACTCGTGGCCTTTTATCCACAATGGCGGGGCGCTTACAGCTCTTAGAGTCAATGTCACAACAGCATGAAAAGTTTATTGCACTTGGTACTTTAGCTGCTGGAATTGCCCATGAATTGAATAATCCCGCCGCCGCAACTCTTAGAGCAGCAGAACAATTACAAGAACCGCTACAGATACTATCATTATTTGCACCTCAGTTCTGTCAACAGTCAATGACTAGAGAGCAAATCATATCGATTTCTAACTTGCAAAATCACTTGGAAAAGCACGTAGCAAAACCGGTAAAGCTAGATTCACTAGCTCAGAGTGACCTAGAAGAGGAGGTTACAGCCTGGTTAGAGATGCACGATGTGATTGATGGATGGAAAATAGCCCCAACTTTAGTACAGGCTGGACTAGATATTAAATGGTTAGACAATTTTGCGCAACATTTAGTTACGGGTTCCTTAACCGATATGTTGACTTGGATTGACGCTAAACTTACAGGAATTTATTTGTTGAACGAAATCAAGTTGAGCACATCACGTATTTCAGATCTGGTTAGGGCTATCAAGGACTACTCTTACATGGATCAGGGTCCACTACAAAATATAGATGTCCATGAGGGAATCGAAAGTACGCTGATAATCCTGAATTATAAGCTCAAAAAGAATATGGTTGTTAGCCGCGAGTATGATAATAGCTTACCTCGCATTTATGTGTATGGTAGTCAACTAAATCAAGTCTGGACTAACCTGATTGATAATGCAATCGACGCAATCAAGGAGCCTGGACATATTTGTATACGTACATTACGGGAAAATGACTATGTTTTAGTGGAAATCATTGATAATGGACCTGGAATACCACCTGAGATTCAATCACGTATTTTCGAGCCATTTTTCACGACTAAAGGTGTGGGAGAGGGTACTGGTTTAGGTTTACACATTGCTTATCGCATTGTTGTCGCAAATCATCAAGGCGACATCAGAGTTCTTTCTCAACCTGGAAGTACCTGTTTTCAGATTCGGTTACCCATTGAACAATCACGGTAACTTTTTAAGCTGCGAATAATGCGATATAAAAATAACCAATATTTTCAAGCCTTGGGATTACCCACCTCAATTGCTCCCAAAGCTTTTAAAGAGGCAATAGTTGCACTTGTTAAACCTGTAACCCCAGTAACGTTCATACCTTCGTAAGGTCTAAATTCACTTATAGTTTCTAGGCACTCACCTGTCGACATATCCCAAAGCTTAACAGTTTGGTCTTCACTACCACTTGCCAGTATATTACCTTGTGGACTAAAAGCAACTGATCGTATCCAGTGTGTATGTCCTTCTAAAGTTTTGAGACATTGACCAGTGTTGATATCCCATAGTTTTACCGTTTGATCTGTACTACCACTGGCTAAGATATTACCAATTTCCTTCGAGGAAGTTGTGCTAATGGGAATACAAGCAAGTGACAATACCCAACCTGTATGTCCTTTTAAGGTTTTGAGGCATTTGCCAGTTCTGATATTCCATATTTTTATTGTTTTATCCTTACTACCACTAACTAAAATATTACTACTTCCCTCCAGAAAAACAAGTGATAATACCCAGCCTGTATGTTCCTGTAAGGTTGTGCTACACAAATTAGTACTAATATCCCACAAATGAATTTTTTGGTCATCACAGGCGCTAGCTATAATCTTACCTTTAGGACTAAACGCAACAAACCAAACTCCATTGCTGTGTTTTAGAATTTTGAGGCATTTACCATCAGAAATATTCCATAACCTTACTGTTTTATCATCACTCCCACTGGCCAAGATATTACCTTGGGGACTGAAAGTGACAGATTTTACTGAACCGGTATGCCCTTGCAAAGTTTGAAGACATTGACTCGTGCTAGGATTCCATAGCTTCACTGTTCTGTTCGCACACCCCCTAGCCAAGATATTACCTTGAGGGCTGAATGCAACAGTTCGCAACCCATCAGGAAATTTGGGCAAAAAGTTCAGGTGTTCGTTATTGTTAGTTTTGTCTAACTTTGTAGTCTGGCAATTGCTATCGCTACCAATATTACTAATATCTGAGTTTTTCGTTGTAAGCGTTCCTGTATAGTTAAGTTCTTCACGTAAGACAGAGTTGGCGATTGTTTTTACCCAACTGGCGTGTCCTTTAAAAGTTAATAGTTTGTCATCATCTACAAATACTCGCCACAAGGAAACATTACCCAGTGCATCATTTGTAACTAAAATTTTTCCATCTGGACTAAATGCTAATGAATAAATACTACTTAAGGTTTTAGTAAAAATAGACTTTGCTAGATCCGCATAAGCAAAGTTGACTTGGTGTAAGGTACAACCCCATAAATCTGCTTGCCAAACTGTCAAATATGAAAAATCATAGTTGTTTAAATCAATATTTAGATTCCTGAAAATATTGAAAATATTTCCAGCTGTATAGCCTGGTTCTAAGGGAGATTGCTTTTGTAATTTTGCTAGAATCTTTTTTAAGTGAATTTCAAGACTTTTTTTTCTTTTGAAGATAGTCAACAGTCCATCTATAACCGGTTGAAGAATACAGCGTATCTGTTCTTCAATCACAGAATTTTGACTTTGCGCCTTAATCAAGCTGTAACTCCTAAAAAGTTCTATTTTCTGAGTAAAAATCTCTTCACACACTAAGTCTACTAATCGAACAGTTACATGATCCATTATTACAGGGTGTAGTGTGAAGAGTGCTGACTTTTTTTCTAACAGTCCGCGCCTTTGAAGAGATTCCAGAGCTTCTAGCAATTTTTGATGTGGCAATGGTGACAGAATATCTTCTTGCAATTCCAAAATCGAAATTGGTCGACGGTTGACTGCCAACCAGTACACTATCTCTTGTTCACAACTCGATAAGCGCTTAAACTGCGGTTCTAAAAGTTCCCTAATATCACCAAAAACTGTTGTATCTTGTTGTAAGAATTCAGTTACATTACCATTAAAAAGATCAAAAATGGTGGTCGCAACCATTTTTAAAGCTGATGGATTACCTGCGTAACGCTCAACTAGTCTTTCCCATTCCTCTTCGGATCCACAAAGACCTTTATCTTGAAATATTTTTTGCGCTTCCACATGATCGAGACCAGTTAGTTGCAACGAACGAACAGGTAGTGCTTCTCCTTCAAGGGATGCTACTTCTTTGAATTTTTCCCTACTGGTTAGCACCAAGCAGCTTTGATGAAAAACCTCTCCAAGGCGTTGAAATAGCTTACCATAATCCTCATACCCCTTTAGATAGCGTCCAGCATAAGTGTCAGTTTGAAGAAGTGTCTCAGCGTTATCAAATACAATCAAACAGCGGTGCGATCGCAAGTAATCAATCAATCGTGATATTTTGTGACCAGTGGTTTCTCGTAGATCTATTTTAGTCTGCCCCTTATTTGATAAGAATTGAATCAATTTATCCAAGGTTTCTTTGAGTGGTGGGGCATTATGTAGTGAAATCCACTGAACGTACTCAAATTTGTTTTGAATTTGTTTTGCAAGTTTTACAGAAAGAGTTGTTTTACCGATACCTCCCATTCCCAATATTGCTACTATTCGGCAACGCTCATTAAGAAGCCATTGATACAGAGTAGTAAGTTCTTCTCTACGCCCATAAAAAACACTTACATCAACTGCATCTCCCCAATCTTGATACAATGACGTAATGGCCCGTTCAATATTCTCAAAATCTGGTTCTGGCTGTAAATAATCGTTTCTATGAAGTTTTATATTAAAAGCATTGAATACATTAACAAGCGTCTTCTTATCAACTTTTTCTTCACAGGCTAGTATCTTCGCAAGGGTTACAGAAGTTAATCCAGTAAATTCACTTAATTTTTCAAGGGTGTATTTTTCCCCTGAATTTTCCCGGAATTCTAATTCAACTCTTGCATCCTGAAGTTTTTGCCATCCTGAAGGAGTAAGAATTACACCACGGTTGCGTCTTGACTTATGCAAATTCATATGGTTATGTAACGCTTAATATTATTTAAATATAATATTTTTTGGATGTTGATGACTACATATTAACACTCTACAAACAATAGTATTACTATTTGATTCTTATTAAAATAGCCTATACTTGCTCTTGAAACGCAAATTTGCACTTTCTATAAAGAGTTTGCGAAGAATTCCCGACTTTTTTTGCTCATAATATTTCCGATGGTTGTGTTGCAAAAATTAGAGATGGTTATAAAATACTTGATCAATGCTATTTATTATACAATTACACTGACTCGTTGATGGGTTCCAATCATTTAATATTTTGCAAAAATATTTTATGGTGGGGTCGGAAAATTTGTATAAAAAATATTTAGGAATGGTGCAAGAAATATTGCCACCCTAATTATATTAATGCACAAAAAATAAACTTATTTCAAAATATTAACCATTATAATCGTACTTTACAACTTTTAAAATTAAGGAATACTATATCAAAAACACAAAACAACTATCAAAAAAACAAAACAACGCGTGTCAAAACCATATTTTGTATAACTCTTATATAAGTCTCTTTGATACAGACGATTTAGGGTATCACTTATTCAAGACTCGATATAGAGCTAAACAAGTTCTTATTGGTGCACGAAAATTGGTACTCGAGCATAAGTAATTAACCAGACATGATATTAAGCTTTTGCTCTGATTATACTAATAAAACAATATAATATTGTGTCTTAAAGAACATTGCATCTAAGTATCTACTGTTAATTTAAGCCGCACTAGTTTTTAGAACTGCTGCTGTAATTTGGCTATTTTCTTAACAGTTAATTATGAAATACTGCCCTTGTTGCTCTCATCGACTACTACAACATATTCGTAGTAACCAGGTATACTGGTTCTGCCGAAAGTGTTGGCAAGAAATGCCTTTAACGAATCATATTGGCAGGAAACAAGACTGCGTGGTCAAGGCTCAACGTACATACCACAAAAGAAAAAACTTATGAAGATTGTTTTCAAAAGTGAACATAAATAAAATGTATCTAAAATTTTCCAAGACTGAAATTAATTAGTGTGCTTAATCTTATCGATTTCTACCACCCAATTATGACGACTATTGTGTTCCAGGTTAAGAATTTCTTCCAAAGACCAATGGAAATGAAAAGCAATACAAGCTACCTCCTCCTGGAGTTGTTCTGAGGGGTAGCTTACGACTCCCCCGACAATACAAGCTCCTCGCGGAAATTATGACCGCATTGGGGACATCGAACAGGAATTTCTGCGTTACCTTGTTGATTAATGCGATTATAAAACTCTCGTAAATATGCTAAATCGCGAGTAAAAAGGTTTTCTAAGTTTTCTGGAGTAACTGAAGATAATTCACCCAGACTAACAATAACTCGTGACAACATAATCAACACTCCATAAACAGGTTCTTGTCGAATCCGGTGGTCTTTCTGCAGAGACAATTCATCCTTTGCAGTCGCTAAACGCATTACTCCTTGGCGATGAACTTTACCTTCAGCATCTACTAAACCTTTAGGTAAAACAAAGTTGAATGTTGTTTGTAATTCTCCCATAGCACCAATATTAATTAATGGGTTATTTAGCTATTTGGTCAGCCAGTTAGTTAAAATCAAGGACATATTTCATACTAATTATTTTATGCCTCAAGAAAATATTAGGTTAATTCTGTCAAAATAATTATAAGTTTTTGGTAAGTCAGGCAAAATCATCAATTACAAAAATGATACTGTCGTGTCGAGGACTTTAATCAATTACCGATTACCAATTACCGATTACCAATTACCTATCACCAACTTTCTCCTCAAAATTATTTAATAACTTGTCTCGCTCTTGTTGAGCCAAATTATTATTTGGATCAAGATTTAAAGCGAGTTCAAAGTATTTTAATGCTTCTTGATATCTACCTAAACCAGATAGCGTCATTGCTTTCCCTGTCAATACTGCAGAATTATTAGGCTCGATCAGGTTTGCTCGATTATAAGCATCCAATGCTTGCTCGTAGAGATACTTTTTACGATTCGGTTTAAAACTTTGCCATTCTATTATTACCAAACCTTTGTTATACCAAGCTGCAAATGATTTAGGATTAATTTCAGTAGCTTTATTAATAGAATTTAGAGCTGATACGTATTTTCCTAAACGCCAATGTGCGATACCCTTATTGTTCCAAATACTTGAGCGAGTAGAGTAATCATCTTCATCTAGATTTCCTTTGAGGGCTTTTTCATAAGCATCAACTGCTTCTTGATATTTTCCTAAGGAACTAAGTATTCTACCTTGATTAAACCAAGCTTGACTGTACTTAGAATTCAAATTCGTTGCTTTGACAGATGCTTCTTCTGCTTCCTGATATTTTCCTAAATTCCATAAACCAACAGCTTTATTGTTCCAAGCAGGAGCATAATCTTGTTTTAAAGCAATTACACGTTCAGCATCAGCGATTGATTCTTGATATTGTTTCAAATTAGCTAGAGCAACACTATGTTGATTCCAAATATCAGCTAAAGTTAGATCGCCCCACATAGCATCCCCAGCAAGAGCTTCATCAATCTTTTTCAGTGCTAATTCATAATTTTGTAACTTATTTAGGACTTGAGCTTGACGCGCTAAGGCTTGAGAATATTTTGGCTTAACTTGAACCGCCATTTTATAAGAAGCTAATGCTCGGTCGTATTGATGTAATTTTTGTTGTAAATAACCTTTTTCGTACCAGGCGATCGCATCTTTTGGATTAATCTCTAATCCCTGTTTATAACTATTTATAGCTTCTGGTATTTGCCCTAATCTTGTTAAGGCTACAGCTTTATTCTTCCATGCAATTGCTGCTGTCTGTTTTCCCCAATCTCCATTCGTTTGAATTGCAGTATCACAAACTTTAATAGCACGGGAATAAAGTTGGAGGGTTACAAGTATTTCACATTGTCGAGCAAAAGCTAGGGAATAATTAGATTGTATTAGGGTAGCGCGTTCAAATGATTCCAATGCTCCCTGATACTTTGTTAACTTTGTTAATGCTAAACCTATGTTATACCAAGCATTTGCTGGTGTGACATCTCCCCAATTAGCATCAGCTTTCAGGGCTTTTTCACAAGATGAAATCGCACCTTCATTTTTTTCTAAAGCGAATAATGCTTGACATCGCTGTGTTAGTGCAGAGGAATTATTTGGTTGTTTGTGCAAAACTTGATCGTAAGAAATAATTGCTTCTGCATATTTACCCAAATTCATCAGTGCGTTGCTGCGAGCAGTCCAAAGCTCAATATTTTTTTTCTTGGGTTTCAGAGCGATCGCTGTTTCACAAGCAGCTAAAGCTTCTGTATATTTTTGTAGATTGTCTAGCATTCGACATTGCTCTACCCAAAAATCAAATTTTTTGTAGTCAAAGGAAAGTAGTCTATCAGTTTTTGTGACGATCGCAATATCAGGAATATTTTCATTTGCTTTAACGACTCCAGCCAAAGCATGCATCATAAAACTACAAGTTACAGAAGTAAAAATAAACGATCCAAAAATAAATTTCATACTTCAAAATCTTATTTAGTATTTTTAATATCCTCCCAAGTCCCAATTCCTCCCTTGGGGGAGGCTAAGAGGGAGTTCTTTCTCAGGAGAGACTAGGAGGAAGTTCTTTCTCGGTGGAGACTAGGAGGAAGTTTTCTCTCTGTTTTCTTTTCCCGATTCCCCATTCCCAATTTCCTCAAAACTAAATTTTCAGTAATTATAATGATAATTCGTACGTGGAAAAAGCTGGTTTTTGCTGTTCAATAATCTCCCTTACTAAATTTATATCAATGTGGTGAGATTCGGGAACACGTAGATGAATAATAAAATGATAAGGACGTCCACCTCCTAACATGGAATCTTCTCCAATACGGGTTGGTCCTAAAACAAAACCATCGTTGAAAACTTCTCGGATACTGATGTGCTTATCTATTTCTGGTAAATGCTCATCCAATGGTAAACCGGTATAAAGATGCAAATATAAACGTAAACCATGACGGGTACCATGCCAACGATAAAGAGCGATCGCATTCCGAATCAACCTTCGCTGTATGTCTAAACTCCAACGATTATCTATATCCCAAGCTACCCAATGTGCAAGAAAGGGAAGCAATGCTTCAGGAGCAGTTAAAGGGTCAAGATAAGCCCACATAGCATCTATTGTTTGAACAACTGGATCGAAAGCTTGCTCAAAAATACTCAGCAATCGTCCCACAAAATCTATCTCTCGATAGATACTAGGTAAGAAGTCCGAATAAGAAGTATCAGGACGTACGCATAGTTTAAATACTTGACATGCTACCTGTTGAATCTCACCTCTTGTTTGATTAAAAACTGAAATATAAATTTGATAGTCGATTTGTAAACGTTGTTGACTTCGATCTAAAGCCCATTGGTTCTCAAAAAAATCTTCAGGAACCATTAAAGATATAGGTAACTCAAGTCTTTGTTGGGGTGTAATTTCTTGAAAATCCGAATTATTCCAACTACACCAACCAACAGGAAAATCTCCTTTAATTTCTAACTTCCATTGTTGGGAAAGAGATTTTGTATTTTTTAATGAAACCAAAATTTCTCCAGGTTCGCCAGGATAAAGCAATAAATTATCAGGAAGATTGTCCTCGTTCTCACTAGCTTGAAGGGCTAAAGCTGTAGATGCACCTGTTTGGGGAGGTTGCATCGAGGTTATTTGGACTATTAAAGGGGGATGTGGACTTATTTGAGTCATTGGACGCAAAAATTACCAGAGAATAAGTTATGGATAATTGCTAATCGGTAATTAGTAATGAAAAAATGATAATTACAAATTTAGGGTAGTGTTAGACGCAAAAAAAAAATAAATTAAAAAAAAAATAAATTTTTCAAAAAAATGAGTTATTCAAAGCTAACCATTTGCACCTTAATGCACCATGTTGAATATTACAAAAAAATCCTCATCAAATAATAATCCCGTCAGGTTTAATATTATTGGAAAGTGCGTTACGACCCTTTGATTTGTATCGCTAAAACAAATGTATTATCGTGTACCGAACGCGACCTACAGCTGATATATATAAAGATGTTGACTTGAAACTACAACGGAAATCATCTGTGGCTAATCAAAATGAATGATGCATCTTTGAAGAGAACCCCTTTATTTGGGCTAACACAACAACTTAAAGCGCGGTTTACGGGTTTTGGTGGTTGGGAAATGCCGGTACAATTTAGCGGGATAACTAAAGAACATGAAGCTGTCAGAAATTCTGCAGGGATGTTCGATATTTCCCACATGGGTAAATTTATCCTTCAGGGTAAAAATCTTATATCTCAACTCCAACGGTTAGTACCTTCAGATTTGAGTCGTTTGCAACCCGGACAAGCTCAATATAGCGTTTTGTTAAACCCCCAAGCTGGGATTATTGATGACATAATTTTTTATTATCAAGGCAAAGATTCCTCAGAAGTAGAACGGGGAATAATGATTGTTAATGCAGCCACAACGGATAAAGATAAAACTTGGCTATTAGAAAATCTCAACATCAAAGAAATTCAAGCCAATAAAATCGATCCTCAAAAAATTGATGCTCAAAAAATTGAACTTTTAGATTTATCGCCAGATAAAGTTTTACTCGCAGTTCAAGGTCCAAAAGCTACCAATATTCTCCAACAGTTTGTCTCAACAGATTTAACACCTATCAAAGCCTTTGGTCATTTAGAAACGGAAGTACTTGGTAAACCAGGATTTTTAGCCCGTACTGGTTATACGGGTGAAGATGGATTTGAGGTCATGGTAGATCCAGATTTAGGGACAGAATTATGGCAAAAACTACTCGATGCGGGCGTTACACCTTGTGGTTTAGGGGCTAGAGATACTTTGAGACTGGAAGCAGCTATGGCGCTTTACGGACAAGATATTGACGATCTAACCACACCCCTAGAAGCTGGTTTAGGTTGGTTGGTTCACCTCGATACCAAAAATGATTTTATTGGGAGGTCAGTTTTAGAACAACAAAAAGCTAAGGGGTTGGAGCGTAAAATCGTCGGTCTGCAAATGCAAGGGCGTAATATTGCTCGTCATGATTATCCCGTACTATCCGCAGGTGAACTAATTGGTAAGGTGACAAGTGGTACATTATCGCCAACTTTGGGATATCCTGTTGCTCTTGCTTACGTCAGCGCTAACTTAGCTAAGGTAGGGCAAAGCTTAGAAGTACAAATTCGCAACAAAACTTATCCTGCTATCGTAATTAAGCGCCCCTTTTATCGTTCAAAAAGTCGCGTATCGAAATGATTTGAAACCTACATAGGCAGATAAATCAGATACCTGTTATTTTATGTTCTACATTACTCGCTCTTTTTTCCCTTTTCTCTGTCACCTATGACAAAAACTGTTAATTTTTGCTTTTACTGGGTAAGTAATATGGTGATTTTGCTCTGACTTTAAGCAATAATTTGTGTTGGGTTACTTACAAACTCAACCGAGTATAGCAGGTTGCAAGCAAGTGAAATCGGGGAAAAGGTTAAAAAATATGTGAAAGGGTATTCTACTCCTAGCTCCTGTCTTCTAACTTCTCAACTGCTATAAGCCGAACAAAAGATCAAATTTAAACATTATTTTCTGAGTGCGTTTGAGGAACTAAATTTATATGGCTTTTGAATATCCAGACAATTTGAAATATTTAGATTCCCATGAATATGTCAAACTAGAAGGAGAGATTGCCACCATTGGTATTTCTGAATTTGCTGTGGATCAATTGGGTGATATCGTATTTCTCGAGTTACCAGATGTTGGGGATGCTGTAGATAAAGGAGAAAATTTTGGTTCTATTGAATCAGTAAAAGCTGTAGAAGATTTAAAATCCCCCGTCAACGGGACGGTCATCGAACGCAATGATGGAATGATCGAAGCTCCCGAACAAATTGCTGACGATCCTTATGGTGAAGGTTGGTTGTTAAAGGTAAGGGTAAACGAGTTGGAAGATCTTGATGATGTAATGAGTGCACAGGAGTATCAAGCTTTGGTGGAAGGAGAATAATATTATTTAAAATTCATATTATTTGCCAATAAAATATTTTATTTGCCAATAAACTCCGTAGAGACGCAATATATGTCGTAAAGATGTCAGGTTTAATTACCTAAGATATTCCTACGACACAGGCGTCTCTATACAATTAATATAATCCCAGTAAAATTTATTAAAATAAGTAAAAGATGTTTTATTCTCGCCAACAGAAATTTTTAAACTATTTCAAGATAAATAATTGATTGTCCCCTAGATTTCCTTTACTCCTTCCGAAAGGAACCACCTTACAAGTAAGCAGGAACTGCACAAATAAATTATCTCGAACATTGCGATAAGTTTACTTCATAGAATCTGAATCGAGAGTTTGATAGAGTAATAGCTTTAAAGCTTTATAATCTATCAAAAAATGAATCTTCTTATTGAAAATTTCTCTTTAGAAAAAGAATTAATTTTAGATCGGGAATCTAACTCTCCTTTCAAAATTCGGACGACTTCCCTATCTGTAAGCAAACAAGATAAGCAAATCATCGAGTGTCACCTTACCTTCTGGGTAACTCCGCAACTCTACGATCGCATTGATCGGGAAAGTTTATTTAATCTCAAACCAGAAATTCGCAGTCCTTTTTCTGCAGGGAAATTTCAAGACTCAGAATCTCAAGACTCAGAATCTCAAGACTCAACAGATATTCAAATTACAGCAACTCTCGAACCTGCCTTAATTCCTAAATTAGCAGAGAATGGCACGGATGCCGAACAAGTTACATTATATATCGAACGCCTCAACCAACAAGAACCCAAACATCCGATCCTATCTAGTTACAGTTGGTATGCTTTAGAATTTAAGCAACAAAAAGAAAGTGGTGAAACAGGATATCGTACCTTGTGGACTTATCTTAAACCCTTCGAATTAGCGAAGCAAGGTATTAACAGCAAAGACATTGACAGCAAAACCATCAATGAAGCAATGCTTAATTTTGCTGCATCATGGGGGGATATTCCCCAAGTAAATGTTCAAACAGATGGTCAAACAGATGATCAAAGTATAGATCCCAATAACTCTGAAGATTCAGTAGATGTCATTTCTCCAGTGACTGAAGAAATGATTCATACCTTTGAAGAGTTAACCAATAATCTTTCAGAAATGACTGAAGAAATGGTTTCTGAAAGTATTAAGGAAATAAATGATGCTTTTGAAGAAGTGACTGATAGCATTTCAGAAGTATCTCGAAATATCAACTCCTCTGAAACTATTTTTCAAGCAATTATTAATTTTTTCGTAGAGGATAATTGGCAATTTAGCTATCTGAAAGCAGAACCGATCGTTAGGGTGAATTTCCAAGGTAAAAATGGTCAATGGGACTGTTATGCAAAGGTAATAGAAGAAAAACAACAATTTGCGTTTTATTCCATTTGTCCCATCCGAACTCGTCTAAATAAACGTCTACCGGTAACAGAATTCATTACCCGCGCCAATTATGGGATGATTATAGGAAACTTTGAATTTGATTTTACATCAGGAGAAATTCGCTACAAAACCAGCATAGATGTTGAAGGTGACAACCTTAGTTTTGCATTAATTAAACAAGTTGTTTATGCAAATGTCACGGTGATGGATGAATATTTACCAAGTCTCATTGCAGTTATTGAAGGAAAAGCAGGGGTGAGGGAAGCACTTTCGCGAATCGAAGTTTAAGATTTTTTAGCTTAGGTTTTTGTATTCGTCGCTCATGCAAACATCTATAGCGTAATACGGTTACTGTTAAGTATTTTCATAAATTGGGTTAAGCGACAGCGCAACCCAAGAAAACCCGATGATTGTTGAGTTATATTCTACGGACACGCTTTGCTAACCTGCGTCAACCCAACCTACTTCTCATTACCAATTACCCATTACCAATTACCAATTACCAATTACCAATTACCAATTACCAATTACTCATTCCCCATCACTCCCTTCCAAACGCAAAAAATGCACCCTTCCAAATTCATCTCCCGCCGCAATTGTTACTCCATCTGGTGCAAAAGCACAGCTTCTCATACTAATCTCACCAGTAAAAGTATGGAGTTCTTCCCCTGTTTCTAAGTCCCATTGCTTGAGAGTTGCGTCACGCGAAGCAGAAATCGCCCGTTTTCCATCTGCTGCGATCGCTACTGCATTAACCCAGTCACTATGACCAGTAAAAGTATGGAGTTCTTCCCCTGTTTCTAAGTCCCATTGCTTGAGAGTATTGTCACCCGAAGCAGAAATCGCCCGTTTTCCATCTGCTGCGTACGCTACTGCATGAACCCAGTCACTATGACCAGTAAAAGTATGGAGTTCTTCCCCTGTTTCTAAGTCCCATTGCTTGAGAGTATTGTCACCCGAAGCAGAAATCGCCCGTTTTCCATCTGCTGCGTACGCTACTGCATGAACCCAGTCACTATGACCAGTAAAAGTATGGAGTTCTTCCCCTGTTTCTAAGTCCCATTGCTTGAGAGTATTGTCACCCGAAGCAGAAATCGCCCGTTTTCCATCTGCTGCGTACGCTACTGCATAAACCCAGTCACTATGACCTTCAAAAGTACGCTCCTGTTTTCCTGTTTCTAAGTTCCATAGCTTCAGAGTATGGTCACCCGAAGCAGAAATCGCCCGTTTCCCATCTGGTGCGTACGCTACAGCTAAAACCGAGTCACTATGACCTTCAAAAGTACGCTCCTGTTTTCCTGTTTCTAAGTTCCATAGCTTCAGAGTATGGTCACCCGAAGCAGAAATCGCCCGTTTCCCATCTGGTGCGTACGCTACAGCTAAAACCGAGTCACTATGACCTTCAAAAGTAGCTAATAATCCTCCACCAGCAGGAGTTAAGTTTGGAGTCAAAGGTCGCAACCAGGGAGAAGTTTTACTATTTTTTGTTTGTTCTAAGAAAAATTCAATGTCAGGGTTTTCAGAAGACAGCAACCGTCCAAACAATTGTCCTGGTAACTGAGTTTTATTTTGATCTTTAGCTAAAACATTCACCGAAAGTATAGCAACCGCCAGGTTAGCTAGGACGCTAAAGTCAAGACATGCTCCATGGCTTCTCGCAGTGTTCCAAAATTCTCGAGTTGTTTGCGAATTCGACTTTTTAGCCATGACCAGCATTTTTCAATCCGGTTTAAATCTGGTGAATAAGGTGGTAAGTAGCACACCTCGCAGCCTGCGGCTTGAACCAGTTCTTCAATGCGTCCACCTTTATGAAAGGTGGCATTGTCAATCACCAGTTTTTGTCCTGGTTTCAGGGTGGGAATCAAGCAGGTTTCTAACCAAGTTTCAAATACCTGACGGTTGCAAGCTCCTTCAATAGTGAAGGGTGCTAACAGCTGTTGACCACAAAGTGCGGCAATCATATTGACTCTACCTGTTCTGCGACCAGACTTTAGGTCATAAAATCGCTCTCCTCGAGGATTGTAGCCATAACCATAGTCATCTCGATAATCCATACCTGACTCATCAGCATAAACAATCTCCTCCTTCTTGAAGGTGCCTAGCTGTTCGACAAAGGCTTTGCGTTTAGCTTCATCTCTTTCACGGTAGCCGTAGGTCTTTTTTTTCGCGTAAATCCAATCTTCTTCAAAGCGCGTGATATTGTGCGATCGCTAATGTCACCTTCCCACAATTCAGCCATCTCCACCTGAGTTTTATCGCCATGAGTTTCCACAAAAGCTCGAAATTTCTCCCAGTCGGTGATTTTATGACCATTCCCTCGATTTTTTCTGACTTTGGCTTTAAAATCACCCGTTTCTCTACGACGTTGGAACCATGTATTGATGGTATTACGACTGATGTTGAAGAATTCACTGGCTTCACAGCGCTTCATTCCATTAAGTTCAATTGCCTCAATCACTTTTCGTCGCAGATCATAACTGTAAGACCTTGCCATTGGAATTGTCCAGACTAATCACTTCTCGATCTATCTTACCTTACGTCCTAACTAAGCTGGCGATTGCTATAAGAAGTACTCTGTTTGCTATAGTGCTGGGCGCAAGTAAAAATCTAAAATATGAACTGTACTCAAACACAAGCTTGTGTTTGATGGGATATTAGTACAAATTG
>NZ_LMTZ01000106.1 GCF_001456025.1 Mastigocoleus testarum BC008
TAATTCGGGATAAGTCCTCTTCTAATCCTTTTGGTTGGTCATGGATACCTGAGTAACTCCTTACCCCGGAATTTTGAGGGGATACATAAAAAATTTGTGGGAGTATGGAAAGCACCTCTATTCAGAGCCTGCGGCGTCGGCGGAGCGAAAGACAACACGGGAGAATTTATTGTGCGTTAAAAAATAATTTAACATTTAAATACTTGCTGCTAAGTTTTTAAGGAAGCATTGCGACTTTAACCACTTTTCGTTCTCTCATGTCACACAACACCTGTTCCAAATCTTTCAACGGTCGCTTTTGAGTGATTAATAAATCAAACGGTATTTTGCGACTTGCGATTAAAGATAATGCTTCTCGAACGAAATGAGGGGTATTATGAAAAACACCTTTAAGTGTAAGTTCGCTGTAATGCAGTTGTTCGGTATTAACCTTAATATTTGTATTTCTCGGACAACCACCAAATAAATTTACTGTCGCACCAGGACGAGCGCAAGCGATCGCAGTTTCCCAAACACTGGGTACTCCCGTAGCTTCAATGACTACATCTGCACCCCATCCTTGGGTTATTTCCTTCACCACCTCAGGGATATCAACCAAATTATGATAATTAAAAATGTGGGCTGCACCTAATTCTTTACCAATTTCTAAACGCGAATTATTACCACCAAACAATAAAACTTCTGCGGAAAAATCGCGAGCTAATTTCGCTACAAACATTAATCCAATTGCTCCATCACCCAAAACAGCTACGCGATCGTCTGCTTTAACATCAGAACGGGCGACTCCATGGAGTACACAAGCTAAAGGTTCTGTAATTGCTGCTAATTCATCGGGTAATTCGCCAGGAATAGAAAGCATATTATGGTTAACAATTGGTGCTGGAATTTTGAGAAACTGAGCAAAAGTTCCATTATTCCAAGTTAAATTTGGGCACAGAGAGAACTCCCGACGCTGACAAAAAAAACATTCCATGCACGGAGCAGAATTATTTGCAACAATGCGATCGCCAATTTGCCATTTGGTAACACCTTGACCCACAGCGACAATAGTCCCAGCCGCTTCATGACCAAAAAGAGTGGGAGGTTTAAGCATTCGTGCATGACCGCCACGTCGCCATACCTTTAAATCCGTACCGCAGGTTGTAGCTGCATCAACTCGGATTACAACCTCTCCTTGCTCTGGTGCTGGATCGGTTACCTTTTCCCAACGTAGATCCTCTTTACCGTAAAGTACTGCTGCTAACACGTCGTTTTTTCAGTTATCAGTTGTCAGTTTATGGCTAACGCCACGCCCTTACGGGCTACAGTTATTAGTTGTTAGTTAACTGTTCACTGTTCACTGATAACTGTTCCCTAAATAAAATCAACTCCACCCGATTTTATCAGGTGGAGCAAGAAATTTTGGTTTTATGAAAAAATAAAAATCTGGAGTTGCAGAAGACTTAGGAATTGATTACTGAACGGCGAAATACTTTACTATCAATAGTTTCAGGGGTAGATATCTGAGTAACACCTAGAGAAGGTACTTCTTGCCAGCAAGTTTTACAAAACCAGTAGACTTCACTTTGACGGACATGACGCAAGAGAGAAGAACCACAACAAGGACAGTTGTTAACTTTCATGCTCATACCGATGTCCTCCTAAAAAAAGGTTATTAATTAGGGCTTGCTGAAAAAGTAAGATACAGATTGATTCGTTATTCGAGGAAAAACAAAAAATAAGTTTTGAACATATTAAGGCAACTAAAATATAAATTCATCTAATACTAGACTGTAAAAAAGGTGTATTTCTGAAAAATAGACATAAAAAAGCCCTAATTAAACGTGAGAGATGAGTAGAAAGATTCATCACTAAAAAAGCAATAGCAATTGCAGTTTCAGATGTACAAGAAAGTTTTGTCATAATTTGATTGAGGCTAAATTTTCTTTTAGCTTGTCCAAACTTTCCCTCAATACAATTGCGAATCCTTTCGTCTTGTAAAGCTTGCTTTTTTTGTTCCTTGGTAACCATTTTAGTTGGTCTACCTAAAGGGGGACCACTAATTCTAATACCTCGTTCTTTGCACCAAGCTCTATTTTCTCTTGTGCGGTAAATTTTATCTACATGAACAGATTCTGGATAATAACCAGTATATTTTTTAAATGCTTCAAATGAGTGTTTTTAAGTCTCCTGATTCGTTAAAGTTATCCCAACTAATATGGTCTAAAAATATATACCCATTAAAACAACTAGCTGATAACTTTGCACCGAATTCCACGGATTTACCGGCTTTACCTCTAACGATTGGACGGATATGTGGTTGATTTAAACTGACAATACGATCATCAATACTCTGCTTTTTATTCTTGTGCAACCATAGTTGTTGTCTATAAACTTCTCCTACAACTAGCAACATTTTATATTGTCTTTTACTTAAACCCTCTAGAGTAGCTCCTAACATAATTAGCCGCTCAATATGAGATAGGTTTCTTTTAATGTACTGGAGCTGTTTTTTTATTGCTTTTCTTCTTTTCTCTCGCAACACACAACGCTTTTTAGCTACTTTTAAATACTCTTTTCTTGCTATGTCTCGATATGTTCTTGGTTTTTTATCTAATTTTTCTTTTATCTGTTTATAAAGTAAATCTATAATTTTTTCTGTCTGTTTTCTTGCTTGGTTTAATAATCCTAAATCTGTTGGATAGCTGATATCACTTGGCGCACAAGTAGCATCTAATATCAGTTGACCACGATTTTTTGATTCACTTACTTCTTGTTCTTCTTTTTTTTTTCATTTCCTGGAGTTGTTCGTGCCCCGCACGGGTGCAAAGATGTTTCTTCTAACATCCTCTTCACCATTTGTTGATTTATTTGATTGACTAGATTTACGCCTATTCTTTCCCGAAAATGAACTAGCATTGATGGGTCAAATGGAGCTTTATGATTATAGGATGACATTCCTATAAAATACTGTAGATAAGGGTTTTCCTTTATTTGCTCAACTGTTTCTCTATCACTTATTCCTAACTTTTCTTTAATAATCAATGCCCCTAATGCCACCCTAAATGACTTTGCTGGTGCCCCCATTTCCTCTGAAAAAAATGAAGAATATTCTTCTTCAAACTCTGACCATGGTACTAAAGAAGCCATGATTACCCAACGGTTATCTTCTGATAACTTTCCTTGAAACGGAAGCTCAAAGTTTTCAGGTGATATTTGAGATTTTTCCTCTTTTCGGTACATAAATACTAGTTGCACCCCTTGTTCTTCCTCACCGTGATGCAAGGGTTTTGAGTTATTTTAGACTGTTTTCTTGCATCTGAATATATTCCTTGGGTCTGATAATGTATTAACCATCACCTTTTTGTATTTATTCAGCAAGCCCTATTTACACTCGTGGTTCTCTGATAGGAAATTAAAAGTGTTTCCCTAACTTTAGTAATACAGCAGTTTTGAGGTATATGAGGTACAAATAGTATTAGTGCATCATATACCTCAAAACTGCTGTAAGTGTAATAGGAGCAATTTGCTTGAAGAAAGTATTGGGTGTGATGACTTTAAATGGATCAATGGATGGAGATGCATATAAAGTTTTTGTAGAACATATTTTACTACCGCAATTATGGGTAGGTGCGGTTGTTGTAATGGACAACTTACCAGCACATAAAGTCGAAGAAATTAAGCCCTTAATTGAATCTGTAGGTGCAAGTATTCTTTACCTATCTCCTTATTCACCGGAATTTAATCCAATAGAACATTGGTGGTCACAATTAAAAGCTTTTCTTAAACAATTCTCTCCAAAAAATGCATTTGTAGTTGATGGTTTAATTAAAATCGCACTGCAATTAATTAATCCACAACACCTAAAAAATTGGTTTACAAATTGTTGTTACTGTACCTCATAAACCCCAAATATGCTGTATGTGCAAGTGACGACCGACAAGTAAAGTCGAGCGAAATTATCCAGAAATACGATCCAGAAATATACTACTCAGAAATCAGCTATAGAAGGAAAAATTTGTATGTTATATATATTTCCATCTGTGCTGTTGACAAGATAAATGTGGGAGGTTATGAGATTTTTAGTAAGCCAAAGCTTCTAAAGTTTCCCGCAAGTAACATTGTACTTGTTCCTCTAAGGGCAATTTTTTTAGCTGATTATCTCCATCGTGTAGCCAGCGTTGGAAGCCAGAACTAGCGGCGATAGCAGATTTCAGGCTATACCAAATTTCATTATCACCAGAAAATAGTTGTTCGCTAGAAGCTAAAGTGTGATTCATAGTTTTGATCCTTGTATTTTTTTAGAGAATCAAGGAGAACAAGACTTGGGTAGATCCATAATCCGTATCTCCAGCGTGAAATATTGCTTAATACAATCTCAAGGTAATAGTTTTACAGTAACAAATTCTGTTTAATTGGCAACTAAATTTGCTTTTCTAAGATGTTTTTTTTATATCAACCGCATTAATTTTAACGCTTTGTAGAGAAGGATTCAGAATTCAGAAGTCATAAATTTAAATAAGAATTTATACTTTTAAATTCTTTTATGACCTTAAAAACTATCTTTGTGTCTTTATCAAAAGTTTTTCCAGCTTAATCTTACAAGAGTTGTAATCATAGCACTACATAATAAAGTTAGGGCATAGGTAAATCCTGTTTGTCCTACGGACACGCGCTTAGGTTAACGCCGACGCCATAAAAGCTTCAACTGTAGCCGCGCTACCTACGGTTAAGTCTTACTGCATTGCTGCGCTAACGTCGTCAGAGGCGTGCATTCGTCTTTAGACGCGTCCAAACCGTTATGCTTTGCTAGACGCTAATGACTTACGCATAGCGCTATATATCGCTAACAACAAATCAAAAAACTGGAGTTCTGAAGGCAGAAATCTCCAGTTTTTTGGTATAGCTTGCAAACATAGAACTATTTGCAGCTAACCTTATGTAGGCGATGTCCCCGTAGAGGATGTGCGTAGCTCTTATGAGATGAGAGGGTCAACTCATCCCATTCCCTGATACTCACCTTGGGAATCATCTTGCAAGTGATAGAGTCCGGCGCTTAGTAACCATTTGGTAGGCTTCAATGACGTCACCTTCTTGCCAAGAATTGAATTTATCAATGCCAATACCGCATTCATAACCAGAATTCACTTCTCGGACATCTTCTTTCATCCGCTTGAGTGAGTCTAAGACTCCTTCGTAAATGACCCGATCACCACGGCGAACCCTCAATTTGGAGTTACGCAACAGTTTTCCGGATTGAATGTAACAACCAGCAACTGCTCCTCGACCCACAGGGAAAACAGCACGTACTTCGGCTTGACCCAAAGCTTCTTCTACTAGTTCCGGTTCCAGCAATCCTTCTAAAGCTCCCTGGATATCTTCTAGCAGTTTGTAGATGATATTGTATTCTCTTACATCCACACCTGCTTCATCCGCAGCATGTCTAGCTCCGCTAGCGTAAGTAGTATTAAAACCGATAATTACAGCACCACTCGCTGCTGCTAAGTCAATATCAGTTTGAGTTACTTCTCCTGGCGCAGCTAAAAGTAAACGAATTTGCACTTCGTTTTGCGGAATTTGTTGAAGCGATCCGAGAATAGCTTCGATAGAACCTTGAACATCAGCTTTAAGAATAAGGTTGAGTTCTTTTAACTCGCCTTCCTGTGCTTGTGCAGAAATTCCAGTTAAAGTAACGCGCCCCTGCATCAAACGAGATTGACGTTGCTTCTCAGCACGCTCACTAGCAAGTGCTCGTGCTTCTTTTTCATTATTGAAGACTTCGAATTCATCACCTGCTGCAGGAACATCATTTAAACCAAGAACCTCTACAGCAAAAGAAGGAGCAGCAGTTGTTACTCTTTCACTTCTATCATCAACCATAGCCCGCACTTTACCAAATACCGAGCCAGCAACCAAAATATCGCCGACTTTCAAAGTACCATTTTGGATTAGTAACGTAGCGACAGCGCCTTTGGCTTTGTCCAGATGGGCTTCGATAACGGTTCCTTTCGCCATACGATCCGGATTCGCATTAAGTTCTTCTACTTCTGCTACTAACAGAATCATTTCCAAGAGTGTGTCTAAGTTCTCACCCTTGATTGCACTTACAGGAACCATAATAGTTTCACCGCCCCATTCTTCAGGGGTTAGACCATACTGGGTTAATTCCTGCTTAACTCTATCTGGCTGTGCTTCTTCCTTATCAATTTTATTAACTGCCACAATGATTGGAACCTTGGCAGCTTGAGCGTGGCTGATAGCTTCAATGGTTTGGGGACGAACTCCGTCATCAGCAGCTACTACCAATATCGCAATATCTGTAACTCTTGCCCCGCGCGCCCGCATCGCTGTAAACGCTTCGTGACCCGGCGTATCTAAGAACACAATTTGTTCTTGTTTATCATTATGCTCCAAGTCTACGTGGTATGCTCCAATGTGCTGGGTAATGCCGCCTGCTTCTCCAGCTGCGACCTTACTTTTACGAATAGAATCAAGTAGGGTTGTCTTTCCGTGATCGACGTGACCCATAATTGTCACAACTGGCGGACGACGATGGAGATATTCCAAGTCTTCCAAATCGATCATTTCTGTGACCTTGCGAGCTTCAGCTTCTGGTTCTTGGGTTTCAACTTCAACCCCTGCTTCGTTCGCAACCAAAATCACTGTAGGAACATCCAGGTTTTGGGTAATACTTACTGCCATGCCTTTAAGGAACAGAATTTTGACAATTTCTGTATCTGCTATTGTCAATGCTTCTGATAACTCCTGCACAGTCATGGTGCCGGTTATTTGTAGTTTTTCAGGTCGCTGAGGCTTCTGCTCTGTTTCGCGACGGCGATTTTGATTTTGTTCGCCTTTAGATGTAGAAGGTTTTTTCGTTCTCGCGCTTGGGGTCGCTCTAGTAACTGCTTGTGCAGGTTTAGCGCTTTTTGGTTTRGGCGGRCGAGCGAYCGCGTTACTTACTTGAATTGCTTCTACTGTATCTTGATTTTCATCATCTAGGAGATCGTCATCTTCAAAATCATCAACGATTGGTTTTTGACGTTTATTTTTAGCTGGGCCTTTACCAACCTTACTTGATTCTTTAACTTCGTCTAAAGTATCTACTTCCGAATGACGTTTTTTACCACCTCTATTCAAACGCGGTGGTGTTGGACGCTTAAGTTCTATTGTTGTTTCAGTGACGACATCATTGTCATCATATTCTTCGCTAGATACTTCTGCTGGTTTATTTGGTGGAATTGCTTTGACAGGTGCAGGAACTGCTGAAGCTGCTGGATATTCCGTGGAACGTCCAGGCTTGCTCGGGCGCTGAGGCGATGCTGCCTTTTCAGACCTATTTGTCCTGATTTCTGGCTTACTCGGTGCAGAAGATGCCGAACGCACTGGTTTCTGCGGCAAAGGTTTGGCTGCATCAGCTTGTTTTTGCTGTTGCTGTTGCTTATTAACTTTTTGCTTGCCTTGCCCTTGTTGATCTTTATTGCGTCTGAGTATTGGTTTCTCAATGTTAACACCCGAAACATTTGCCGTTGGTTTTGGCGCTGCCGGTCTTTGGGGAGGAGCAACCAACTGTGGTTTTTCTACCGGACTGACTGCTTTTGGAGCAACTGCGGCCGGTTTTTCGGGTCTTGTTTTACTAGTATCTGCCGTTTGATTATTATTGCGATTACTGTTGCTATTGTTATTGGCAACAGCAGGTTTTTGTTGATTTTCTGATTGATTTTGTACTGGTCTAGTTGATGCCACAGGCTTCATTGGTGGAACGGTTGGAGCGAAAGGCCGGGGGGAAGAAAGAGGTTTAGCCTCATCATTATGAGCAGCTTGTTGGTCGGTAGCAGCCGACGCCTCTGGGTTGTTGGAGGCAGAATTTTTCACCACTTTGGGTTTACGAATCTCCAAAATTTCTGGTTTTTTAGGTGTAGCAGATCGAGAACGGGAGCCAGTTTGTGACGGATGATGTCTATTGGGTGGAAGTTTTTCGGCTGCCGACCGGATACGCTGGGCTTCGGATTCTGTAATCGTACTGCTGTGACTTTTGACCGCGATGTTGAGCTGGTCGCAAATTGCTAATAGCTCTTTGTTATCCAAATTCAATTCCTTTGATAATTCGTAAATTCTAACTTTGCCGTTGTTCATCCACTCTTCCCCTTAAATTTACAGCTTTAACGGATGGTTGCCAGATTAAAGCGACATCTCCATCCTTTGATACTGTGTAATAGTTGCCGTAGAATTTCATATTGGCAGCTATGCTTTAGGAAAGAGAGATGTTTCAGTTCAATGCTGGCATCTCACCTAAATTGATGGTTGACGCCACAATGGGTGTAGGCGCTACCCGTTGTTGGTTGTGTAGGTTTTTGTTTTGCAGATTTTGAGTTTTCCACGACACAAGCAAGTAAGACTTGTTGGAGGTTTGATTTCGCTGCTAAAAATTATTAGAGCGGGGTGTATGACACCCATATATATTCTACTCCGGCACTACATGAACCATCATAGAGGGTTTAATGACAGCCACAGGCAATAATGACTGTAATTTTTATTCGGAGTATGGATTGCTGCAAAAATAAGTTCAAATTATGAACATTTGGTATGGGAATTACTTTGATTTAGGCGTTCCCACAATGTCTGATACACCGTATCAGGGACAGATACACGCAGTGCTCGCCCTAGTCTATTTTTTTTCCCTGCCGCTTGCAAGCAGCTAGGATTCTGACAAATGTAGGCGGAGCGCCCCATACCCCTATCTAATTGTACCTGCCCGGATGAGAAGACTCTGACAATCCGCCAAAATTCCTCCTTCAAACCCACTTTGCGGCAACTAATACAACGCCGATAATTTGGTTTCATTAGTTTTGTGTTGTGGAATTTTTGGTAATTCTAGTTAAGTTTTAAAATTTCATTTATTTAAGTTTATACCGACTCTTCTTTAGTGGTCTCAAATATCTCATTTTCCTCTAATAATTCCGTTTTTTCTTGCTCTAAGTTTACTAGTTGTTCTGATAGCTGTTCCGATGAAAATTTCTCAAGGGGAATTTCTTCATGAATTCGTGTTTCTGTCGGGCTTACCTCTTCTTCTAGAATTTCTTCAACCTCATCAAATTCTTCTGATGCATGTTGTGCTCTTGTTTCTGCAAACTTAGCGTCCTCTGCTGCATAATCATATTTGGCTTTGTCTTTGATGTCTATTTTCCACCCCGTTAAGCGAGCAGCTAGGCGAACATTTTGTCCTTCTTTACCAATGGCTAAACTGAGCTGATCCTCGGCAACCAAGACATGAGTTTGTCTGGTTTCTGGGTCCATCAAACGCACCTCATCTACCCGTGCTGGGCTTAAAGCATTGGCGATATAGGTTGCAGGATCTGGCGACCAACGAATGACATCGATTTTTTCACCCCGTAATTCGTTTACTACCACCTGAATCCGCGAACCTCTTGCCCCAATGCACGCACCAACGGGATCTACATCGCGGTCGAGGGTATCAACAGCAATTTTGGTGCGAGGTCCAACATAACGTGATGGTGGATTAGCTTCTCGCGCCACCGCTACTATTCGCACGACTTCATCTTCGATTTCTGGGACTTCATTAGCAAACAAGTAAACGACTAAACCAGCATCAGCACGGGACACTAATAGTTGTGGACCTCTTTGCTGCCCCTGAGAAACTCTTTTGAGATAGACCTTAAATGTAGCATTCGCTCGATAGTTGTCATTAGGTAGCTGCTCGCGTTTTGGTAACTCAGCTTCTACTTCTGGTTGACCAAAATTGCTACTCACTGCCATAATTACTGACTGTCTTTCGAATCGCAGGACTCTAGCTTGCAAGACAGTTCCTTCTAAATCCTGAAATTCTTCTTGCACCATTTGGCGCTGTTGATCGCGGAGTTTTTGCGCCAGAACTTGTTTGGTTTGCATTGCAGCCATTCGACCGAATTCCCCTTGATCTGGGGTAACGTCCAATACTACTTCCTGACCGAGTTGGGCTTCATCACCGCCCATTTCTTGGACTTGCTTAAGGGAAATTTCGTGATCTGAATTGGTAACTTCTTCAACTATTGTTTTAGTTGCAACAACTCGAAAACCCTCATCTTCAACATCAAGTTGCACGTCGAAATTATTAAAATAGTCTTCATCAAATTGTTTGCGTTCCAAATTTTGGGCGCGGCGAAAACGTTCATATCCTTTAAGTAAGGCTTCCCTGATTGCTGATTGAACTGCTAGCCGGGGTAAATTCCTTTCCTTACTGATACTTTCAATTAATTCTTTTAATCCTTTTAAATCAACCATTGACATAATTAATCTCCATTGAAACAATAGGAAATAGGTAGAAAAACAAAAGAATAAGAAATAATATTCGCAATTGACTCCTTTTTCGATTTGAGGTAAGTTGTCAATTTTCTAGTATGTTCTTTTATCTTTTGCCCCCATTTCTTAGGCTTTTTAAGTCTATAAGAGTTAATTTTTCTTACTCCGAAACAGAGGTAAGACTTTTTTCGTCCGCCTGTTTCTCTGGGAACTAAATAATGTTTTGTTGGTAAAAGATTAAGATATCACCAACATAGGGGAATAGCTAATTGTTATCCCCAAAATACCTGTCCCAGAACTTAGATAAGAAGAAATTAATAACCCCTACATCTTTATCTCTCAACCTTCACTCAACTGGACTTTGGTCACAGAAGAGCGAGGAATACCAACTGTACGACCTTTACGATTCAAATACAACTTGCTTTCGTCACGACTAATTAACTGACCGCTCCACTCTTGCTTTCCGTTGTAGGGTGGAGAAGTGGATACAGTTATAGGGAATCCTTTGAAGGAAATAAAATCTCTTTCAGTGACTAGCAGTGGTGAAACACCAGGACTTGATATTTCCAAAACATAAGAATCTGGAATAACTTGTGCCGTATCTAAGCAAGCTTCCAAAGCACGGCTCATCCGTTCGCAATCATCCAGGCCGGTATCTTGCTGGGGGTTACGGATGTCTAAGCGCAAAACTGGCGGACGTTGGTTGGTGTGAAAGACAACGCCAACGACCTCTAATCCCAGTTGTTTGGCCACTGGTGTCGCTAATTCAATAATTTGCGGAACTAAGGGATGAGTCATGCAACAATTCCAACAAAAAAAGTGGGCTTCTACCCACTTCCGGTGATAAGTATATCTTCCAAGAAGTCTTGTCACGAATCAGTATTGATTCATTTCTATTCTGAGTTTAGCGCATTTCTTCTAGAGGAAGAAGGAAAGTACAAAATCAGGCGTTAATTTTTAAGATCCCTCAAAATCCTTCTTTTAAAACTAAAAAGATAATACTGGGAATAAAGAAAATAGCGATGGTTATATCTACTGCTATTTGATTTTTCTCATTTCTACTAGAGTAGAATTTTGCTTGACAACAGCGGGTACAGATACTTGATTTTTTAACTGCCTAGTTTTTTCTAATATTTGTTCCATGTCTTCCTGAGAAAGACGCTGTACGTAGTTAATTTTTACTTCCTCAAGAAAGTCGAACAATAAACTTTGGATTTCCGTTAAGATTTTTTTCCGCTGTATTTCGTCTCCCAAGCTTTCACCAAAACGCTGTATGAGGCGACTTGAGAGCTGCGCTGCAACTGGATCTTCTACTGCTGAAACTAAAGCTTTGTGCAGGTTAGTGGTAATTTCAGTCGCTAATTTCTCACTGAGTTGAGTTTGCATTTCTCCCATTCCTGGTAAGCTATGCAAGTTGCGATAGATCGGAGATTGATTCAGGGCGCTATCAATACTGTGTCGTAATAAGGCTACTATCTCTGGTTGGATTTTTGGTAAGACTTGATGTACCGTCGCTTTAACTACAATTCCACTAATCGCTTCAATTTCGTTGATATTATTAATATCTACATAAGTGTTTACACTACGGCTTTGTTTTAACCAGCGAGTCAAATCCCCGTTGTGGATGGATTGTTGAGTTTGATCGATTACGCGAATCACTACCATCTGGGTAATTTCTTCAGCAAAGTTAGCAACAATACCTTGCTCAATTTGTCGGCGCAATCCATGTAGTTTTAATAGCTGTGCTTTATCTAAGCGAAAAGCTACTGGTATGATTCGCAGCCACCGCCAAGCAGGTATCAGAAAAATTGCGTCATACCAATGCCACAAAATAGCGTTTAACCAACTAAAACTACTGTGACGGCGCTTGATGAAGTAACTGCGTACTATTAAGTCTAAAGTAAATAAAAGTACAATTGGCAAGTCATATAGCCAAAATCGATCGATATATTCACCATTTTCACCAATACGGCGGTAATAATTACTGGCAATTAAAGGCTTGATATTTCGAGCAAAAAATCCGATTTCTTTCGTAAAACTTTGTTTTGAGAGATACTCTTGAGACCAAAAAATACGGAAAGCTTCTTTTGCAGAATCATCACCGATGTGGGCACGCATTCGATTTTTGATTTTTTCCAAAGTTCCGCTTTTGGAAGCACTAGCAAAAGGATTTTCCTCAATCATTTCGACACTGAGGTTTTTTAAATCTTCAAGAGTTGCTTTGACTTGCGACGATTGCAAACCTGTATTGCTTATCTGGTTTTGCAATCGATTTACTACTTGGAGGTAGTTTTGTGTATCTCTGTGAGGTTCAATTCCTTTAACCGGATCGTAAACTTGGGTTAATTTTGGTAGATTGCGGAAATAAAAAGTTCGCCAAGGTACGTAGCTCAAATCGAATAAAACGAAACCTAAATTTATTGCAGCAATGATTGCCATAAATCTCTCAAACCAGAGATGATATCGCTTTGGGAGTTGATTCTGATTCATTACCATAAATAACCAATTTTGGCAAATACATTTATTATTTATTTAGTAAATATATCCAAAGAGGGATGACATTAAAAAAAAATGAGCAATCCCTCAAAAATAATTAATAAATAAAGACAAAAGCGTTAAACAAAATTAGAATGCAGCTACCAAGCACATATGTCTTGATAAAGATTGATTTAACCAATAGGAGTTTAAACCATGTGGTGTGGGATTCGTCGATCCACAAGTGCGAGAATAGCTACCATTTGTTTATTTGTTACTGGTATAGTGACTTCTAACACTGCCCTAGCGTTGAGGGAACGTAATTATACCCCTGAGGAATTTTGCGGTGTATTGCGTGGATTGGGTTATGAGGTTGAGATATCAAATACCTGCTTACAAGATTCCCAAACTAAAAAAGCAGTCGGTGAATTTCAACAAGGCTATAAGTTGGGTGTTGAGAGCGTTACTGGAGCAAAAACTCAAAATCACGCAGCCAGCATAGTCAAAATTCTTCAGACTAATTTAAATATGATTGTTAAGCCCGAACCACCCTTACCAGTAAATCAATTCTATGGTCCTCAAACAGCAGCAGCAGTCAAGAAATACCAAGAAAAATTGAAAATAGAACAAACTGGTATTGCTGATCTAGCTTTGCGACAACGTTTAGATAAAAAAGTTAAGGAAATGTTAGATACTCCAGAGTCAGGAGCAACAACTACTCCAAGTTCTGAAGTAACAACTCCAAAATCAGGAGAAACCACTACCCCGAGCCCTGAAGCAACAACTACTCCAAAACCAGGAGCAACAACTACTCCAAGTTCTGAAGTAACAACTCCAAAATCAGGAGAAACCACTACCCCGAGCCCTGAAGCAACAACTACTCCAAAACCAGGAGCAACAACTACTCCAAGTTCTGAAGTAACAACTCCAAAATCAGGAGAAACCACTACCCCGAGCCCTGAAGCAACAACTACTCCAAAACCAGGAGCAACAACTACTCCAAGTTCTGAAGTAACAACTCCAAAATCAGGAGAAACCACTACCCCGAGCCCTGAAGCAACAACTACTCCAAAACCAGGAGCAACAACTACTCCAAGTTCTGAAGTAACAACTCCAAAATCAGGAGAAACCACTACCCCGAGCCCTGAAGCAACAACTACTCCAAAACCAGGAGCAACAACTACTCCAAGTTCTGAAGTAACAACTCCAAAATCAGGAGAAACCACTACCCCGAGCCCTGAAGCAACAACTACTCCAAAACCAGGAGCAACAACTACTCCAAGTTCTGAAGTAACAACTCCAAAATCAGGAGAAACCACTACCCCGAGCCCTGAAGCAACAACTACTCCAACTCCTGAAGCAACAACTCCAAAATCAGGAGAAACCGCTACCCCAAATCCAGGAGCAACAACTCCAAGCTCAGGAGAAACCACCACCCCAAACCCAGGAGCAACAACTACTCCAACTCCGGAAGCAACATCTACTCCCAGCCCAGAAGCTACAAGTACCCCAACTCCGGAAGCAACATCTACTCCCAGTCCAACACCAAAACCTAAACCAGAATAGAAAGTAAAAGCTGAAACTGATAGCTAATAATCTACTAATGAGCAGTTAATTTTTTCATTCATTTGGCTAGGTTCTTCTAATGGTCTTCCCTTGGGAACAGGTAGAGTGGGACGACCGTCGTTATAAGGCATGGGAATGTACTGTACTGTCGGGCGTCCACCTTGCGGTTGAGGGTACAGATCCATCAGGTCGTAAACAGACCGGGGCAGTCCAACTGTAATGGGCAGCCCCATTTTCGTTGCTTCTTCAACGGTAATGGGATAATCATGGGTTACTTGTCCGGTTGTTAAAGCTTCGATGATCTCTTCGATATCTTCCGGTTTAACTTTTTGTTTGGGGATACAATCATTAAGTAAAGTACGGACAAATTCTTGTACTTGCTTAGTTGCTTTGCGGGCGATATCCGCCATAATTAGAGTTTGATCGTCAACTTCACCAATGGGTTTATCTTCGACGACTTTAATAATACTTGCGGCAGGATAATTACCAAGCTGAGGATCTACAGGTCCCAGCACAGCATTAGGATCCATGATTATTTCATCAGCAGCTAGAGCTAACATCGTACCACCACTCATTGCATAGTGAGGGACATATACAGTAACTTTTGCTTGGTGACGGATTAATGCCCTAGCAATTTGTTCAGTTGCTAAAACCAGACCACCTGGAGTGTGCAATATTAAATCTATAGGAACATCAGGGGGAGTAAGACGAATCGCTCGTAATATTTGCTCTGAATCTTCAATAGTTATATAGCGAGATAAAGGTATTCCGAGAAAACTAATAGATTCTTGGCGATGAATTAGAAGTATTACCCGACTCTTGCACTTTTTTTGAAATTCTTGAATTACGCTAAAGCGCCGATATTCTATTCGACGTTTTTGCCAAATCGGTTGGAGAGAAGACAATAATAAGAAAATCCAGAATAAATCAAAAATACCAAAATTCATAGAATAAATTCTTCAAAAATTAGATTCGCCGTCATTATTGTCACAACTTTTTCTAATTCTCAAGTCTATCTGGAGAAGGGGGTTGGGGTAGGCCTGCACTGCTATCACAGCGAATAGTGACTGGCGACTAGGGATGGGCATTGGGTTTGAACAGTTTAGTGAAGTAATTTATGTAACTATTATCTTAAATATCAAAAACTTACTACCCGCATTAAATATTGAGTCAATGTAAACGCATCTACCCCTAACTCTGTACGTTCTACAGCTGCTAATATCCCGGCTTGAGAGTGCCACCACGTAGCAAGTGCGGTAACCGTATCAGGTGCAATTTCACGAGAAATTGATTGTGCTAATAAACCACCCATTAAACCTGTTAATACATCGCCACTACCGCCACGAGCTAGAGCTGGAGTACTTTCAGGATTAATCCAAATTTCACCTTGGGGGTTTGCGATCGCAGTTCTTGGACCTTTTAATAATACGATTGCTCCACTTTGTTTAGCTGCTTTTTTCACAGCTTTGATCCGGTCTTGCTGTTTCTCATTTATTTTGGGAAACAAGCGAGAAAATTCACCAGTGTGAGGGGTCAAAATTGTGGTGGCTTTTCTTGTTTTATCTATAGTTCCTTGCTCGAGCCAAGGATTTTTCATTTGAGCCAGAATATTTAAAGCATCTGCATCTAAGATTAAAGGCACAGTACTATTCAATAGTTGTTTAACTACTGAAATTGCATCAGTGGTCAATCCTGGACCACAAGCGATCGCAGCAAATGAATTCAGGTCGATATTATTGGGTAATAACTGGGAAATTGCACCAGATTCGGTTTCCGGACAACTAAGAATTAAAGCTTCCGGTAATTTTGATACCATTAAATGCTTAAGGGATTCTGGTACCGCGACTGTTAGCATACCAACACCAGAAGCACGGGCACCCAAGCTAGTTAAAATAGCGGCTCCAGCATAGCGACTAGAACCACAAACCAATAATAAACGTCCTTCTTTATACTTGTGGGTAACAAGTTTACGAGGTAATAGAGTTGAATTTGTAGATGCTTTTTCTTTACCAATGATGGATCGTGCTACTTGTGTGGTAAAGCGTTTAATTTTCGGGGATTCTCCCAAAATTGCTTTTATGTCAGCTAATGGGATATCAAAGTCGATTAGTTCAGTTTTACCAAGGTACTCTAAAGCCGATTCTTGTAAGAGACCAAGTTTCCATAAGCCCAGACATAAGGTGTGTGTAGCGTGAATAGCAATTCCTAATACCTCACCTGTATCTGTATGCAACCCAGATGGTACATCAATGCTAACAACTGGTTTATTCGATTGATTGATTATATTGATCGCACTGGCGACAGGTTCTGCAATTGCTCTTTGCAAGCCAAAACCAAACAATCCATCAATAAATAGATCGCAATTTTTTAATTTTTCAACGGATTGATAGCAAGGAATACCTAAGCTTTCCACATATTTTAAATGCTGAGAAGTTAATTCTTTTTGTTTAAACAGTGGATGATACACATAAATTTCATATCCACGAAAGTGTAACTCCCGTGCAACAACCAAAGCATCGCCACCATTATGACCGGGACCAACTAATACCCCAATCCGATGGGAAGATAGAGGTGAAGATAAAGAAATAGGAAAAAGTTGCATAATGCGATGGGTAATAAGCCCTGCAACCTTTTCCATCAAAGCGGCTACAGGAATTCCAGCGGCAAAAATTCGTCCCTCAATATCCCGCATTTGTTGGGCTGTCACTACAAATTGCTCTATGGCTGCTTGTCTATACTGCATTGATTCTGGTATTGAGTTATCAGTTCAAAGTTAGCAGTTATCCTTAGCCATCGTTCTGCTCATTTATCTCTCCTCACTCATCAATCCCTAATTCTTTGAAAAAATTACAACTATTTACTATAAAGACCAATCAATTTATGCTTGTAGCTGTTAGGTTATATAGAGTCGCCTAGCACATTTACTAAGATGAAAAGAGTCGTAGTTGGTCTTTCAGGTGGCGTTGATAGTTCCACTGCTGCCGCCATATTGCACAATCAAAGTTATGAAGTAATTGGTCTCACCCTTTGGCTGATGAAAGGGAAGGGACAGTGTTGCTCTGAAGGTATGGTTGATGCGGCTTACATCTGCGAACAGCTAGGTATCCCCCATCATGTAGTTGATATTCGGGAAGTTTTTCAGACCAACATTGTAGATTACTTGGTAACTGGTTATAGTACTGGCGTCACACCTTTACCTTGCTCTCAATGTAATAAAACTGTTAAGTTTGGTCCCATGGTGCGTTATGCTCGGGAAACCTTGGACAGCGAAAAAATTGCCACAGGTCATTATGCTCGTATCCGCTATAACGAGAATAGCGGACGTCATGAATTATTAAGAGCTGCTGATCGCAATAAAGACCAATCTTATTTTCTGTACGATCTATCTCAGGATTTGCTAGCTGCTTCCATATTTCCCCTAGGAGAATTACAAAAAAGTGATACTCGGCGAATTGCTAGTGAATATGGATTGAAAACTGCTGACAAACCCGAAAGTCAAGATTTATGCTTGGTAGAAAGCAATGGCTCAATGCGAGCATTTTTAGATAAATATCTTGCCCCAAAAAAGGGCGAAATTGTTGATGCAAACGGTAAAGTGTTGGGTCAACATGATGGCGTTCATCACTACACCATCGGACAACGTAAAGGTTTAGGTGTTTCAGCTCCGGAACCTTTATATGTGATTGCTCTAGATGCAATTAATAACAAAGTGATTGTCGGCGATCGCACCAAGGCGACCCAGCCAGAATGCAATGTAGAAAGAGTAAACTGGGTTTCTATGGCTGAACCATCTGCTCCCATTAAAGCAGAAGTACAAATTCGTTATCGTTCTCAGCCCGTACCAGTCACAATTATTCCCTTAGAAAATTCTCGCGTCCGTGTAGTGTTTGACGAACCGCAATTCAGCATCACTCCCGGACAAGCTGCAGTATGGTATGACGGAGAAAAAGTGCTTGGTGGTGGAATAATTGAACGCTTTGATGGGTAATTGGTAATGGGTAATTGGTAATTAGACGAAAAACACTGAGTACAAACTACAGAAAATCAACTACAAAAAATCCCGCTTACCGTTGGTATCCGGGATTGTAAACACTGTTTTGAGTATAAGAGTATAAGGAACAGACAGAACCAAACAGTCCTGTCTAAGGAATTAGGTGTGGGTACAAGATAGCAATACATATTTACTATCGAGTAAAAGTAGTGATTAACTACTTGAAGGAAAAAAACTTTAATGTAATTGGTATTGGGACGATATCCTCCTATTTAAACTTTGTATGTCTTAAGCTTTGTTTGATTTAATTTTGACCGTTGTAGATTGCACGTTTCTGCTGTTTAGCAGATTGCATAATCCCATCTAGCTGCGACTGCTGTTCGGAAGAAAGGTTTAAATTACGGACAGCAGTTTTCATCTTTTGACCATTGTCCAAAGCATTTCTTAATTCTGCTTGCTGTTCGGCTGTTAAAACAGCTTCAATTTCAGAACGTGCGTTGTTTTTCACCTGCTCCAGTTGAGTTTTTTGAGCTTCGGTTAAGTTCGCTTTCCTAGCTTGGTTACCAGCGAAAACTGAAGTGGGAAAAATAAAAGTCAATGCAGCAGATGCAGCCAAAATTGGTAGCAGCTTAGATTTCATCTTGAGATAACCTCAAACATCTTTGAGCCTGACAATTTTTATATTGAGGGATGAATATGACATCAAGATGGCAAGGAGGAATTAATAGGAAATTTGAGGAATGACTGTGGGAAGTGTAAGAAGTGTAAGAAGTGTGTGAAGCGCGGGAAGTAGCGTAAGGGTAAATACTAAAAATTGCAATTGAAGCTTAAATTTAGGATTTGATATTACCCAATCCCCATATGGCTAACGCCACGCTATGCTAACGCCGTTAGGCGCGGGCTCACCCCAATCCCCAATCCCTAATCCCCAATAAATACTAAGATATTAAAAAAGCTTTATGAATCTTAACAATGACTGTAACTACACAGCACCTTTCAACACAAGATTCCTTTGAAAAACTATTTTGGACTTGGAAAGGTTACAAAATTCAATACAGCGTAATGGGTTCTGGACAACCCTTGGTTTTAGTACATGGTTTTGGTGCTTCTATTGGACATTGGCGAAAAAATATTCCAGTGTTAGCCAATGCTGGCTATCAAGTCTTTGTCTTAGACCTTTTGGGTTTTGGTGGTTCGGAAAAAGCAGCAATTGATTATTCAGTAGAAGTATGGGTAGAACTACTGAAAGATTTTTGGGAGCAACATATTCAAGAAAAAGCTGTATTTATTGGTAATTCCATTGGTGCACTTTTAAGCTTAACCGTAGCTGCAGAACATCCGGAAATTACTGAAGCAACAGTACTCATTAATTCTGCAGGAGGTTTGAGCCATCGCCCCCATGAATTAAACCCACCCTTAAGATTTGTTATGGGAGCTTTTAATAAGTTAGTTAGCCATCCAATAACAGGCAAATTTGTTTTTAATAATATTCGTCGTAAATCTCAAATTCGTCGCACTCTTTACCAAGTTTATCGTAACCGAGAAGCCGTCACCGATGAACTTGTAGAAATGCTTTATCAGCCTTCGTGCGATCCCGGAGCAAGAGAAGTTTTTGCATCAATTCTTACTGCACCTCCTGGACCTTCTCCTAATGATTTGCTACCAAAAGTAGATGTACCATTACTGGTTATTTGGGGTGCAGAAGATCCCTGGACGCCGATTACCGGAGCCAAGATTTATGAACAAGCAAAAGAAGCTGGAAAGCAGATTAGAATAGTCCCTATTTCTGGCGCTGGTCATTGTCCCCATGACGAAGTTCCAGATATTGTCAACCACCAAATTATAGAGTGGCTAGAATCTTTATAACTTTTTTGTAAACTACTCATAAAAAATGCAAAGATGTAAGAATTTTCTTATTATCTATACATCTTTGCGCTAGATTCACATTGTCGTTGAAAATAATTTATATACCCCAGACAGAAAGAATATTAAAATTTATTTGAATATTAATTATGGTTAATAGTTTTGTTTGTAAAAATGAAATAATTCAGTGATATGTCCGATAAATTTTATCATAATTTTTCCAATAGCAATCATCAAAATCAAAACAAAAATCAAAATGATCAAAACAAAAATCAAAGTAAAATAGATGGAAGTTTTCGTAAATATCCATACTTCTCTGTTAACGGCTATGAAGTTACTCAAGAGGTAGGCTGTAATCGAGAAGGAGGACGCATTACTTATATTGGAAAGATGACAAAATCTGGGATAGATGTGGTCATCAAAGAATTTCGTTTTGTTCAGAAAGACAGTAATTGGTCTGGCTTTAAAGCTTATCAACAGGAAATAGAAGTTTTAAAACAGCTAAATCATCCACGAATACCTCGGTATTTAGATTCTTTTGAAACTCCGGAGGGTTTTTGCCTTGTTCAGGAATATAGAAACGCTTCTTCTTTAGAGGAAAAAAATAGTTTTACTACAGAAGAAGTAAAAAAGATTGCAATCTCAATTCTAGAAATATTAGTTTATCTCCAGGAATTCAATCCACCAATTATTCATCGAGATATTAAACCAGAGAATATTTTAATCGACGAGCAATGTAATGCTTATTTAGTTGATTTTGGCTTTGCACGTCTACAAAATGAAAACGTTCCTCTGAGTGGAATTGTGGTTGGAACCCCAGGTTTTATGGCACCTGAAAATATTTGTGGTTATACCCTAACTCAGGCATCAGATTTATACAGTTTAGGAGTTACTTTAATTTGTTTATTAAGTAATACTCCTTCAATTGAAATTGGTAAATTAATGGATAGCAACTATCGTTTTGATATTGAAAAGTTACTACCAAAAATTACAAATAAATTTGCTAGATGGTTAACAAAAATGGTAGAGCAAAATATCGAACGCCGCTATCCAAATGCGGCAAAAGCTTTGAAAGAAATAAATTCTATAAATACTGTTGTTCGTTCTCAAAATAAAACAATATTAGCCAGCGTTATAAATAATAAAAAGCGACTAGCAATTTTTGGTATTCTTGGAATTGGGACTATAATAGCTAGCAATTTTACTACTTTCAAGTATGAGAAAAATCATTCCTTGACTCAACTACACAAAACTAAAGAGTGTCAGGCTTGTAACTTATCATTTGCTTACTTAGCATCTACTAATCTAAATGGTACAAATTTAGAAAACGCTAATTTAGAAAATTCTAATTTAGAGAATTCACAACTAAAAAATGCCAATCTGAAAAAGATTAATCTCAAGTCATCCAATCTTGGAAGTGTAAACCTAGAAGGTGCAAATCTTCAAGGTGCAAACCTTGCACTGAATAATTTGGTAGATGCAAACTTGCAAGGTGCAAATCTAGAAGGTGCTAACTTGGAAAATTCCAATTTGGTACATGCTAACCTTGAAGCGGCTAATCTTATGAATAGCAATCTTCGGAATTCCAACCTGTGGGGAACAAATCTTAAGGATGCAAATTTAAAGGGTGCAAATTTAAAAAATGCTAATTTAACCGGTGCTAATTTAGATGGTGCTAATTTAGATGGTGCTAATTTAGACGGTGCAATTATTGCAAGATAGTCGTCCCAAGATGGTAATTAGTGTTAGCGCAAGCGTGACGCGTTAGCATTCGCCGCTCGCGGTGCGGTCTAGCGGGACACGCAAGTGTACACAGCGTCATATGGTAATTGGTAGCAATTATTTAAATTTGTATACTTAAATTTGTAAGTAAAATTTGTAAGCAAAATTTGTAAGCAGCGCTCAATAAAGAGTGACTATTATTTTTTAAGCCTTAACTTTTTCTCACCGTATTTGCGCTTCATCCAATATCCCATAGTTCCTGCAATTGCAGTACCAGCTAAACTCAAGGGTTCGGGTACCGCTTTTTTGTCTGGAGGTATATCATTATTTTTATCTCCGCGCTGAAAGTCATTGTGAATTAAATTTTGCTTTTTATCACCATCTCTAAGCATATCTGCTAAGGTTATTAGCAATGGCATGTAGCACAGCAATGAAGATTTTTCAGAATCGGAATCATCCTCATCCTCAGAAGTATGGGCATATAAGCATAAAGATATCATTGCTCCCACTGGAAGAAGGGTACCTAAGCTAGTACCACCATCATCACCAAAATTTTGCAGATTTCTGACCAAATCTTTAGCAGCTATATTCTCTTGATTTTGAATACCTTGCTTTATGCTATTTCTATTATTGCGATCGCGAGATAGTTTTTCTTCCGATTGGGAATCTCGATTTAAAGAGTTTTGTTGTAGTTGCAAAACTATTTCTGTGATGTCTTGTCTATTCTCAGAAGCAAACTCTTGCTCTAGGTTAATTTGTGCTGCTTGTACTGATAGGGTTGGTATACCGCAAAAGCCTACAAAACAGATAGCAATAGTTAAATTTTGCTTACTAAAGTTCTTCAAGGTGGTATTAATATTTTTGAGATTCATCATTTGATTAAAATTTGAAAGATAAGCGTGCAGATATAGCAAAATACTCTGCTAATTCGAGCAGCTAAGACCGATAGATATGCGTAAATGAATTACCTGAAAATCCTTGTCGAAAAGTTACTATGTCTTGCAATATGCTTCACTAAAGATTTCCATATGATGGACTGCGGGTAGAAAAGAAACTCCCAGATAACTAGTAAGCAATAACAAACCTAGTTATAATCAATCCTTTGTGATGTATATTACTTTTAAGTAAACCAAAACTGCAGTAAGTACACCCTTGACTTGAAGTGTATGTCAATCAAAACTCTGAGTACACAAAAAACGATGTGTTTTAAGTTACTTTATACTTAGGATGGCAATATAAATCCTAAAATGTAAAGCTAATTTAGTTTATTTACAGAATCATTACATTTACTTCTTCGTCATATATCAAGCAATAAATCTTAGAACTAGGAATTTATCCTAATTAACCCCACTGTTAAAATTTTTGACGATATGAATTTTTCTTGAATTTTACTGCCTAAGAGTAGTTTGTGTGAACTTATTAGATATTGTTTCTATTTGAGTAGGTTAATATTATTTGTTTTTTAAAGTATTATATAAAACCCAAAGATAGTTAAGAGCTTATTATTCTATATCAATAACGATATAAATATATATTTAAGCAATAGTACTATTGTTCTGGATTTAAAGGTTGAACAGTAGTATTATTAAGGATTATTTTCCGCTGCTCCTTCACTCTGTTGATATGTCAGAAACCAAGCCTACTGTTTCCTTGAACGGACATCTTCCCCATCTGCATCATAACGGTCAAAATACTATCCGCATTCGGGGTGCCAGACAACACAATCTTAAAGATATCGATCTAGAATTGCCAAGAGATAGTCTGATTGTTTTTACAGGCGTATCAGGTTCTGGTAAATCTTCTTTGGCATTTGATACGATTTTTGCAGAAGGGCAGCGTCGATACGTAGAATCCTTGAGTGCCTACGCACGGCAGTTTTTAGGACAAATGGATAAACCGGATGTGGAAGCCATTGAGGGGTTAAGTCCGGCAATTTCTATCGACCAAAAATCTACTTCCCACAACCCCCGTTCAACCGTGGGAACAGTAACCGAAATTTATGACTATCTACGATTGTTATTCGGAAGAGCAGGGGAACCCCATTGTCCAATTTGCGATCGCTCTATTGCTCCACAAACCATAGATCAAATGGTAGATCGAGTAATGGCTTTACCCGATCGCACCCGTTTTCAAATTTTGGCACCTGTAGTCCGGGGTAAGAAAGGTACTCACCGCAAATTAATCTCGAGTCTTGCTTCTCAAGGTTTTGTTCGAGTTCGAGTTGATGGTGAAATCAGAGAATTATCTGATTCCATTGAGTTGGACAAAAAATATACCCATACCATTGAAGTAGTCATTGATCGCTTAGTGAAGAAAGATGGTATTAATGAGCGCTTGTTTGATTCCCTTTCTACTTGCTTGAAGCAATCTAACGGAATTGCAGTCATTGATATCAATCCTTCGTCAAAGCCAGAAGAGAAAGATAAGGAAAAACAGGAATTAGTATTCTCCGAAAATTTTGCTTGTCCCGAACATGGTGCAGTAATGGAGGAACTATCACCGCGTTTATTCTCGTTTAACTCACCTTACGGTGCTTGTTCTCACTGTCATGGTTTGGGTACTCTCAAGAGGTTTTCCCGAGAATTGGTAGTCCCAGATCCAGATGCACCTGTTTATGCTGCGATCGCTCCATGGTCAGAAAAAGATAATTCTTACTACTTGGAATTGCTTTACAGTTTGGGACAAGAATATGGGTTTGAATTACAAACACAGTGGAACAAGTTAAATGAAGAGCAACAAAGTGTAATTCTCCATGGGGAAAAGGAGAAAAAAACTACAGAAGAACAAAAAGCACAAAGAATATTCAAAGGGGTACTCCCCATATTACAGCGCCAGTATGAAGGCGGTACGGAGATAATTAAGCAAAAATTAGAGCAGTATTTAGTTGACCAACCCTGTCCGGTTTGTCATGGAAAACGCTTGAAACCAGAAGCATTGGCTGTTCAGTTGGGACAATACGGGATACTAGATTTAACTAGTGTTTCCATCCGAGAATGTCAACAAAGAGTAGACGATCTCAAGTTGAGTCCGCGCCAAATGCAAATCGCCGATCTGGTGTTACGTGAAGTTCGGGCTCGGTTAAAGTTTCTCCTCGATGTTGGGTTAGATTATCTGACACTAGATCGCCCAGCAATGACCTTATCTGGTGGTGAAGCTCAGCGAATTAGGTTAGCAACACAAATTGGTTCTGGTTTAACTGGAGTACTTTACGTATTGGACGAACCAAGTATTGGTTTACATCAAAGGGATAATGGTCGCTTACTACAAACCCTGAAAAGATTGAAAGATTTAGGTAATACCTTAATCGTAGTCGAGCATGATGAAGAAACTATCCGTACAGCAGATTATATTGTTGATATTGGTCCGGGTGCAGGGGTTCATGGTGGAAAAATTACCGCCGAAGGCGATTTACAATCATTATTAGATGCGAAAGAATCCCTAACTGGGTCATATTTATCGGGACGAACAGTAATTGAAACTCCAGTTCAACGTCGGGAAGGAAATGGAATTAGTTTAATTCTCAAAAATGCCTGTCGCAACAATCTGAAAAATATTGAAGTGGGAATTCCTTTAGGTAAACTCGTTGCTGTCACTGGTGTTTCTGGTTCTGGTAAGTCTACCTTAGTAAATGAATTACTTTACCCCGCACTGCAGCATCACCTCACCAAAAAAGTCCCATTTCCTAAAGATATAGAAAGCGTTCAAGGACTTAAAGCCGTTGATAAAGCAATTGTAATTGACCAATCCCCCATTGGCAGAACTCCCCGTTCTAACCCCGCAACCTACACAGGGGTTTTTGATGCAATTCGCCAAGTTTTTTCCGAAACAATTGAAGCTAAAACTAGGGGTTACAAACCGGGACAATTTTCCTTTAATGTCAAAGGTGGACGTTGTGAAGCTTGCGCTGGACAAGGTGTAAACGTAATTGAGATGAACTTTTTACCCGATGTTTACGTGCAGTGTGAAGTATGCAAAGGTGCCAGATATAATCGCGAAACCTTACAAGTTAAGTATAAAGATAAGTCGATTTCCGATGTCCTCAACATGACAATTGAGGAAGCATTGGAATTCTTCCAAAATATTCCCAAAGCAGTTAACAAACTACAAACATTACTTGACGTTGGTTTGGGATACATGAGATTGGGACAACCTGCGACAACTTTATCTGGTGGTGAAGCACAAAGGGTGAAACTCGCAACCGAATTATCGCGTCGTGCGACAGGTAAAACACTTTATCTAATTGACGAACCAACCACAGGTTTATCTTTTTATGACGTACACAAGTTACTAGACGTTTTGCAAAGGCTAGTAGATAAAGGTAACTCAGTTTTGGTTATCGAACACAACTTGGATGTCATTCGTTGTTCTGACTGGTTAATAGATCTAGGACCAGAGGGTGGCGATCGAGGTGGTGAAGTGATTGCTGCAGGTACACCTGAAGATGTTGCAAAAAATCAGAGGTCATATACAGGAAAGTATGTGAAACAGGTTTTGGCGCAATATCCAGCGAATAAAGCAGCAAGTAAGGTTGGGTAACAGTAACGGGCGAAGTTTTCTAGCCGATGGTGAGTTAATGTTTGTATGTCGTGTTGCAGTATGGGTGAGTCAATTGTGCGTTATCTAAAGTTGCACGATCGCTCTTCTGCTTCACTAGAAAAATAATACCAATTTATTTTAAGATTGCGACACTTGGAACGCAGCAAGCCGAACGCTTACAAAAGAAAGGGAACAGCGCGATACCCCGCAGGTTGGGAAAGAGTCGCAAGACAGGGAACGAGGAACAGTAAACTAATGTGTGGCGTTGTTTTTTGAAATTGGTATAAAAAGATTGAAAAATAAAAAGTAGTTCTTGTCTTAGACTGCAAACAGCATGATAAAATCTAAAATCTGAAAACCCGTTAGCTAAAAGGCTTTCACAGGAGTGATGATATGCAAATCAAACAGACAGAAGTAATGATTTCCACTCCTGACGGAAAAATGCCTGCATTTTTGTGTGCACCCACTGAGGGTAATCGCAAACCAGCAGTCATTCTCCTCATGGAAGCATTTGGCTTAACATCTCATATTCGAGATATAGCAGCCCGAATTGCGAAAGTCGGTTATGTTGTCATAGCTCCAGATCTGTATTATCGCGAGTTGCCGAACAACAAATTTGGTTACGATGAGCTTGAACCAGCGAAGGCGATGATGTGGCGTCTTGATTTTGATAAGTCTGTAGAAGAAGATATTAGAGCTGCTTTGGCTTATGTCAAGTCATTACCAGATGTTTACCCCGATAAGGTGGGAGTGACTGGATTTTGTTTGGGTGGTGGACTAACTTTTCTTACCGCTTGCAAGTTGTCGTCCGAAATAGCTGCTGCTGCACCTTTCTATGGTGTAGTTCTTGATGAGTGGATCGAGGCAGTGAAAAACATCACTGTGCCTGTATACTTGTTTTTTGGTGGTGTCGATCCATACATTCCCCTCGAACGAGTTAAACAAATCGAATCCCGGTTCCAAGAAGTTGGTAAGGAAGCTGGTAAAGATTATACATTAAAGGTTTATTCTGATGCTGACCATGGATTTTTCTGCGAAGAGCGTTCTTCTTACAATCGCTCAGCAGCAGAAGACTCTTGGCGAGAAGTCACTGAGTTTTTCAATAAACATCTGGGGAAAATTGTTTAGTGTTACTAAATGAGTCAATATCCCAGACATAAGTCCAAAATTCATGATGTTGTTTGCAGCCCAAAATAGGTATGATATTTTTCTGTCCTTAGAGTAATAACAGAGGACTAGAAAAGCCTAATGAAAGATTCAAACAAACATCAAAATTGGTTTGTGTTAGTTGGTTCCGTCATCATCGGATTCGTTGCAACTGCTTGTATTATTGGTCTCAACCAAAATGCAAAGCAGCATAAACATGCTGAAGGACTGATGACAGCAATTGAAGGGCAACTTTACAAACTCAGTGCTGTAGAATGGGAGGCAATAGCTAAAGCAAAATTTGATCGGGAAACACAGGAAAAAGTTAACACAATTCGTCAGAACATCTCAGAGTTATTCCTAGAAATTCAATTAAATCATTCCACTCAACCAAAACTTTCCAAACTGATTAATTCTTATAACGAGTACAATCAATTTTTAGACCAGGAATTTGAGTTTCTTAAAGTTGGAGAAGTAGAAAAAGCAATTGCTATTGATGAAGAAAAAGTCGATCCAAAGTTTGATGAAATTTCAGAGCAACTAGATGTATTAAGCTCCTCTTATAAAAGCAACTTTGAAGCCGTTTATCGAAATGCTAACATTGGCACAGGATTTTCCTTAACTTTAGCTGGAATTACCATCGGCTTATTATTTTGGCGTTATAATTACCGCTTATGGCAGAGCAATAATGAACTTAACCGTACCTTGAAAGAACTCCAAGCCAGTCAAGCTCATTTAATTCAATCTGAGAAAATGTCCAGTTTAGGGCGAATGATTGCAGGAGTTGCTCACGAGATCAATGGTCCAGTCGGTTTTATTCACGGTAATTTAAACTATATTCAAGATTATATCCAGGGTTTGTTAGGTTTAGTGCAGTTGTATCAGCACCACTATCCCAATCCAGTTTCTGAAATTCAAACCGAAGCTGAAGAAATCGATCTGGAGTTCATTCAAAACGATCTACCTAACATCCTCTCCTCAATGCAAATGGGTAGTCTTCGCATTTGCAAAATTCTTTCGTCTCTACGTAATTTCTCCTATCTGGGTAAAGCCGAAATCAAACCAGTTAATATCCATAAAGGACTTGACAACACTCTGGTAATTTTGAACAATCGTCTCAAAGCTCAACCAAAACGACCAGAAATTCTGGCGATCAGAGACTACGGTACTCTTCCAGAAATCGAATCCCATCCGGGGTTACTAAATCAAGTGTTTATGAACATTCTTAGCAATGCTATTGATGCTTTGGAAGAGAAAATTGAGAAACAAACACCTCAGGAGCGTCAAGAAAGTCCCAGTTATATCAAATTAAAAACATCTCTAATCAACGACCAGTCAGTGCAGATTGCGATCGCAGATAATGGTCCTGGTATACCTCAAGAGATTCAACAATATATCTTCGAACCTTTCTTTACAACTAAATCTATTGGTAAGGGAACAGGAATAGGAATGTCCATCAGCTATCAAATTGTAACTGAGAAACATGGGGGAAAGTTAGAGTGTTTCTCTGAATTTGGAAATGGAACAGAGTTCGTAATTCAAATTCCTGTTCGACAGACAGTCGGTGGTAGAAGCTAACGAAAAACTAACGAATCGTTGAAATTTTGCTGTATTCTTATACAGTATTAGGATAAAATCGTACTTTGTCAGAGATTATCCTGAATTACAGAATAATTAAAAGTATCAAATTACATATAATCACCATTGGTGCGTACTGATCCCCTAGCTAGATTGAAGCTACATTATGAGGGATAACCTATGGTGGGAAGAAATTATGGAAGGTGCTTATCCATAATCATTATTCTATGTGGCGGGTTGTGTGCAATCTTTAGTATTGGATTACTCAGTCATTTACTTAAACTGCAAGCATCCCATGAAACCCGAACTAATAAAAAATCTATTTATTCTGTAAAATATAAATCCGTTGTATCTGAAAATAAACCCAAAAAAACAGTTATCATCCAAGCGGTCGGGGACATTATACCCGGAACCAACTTTCCCGATCACCGACTACCACAAAATAAAAATCAGTTAATACCTCAATCGGTAAGAAAGTATTTCAAAAAAGCAGATATTCTTTTCGGTAACTTTGAAAGCAGTCTAACCAATCATCCTTACAGCGCTAAAGATATTAGTCGCGGTCAAGTTTTTGCTTTTCGTTCTCCTCCTGAATATACCAAATTATTTACTGATGTTGGATTTGATATTTTTAACATTGCAAATAATCATTCCTTAGATTTTGGTAAAATTGGTTTTCAAGATACAAATAAGAATCTGAATAATGCTGGGATAAAAACTTTAGGTCATAAAAATCAAATTCTAATTTTAGAAAAGAATGGTATTAAAATTGCAGCAGTTGGCTTTGCTCCGTATGAATTTTATAATTCAATTCACGACCTCAAAACTGCCACAGCATTAATTCAAAAAGCAAGCAAAAAAGCAGATATCGTAATAGTTTCAATGCATGCTGGAGCAGAAGGGACTCAAGCATTACACGTAAAAAACAAAACAGAAGTTTTCTACGGAGAAAATCGAGGTAATTCCATCAAGTTTGCTCGAAATGCAATTGATGCGGGTGCAGATTTAGTCATTGGACATGGTCCCCATGTTCCTAGAGCAATGGAGATGTACAAAGGAAAGCTAATTGCTTATTCTTTAGGAAACTTTTTAGGTTACCGTACTTTATCCACAGTCGCTCAAACTGGTTACTCAATGATATTGGAAAGCAAGCTCGACTCAAAAGGAAAACTAGAGTCAGCCAAAATTATCCCTGTGAGGATGAGTAAACAGGGAATTCCATACATAGACCGACATTTCAATACAGTCAAACTAGTACGTTACTTAACACATCAAGATTTTCCCAAAACCCCACTAAGAATTAAAAGAACAGGAGAAATTATCTATAATTAAATAAAATTTTGGTCACTCGCTCCGACACTCTAAATTTTTTACTTTAAACTTTAAAACTTTAAACTTTAAGTAAAAACAGCATAATATTATACTAGTATCGGCGTTGGTGAGTGCGTAATGCTTTTGGTGCAAATATCTACGAAAAATTAATGTTTCAATAACTTAATTTCTTGATTAGCATTCTCTATTCAGCAACGCCCTAATATCTATTATGTTAATCTACTATACTTAGTGTTATATTTCTGAATTTGTACGTTTTTGATGTAGTGGTTTAATTCTATTAAACATATATGAATATATTATCTACAAATTATACTTCAGTTGCATAAGCATAACTAAATACACTTTTTAAAGTGCATTAGTAAGTTAATAATAACTCGCTTTAGAATGCTCATACCAAATCGGATTTTTAAATATACTGTATCGGAATTTTTCTATACCTTCTACACATTATACATTTTCCAAACTATTCCCCTCATTCTTAAAAGAGGTAATAAACATGGGTTTAGTACCAAAAGAGGTAATAAACGTGGGTTTGGTATCAATTGTGTACCTAAGGGGAAATTTGCTTAAATAAATAAAATTAATATAATCGAAATTAGATAGTAATTTAAATTATACAGCAAAGGGAGTAGGACTCATTTTATAATGGTATTAATTTTATAATTTCGTTTTACTTGGTTATTGCTAACGTAGATAATAACTTCATGTCGATGAATTTCAAATTTAAAATAAAAAAGATATTCAGATTAATCAAAAAATCTAACTTTAAAAAAATATTATTCCCGATTATATTTGCAGTATTTATCTATATCTTAATAACCGTTGGTTTAAAATTTATAGGTTTAGAAAGAGCTCAAATCTGGATAAAAAACACAGGTAATTGGGCTCCAATCTTGTTTGTTATCTTATGTATAATGAGTCTGGTATTAGCTCCCTTAAGTGGTAGTTCGCTATTTATTACTGGGGGTACACTATTTGGTAAAGAATTTGCTTTTATACTCAGTTTTGTGGCTTCAATTATTGGATGCAGTATTAACTTTTGGATCTCAAAAAAATTTGGTCGCCGGGTAGTGTGTCATTTTTTGGGTAAAAACAATTTAGGAGAATTAGATAAATTTATTTCTAGACTCAGAAGCAGGCATAGTATCCTGTATATAACATTTATTATGCCATTATCACAGGATATTGTCAGTTATGCTGTTGGTTTAACCAAAATTAAGTACACCCATTTCCTAATATCTTTAATCTTCAGTGCAACTGTGGTAGTTGGAGGCTATATTTATATTGGGAGTAGTTTGTTAGAAGTTTTAATTAGCAATTAACTATTAAGTTTTACTATTGACTTTTATAATTAAAAATAGACTTTAAATCAATAAAACAGATAGATTGTTAATTAACAAATATACAAATATCACAACTATCGGTATCAAAATATTATCGACTTCCTTAGGACTAAAAGCTTCTGTAAGAGTTGCAATAATACTCACAATTAAAATTTGGATTATATCTAGTTGATTCGGTAAAATTAACCACACAAAAAATATGCTTGCAGCGAAAGCAAAAATCAACATTGATAAACTTCCTTCTAGGCTTTTGTCGCTAAGAATTTTATACTTTAATCTTCCATATCTTGTTCCAATAATTGGTGCGATACCATCACCCCAAGCAAGAATTGACATTGCTACAATTCCTGGAATTGTTTTATAAAATAAAGTACCGCAAATAGTCGCCACAATGACAAAATAAAGTGGACCTTTTAATAGTTCACTCCGATCGCCATTACGAGTCATCGTTCTCACAGCTTCATCATCTTCATCTGCAAATAATCCCTTAAAGATAAGTAAGAATATCCAAACAATAAAAATAGCTACATTTAAATATTTAGACCAGTGGGAATCATCATAGAGAAACAAAAATCCAATTATCGACCCAGCACCGATATGGGTGATCTTACGACTAATATCTGTTGGTAAAGCAAACTTAGTAACGTAATAATTGAGCAGTGCAACTAAACCAAAAACATAAATAAATGTTAATGCTGTTACTACTAAATTTCCTAAAAATGGATTTAAACCTAAAAAACCAAACAACATCAGTAAATCAAATCTTAATGTATATTTATATTTTAAATATCAAAAAATATTGAATTATTTGTTTATGATTCTGTATTTATTCATTGGGGAATAATTTCAAATACGATACTAAATTACATCATACGTACATAGTATTTTTAAGAAAACTTATTTTTAGAGAAACTAAATATTAGTTATTTAAGTTATATGAAGTGATATTGATCCATGTAATAACACTAACTATTTTTAGGCAAAAACTGTCGCAGAATTTCCGTTGGTTTGCTTTCCCAAGTATCGATATGTTCAAATATTAAACCTTCAGGAGTAAGCTTATAATTCGAGTAACCGTCAAAAAGCATTTCTGCTTTCCAAGGAAGTCTTAAGTTTCCACGGACCGTCCATTTTGCCACAATCATATCTTCAGTCGATTGATATACATCATGCAAGTTAAAGTTAATTTTTGTGAAGAATGCTTTTGCATGAAATCTGAGAGTCCAATAGACAATTCTATATTGAAATTTGCCTGTATATTTATTTATTGGATCTTGAAAATAAATATCTTGAGTGTAAATCTCATAGCAAATATCCTGTTCAAAAAGTTTTGGTAAATCCTGCTTTAAAGTGGATATGACTTTTTGAATCTGGGACTGGTATTCAAGTTGCATTTACTAAAAATTGTATTTACTTGTATTTATTTAAACGAAGTAGTAATTAACTGCCTTAATCAATAGATATATTATTTTCAATAGTTTACAGCACTTTTATCTGGTGCACATTTAAAATATATTTTCCCATAATTTAAGCAAGTTGATTTTTTTCTTCCGTACACTATGGTTAACTGGATTATCTTTTAATTCACTAAGAGTTGGAAATCTAGCTGTTTCAGAGTAGCCATGGGAATATAACACTTTAGCCAGGGCGTCATTATTTTTTCGCAAACCTTCATAGAAAAAGAAAACTTCCCCTAAAACTCCACAATAACGGTTATATTCAATCATTTTGATTAAATTTTCCGAACTGATCAAATAAGAACCAACTTTCATTAAGATTCCTGGTGCTAACTTTAATTTATTTTGACCTCTAAATTGCTGGGCTAATAATTTATCGATCGCACATTTATAAGCAAGAAAATCTCTACGGTAAAGCTGTGGGTGGATAATATCAACCACTTCTTTTTTTAACCAAGTTTCAGAATCTTGTAAATATTCTTGAAATCCCCAATGATGTATATTGGGAGCCATTGAAACCAGCAAATGAGAATTTACGGATTTTACTTCTCCATATAGACGCGATAAAAACTCAGTCAGAATATCAGCTCGCCATTGCAACCATTTTTTATCCTTGGGGTTGGATGGTGGATTTGTACCAAACTGTTTATAGTAAAGCTGGACTGTCATGGAATCGTAACCACCTTCACAGGGTAATGCAGGTAAGCGGTCGTCTCCTTGAATACCATCAATATCGTAGTTTCTGACAACTTCTAAAATCAAACTTAAAATAAAATCTTGTACTTCTGGGTTTAAAGTATTAAGCCATTCAAAACCATTTTTTTTAAGTAGATTACCCCGACAATCGCAAGCACCCCATTCTGGTTTTTTCTGAATTAATTTACCGCCATTCAAATTGTAAGAACTAGCAAATCCATATTCAAACCAAGGAATAACTTTAATATTTACCTCATGAGCTGCATTCACTATTTCCGCTAAAGGGTCACGTCCTTGATATCTGGAGTCAATTTCCCAGCCAAAAGTTTGTTGCATTACCTTTGATGGATAAAGAGTCGCAGCTTTATTCCAGACAACAGGAAAGACTACATTAAACCCCATTTTTGCTAGAAACTCTATGGCTTCAACTATAGTCTCCTGAGAAGATAAAACGCTGCTATCAGTATTAGTAAGCCATACACCACGAATTGCTATTTTAGTCATTTTTTGTATATCAAAGTATCCTTTCAATAAACACTTTAGTTATACTTTTCAAGTAATTTTATTTATTCACATAATATATCAATGTCAGAAAACTCTTGGAAGCACGAATATATCACCACTAACAACATCAAACTACATTACGTTACCCAAGGTAGTGGTCCTCTGATGTTAATGTTGCATGGATTTCCTGAATACTGGTATTCATGGCGACATCAAATTCCAGAATTCGCTCGGGATTATCAAGTGGTAGCTGTTGATTTACGGGGATATAACGATAGCGATAAACCCACAAAGAATTCAGCATATGTGATGAATGAATTTATCCAAGATATCAAAGGAGTCATCCAAGGCTTAGGATATGAAAAATGTGTACTGGTTGCTCATGATTGGGGTGGAATTATTGCTTGGAATTTTGCTTATACTTACCCTGAAGTGCTTGAAAAACTAATTGTCCTAAATATACCTCATCCCGCAAAATTTATTGAAGGTTTATGGACTTGGAAACAGTTACAAAAAAGCTGGTATGTCTTTTTCTTTCAACTTCCTTTTTTCCCAGAACAATATTTGCGGGCTTCAAACTATCAAAAAATCGAAGAAATATTTGCAGGTATGGCGATCGACAAAACAGCTTTTCCCCCAGAAGTTATAGAAGCTTATAAACAAGCTGCAGCAAAGCCAGGTGCTTTAACAGCAATGATTAATTATTACCGCAATGGTCTTGATTTAAAAAGTCGCGGTCGGAGTTGGGATATTTTATCAGTACCAACACTAATGATTTGGGGAGAAGAAGATACTGCTTTAGGTAAAGAGTTAACCTATGGTACAGAAGCTTATGTCAGAGATTTTCAGATTAAATATATTCCCAACTGTAGCCATTGGGTACAACAAGAACAACCCATATTAGTAAATCAGTACATGCGAGAGTTTTTGGGAGTTTGATTAAGATTGCGCTATGCCAAATTTAGAATCACTTTTACCTCAAAATTATGCTTAACTGAGTAATGTTTAGAGCCAGCTAAATTTAACCATCAGAAAAAATTATGTCTGCTGAATTTTCTCATGAGGTCAGTTCCCGTATTTGCAAACACATGAATGAAGACCATGCAAATGCTGTACTATTGTATGCTCAACATTTTGGTGGCGTAGCAAATGCGACAAAAGCTGAAATGTTAAAAATTGATTCTGTGGGTATGGACTTAACAGTGCAAGTTAGTGAAGAGACTTTACCCCTACGTATTGAATTTGACCATAACTTAGTTGATTCAGAAGATGCCCACCATACATTAATCGCTATGGTAAAACAAGCAAGGACAAGCTAAACATCTGCTGATAAAATTTGAGATTCATATTAAAAACTCTCAGAGAATAATTGACTCGTAATCATAGCCTATTATTTATGGAGATGTAGCAACACTTACCCTAAATAGTTAAATGCTTTTTATTCGTAGAATCCTTCTATTTAGGGCTCACAATTAACAATCATAATTGTAATTAGTTCATATTAACTTAATAAACAACAAAACATTTATACACCCACAACAAGCTATATTTGAGTTCCAAACAAACTCTCTTTTTGCTTGACCTAATATATATTCACAATAAATATATTCACAATAAGAAACTTTTAATTTATTCCAAGCATCCAAATTAAGGATTAGGATATGTGTAAATTTCCTACACTCAGATTTATGCAAATAATCAAGACGATATCAGGTTCTTAAATATTTCTGCTGTTTATAAGTTTCTTCTTCTACCTGATATTTCTCATGAATTGCGTGTATCATTACTGTTTACTCCCAACAGATAATTACTACTTCCACAAATAAATAATTGGGAGCATCGACAACTAGGAGAAATTCTACAACATATATAAATAGGATAACCTGAATCGTTGGTGATTAACTTTATTTTTAAAGATTGCAAAATAATTACTTGACAATTTTAAACGATTTATTATTTATTAATTATAATTCTTCATTATCTTCCTATAACTTAATCTATTTCTTATTGCTTATAAATGTAAATTCTGCCACCATAAAATATAATTTGATATGTTTTAAGCTTATGTAGTCTTCAAGATAAATTTAATAAAATTTCAAGTTCAATAAACGCACTACTTCCTGAGAAATACTATCTTTTTAAGAAGATAAGAATGGCGAGGAACTTGATATACGTAAGTATAGTCCACTTTAGAATGTTCAAATAGTACATCATACAGCTCGGTAACAGGTAAATAATGTATAATACGAATTTGTTAAAAAGAATCTCTCAACCAGTTGCAGGTTTTGCTTTTCTTGTTTCTGTAGGAACTGCTTTACCATCTGTAAGTCTCGCCCAGGAAACAACTAATCCTACCGCTACAGCTGCACAATTAGATAACACTTATACTTTGGGAGGCGGCGATCGCATAGCTGTAAATGTACTAGAAGTTCAAGAATATAGTGGTGAATATCAAATTCCTCCTGGTGGAGCCATAAACTTACCTTTAATCGGTAGCGTACCAATCCAAGGTTTAACTACAGAACAAGCAGCAGATTTAATTGCAGAAAGATATAGGGTTTTTCTCAAACGCCCAATAATATCAGTTAATCTCTTATCTCCTCGTCCCATAAATGTTTTAGTTTCAGGTGAGGTAACTAGTCCTGGAGCCTATACCTTAAGTTTACAAGGAGGAGCAGGTGACAACCCTGGGGTACAATACCCAACAGTACTAGCAGCACTACAAACAGCCCAAGGGGTAACAGCAAGCGGTGATATGGCTGAAGTGCGGGTAACGCGGCGTATCGGAAATAACAGAACGCAGACTGTTAACCTTAACTTGAAAGATTTGATCCAAAAAGGTGTAGCACCATCAGACATTACCTTACGCGATGGGGACAAAATTCATGTTCCCACAGCTACTAATATAGACCTTGCAGAGGCGCGTAATTTAGCAGCTGCTAACTTTGCTGCAGATCCTAGCAGACCTCGGAACGTAGCCGTAATCGGCGAGGTAGTTCGTCCTGGTTCATATTTAGTCACTTCCGGTGCAACGCAAGGAGGACAAAATAATCCCACTGGTGCACCTGGGGTTACAGGACAACCAACAATCATGCGCGCGCTTCAACTTGCAGGGGGAGTTACTCCACAAGCAAATATTCGGGATGTCAAAATCCGAAGATTAACAAGAACCGGTAAAGAGCAAGTTATAAATCTTAATCTTTGGCAGCTACTAGCTAGCGGAGACATAAGTCAGGATCTTCTTCTCCAAGATGGTGATACAATCGTTTTTCCTACAGCAACTGAAATTAACCCTGCAGAAGCTACTCAGTTAGCAACTAGTACTTTAGCTCCATCACAAATTCAAGTTAGTGTTGTTGGTGAGGTCAAAAGTCCGGGAGCAACAAACCTTCGACCCAATACTCCATTAAATCAAGCGATTTTGGCTGCAGGTGGATTTAATGATTCCAGAGCAAGAAGAGGTAGGGTTGAACTAGTTCGTCTCAATCCTAACGGTAGTGTCACCAAGCGGAAAATTAAAATTGATTTATCTGCTGGAATTAATGAGAAGACTAATCCCATTCTCCGTAACAACGACGTTGTTTTAGTGCGACGCTCTGGACTCGCCAAAGTCACTGACCCATTCCGTCTCGTTGCTGGTCCATTGGGTACTATCGTGAATCTAGTTCGCTTCATTACCAATCCTTAAATTTATTAACGCTGATGGCTAATAAGCGCGCCCCAAGCAAAGAGCATGGTGTTGTTTTATTGGTAATTGGTAATTGGTAATTGGTAGTTGAGAATTAATATCCTGCTGAGTTTTTGGTTAGGATATTAATGTTTTTTGTATTCTACTTGCTGAAGACTAAGGTAACCAACGTGGATGAAATCCCAACAAGGAGAGCTTTTGGGGTTTAGTTTTGGCTGTATCACTAGAGTCACTGACTGGTAACAACGGCATTAACCATAAACTACTACTAGTAATTGCACTACCAGTTCTAGTTTGGATTGAATTTTCGTTGGATGTGACGCTTGTATTAGTCTCTGGTACAGTTTGATCCAATAATAAACCCAAGCCATCCGGCGATAAACTAATTTCTAAATTTCTTTGCTCAGCAGGAAAAATCAGTAAAGGCTTTTGTTCCCCAGTTTTCAAATTAATTGCAACTAAATATGGTTGCTCTTGATAAAGTTCTCCAGATAATAACTGGGTGAGCAAACAATAGAGAGTTGGAGAAGCCGTATCAAACTGACATTTTAAAATTCTACCGTCGGTGCGTAATAGTTGCTTTTCTTCACCTTGATTTGTGACTAAAAATAAATCTCTTGTAAAATCAGTATTGAATTTCACCATTGCAGCTTTGGAACCGTCTCTGGAGAAAGCTTTAACTAACCCAAATTGTGGGAAAAAATCTAAAGGTGTGGTTGAATCCTTTTGTAGAGGTAAAATTGCTGTTCCCTTACCTTGAGCGATCGCTACAGCTTTACTGTCTGGGGTAATCATAAAATCTCCTCCTGGTGAAGTTTCTATTTCCTGGAGGCTTTTTTCATCCCGGTTAACATCCATAAACCATAAGCCGAAATCCCCTGTTTTACTTCTGCTCGCCCTTTGAATAACAATTTTTTCTCCATCAGGGGACAGGTCAAATTTCAAATTTTGATACTTTTTATTATTGATTATCAGGTCAACTTTCCCAGGTGCAGCTGTTTTCCTAGAAAAAACAGTTGGTACGCCAGTGGTAACAGTATAAACTTTTGCTGCTAATAAATCTTGAGTTCTAGATGGAATCGCAGAGAATAAAATTTTGTCGCCATCTGGGAATGGTTCAAAGTCAATTACAACTAAATCTTTAGATGTCAGAATTTTCTTTTTTTCTTGAGTTAAATTATAAAGAATTAAGCGTCCTTTTTCTTCTTTTTCCGATCCAATGTAGAGAATAATTAGGTCGCGAGTTTTAAAACTGGCTTGAAATGGTTTTATCGTGTTTTTTTCTCCTTCCTTAACACTAATTCTGTCCCGCGCACCTTCCAAACTCAATGTGTAATCAGCACCATAAGGAGCAGGGGTAAATAATGTATAAACCATTCTTCTACCCGCCCAACTTATTTTACCTGCCAGTGGTGGATCTATTTTTAAGTTTTTCTCAACACTTTTAACATCCATAGGACGGGTAAAGGTCATACTAAAAGATGTATGATCTTTACTTATTTTGACGTTATCACTATTGGAATTATCATCTGTTAATGATATATCTTTCTCTGGAATTAATTGATGTTGCCAAGTAAGGTCGCGCACTCGAGCAGCTACAACATTACCTTGAGAAACAACTAAGAGAATTATTATACTCAACAGTAACATTAAAGCGATCGCAACCCGGTCTATTGGTAATAGAGATCCTTTTTTATTAACCATTCTCATTGGTTATTTATTATTGGTAATTGGTAATCAATCAATTGGGAAGGTAACGTTAAATAGTAATTATTAATCAGTTTGTATATATTATGTAGTTGCTATTTTTCTAGCAATACTATTGATGGATTACTAAGTATAAATTATTATTATTTTATTATTTATTTTTGATTATTTTTTTATTGATAATGATAGATTAAATCAATAAAAATAAATTTTAGTAACTATAGGGTTTAGTAACTATAGGGGTTTTTCGGTCGTTCTATTTTCTTAACTGATTTAGCTGCAATAGTAAGTTGACGTTTACCTGCAATTTTTTGTGTAATCATTTCTCCTTCTACTTCCACCCAAGTATCGAGGGGATATTTTTGACGATTTCCTTCCAGTTTCACTGGTAACCCAATAGGATAAGCGTCAGCAGCACAACAAGTAAGTACAAATCTTGCTAAAAAGAAATATTCTTCTCCAATATCCTCTGAGTGCATAACAAAACCTTTTACCCTAGCTTTTTGTCCAGAATATTTATCTGGTTCTGGATAAACTTTGAGAGTACGTACCCAGTCTACAAGCGTTCTATCCTCTGAATTAACTGTAGTACGGCGAAACTCTTGGGGTTGAACCCGCGTACTTGATAGTAAATCCGCAGTATCAGTTTTTAAAGCCTTATCGCTAGCAAAAACGCGGGGTGTCACTACTAAACCTAGGATTGCTGTAAACAATAATAATCTGCTACCCAAACCGGGAGGGAACAAAGTTACATGTTCAGTATTAGGAGGAGGATCGGTTAGCTTCGAATTTTTGACCTCAAGAAATCGAATTATGCCAATGATAGTTAAAATTATGCCACTCCCAGTAACCAATTCAAAATAATTAGGATGAATTAGTAAATATAACTTACCGCTAAAACGATAGTGTAACATTACAATTCCCCAGGCTAGGATTGCCATAACGTCTACCCAGGGATTTAAGCGATTTAAAAATTTTAATATCTTAAATTTGCGAATGTTGATTCCTTTCATGGATAATTATCATTAATAATTTCGCGGAGAATTAAGTGAGAAAATATTACTCAGAACCTAAAGCTTAAAAGTTAGGGTTTATGATAAAGCATAGAACATATATCTATATAAAAAATTGACAGTAAATTCTAAAACTTTACCCATATATTTTTACCCATACATCAACAGTCAAGAAAGTATCGGTCGACTTTGAATAGTTATCCAACAAAAATTTCAAATAATTACTATTAATTCAGTTCAAAGAGAGCATAATAAAGAATATTTTTAGTCTATCAAGTAAAATTTTAAGCATATAAAATTCTGGAAATAAATTTATCTACGAAGCAGTCACAAATCATTTTTCATCGTATTCTCACAGTAAGTGTAAGTTAATGTAGAGAGTAAACAAAAATGTTAGTTGCGCAGCTAAAGCAAATAGGTAAAATACTGCTCGAGGCTTAAATATAGAAAGCATTAAACCTATACCTTTAAGGTCAATCATGGGACCAAACACTAGAAATGCTAACAAAGAACCGGTAGTAAACGTAGAGGCAAATGACAATGCAAAAAATGAATCTACTGTAGAACAAATTGATACTACTGTTGCTAATATTAGCATCGTTACAATGGAAGTAATTGGGCCGCTACCCAAACTTAAAATTAACGACCGGGGTGCTAGCACTTGAATCGCTGCAGCAATTGCACTTCCCAAAATCAGTACTGCTCCCAACTCTCGAAATTCCTGAATTGTATTATCTATTACTTGCTGCCATTTTTGCGCTCGGATCGCTTTAGGACTTTGTGCTACATTAACACCAACATTAACAGAATCCATTGGTATAGTACCTCCAGATTTACCGCCAAGAATGTAAGTACCTGGTTGTAACAAAGTAGAAGTCACACCTTGTTGTTTTTCCGAAGTTTCCTTTGAAGTATCTTTCCTTGCAAATTGCTGCGGTGGATTATACTTCAAATAACGTGCTAAAGCAGGCTGAACAATAGGTTTTAAATCCTTTTGAAAACTAAATACGAAACCAATTATTGTGGCAATTAATAGTGAAAGTATAACCCTTAATACTACTATTTCTGGCTGATCGCGAAATGCTGTCCAAGTAGCCCAAATAACAATTGGGTTGATAGTTGGTGCTGCAAGCAAAAAGCCAATTGCTACTGGTGTAGGAGCTCCCTGCATTATTAAGCGGCGAGCAACAGGTACGTTACCACACTCACATACTGGGAACAGAAAGCCTACTAAAGAGCCTACGAAAGCACCAAGTAATGGATTTTTAGGCAATTTTTCTGCTAGTTTGCGCTCATCTACAAAAAAAAGCAGCAAACTAGAAAGTAACACTCCCAGTAATAAAAATGGGATTGCCTCTACTAGTAGACTAAGAAATAGAGTGAAACCATTGCTTAGTTGATTCATGGGTATCGCTTGTTCAAGCGGTGTTAATTCTCAAATTTATGTGTACGATATTTTAACTGTTTTCGATGCTGCATAATTCTGCCAGGACGATTAAATGCTGAGTGAATATATTAAATAGCAGAATTCATAAAAAACTAGTTAATAAAACTGGGATGTGAGTGATTTGCTGTAGGTAAATTCACAATTCTCTTGGAAAGATTTATTCAGCCTCAATTTTTCGTAGATGATTTTCATTCTGTGACTTCGCTACTTTCATTCGCTACTTTCAAAAGATAATAAACTACATTCTTAATTTTTAAAATGGGCTTAACTTGAACCAATACTTTTCTAAGTATTACATGCTCAAATTTTTCTCTACAGCAAATATACCTGGATATCTGTTACATATGATGCATTTGAACGAAAATTTTCCTGAAATTATATATTTAGCAGTAGAAATTGTTTCATCAATCAAATTCGTACCCCAAATACTTATTAGGTGTTAAGTCATTTAGTAATATTGGTGGTTTTGAGTTTTGTCTATTGTTTTTACTATAAAAACGATGGTGTCGCAAGGTTATAGACCTACATATATAACCTGAATCAAATGAAAATAATTAAAAATACTTTTTTTATTTTAATTTGGTTGTAAGTTTTTTTTATTAAAATTTTATATAATTTACATGTAATTTTTAATATATCCCCAAATTTTAAATATTTAATGTCTTATGCTAGCAGTTAGATGTTAACTAGTAGAAGGCGTGAGGTTATGTATAGGAATATATAAACTAGAAGTATTTACTTCTCTAATTTTTATGGTTGAATTTACATTATCCACAGCAATTTAATTCAATAAAATCAGCAAATTAAGTTATAGATATTTATATAAGTTCTACAGGTAAAGTAACTCTATTTTTCAATTTTCGCTTTGAAAGAGATATTTTTTATTTACGATGTTTATTGTTAACATAATCAATACGACTAATTTTTTCAGTATGTATGATTTTTTAGCTTAGTCGCTAGTTTACAATCAGTATTTAACTATTGCCTCAATTCTTATTATTTACTTTATTCAGCAAAAATATTCAATAATTTATGTACTTGCTTAGTCTATTTCCTAGTTAAATTAGAAACAATATGAGAATAATACGCGCAATTGAAATAAAAATAATTTTAAAAGTTGTAAATTAGATAATTTCAGTTTTAAAAAAATTAATTGGCTTTGCCCAGCCAGTTCTAGCAATTTTATAAATATAATCTACTCAATATATATATTAATACATCAGTAAAATAGTACTGACAAAATAGGAGAATAGTATTAGTGGAAAACGAACGGCAAGACAATCTTCCAAGAGCAGCTTCAATACTTTGCTTGGGAACTGGTTGGTTCCCAACAGCACCAGGTGGGTTGGAACGGTATGTTTATGAATTAACTCGCTGTTGGGCTACTAAGCAAGACAACGTGGAATTATGCGGAGTTGGAATACCTGAAGCAACAGAGGATTTCCCCATTAAATTGAATAATTTAGCATCACCTGATTCTCCCATTTGGCAAAGACTTTGGTCTATCCGTCAAAATTTTCGTCAAACAAGAAATGCTAAACCAGATGCAATCAATCTGCATTTTGCTCTCTACAGTTTTCCGTTACTGGATATTTTTCCAAAGGAAGTACCAATTACTTTTAACTTTCATGGACCTTGGGCTTCGGAAAGTAAACAGGAGGTGATGCATCGCAAAATCAGTAACTTTTTGAAATATTGGCTGATAGAGAGAAAAACTTATCATAGCTGCGATCGCTTCATAGTCCTCAGCAAAGCATTTGGTAACGTACTCCATCAGGAATACCAAATTCCTTGGGAGAAAATTAATATTATTCCTGGTGGGGTTGACATAAATAACTTTAAAGCAAATTTTTCCTTACAGGAAGCACGTCTTCAACTAAACTGGCCTCAAGATCGACAAATCATCTTCACTTCTCGTCGTTTAGTACATCGAGTAGGAATAGATAAACTTTTAACAGCTTTCGCTACAATTAGAACAAAAATACCTGATGTATGGTTAGCGATCGCCGGACGGGGTCCCCTTGAAGCGGAACTTAAACAGCAAGTTAAAGACCTAGAACTTGAAGATCGAGTTAAATTTTTAGGATTTTTGCCCGATGAACAACTACCCATTGCTTATCAGGCTGCTGATTTTAGTATTATGCCTTCTCAATCCTTCGAAGGGTTTGGTTTAGCAATAGTTGAATCTTTGGCTTGTGGAACCCCTGTGATTTGCACTCCTGTGGGTGGAATGCCAGAAATCTTAACACCATTTTCTCCCCAACTCATTACTTCTTCAATTAGCGCTAATTCAATTGCAAAGAAATTGGAACAAGCTTTACTAGCTAAAGTATCCATTCCATCAAAAGAAGATTGCCGTCAATATGCCTCTGCAAATTTTAATTGGAATAAAATTGCAAATGAAGTTAGAGGTGTTCTTTTAAGTCCTTAGTAGATTATTTAATTTTAAAATATAAAAAAATAAATTACTTCTGAATACTTATTAAATTTATTTAAAATTCAAAAAATCAGCTTAAAGGAGATTTAATTGCGATTTTTAATTGATTTTAGAGTGATACTATTATTTGGAATAAAGGAATTAATAAGCGATATAGACTAATATTAACTACCAACCGATAAAATTGTGTTGTTGTCGTATATAAATAATTAATTTTAATTATCTATCACTACAGCATAACCCATAGAGTAATTGCCAACCTTGACTCTAAACTGATTGAAAACGCTTTTTTACGAAGATTAACATTTTTAAATAATATTTATAATTTTCTGCTCTGCTCAATAATAAGGATTAAAGTTGATATTTTAAATTGCATCGAACAACGGATATATTTGTCACAGACAATCAATAGAAATTAATTTTACACATACTAACGCTATAAATTATCTACGCACTTTTCTGATGACTGATAAAACCTAATTGTTACTGATACCGGTTATATTCGAATACTAATAGCGAGTGAGTATATGAAAATTAAAAAGATTGGCTTGTAACTATAACCTACAAATTATTTTGTATCGAATTAATAAAGATTTAGCAATAATTTATTCTAGTCTGTAAATAATAGTCAAAGCGGCGTAGTATATATCACTCAAGCGATAGATAGATTTATAATTTTACGTTAACATAAATAACGTTTGAATCACGTAAATATGAGTCTAAATAGTGATGAAGCTGAGCGTAGTCATACCTTGCTTCAATGCAGGTAACACCATCGGCATGCAATTAGATGCCTTAGCAAAGCAGAAATGGTCTCAACCTTGGGAAGTAATCATTGCAGATAATGGCTCCACAGACGACACTCTGACTATAGTCCAGGAGTACCAACAAAAAATTCCCCATCTTCGCATTGTCGATGCATCTCTAAAATCTGGAGCTGCATATGCTCGTAATATTGGGGCAAAAAGTGCTCAAAGTGAGGCTCTAGCATTTTGTGATGCTGATGATGTAGTTGCTCCTGGTTGGGTTGCAGCTATAGGCGAAGGGCTAGCAAAATATGATTATGTCGGTGGTAGAAATGAACACTGCAAACTCAACGAATCTTGGCTAGTTAAAGCCTATGGTTGCGAAGAAAGTAATGGTGTGTTTTTCGATCATCCATATTTACCGCTAGTAAGTGGTAATAACTTCGGTGTTAGAAGGAAGCTTCATGAAGCGATTGGTGGTTTTGATGAAAAACTGTTAAAACTTCAAGACGTGGATTATGGCTGGAGATTACAAGAAGCAGGAGCCAAAATTCATGAGATAGAAGAAGCATTAGTTCATTTTAGATTCCGTAAAACCATATCAGATATATGTCGCCGTGCGTGGCAAAGCGGCTGTCATGAAGCCTTACTTTACAAAAAGCATCGAAAAATGGGAATGCCACAACTCATATGTTGGACTACCCTGATTAAGACAGCAATCATGTCTCCTATATGGTTTATAGCGAGAGTTCGCGATAAAGCTAGTTTGGTCAAACTTTTAATGGAGTTATGTTGGCGTGCTGGTCAGCTACAGGGTTGTATGCAACACAAATATCTACCAATTTGAATGTCATATATCCTACAGCACAAAATTATTGAGAGAATCATATTTTTCTCTTATTTCCAAAAGCTTCAATATATACATCCAAACTAACGACTTCCAAAATAATTTCCAAAATAATTAGGGCTTGCTGAAACCAGGGAGATGGGAGAGAAGGGGGAAGCAACCGAAAAAGGAAGATAGAAGATGAGGGTAAGTAAGGATGTTTTTTGTTATCATCCCATTACCCTACCCCCATTTACCCATTGCCAATCACAAATGAAAATTCTTTTTTTAGATCAAAGTGGTAAACCAGGTGGCGCTGAGTTGTGTCTAATTGATATAGCCAAACCTTATCGTCAAGATTGTTTAGTTGGTTTATTTGCCGATGGTTCTTTTAAAACGTTACTTGAAGAAAACCAAATTCCTGTCAAAGTTCTAAATCGCAAAGAAATTGAAGTTCGTAAAGAAAGCTCTCTTCTTCAAGGGCTACGCAGTCTAGGTCAAATTTTACCCTTGATTTTAACAGTGGCTAAAATAGCCCGAGAATATGACCTGATTTATGCTAATACTCAAAAAGCTCTAGCGATCGGAGCTTTGGCAAGCTTTTTCAGTAACCGTCCTTTGGTCTATCACTTACATGATATTCTGTCCCCAGAACATTTTAGTCAGACTAATCGCCGGATTGCGATCGCTTTAGCGAATAAATTCGCTTCCTTAGTAATTGCAAATTCTCAAGCCAGCAAAGATGCTTTTATTACTGCAGGCGGAAAATCGGAAATCGTGAAAATAGTCTACAACGGATTTGAGCCTGCTAAATACAAGGTCAAGGAATCTCAAGTTAATGATATTAAACAAGAACTAGAATTAGACGGGAAATTTGTCGTCGGACATTTTAGCCGTCTAGCCCCTTGGAAAGGACAACATATATTAATTGAAGCGATTGCAAAATCTCCCAAGAATGTTATCGCGATCTTGGTTGGCGATGCATTATTTGGCGAACAAGAATATGTTAGCCAATTACACAAACAAGTTAGGAATTTGGGATTGGAAAATCGAGTCAAATTTTTAGGATTTCGTGATGATATTCCCCAACTTATGACTGCTTGTGACCTAGTTTCTCATACTTCTACCTCTCCCGAACCATTTGGTAGAGTGATTGTTGAAGCGATGTTGTGTCAAAAACCTATCGTTGCTGCAAAAGCTGGTGGTGCTATGGAATTAATAGATCATGAAGTAAATGGTTTTTTAACAACGCCAGAAAATACTCAAGAACTTACACAAATTATTGATAAGTGTCTGAACAACCCAGAAGAAATTACAAATATTGCTAAAACCGCTCGACAGAATGCAGCTGAACGTTTTAACGTCGTAAATATTAATCAGCAAATAACCCAACATATAGAGTCTACGATGGGTTTATAAATCAAAACTATTCAAGATAAAAGATGAGTAATAAAATTCAGGAGTCATGAGTTGGGACTCAGAACCGGGGCTAGGGATTTATCATACTCTATTGGAGTATCGCGTCTTGGATAAATCCCTTTTTAAATCAAGCAGCTTCTTGTAATTGAGGTTGTTCGCTCACTTCAGTGATATTAAGCGCCAACTGTTCGGGTTGAGGTGCTTCAGCTTTCTCTAATACTTTTACTTCAATATTGACACTAATCAAATAGTTACCTGATCGAGCATTAACTGCTTCAGCAATTAATTTCGCCATTTCTGGGCGTTTCGCACTCAAAACATCCCGTAAAACACATTTGTCCCATTCGTGCTTAGCTGTAGGACTGAGGCTGAGAATGTAATGCTTAACCATAAGATATAAACCCTTAACCCTTATCTTAACCTTTTGATCCTGAAATTAATCCAGTATTATGGATCTCTAAATTTATTATAGTACATAAATACTATTGTGTCCGGCGATTAACTCAAACTTCTCCAATGGTGCAGATGCAATTTGCAATGAAATTATTGAATATTGATGATTTATTATTTAGAAAATAATTCTTCTTTCTATTTAGTACTGACGCATATGTCCTGTAGAATGCGCAAGACCTAAAGTACCCCGTCGCTAGGCGCTAACACTTTGTAAATAAAATGCTCAGTGGTGCTGCGCCAACGTGTAATGATGGTAAATATTTTTGTGTGTGCATAAAATATACTCAGTGATGCAATCGAAAATTAAGCAGATACAGAAAAACACTAAAAAACGTTCCGGCTTCTAGGGAACGTCTTAAACATTTGCGGTAAGTAAGCAACCTGTATCGCACCTGTATTATCTTGTCTTGCATGTATAGTTGCAGTACGGATTAGGATTTAAATTCCAGTAGCAACTTTGCTCGGAGAGAAAATGGTAGCCAAAAAAATTATGAGCTAACAAAATATAACAAAAATGCGATGCAAATTTACCCAATTAAATGAATTAACGTGCTAAGTTTATCTCAAGACAATGGGAAGAATTTACTCAAATATCCACTTTGGTAATCAAAAAATTATTTTTGTGCTAAAGTGCATTTTTACAAAAATGGAAGGCAAGCAAAATCGGAATTTTCCCAATAAATCTTAATTATCGATGAAGTAATTTAACTAAAGATCTAGATTCTCCAGTTACTACATCACATCTTGAGGGGCGTATTTTTCTAAAGGTAAATTCTCCAGGACTACACCAATAGATGTATCAAAATTTTACCAATAAGGATGGAAATTCTGTCTGGCACAATTAATTAATAACTCTCGGTTGTATCCATACATATTGGGAGTGTTACAAACACTACACTACTGCTAGCATTTCTTAACGTCGTAAAACTTATAGTGGTGCCGACGAGTTTCCACCCGTACTAGAGTAATTGGATGTATAGACACAACTGAATAGAAATTAATCTCCCTTTTTCATCGTTATTAAAATCTTTTACGGGCTTGCATTCCCATAAATAGACTTACGGGCTTTTTCCCTATGACTATTGATTTGCGTGAGTTCTTTAAGAATCCAGTTACAAATAGAAAGATGCTCCTGTTTTCCTAAAGAATATTGATTCTTTTCCGGTTGGCCATTAATGATTCTACTATACCCCTAACAGCAGCAATCATTGCAATTTCACTGTTAAGTTGGTTGATTGCCGAACCTACACCAACACCAGCTGCACCAGCAGCAACAGCAAGGGGCGCTGTCACACTGGAGATACCAGAAGCACACAATACCGGTACCGAAACAGCACGAGAAATCTCATAAGCAGCAGCCAAAGTTGGGGCAGCTTTTTCTATTAATCCTAATGTTCCGGGATTATTGGGCTTACTGCTAGTACCACCTTCTGTCTGAATAATATCTGCGCCTACTTCCACCAATTCTTCTGCCAATTCCACTTGTTGATCCAATTTAAGAATGTGAGGAACAGTCACAGAAAGAGTAATTTTTGGAAGAAGAGCACGAGTTTCTTTTGTAAGTGCTAAAACTTCTTCAGCTTCAAATTTACGCCCTTTGACATAAAAAGAATCAAAATTACCAATTTCAATAAGATCGGCACCAGCATTCACTGATGTCACAAATTTCTCTGGTTCTACTGCTGATACACAGATAGGCAGATTAGTCAATAGTTTTACTGTCTTGACCAATGCAGGATCTGCAGCAATATCAATGAAGGTAGCACCACCATGATGTGCTGCTTGAACAGTCGCGGCAACGCTCTTAGGATTGAAATTATTCAAACCACTGATAACTTTTAAAGCATTGCGGTTGAAAAATGCACGTTGCAAAGAAGGATGCATCGTCATAGTTATTCTCTTGAGGCTTTGAAAATAAAAATATTTTACCCTTTCCCTGTAAACAAATAATATCGTATCCTCTGGAACACTTTATTATATGTGTTGAACTTATGACTCAGATTTTTTTAACATTTCACAACCATGGAACAGCAAATCACTAAAAAGCTACCAAAAGTTCATAGGTGTTAGGGCATTGAGTATAAATTCCATTTTTCTACGCAAACATTAGAAAAAGGAATCAAATAGGTAACTGTAGTAAAAACATATATTATTGTACTATATGTAACCTAAAAATATAACCTAAAATTTATAGCAATTATAAGTTTTCTCTAGGACTCGCTTTCAATTACTGACCATTATTTACACTTTTGAGTTTCACAAAATAAAAGAAATGAAGAATTAACGTTCGAGTATTTCTGTTATTAGGACGTGTAGAAATAATTGATTGTGAATCTGTTTCACTTTGAAACCATGTCAGGTATGCAAAATACTACTCCTTCAAGACTATAGTTTATAGTTAAAGCTAGGGTTTACAGTTGTTAATGCCAGATATTAATGTCAGAACAAGTTATTTGGGTACATGGTGATTGTTTGAGTCCAAAAAATCCAGCATTTGAAGAATATCCAAACTCTCCTGCAATCTGGATATGGGATGACGCACTGATCGAAAAATGGCAGATTGGTCTGAAACGAATTACCTTTATTTATGAATGTTTATTAGAGTTACCTGTCACAATCCGTCGTGGTGATGTTGTCAGTGAAGTTTTAGCTTTTGCGGTAGAAAATAACGCTAATAAGGTTATTACTGTCGACACTCCCAGCCCTCGCTTCCATAGTATTTGTGATGAAATTGAACGTTACAAAAAATTAGAGGTATATGAGGCCGATCCATTTTTTGAATACGATGGTTTCATTGACCTAAAACGCTTTTCTCGTTACTGGAAAGTCGCCCAAAAGCATGTGTTTGATTAATTCATGATTTAATAAATCTCAAATTTCACTAGTTTCGCAACTACCAAAGGTTAGATATCAAAAATTTATACATAAAATCTATACGGTAGCGTTAAGCATACTTGAATAACCAAAAGCCAGTGCCAGTTTATTTTTTCCCAGGAGTCTATATGCTTTAGTAACTACTCCCCCATACGAATGAGGAAGATTTTCACTATTGTTTTGCTTCTGTAAATGTGCAAATTTTAATCAGCTTTTTCCTCAAGCAAAGTAACCAATGCTAATTCAATTCGATCTTCACCAACTTCTGCAATTTTTACGTCTACCCCAGGACCAAAGTATTTAATCATTTTCTCATATTTTTCTTTCCAGGCATCAATAGAAAATTCTGGGGAGTCAAATTCTAGAATAATCGTATAAGCACCTTCAGTTTCTGTTTCTCTTAAACCAGTTATTTCAGGTAAATCGTCATCGGTTGCACCAAGACCTAAATAAGATAGAGCTCGGTCGAAATGTACATTTTGACCGTAACAGTATCTAGTGATATCTTTGCGAATTTTGTTTTGAGTTAGGGTTGCTTGTTTTTCCCGTAATGCCAAAATCTCTGGTGTTGTTGGTTGGGTAAACTTTATTGGCTTGAGTTCATTAGCTTTTAGTGCTAGTCCTCCAAGTAATAAAGGAAAACCATAAAAAAATCCAGCAAGGTTAAGAGTCGCATTATCCGTAGCATAGGCGACAAAACCAACTATAACAAGAATTCCACCAATACTTAGACCCAAAGTCCCCAAAGAAATCTGGCGTAACATGATTTTAATTTGTGTATTAATTATTATTACTTCATTTTTACTATCATCGTTTATTATCAGTACCTTGCCAAGATATTCACCTATGGAGCAACAGTGAAAGGAAAAAGCTAATTGTAATTGTCCGACCCAATTACTAGGCACCTATAATTTATTCAAATATAAAGCTAGTAAAGTAAAGTAGGGATAGAGCTTTAGACTGAAAAAATTAATTTGTGTTGGAGAGTAAGAATGGACGCCCAGACGATCAAGGAAAAAATTACTGCAATTAGAAGCAAAAGAGAATATTTACTAGGTCTTCTAGAAAAACCAAGTTTAGGTACTTTAAGGATTGATGTTAACCAAGCTTTAGAAGAAATGGATGAGTTGATTGACGAATATGAACGTACTTTTAATGAATCTGAAAATAATTAATTCTAAATTAAATTAAAAGCAACAGTTAAGCCTGGAAATTGCGCCGGTAGTAAACCCAAGATGTGCTGCCGACGCATTGCTAAAAAACACATATACTACTCCTATTGACCCTGAAACGATTTCGTCTATGTATTGATAAATAATTTGCAAATATATTCGATCATGTCACCGAATTATTTATACTGTTCTCTCCCAACTTTTTAATCAGAGAAATTAGTTCATTTGTTGGCGCGTCTTTTTTACAAAAAGCATCCAGACTAGCTGTTACTTTTTTCTCATGATATTTAGTTTCTTCTAATGAGGAATAAGCAATTATTTTTGTATTAGGAACAATAGTTTTAATGTGATTGGAAGCCATCCAACCATCCATTACTGGCATTTGTAAATCCAGGACAACCACATTTGGTGGGAAACGTTTGACGATTTCTATCGCTTCTTTCCCATTCTCTGCAACACCTACGATTTGAATATTTTCTTCACGAGAAAAAGCAAATTTCAGAGCTAAACGAGTAAGTTCGTGGTCGTCAACTATTAGAACCCGCAAGATAGAAGACTTACAGGACAACATTAACATTGAAGTAAAATTAAACTCAATTTACAGTAACTTTTATAGTCTATGCGAACATGCACCGCAACTGACTCTATCCTATGGTTGAATAAGTTTTAATTTTATAATTAAAGCTAACAAGGGTTAATCAACTGATACATTGGGACTACCTTAATATTTTTTGCAATTTAACTATCTGGAGAAAATGAATTTTGTTTTGGACTTATTAAGTTAGGAGGAATAGCAGCTGAACCTAACGCCATAGACATAAGTATTTTTTGCGAGACAGCTTCTGGACAATCGCCGGGACGTCGTTGGATATAACTACCATCAGACTGTAATTCCCAAGCTTGGCGGTTATCTGCTAGCATCATGCCTAAAATTTCTTGTAGGTCTTTTGCTAGGTCAGAATCCTGTATGGGAGTGATAGCTTCTACTCGCCGATCCAGATTGCGGGGCATCCAGTCTGCGCTACCGAAGTAAATCTCTTCATGTCCGTTATTGTAAAAATAGAAAATCCGCGAATGTTCTAGGAAACGGCCTACTATACTAATTACACTGATATTTTCACTCACATTTTTCAACCCAGGACGCAAACAACAAGTTCCCCGTACAATTAAGTCGATTTTTACTCCTGCTCGCGAAGCTTCGTATAACGCGGTAATAATTTGCGGGTCGATTAGGGAATTCATCTTGGCTACAATCCTTCCAGAAAGACCTTTTTGGGTATTTTCTATTTCCCGATAGATCAAATTCATGAAGCGATCGCGCATATTGACCGGAGCAACCAATAACTGTCGATAGGATTTTTGCCGGGAGTAACCTGTTAAGTAGTTAAATAAATCTGTTAGATCTGCTCCTAGATCTTCACGACAGCTAAATAAACCTAAATCTGTATAAAGTCTGGCTGTTTTCGGGTTATAGTTTCCGGTTCCGATATGTACATAACGACGGATGCGTTCTTTTTCTCGTCGTACTACCATGACGATCTTACTATGGGTTTTCAGTCCCACTAAACCATAAACTACGTGAACTCCTACACTTTCTAAACGTCTTGCCCAGTAGATATTATTTTCTTCATCAAAACGTGCTTTCAATTCAACTAAAACCGATACCTGTTTGCCATTTTCCGCTGCTGCGATTAAGGCATCTACAATTGGTGAATCACCGGAAGTCCGGTACAAGGTCATTTTAATTGCCAATACGTCCGGATCGTGGGCTGAATCTGTAATAAATCTGACAACAGAACGGCTAAAGGATTGGTAGGGATGATGTACCAATAAATCTTTTTCTCGGATTACAGAAAAAATATCCTGACCTTCATCAAGCTTAAGTAATCCAGAACCGGTATTAGGCTCTCTAAGAACTTGTAATCTTGGATGGACTACAGAACGCCAAGGTTGGTCTTTTAATTCTGGAAGTGGTAGTGATAAAAAATACATCAAGTCTCGCAATCCCAAAAGACCTTCCACCTGATAAACATCGCTATCAGACAAATTCAAATCTTGCAAAAGTCGGTTGCGAATAATTTCTGGAGTTTGAGATTGAAGTTCTAAGCGAACCGGAGTACCACCAACTCGACGCTTGCGTAATTCTTGTTCAATGGCTAAAAGTAAATCATCGGCTTCATCTTCTTCTAATTCCAAGTCAGCATCGCGGGTAATTCGGAAGGGGTGATATTCTTGAATGTTCATCCCCGGAAATAAATACTCTAAGTTGTGAGCAATTGCTTGTTCTAAAGGAACGCCCGTCCAAACAATGGATTTACCGTTGCGATTACTGCTTAAATCAGATGGTAAGGGTATAAATCGGGGTAGAACTTTGGGAACTTTGACTCGAGCGAAGAATTCCTGTTCGGTTTCTGGATTTTTAATAACAACAGCTAAATTTAAACTCAGGTTAGAAATATAAGGAAATGGATGACTGCGATCGACTGCAAGAGGAGTAATAACAGGAAATATTTGTTCTTCAAAATAATTGTTTAAATAATTCCTTTGTTGCTCGGATAGATCTATGTAATCTAGGATATGTACTCCATGTTTTGCTAGTTCGGGACGGAGTACTTGCTCAAAATGTTGGTTATGTTGGGTGACTAAAGGACGTAGTGCAAAGCTAATTTCATCTAATTGCTGTTGGGGAGTACGCCCATCAAAAGTTAATTTGCTTACTTTCGCTTCTACCTGTTGCTTTAATGCAGCAACTCGCACCATGAAGAACTCATCTAGATTTGAACAAAATATTGCTAAAAACTTCAGGCGCTCTAGGAGAGGAGTTCGTGGATCGCAAGCTTCGTGGAGTACTTTGCTATTAAATTCGAGCCAGCTCAATTCCCGGTTGAGATAGTATTTGGGATTGGTCAAATCTATTTGATCATTAACGTTCTTCTTGGACTTTGGCATGATTACCTGAGGGAAATTCGGTTGTGGGCAATAATGGGCAATAATTCAAGTCATTGACTAAATTTTTTGATTCCCTTGAAGAAAGTATTTTATATCTATATGGTTATGGTAGTTGAAATTGGACACGAAAATGTCCCTTCGCAAGATAATTAAACCAACCACTAGGTTAAAGGTTTTGATGCAAGGTTAAATTGCTGTTCTAAATTGCTTGAGATTTACCATTAATTCCCAATCCCAATATCTCGATATTTAATCCCCAAATATCAATTTTTCTTGCTTTCTTTCGTTGCAGTAGAAATAGGTAGTCGCAGATTCTGGTCGTAAACAAATTCGTTGCGAATTTCTATATTGCGTTTGGGTAACCGTCTTTGCTTATTTAGATTTTCCTGAGGAGAAATCTGTAATGTATATTTGCCAACAGGAACTCCGTCAAGGCGATATAGACCAAACTTATCCGTAACGCCGGATAATACTCTTGCCCCAGAAGGATTTACTAATTCTATTCTAACTCGGGACATCGCTTTACCTGCAGTATCAGTAATTCGCCCCGCAACACCATATTCTATTCTCGTTGGAAAATTGAGCTGGGTAACCGCAGAACTAGCAACTTCAGCAACCATGCTAGTTTTTGGAACTGCTATTTCTATTGGTAGCTCTTCTGTTTCTAATTCCACCACATGTAGACCTACTTTTAAATTCCCAATAAAGAAATTACCATCTTTATTAGTTTTTGAACTACCAACCAAATTATTGTATTGGTCATAAACCTTGACAAAAGAGCCCTTTAAGTCCCAATTTTGCTTTTTATCTTCTATTATTAATTTCCCAGCGATCGCACCTCGCTCTTTACCAATTCCACTAGCTCTTGCTGGTGTAACTCTACCACCTACAAAGGATAGATCTGAGATCAATGACACAGACAAACTACCGTCATCTAAACCACCAAAACCATTCCTAGCCCTCGAAGGAATTCCTTGATAATCAAGTCTAGCCAATAAACCGGGAAGTACTTGCATGCTTGCGCCTACCAATGGTCCGAATTCACCATCGCTGTAAGCCAGTCCCAAATTCCAACTAAGTTGTCGCAAACTTCTGGGGGAACGACCAAAACTGACTGAGTAACGGGGAGCTAAACCTTGACCGAATTCGCTTCCCAAAGACACTTGGTAATTGCGATTGAAATCGTATCTTAAATCAGAGATGTAGGCATCACCGTAGGTATTAAAAGATAATCTTGTGGAGTTACTCGGTCTAAAGAAAGCGTTGAATAAATAATCTCCATTGATATCTGGTCTACCGTTTAAAGAGAGAGTAGAAAAAGGTCTAGCAAAAAAAGTTGGCAAAATATAATCTGCTGAACTACCCCCATCTTTACGACTGCGACCAATAACACCTAGGCTGAATTTATTACTAAAGCGATACTTTGCTTCCAAGCTATGGTTAAAGCGCTCTCCAGTACTGTTAATACGATATCCTTCAGGTAAAGATTGGGAATTCGCATTGATTTCCAGCTTATCAAATTGGATATCCAAGTCCGCAGCATAACCAAGTTCGCCACGGGAACTACCCACACTAGCAGATAAAATTATTGGATTTGCTAAACGCCACACCAAGCCAGCTTGTCCCTGTAAAGCATCAGGAACGGCTTGCAAAGAACCTTCAAGAGTCAGATTATTAGTAAGACCTTGGCGTAATTGATAAAAACCAACTGGTTTCCCTTCATCAGAAGAGGTGTAATCATCAAATAAACTATCTTGAACCAGGTTACCGTTAAATCCTAAACCCGCTAGTTGGACATTACCTCCAGATGGTAGTAATAGGTCAGAAGCATTCAACCTAACGGAACGAATATCTCTAGGTACGCGTAAATCATTGCGGTCAAATATCGCAATTTCAATTTCTTTACTTTGACCGACAGGTAATCTAACATCAAGAAATTCATATCGCCCGTCAAACCCTACTTGCTGTTGGGCTATAGGAATACCCCCAACTCTCAATTGGACAAAACTAGCTGGTGGGGCTTGACCGCGAAAGGTTTGTACTGGTCGAGAACGTCTAGGTACGAGTTCGTTAGCGTTATAACTTGGATTAAATCTATCTTCAGGGAGATTACTATAACCAAGTTGAAACCCAGTAAGACCAACTCCATTAAGGAGAGGGTGCAAACCTACTCTTTGTTTACCTACCTGATAACGAAATCGACCGTTACGTCTGTAGAAGAAATATTCAGAAATATTTGGCTGATTCTCAAAGTTATTATCTAAACGTAAGCGGAAAGCACCGCCTAAAAGTCTACCACCCAATTGGCTCGAACTACGTAGAAGAGTATCTCCCCTACTATTATAAAAATTAAATTCTTGCTTCAAACTAGAAATTCCGCTTCTGGGAGCCAAAAAATCAGGTTGTAAATCTATTCCTTCTCGTCTTCTTTGTTGGGAACCTCCACGCCAAGGTAAATCTGCTAGTAGACTTAAATCGGCAGTGTTTAATTCTAAATCTATCTTGAGCTTTTCTTTGAGAACTTCTTTACTAACGTAAATAATGCCATTAATCTGCTTGAATAATTCAGGCTTAATATCTACAACTCCCAAAGGGCTTTGAACCTGAAAATTATCATTGTCCACTTCAAACGTAAATTCAGCAATCTCAGCAAAACTTTCTAGAGGTATCAGTAAAGTATTATCTAACTGAAGAATATCTAGAGTACCGACTTCCCTACCATTAATGATTACTCCAACTAAAAAAGGTTCTCCGGGTCTTTGTGCTAGTTGAAGTGAATATTTTTGATAACTTTGAGTATTTTCATTATCTTGTAGTGTTTCCTGCTTTTGATTCGCTAATCTTACTCGAAGACTATCGGTATTCTTATTTAGATTATTGCTATTGTTTTCAGAGCTATTTTTGGTTTTTAGGTTATTATTCGAATTTTTATTAGTTGATATATTTCCTTGAGAAGAAGCGATTTCAATAGATTTTTTACCGTCGTCACTTAATTTTATTGCTTCGCTATTTGATTGCTGCAAAGAAGTAGATATGGCAGTAACAATTAATTCTTGAACTATTGATAGAAATTTAACTGCATTAAATTTAGTATTCCTAGAAATTGTTGTACTATTAAGATTATCTTTATGTCGTTCTGTTTTTTCTGTACTATTAGTTTCTTCAGGATTAGCATCTCTTGAAACTGGGACTTTACCAATTTTTAAATCACTAATAAGAATTGGTTTTTTAAAGGATGGTTTTTTAATGATTTGTGATTCGACCTCAACTGCACTATTATTAGTAGTGATATTGTCAATCGAAGCATATAAAGAAACACTGATAATTTCTTGAACAGCAGCGAGAATTTTCCCCACCGTATTTTTTTGCTTAGCCTTTTGAACTGCTAATTTTGTTGTAGAATCATACTCTTGTGGAAATGTATTTACCTGAGAATTATTTTGGGGAGTTATATTATGATTTTTTTGTTCTAATAATGTATTGGTAGCTGATAAAGAATTTGATTGACTGGTACTATCAGCTTTTTGACTTGAATAATTTTTTACCGCAAAAGCTTTTACTTTATCAGGTTTTCGCAGCTTTTGAGCGACTAGATATTTGTCTGCAGACACCTTATCAGATGTCATCATCAGAATAATTGCTGGGGGTGTAGGTGGTAAAGCTGGGTAGAGCATATCTAAGTAATAAAATTCAAATAACTAGCCAAAATATCCAGCTGTTAACTCTAATTAAAAGAAGTTAAAAATAGCTTATGTAGTTTTGCAATTTTGCAAATTTTTAAATCTTCGATTTTTCAAATTCTCGACTTTTCAAATTCTTAAATTTTTAGACTCTTGACTTTTTAAATATCTCAGAATAAAAGTATCTTTAAGTCTTCTTATAAATAGAATCAAAACTTTTTATTTACGGACTTAGAAGTATTAGATAAAGGCGGAACAGTGAAAGGAATACCCTTATCAATAGGAATTCCACTTAAATCACCATTAATGTCTAAAATGTATTTTCCTGGTGGTAATTTCTTTGCTACTGGAAGTATCTGCTGACGACGGGTTGTAGCTAAAACAGGCTTGATTTTAATTTTTCCTGCAGCTAAGACATTAGCCGGTAATTTTATTTTTGATTTATCTAAACCTGGTATATTTTTAGTTACTTCTGAACCTGGATACTTAGCTGCTTCCCAAATAGCATACTGTCCATTCATACGCACATGGGCATTTCCTTGACTGGAAATATCAAAAACCGCTGTTGTCAAACCATTGGAATTAGTATCTAAGTTTACAGAATTAAGAATGCCAACTCTTTTTATTTCACCAGAATAAGCATAAATAACTACCCCCATGCTAGCAACAGTAATTAAAGAGTTTGGATTCCGGTTTTTATTTTGTCGTGGAATTTCTTCAAGGTTGATGATCGCTCGATGTTCTCCAGGAGCCAGTTTAACTTTGGGACGAATAGCAAAGCGAATTGTTTGTTCGCCACCAGGGGGAATAGTAAATCTAGAAGGGGTAAAAATAATTGCTTGGTCTAAAGTCTGCTCGGTGGATTCTATTTCTTGTAATTTGCTATTTTTGTCCAGAGTCCACGAGCGGATATTAGCCTTCATTTGTACTGGCTTATCGTCAAAATTTTTAATTTTGAGGGACTGTGAACGCTTTTTACCACCAATGGGAATTTCAAAACGAGGGGGACTAACACTAACCTCAATTCCATCGACGCTCTCAATCCCAAGTGTTAAAAGTGCAATCAAACTTAAACCAATACTTTTGAATTTATGTAACATTTGAACCTTTATACTCCTCACAGATCGAACAAAATATTTTAGGAATACCTTTTACAAACAACCACTATCGTTGCGTTTGACGCATACTGATATTTGTCCTTGGTAACTACCTGCATTCCCAGTTTTAAATGCATCCCCAAACAGCAGGCGTACGCCTCCTTCTACTACACTTGTGCTGGTATTAGGGTCGTTAGATACTTCCCTAATGTCTAACGGTTCCAGGGTTACACTCAGAAAAGGATTGCCATTTTCATTAGAAGTTGTAATTGTGTATTGGGCTACTAAGTCGGGTACATCTTCAGTTGGAACTCGCATTCGCCAAAGTTGTGGTAGCTCGCGGGAAATTACTTCATTAAATGAGGGAGCTACTAGTAACTGTCCTTGAGTACTTGCAGTTCCGCTCTGGCTTGGTAAAATATCTTGAGGTCTTAAAGGAGAAATATTTACAGGTTCGGAGCTAAAAGATAATTCGTAATCACTGCTAGGATCTGGTGGTGGTGATGTTTGCGCCGTAACTTGTAATTGAGGTATGACTAAAAGTGCCATAACCATCAACCAGTAGTATCTCAAATTGAGTTGGCAACTCATGGTATTTAAAATTTATGTTGCAGATATTTCTTTGAAAGTAGTATTGGGAAGGGAAAATAATATTGTGTTTGGATGAGTATTGTGTCCGTATTAAATACTTGTCATTAAATTTTCCTCGCTCTCAACTCTGTTTGAGAGAGTTTGTGGAGTCTTCTGATTACTTTGAATTTTCTTTTTACAGGGATAACCTGATTTGAAATATTACTGGAAGCAGGCGAAACGCCTGCACCCGAATAATTTGTAATTGGATCTGGATTAGAGTTGTGCTTCTGCTTTCACTCTAACCATACCTCCGCTATATGTTCCAGTAGCCCTAGCATTTGTCAGATCAAATACAAAGTCAGCACCACCAACCAAAGGTGTGGTTGCAGTTGGACTTCCATTAGGTTGAGTGGGTGTAACGCTAGTGATTGTTGCAGTAGATGCAGTATCTGTAGTGCTTGTCAATGTGTCTTGAGTTGCTTCAATGGTCACATCAACATTTGTACCACTATTAGCCCAAACGGCGTAGAGTTCTTTAACTTGTTTTGGTACCGCTGATAATTGATTTCCATCAGCAAGAGATGGTCTTGGGGCTACAGTAAGGTTGGTATTCCCATCAGTTGTATTGTTAGTTGGGTCAAAATCTTTGTCATTTGCTCCCAAATCTCCTTGAGTAATATCCAAACTGATATTTTCAAAAGTCCGCAAGAACATTGTCGGTTGAATAGTGATTTCAACATTGACCTCTTGCTCTACTGCATTTGCAGGCGCACCTATTACAATGCTACCAACTGCACTCAAGCTAGCAGCAATAATTGCTAAAAATTTGGTTTTCATTAAAATTTTCCTTCAGTTTTGTGGTGTAAATGTTGGAAGTTTGATTAACTCTCTTTTTCCCAATCTTCAAAACTAATTGGATTATGCTAATTAATTTTTGTTTTTAGATTCCCTGGTAATCCCGAGAGTCGAGGGTCGAATTATTTTTGCAAATATGAGATTTATTACAATATTAAATTTCTAGATAGGTATATCACCTCCTTAATTAATTAAGCTAAATACTTTAATGTTTATCCCATAATTGAGTTGCAAAAAATTACTTATAATTCATAGCATCTAATATTTATGTGGAGTTATTATTGATGATGTAATTTACATTTTTGCAATCTGCGATAAATACATGTTTATGGGGCGTTTAACCGCAAATCTTAACCTTACAAGAATGAGATAAACTAAAGATATATATGGTATTAATTCTGTATAAGATAGCTTTTTAGTCAAAAAATATATTTTAATTATTCTTTTGGTAATAAATGCAACTATTAAGGAGAAAAAGTAGAATTTTCGGGTTAAAGTTTGTAGCCCCACATATACATTATGCAATCAAGATGCAAATATAAATTCATAATTGAGCACCGTTATGAATTTACTCAAAAACCAAAGTAAAAAGTGTCAAAAAATACATGTCCAGTTATTAGTATTACAAATCTCCCCTGCTGAGGAGTTACATAAAGAATTTAACCTCTGTAACTAAAAGATTACTTCAGTAAGAATATGGAATTATTAGTTAACTAAATCGAAAAATAATTAGTATTAATACTTAAGTAAACATATAGGCTTATATACCCCTATGTAGATAACACCTATCTTATTGGACCCAAAAAGGCATATTCAATAATTTTGAGATAATTATTTCCCATTTACATTGAGCGATCTACCAGTAAAAATACCAAGCCCTCCAAGAATATGTTCCAAGCAACTCGGCGTCGTCTAGCACTTTGGTATACAGCTATTACAGCAGTACTTTTATTACTTTTTGCAAGTGGTGTTTATTTGTACGTTCGCTCGACCTTAGTAGAGCGAATCGATGACACTTTAAATCATGTAGTCGAAGTAGTAGAGCGATCGCTAGTTATAGAATCAGTAAGTCTAGGCAACAGTAAATACAATCAATTGCGTGTTAACCCTGAAGCCAGCTTTCGCAATAATGCTGATTCAGTGGAAGACGACCGCATCGATTTGGAGTGGTTTAGTCCTAATGGTAAATTACTTTGGTCTACTTTCTCAGAACCTTTAGATATTCCAATTCATGCTAATCGTGATGGTGAAACTGTCCGGGTAATTAGACCCAATAGTAGTTCAGATTGCAGTGATATTTCAGTAGACTGTAATTACAATATTTTACTTCGACAAGTAACTGAAAGAGTAGAAATAGGAAGACAAGTTTTAGGTTATTTACGTGTTAGTCATCCTTGGTTTGAAGTAACGAAACCCAGTCATCAACTAATATTTGATTTGGCTGGAGGTAGTGCTTTGATGTTACTTTCTGTTGCTGCTAGTGGTTGGTTTTTGGCTGGAAAAGCAATGGAGCCTGTGGGAGAATCATATCAACGTCTCAAGCAGTTTACTGCTGATGCTTCCCACGAATTAAGAAGTCCGATTGCTCTAATTCAAACTAATGTTCAAGTTGCACTTACAGATCTAGATTTAACAGAATCAGATAACTTGGTAGATCGAAATTATCGCCAACAATTAAAAGTTATCGAAAGACTGACAAAAAGGCTGGGAAAATTAGTTAACGATTTGTTATTTCTTGCGAGACAAGATAGCGGTATCAATAAAAATACTTTTTCTTTCTGTCCCTTGGATGTATTATTAATTGAATTAGTTGAAGAACAACAACTATTAGCAGCAGAAAAAAATATTTCTTTGACTTTGGAGTTGATAGAACCTCCCATTAGCGAAAGTGATTTTGAATTACCGGATGACTGGTTCTCTTTGAGGGCTAATTGGGAACAACTAGTACGGCTATTTACTAATTTAATTAGCAATGCTTTGCAATATACTGATAGTACAGGAAAAGTCCAAGTAGAGCTAATGCGTCTAGAATCGAACCATCGAGTATCTGGATTGCGCGATCGTTATCCTCAATTGGAAGTGAAAGTCAGTGATAATGGAGTAGGTATTCCTCCAGAGGCTTTACCCAGGTTATTTAATCGTTTTTATCGGGTAGATCCAGCACGCGTTCATCACTCGAGTAATAAACATATTGGAGCTGATACAGGTTCGGGATTAGGATTAGCGATCGCCCAAGCGATTGTGGAGTATCATCACGGTCAAATTCAAGTTGAAAGTACTCTGAATCAGGGTACAACCTTTACTGTTTATTTACCGATAATTCCCGAATCTTGATTTTTAAGTGTTTAGCTTGCTCGGTGTAAGCCCCACGTCCTACCTGTACTGAGGTGTAGGATATACTAAATCTCAAAATTAAAGTAGGTTGGGTTGACGAAAATGCTTAACGGTAACCGTATTGGGATATAACCTCCCAACCGGAATGGCACTAAGAAAAGTTGTTCGCCGCTAGGCGCGGGGTGAAAGCCTTGCTATTCGGGAAGAGGGGGTAGAGAGGGGAGAGAGGGGAGTTTAATTAATGAGGATTGTTGCACAAAACTGAATGGCACGCTTCCCACACCTCCCACACTCCCCACACCTCCCACACCCCTCATCAGTTCAAGGTTTGAGTCTTAACGAGCGTGCCATTCCCTCCTAACAGTTAATTAACCCAGGGAAGAGCAGAATGAAATATAGCGCTACAGTTTTAGGTTAGGACATTTATTGTTTCCTGTTCCCGCTTCCCTTTTAGGAAAAATATAATATCCTAACCTACACGCTTACCGATCAAATTTGCGTTGTGAAAAAATTAAGGTACGTCATTACCTTCGGTTTTACTGTGGGCTAGTGAAACTTGCGCTTAAGAATGTATAAACTTTGATCTGGTTAAGAAGTAACTTGCGTACTGAAATTCTGAGTCCAATAGTCTCTATAGTTGACATTACCAGTGTCATTTTCTAAGTAGTAGTAACCAATACCTATTTCTTCGTAATACGGATTAAGGATATTTCGACGATGTCCGGGACTATTCATCCAGGCTGCAACAACAGCTTCAGGTGTAGAATATCCTGCAGCAATGTTTTCTCCAATGTAGGGATATAGATAGCCTTGTGCTTCTGCTCGTTCAACAGCAGAAGAACCGTCGGGACTTTTATGACTAAAAAAGTCATTAATAGCCATATCCAAACTATGATTTTGAGAAATTTGACTCAATTCTGTACCCAAAACTAATGGCTCTAAGGCAAATTTAGTACGTTCCTGATTTGTTAGTCTTAAAACTTCTTGGATAAATTCGTCATTACTACCAGTGGGTATTGGAGTCTGTGGAATAGGAGTTTCTGACGCAGTAGGTTCCGATCTATTGGGTGTTGCAGATAAGCTCAAATTGTAATTTGTAGAGCCACCTTCAGGCTCGAAATAGACCTCTATATAAAAAGTACCAGCACCTAAATGATCAATGATGAGTGATTCTCCCATTGTTCCTGGATTGTTCACACCAGCAACAATTTCACCACTAGTATTACGCAAATTTACACCTGCATTATGTTTTAAACCGTTAAGTGTCAGATTGAACTCATTACTTGCTTCTTCTAAGGTGAATTTATAGATATCTTTCCTATCATTACTACTAACAGCCTCTCTCCATGTAACTGAATTGTGACCGAGTAAAATATGGCGAGAAGTATCGATAGTGTCTCCTGCAGAATCCTCGAAAATGTGGTTACTTGCCATACGACCTTCAGTCAAACCATCGGTGATAAAGTGTTCGTAGGCCATTTGATAGTTTAAGTTATCTCTTCCAAGGTCAGAATTGAAACCTAAATAACGTTTCACATCAAATGATTCCGATGAAGCTCGACCTTCACTCAAACCATAAATCCGAAAGTGTTCTAAAAGTTGCTGGTTAGTAAGACTTGCATTTGCTAAGTCTGGGTTATTATGGCGGTAAAAATTAGGGTCAAATGCAACTGAAAATCTACGTCCTTCATCCAAGCCATAAATCACAAAATGTTGTAGTAACGCTGATTTATCCTTACCAAACTCTGTTAATAAATCCGGATTATTGGCTAAATAGTAATTAACATCAAAAAACTGAGAAAATCTCCGTCCTTCTGCAACACCATAATTTTGCAGATGCTGAAATAATTGTTCATTACTAAAAAAAGTTAAATCAGTATTATTTTGGCGATAAAAATTCAAATCCCATAATTCAGAAAATTGACGCCCTTCTGAAATTCCGTAGTTTTGCAAATGTTCAAAAGCATCTTTATTGCTAAAGTGACTCAAGTCACTGTTGTTAGCTCGATAAAAGTCTAAATTTACTAAGAGGGAAAAGGATAAATCTGCTTCTAAACCATGGTTTTGAAAGTGAGACCATAGGTCATTATCACTCAAACTTTCTAAGCTTGGGTTAGCAGAGCGATAAAAGCTCGCATCAAAAATATTGACAGGCATAGGTTAATAGGGAACACAAATTACTGAGTATTTTCTAGGTAGAGCACAGCCTATGCCACGTGGCTGAAATTAAAAAGTTATTTTCCTTGGAAATCGAAATTAAATTATAGTTTATATTTTTTTAATCGTCATTATAAGAAAGTGTTATTAAATTAATTTCTACATAATTATGTAATGGTAATTACTTAAACGTCCACATCAAATTAAGATTTATCCAAGAGTTATCATTAAATTAACTTTTTTGAATTTCACCAAAAATATTTAATATTCATAATTAACAATAGATGAATGTAGTGATTTTCTTGTATCAAGTAATGCATTTATAGAAATAGAGACGCAGTAACACGTCTCTAGAATTAGCAAGTAGTTAAATTCAGAAAAGCTTTCGATCAGCGTTTGCTGATACGGGTAATTTTGTCGAGTAACAATAACTCTTCTCTGCTATCTTCCAAGGTTTTTGCAAGTAAAATAGCTCTTTCGTAAAAATTACGAGCTGTAGAATATTGACCCATTTGCTCGTACAATTTGGCGTAAGATTCAAATGATTTCAACTCTTCCCGAATATTGTTGAGTTTCTTCGCTATACTCAAACGTCTTTCAAGCAATTCAAAAGCCCGGTCATAACGCTTCACGGAACTATGAGCAGTTATTAGCCCATCCATCGCACGTAATTCATTTGAGCGGTCGCTGATAGTTTTTGCAATCCGTAGTGCTGCACCGTAAGTAGCAATGGTCTGTTGATAATTATCGACTAAGAGGTAAGCATCCCCTAAATGATTGAGAGTATTTGCTTCTCCGAGGGAGTCCCTAGCTTGACGGCGAAAGTTTAATGCATTTTCATAAAGCTCCATGGCTTGGTTATGATTTCCCAAACGAAAATTTGCTAAACCTACATTGCTTAAAGAAAGTCCTTGACCTTCAAGACTTTCAATCTCACGAGCAATGTTGAGGGCTTCTATAAAAGTTTGAAGTGCGGGATTAAAATCGCCTTTTTGCATCAATAAAGTACCGATGTTATTTAATGCAAAAATTTGAGAGCGAAAGTCTTTGAGATCGCGAGCGATCGCTAAACGCCGGCGAATAGCATTTTCGGCTTGTTTAGAACGACCTAATTTTACATAGCTTTTACCCAATAAATCGTAAACTAAACCTTGAGCCTTTATGTCTCCAGTGAAATGATAAATTTCTAAAGCCTGTAATAGTAAATTTACTGCTGAGTCTGTTTTTCCTTGTTTTAATTCCCGTCGAGCTAAACTTACCTGTCGATCAGCTTCCTCGCGTAATTGAGATGAATTTTTTACATAGGATGAACCATGAAGTTGTTCTGTTACTTCAACTGCATTCACTGTCACAGGAACAAAAAAAATACTCACAAGCAAAATCTTGCAGGTCAATAATATGATGTTTTCGATTTTTATTTGACCTCTACTTTTTTGACCTTTACGGGGTGATTCTTGAAATTTATTATTCTCCCCAGCACAAGAAAAGAGATATTCCCAAAATAGATGTTTGAAAAATAAGTTTTTCATAAAATATTCCCACAATAATGCAGGTTTGAATAATTTAAAAAAGTATTAAAAAAGTAATCGGAAAAAAGTAGTTAAAAGGAAGTAATTAAAAGAAAGTTATTAAAAAAATATTGAAAAACAAAATTGATTAAGTTCCACTGTTATTTGCCACTAGATTTTAAGTTTCGCTCAGGTAGATGTTGCGAATATCTAATGGTAATTTTTCTTCCAATAAAGAGTATCCTTCTCTAAGTAAATTATTTACTTCTGGTGGGGAAATTTCTTCTCCTTCTGCTTGCAAATAAGCAGCAATTCTAGTCTCGCTCCAGTGGAAAGTTTGTGCCATCAGTAAAATTAATCTAAGTTTGGGCGATAGTTGTTCTAATGCTTGTTCGACATAACACCAAAGTGGTGGAGAAGTATCTTTAATCGAGTAGTGAATCGCTTCCGTGGGGGGTAATTCTGTTTCATTGATAGAGTAAGCAGTCATATCTATTAGCCAATTCTGCAAAGTCATACCTTCCTGCTCGGGTTTAGAAACATTTAAGTCCAAACCGCCCAACTGGTAATAAATATTCCGCCAGGTCAAAGCAAACAAGTAATCTGCTTGCACTGGAGAACGTGCCGAATGTCGAATTAATGTATAGACTATAGGGCTATAGCGGCAAAAAATCGCAGTAAAGTATTTACCAGCATCCGGATGAGCAACAAACAGATTTAACAGTTCCAAATCACTGTGATGGAATAATGATTTCACTAATGGATGATTGGCTTCAGAAAAACTTGGTATTTGCACGATCCTAGTTCGAATATATTGGTAATATAAGGGTAGTGGCTTATTTATGTTAGATGGTAAAGTATCTTGCTTAGCATTAACAGCTCGTAGTTAACAGCAAGACTTAGCAGGCAATTGATACACTATAGAATACAGACTTAAATTTAAGTCGAAATTTGCAAAACGAAAAGTAGCTCCGTTATACAATTTTTAATGTTTTCATGTTTATAGCAGCTAGTGTGATATCGTTCCTGCTTCAGCCATTTACTATAGGTTCCTTTTTACCTTCTTTACCATTAGATAGTCTTTTCTCCACTCAGGGGATAATGGTCATGTTACTGGCAGCATATGCCGGTGCAATGTGGATGTTTCTCACCAGCGCTCCAAAGGTGCACACGGTGATGGTATCGGATTTAGAAATAGCCCGACAGTTGTATGAAGGTTTACTGGATTTACCTGCGGCGGAAGTACCTTTACATTATTACTACAATTACGAACAAACCATTGGTGCGACTGGAATAGATCCGCTTTATTTGGGAAGTACTCCCACATACAATCGCACAAATAATGCTGCAGAAGGACTGTGGTATCAGCTGAAGAAAAACACTCAGCTACATGTGATTACGGGAGCCAGTTTGGGTAACAAAAATCAGCAGCGTCACGTTTGTTTCGACCGCGAATGCTTAGAAATGATTTTATTGCGGGTGGAAATGCGGGGTTTGAAGTTTAAGATTCGCAGCCGCAAGCCTTTAAATTTTTTAGTAAAAGACTATGAAAGGCGTGTTATTGAGATGGCTGAAATGGCAAATTAATCTTTGCTATGAAGGTGGGTTTTTCCCACCATTGCTATTTTCACAAGATAAAAACACTTGGAAAAAATAAATTTTAAGCATCTTTATTGATCGATATCTATCCGGATTTAGGATTTGTAGTTGATAAAAATTCTGGAAAGTTAGCTTGCAAGTCCAACTTCCTACTAGTGTGGAGGTGTGGGGTGGAATATAACCTTCTCCTAACCTCTCCCAAGGGAGGAAAGGGCGAGCAAAATAGCTCACTTTCCAAAAAAATTAACCAGTTAAAATTTTGGTACATTCAAATTTTTGTACGCCCATAAATCCAAATACTAAATTTGAGATATCCTAATTTCTACAATATTTCTGATTTGTTAATAATCAATCCAAAATATCTGTCAATTTCTCTAGTAATTCTTCTGCTAAATTTACTAGATTCACTAAATCATATCCATCATTAGCAGTTGAATTGTTTCTTCCTGCTTTCGAATTGTGCAACAAGAAATCTTTGATTGCAAAAATTTGCTCTGCTCTTTTCGAAAAACTTAAACACCTCTCTAATTCAGAGACTATCTTTGTCAGAGGTTTATCCCCAATTCTTTCCCATAATTTGACAGCAACTGGATCCCCACTTTCTAGGAAATTCGTAATATGTTCTGTAATATTTTGTTCTTCTTCATCTTCGCTCCATTTTTCCAGCCAGTCTCCATCTAAGTCCTCAACATAAAAATGAGCAGCTTCAAGACCATATTTAATGATGTCATTCTGTAGTTTTTGGGCTGATTCTACAGCTTGTAAAAAATCTTCTAATCTCTCTTGACAGCCAGTTGGGTTATTTTTGAGCATGGTGACTTAGTTTTTTAGGAGCACTTAACGAAGAAAGATTCAATCTAAGTAACGGAAAAAGACTTAAAGTTTTCAGAGTTGGGAACTCAGTTAACGAGGTGCTAAGCATTAGTGATTCTGCTGTTAATCTTCATCTTGAAACAAGATTATTTCGTAAACTGAAAGTATCTCATGTGAGAAATAGTAAATACCGTAATTTTTACAAATACATTCACCTAATACGTAAGTTCATATAGTCGATGATCTTGAAATTCAATGTGTTAAGTAAAAAAAATTTTGAGTAAAACTTTTGGAATACAACAATAGCAATCCGTCCTGTCTAAGGTTTACGTTTTATATGATACCTGCCGGAATATAAGTAATTTTACAGTGCTAAATATAACAACATGAAGGAATTATTAGTCAACAAGTCAGAGTAACCCATCCAGTTTTGATAATTTAACTTTAAAGAGAACCCAAAACTGGAATTTGTAAGGTTGTGTAAACATCAAGCAAAACTCCCCATTTGGTTCCTCACCAAAATTCTGCAAAGATTTATGATTATGTACTCAATGACTCTATAAACATTCAAAGTCACAGCTTTAACTAGCAGAAACACACGGAATCAAAACAGTTGTTTTTCATTTTGATTTGGAGACCCGCTCGCTAAAAAAAAATTTATTTATTGGAAGCATAAATATGCTGGTTTGTATAGCTACTTACTTAAAATGAAACAAGTATGTTTACGCGCACTATTTGTAACAGACTATCTTTAGTTTTCTACTGAATTTTATTAACACTACCTTCTAAAAGGAAACTGAGACTGCCTATTACGAATGAATACTTCATCCTTCATTCATTCTGACTCCTAAATTTTAAATTTTATGTTTCTGAAGAAACTTTTTTTAATAATCTCGAGAATAAAATTGATAAAAAGTCATTTATAAATATATTACATTAAAACTTTTCACAGATTAAACCTGAGATAAACCCCAATCTTAAGATTATTACTGTTGTAAAGAGTTATGTTAGCGATCCTATTCACAAAATTAGGTTCTCCAGGATTGTAACTTAGAAATAACCCCCGTTCTATGCTCCAAAAACGTAGAGTACTTTCCCAATCATTAGATTTTTCTTGACAAAATTCTTGATTGAGAGTGGTCAATTGGACGCACAATGAACTTTCCTGCCCAGCACTGACTATTATATCAGTAGACATTGAAAGGTCTATTACATAACGTTTGACTACTGTCCCGCCACGAAGTTGAATTTCCTCAATCGCTGAAGCTATTAAATCTTCATCTTTTTGCTCAAATTTCCCAGCCATAAGTTTTCTTCGCCAAATATAAAATTTGGGATCTTTATGGTTTAACCATTGGGGAAACAAGTAGTTGTACCAATATTTTAAGGTTGGATTTAGCGCCTCTAAAGCTGCTCTTCGCTCTTCTTGAGAAGGTAAAGATTTAAATTTTAGCCAAGCTTCAGCATCCCTTATTATTTGCTCCAAAAACAAAATCAAGAATCTTTTTGCAGTCAAGGAACCTGTTTTTATATCTCCAACCCAACGGTCGATTTCAATCAATCGTTTCTCCAAATTCGGATCGACAAGGGATGCTTCTTTTATGAGTTTTTTTAATCTTTTTTTAATATCTTTTGCTAACAAAAATTAATTTACCTCATTCCCTGAATAAATTTATTGTCCTTGTGTTTTTTGCTACTGAATCGTATAAGTTTGACAGTCAATTGGAGAATTAATTAAAGAATCAATTTGAGAGCAGTGCGTTAGGTATAACTAACGCACCCCAAATTTCATATCACTCAGGTTTATCAGGGTTTAATTCTTCTGTTCCTGATTTTTCTGGCTTGAGTAGGGGGAAAGCGATCGCATCACGAATACTGGCACAATCGTTTAACAGCATCACCAATCTGTCAATACCAATACCTAAACCACCAGTGGGTGGCATTCCATACTCTAAAGCTGTGAGGAAATCTTCATCAACACCTTGGGCTTCTAAATCTCCAGCGGCTTTTCTGGCTGCTTGTTCCTCAAGGCGTTGGCGTTGATCGATCGGATCTGTCAACTCAGAGAAACTATTAGCGGTTTCCCGTCCGACTATAAATAACTCAAAACGTTCTACCAATCCGGGTTTAGAGCGGTGGGGCTTAGATAAAGGTGATATTTCTACGGGGTAGTCCACTACGAAGGTGGGCTGAATTAATTTTTCTTCCGCTTTTTGTTCGAAGGCTTCATTTAATAACTTACCAATTGATGGGCAATCTTCTACCCCTTCAATTCCCGCTGTTTTACATGCAGCTTTGGCTTCTTCCAAGGTACTAAATTCTTGGAAATCTAATCCAGTATTTTCTTTAACTAGATCGTGCATTGTTACCCGTCGCCAAGGAGGAGTCAAATCAATTTCTTGTCCCTGGTAGGTAATCTTCAAAGTGTAGAGTGTTTCTTGGGCAACCGTAGTAATAATTCCTTCGGTAAGCGCCATCATATCATTGTAATCAGCGTAGGCTTGGTAAACCTCGATAGAAGTAAATTCTGGATTATGGCGAGTGGAAATTCCTTCGTTGCGGAAAATTCTTCCCAATTCAAAAACTCTTTCAAAACCACCGACGATCAACCTTTTCAGGTGTAACTCCGTGGCGATACGCAAATACAAATCCATTTCTAAGGTGTTATGGTAGGTAACAAATGGACGTGCATCTGCACCTCCAGCCTCACTTTGGAGAACTGGGGTTTCAATTTCAATAAAATTCTGCTCTTCTAAATAGCGACGAATACCTGCAGTAATTTGAGCGCGACGACGAAAAGTTTGCCGTACTTCAGGATTAACAATTAAATCTACATAACGTTGACGATAACGTTTAGAAACATCTGTTAAACCATGCCATTTATCTGGTAGAGGCAACAAAGATTTGGTAAGAATGGCATATTCTTTAACATAAATAGATAATTCGCCCTTTTCAGTGCGTTTAATTGTTCCTTTAACTCCCAGAATGTCGCCGACATCTGTAAGATTTTTCAGATTATTAAAAGCATTAGCATCAATTTCAGCCATGCTTTCGGAAATACGTTTTTTCTCCAGATAAAGCTGAATTGTGCCAGTTTCGTCTTGTAAAGTGAAGAATGCTAGCTTACCAAAAACCCGACGTGCCATAATGCGTCCGGCAATGGAAACTTCTAAATTAACTTCTTCACCTTTACCTAAATCGGCAAAATTTTCTTGTAATAGCGCCGCGCAATCGCTAGATTTCCAATTATAAGCATAGGGATTCATCCCTAACTGACGCAGTTTTTCGACTTTCTCTAGCCTTGTGGCTCGAATATCTTCTTCGGACATGGTTAACGAATTTTAGAAGGGAAAATTTCTCGGGGGAAAGATTTAATTATAAGACCCTGGGAAATTGTACATTCATTTTTATCTCAGTGTTCCAGATTGCAAAATTCTTTCCCAAGATGATCTTCTTAATTTCCAAAACTCTTAATTTCCAAAATTTGTAATTTCCAGAATCTGTACTTTCTAGAATTTATACTTTCCAAAATTTGCCAGTAAGCAGGTAAATAGAAAGATGATTGTATGATTTCTGACTTTAAGTTTAAAAATGATTTCGTAATAATTTTAGAATCAGTATTTTAACTGTATTCAAGTATCAGTATTTATACACATCAACTAAATGATACAAAAACTACTGTTAGCAAACTCCGTTCAAGAAATTACCTCAGAACTTGAAGCTGATATTTTTCTCTATAGTGCAGCAATTTCTGATGTAAATGCTGATAAATTAATTAACGAAATAAAGCAAACTATACCTAAAAGAAATAACGTTGCCTTAATTATGACCACCTATGGTGGGGATCCAGATGCGGCTTTTAGAGTTGCGCGTTATTTAAAGAGAAAATATAAGCACTTTACTTTATTTGTATTTGGTTACTGTAAAAGTGCTGGAACTTTACTAGCCTTAGGAGCGGATGAAATTGTTATGTCCGATTTCGGCGAATTGGGTCCGCTTGATATTCAAGTTACTAAAGATGATGATTTTCGCAGCGAGTCAGGTTTAGATATACAGCAAGCATTATCTGTAATTAGTTCTCAAGCTTTTGAAATGTTTGAGAGTTATTTTTTAGATATTATTTCCAGTTCTCAAGCGGCTATAACAACTAAAACAGCTGCAGATATTGCAAGTTCCATGGCTGTCGAACTATTGTCTCCCATCTCCAGTCAGATAGATCCCCTAAGAGTTGGCGAGATGAATAGACTAATGAATATCGCTTTAGCCTACGGACAAAGATTAAAACCCCAGGGAATCGAAGTAATTAAGGATTTAATTTACAACTATCCTTCCCACAGTTTTGCGATCGATTTTGAAGAAGCAGAAAAACTATTCGATACGGTCAGGGAACCCTATGAAGCGGAGTTGTCTTTAGAAGAAGCCATATTTCCTTTAGTTCGCAAACCAGCATCGACTGATGTAATTGTAAATTTAGAAACATTAATTGAAGAGGATGACGACAACCAAGCCGGAAATTATTCAGATAGCGAAGGAACTGAGGAAGAGTCAATTGATTCAGACGATGGAGAGGATGAAACGTTTGAACCGAATGTATTGCCCTTTGAAAAGAACAAGTAACATTTTCAAACATTAGGGTTTCATTTAATACCAAACCAACAAATAATTGCAATGTACTTATTGGTAGATAAGTTTAATTGAAGGTCTCAGCAAAAATCTACTTGTCCCATTCTTTTTCCAAATTGCTATAAGTTTTGAATCTGGTATGTTGGGTGTGCACTTAGCGAAACCCAACAGCCCAAACCACTAAATTAATGACATAATTATGTATGTTTTGCGTAAGTCCTGAAATAATCAAAATATAGTAATCATTTTTATTTGTTTTTTTAATTTTTTTAATATTACTTATCATCATTTTTTTAAGCAAATTGTTGAACACAGAAATCAACATGTCCTTAATAAATCGTAAAGCGGTCTATTTCAATCTCCTAACTTGCAAACTTTTAAAGACTTACATCGCAAAGGTTTTAGTTATAGCCCAAAATATGATAGTTTCATTGCATTGCAAGGAATTTTATACTTTTGACTTTTGTTAGCGTTTGCGCAGCGCGTTCTCAGCGTAACCGCAGGTTATATTTTGAATTTTTACTTTCCTTCCTGGGGCGCTTATACCTAAAATAATGATTCTCATTTCTTAAAGCTTGATTAATCTGATAATTGTTGTTAGAAGATTTTTTTGTTGTAACTATCTTTCAGATTTATTATCATTTTATCAGCATTTATCGTCTAAAATATTGATTAATATTGATTAGTTGACGCTTACTTGAGAAGTGCCAACCAGGGTGATGAGTTTGCTTATCAAAAGAGTAGGGGGTTGACGGGATGAATCTTGATTTATCCGATCAAAGGTACAAAGAATTACAACATATTTTTATTGAAGCTTTCCCTAGCAAAGCTTCACTGAAGCGAATGTTAGCCTTTGAGTTAAATAAAAACCTGGATGAAATCGCTACAGACACTAACAAACTACAGGACATAATATTTAACTTAATAAAGATAGCTTATAAAGAGAACTGGATTGAAAATTTAATTGATGCTGCACAAAATATAAATCCTGGAAATACCAGCTTAAAAGCTATTGGGAAAATAATGAAATTAGATGAAGCTAGTGTAATAATTGGTCTTAACTCGCGTTATGAACAGGATAGAAACGGAGAGTTAGATAAAAATAATCTAGCATCTTATATCAATACCAGTTTTGAAAAAAATAAAATTAATATAGCAACATTAAAAGCGGTCGAAGTAAGTTTGCGAAAACTTGTTGGAGATCCTTCTATAAAAATTGTTGGCGTTGACGAAGACAGTATCAGATTAATTTTAGAAGGTTCTCAAGAAGGACTTAAGATGGTTGAGCAACTATTCAAATTAAAAAAACTTACTCAAGTATTAGATATCCCTACTGAGAATGTGAATTTTTTAGATGCGGGGAATTCTAAAGGTGATAAAAAACGATTAGTATTTACCATTGCTGAGAATGGTAAGAGGGCTGACATAAAAAATTTAAAAACCGGCTTTACTCAAACCTCAAATCAAGAGAATACTGAAATTGATAATAAATCTCGTTCAGTTCAAGAAATCATTGAAAATGGTGCTTATAGACAAGACCTAACTGGTACTAACCTCAGTGGTGCCAATCTCAATCGTTTTAACCTCAGTGGTGCCAATCTCAACCGTGTTAACCTCAGTGGTGCCAATCTCAAACGTACTAACCTCAGTGAGACCAATCTCAGTGGTGCTAATCTCAGTGGTTCTAATCTCAACCGTGCTAATATCAGTGGTGCCAATCTCAGTGGTGCCAATCTCAGTGGTGCCAATCTCAGTGGTGCCAATCTCAGTGGTGCTAATCTCAGTGGTGCCAATCTCAGTAACACCATCCTCAGCCATACAATCGTCGACTCTACGACAAAACTTGATAGTAAATGGCGTTTAGTCTGGGAAATTCTTAATCAGCCAGTTTATAGGCGAGACTTCAGTGGTTCCAACCTCATAGAAGCTAACCTCAGTGGTGCCAACCTCATAGAAGCTAACCTCAGTGGTGCTAATCTCCAGGGTGCTAATCTCGTAGAAGCTAACCTTAGTGGTGCGAATCTCAAGCGTGCGAATCTCAATGCTGCCAACCTCACAGAAGCCAACCTCATAGAAGCTAACCTCAGTGGTGCCAAGCTCATAGAAACCAAACTAAGTAGTGCTCATCTTAGTGGTGCCGACCTCACAGAAGCCAAACTAAGTAATGCTCATCTTAGTGGTGCCGACCTCATAGAAGCCAATCTCAGTAATACCAGCCTGAGGAATGCTGACCTCAGGAGTATCGATCTCATGGGTGCCAACCTCAGTAGTGCTAACCTCATGGGTGCCAACCTCAGTAGTGCTAACCTCAGGAATGCTGACCTAAAGAGTGCTGACCTCAGGGGTGCCAAACTCAGGGGTGCAAANATGGGTGCCAACCTCAGTAGTGCTAACCTCATGGGTGCCAACCTCAGTAGTGCTAACCTCAGGAATGCTGACCTAAAGAGTGCTGACCTCAGGGGTGCCAAACTCAGGGGTGCAAAACTCAACCGCTCCAACCTCACAGAAGCCAAACTCAACCGCTCTAACCTCATAGAAGCAAACCTCATGAGTGTAATCCTCACAGGAGCAAACCTCATAGAAGCCAACCTCATGAGTGCCATTCTTGTGGAAGCAAACTTCATGAATACCAATCTCATGAGTGCCATCCTTAGTGGTGCCAACCTTAGTGGTGCCAACCTCAGTGGTGCCAACCTTGGTGCTACATACTTCAGTGGTGCTAACCTTAGTAGTGCCAACCTTAGTAGTGCCAACCTCATGAGTGCCAACCTTAGTGGAGCTACCCTCATGAGTGCCAACCTTAGTGGAAGCGACCTCAGAAGTTCTAACCTCAACCGTACTGACCTCAACCGTGCAGACCTTAGAAATGCCAACCTCAACCGTGCCAAGGTTGAAAATGCCAGACTTGGAAAGAACCCTGGCATTTCTGAACAAATGCAGATTGATCTAATTCAACGTGGAGCAATTTTTCAGGATACCCTCCTACCATAGCTCCAGATTTGTGCTTCCCCGTTAAGAATAGCAATGCGCTCCAGAAAGCTGCTAATTACCAAATTTAAATCAAATTAAAATCTGTATTACTCAATTCTGGAATACCTTCCAAATTGGCGAATTGTCCCCCAGTTCCCAAACCGAGGTCACTACCATTTTGGTTGTAAAATAAGTTTCCTGTAGCCATGCTGTAAACAATCGAAGCATCACTACTACCCACACCTGCATCATCTGTCACTAATGCAAATTCACTTGGCGACAATAAATCGTCTTCTAAACTCGCGAGTGCAAAAGTTTCACGGGACAAACTAATTGTATCGATCCCCGAACTAAAGTCTTTAATGTCGGTCATTCCAAAAACTTCTTTGTTGAAACCTAATCCATCATTCGAAGCAAATTCAAAGCGATCGCTACCCCCGCCCCCAATTAAAGTATCATCGCCTAAACCACCATTGAGGGTATCATCGCCTAAACCACCATCAAGGATGTCATTACCAACATCACCAAACAGAAAATCATTTCCAGCTTCACCGTAAATTAGATCGTTACCAAAACCTCCATCTAAGGAATCATCATCTCTTCCACCTTTGATGGTGTCATTTCCCTCAGCCCCAGAGATGGTGTCATTTCCACTTCCACCCATGAGACTATCGTTATCTTCTCCAGAGAATCTATTACTACCACCAGTAATAGAATCATCTCCACTACCACCCATCAAGGTATCATTACCACCTTCTCCGCCGAATATTGTATCGTTACCTTCTCCACCACGGGCGAAATCATCACCGAAGAATGTAGCTTGAATCAGATCGTTACCAGCACCACCGTAAAAGGTATTATTCCCACTGGTGAGGAAGGTTTCACCACCTAAAAGAGTGTCATCACCTTCTCCTCCCATGAGGGTATCGTCCCCTAAACCACCATCGAGAGAATCATCACCTTCACCACCAATTAAAAAGTCATCACCGTTGATCCCAAATAGCGAGTCGTCTCCTTTACCTCCATCGAGGAAATCATTCCCTCCCCCTTGAGGATCGGCTTCGTAAATGTCAGTACTGTTCTCACCGATGAGAATATCATTTCCATCAAAACCAAAAATTCTGTCTGCTCCTCCTAAACCTCTAATCAAATCATTTTGTAGAGTACCGAAGATAATATTGGAATTTCTGTTTCCGGTAATTTTATTCATATTCAATTTAAAAACCTTTAATAATTAGTTGTGAACTACGATGGGTTGTATTGTGTGAGGGAGAGACAAAAAACAAAAATCCCATTAATTCGGCTTAACTTCTACCAAATCAACGCATCAATCAAAATTTGGTAAAAATCTTATAACTTCAAAATAACTATCAAAAAAGAGGTCTTGGATCAGTCCTCAATCTCTTTTGTTCTAATTAAGCTAAGCCATACAATAACAAAGCTACATTACTGAAACACCATATTTTTATAAAGATTGATATAAGAATTAATTTACAAATCAACTTCATACAGTGACTTAATTAATACAGTTGCAAACATAGTAATTACACTAACTTTAATTCAAAACTAATGTATAAAAACAATTCAAATAATTAATCCCCCTGCTATAGATATTAAATTCTTCACATCAAACTAAATAATCTACACAATTAATCAGACTTTCTAAGCGAGGGAATTAGGATGCGAATATTAGGTTAATTTACTCGCAATCGATATAAATATACTGATGGAACTCCTGAGTATGACAAGTATCTTTATTGTTAACATTTATCTAGTATTTATATTTAGTTTTAGAGCATAATACTTGTATTTTATCGAACAAGGTATTATTACTTTAGAAAATCAACTCTCTTTATCAAAAAAATATTAAAAAAAATATTAAACTATCTCTACTTATTAACTAGAAAGGATTTGGGGAATTTTAACCAACACAAAATACTTTCTCAATTTTTTTACAATTTTCCTCGGGGGATAAGAAGAATATTAGACCACCAAACAATCGACAAAAGTTAATGTAAACTAGTTTACTTGGCAAACTGATTAGTTTTTGCTAAATCAAGTTTATGCGTATTTTATTTTTACATCCTAATTTTCCAGCTCAATTTCGCCATTTAGCGGCAAAATTAGCTTCAGATTCTAATAATCAAGTTATTTTTGGTACTAACCGTCGTGATGGTTCTATAAAAGATGTTTATAAAGCAATCTATAGCCCTTCACGAGAAGTGCGACCCGAAACACATCATTATGTCCAACCGTTAGAAAAAGCTGTTCTTCAAGGTCAAGCTGTCTACCGTTTAGCCGAAGAACTCAAAAAAAAGAATTTTATTCCAGATCTTGTTTACGGTCATTCTGGTTGGGGTCCCACTTTATTTATTAAAGATATTTTTCCTCAAGCGAAGTTATTATCTTATTTTGAATGGTTTTATCACGCACATGGCTCGGATGCCGATTTTGACCCTACAGATCCATTAAATGCAGATAGTGAAGCCCGAATTCGGATCAAAAATGCTCCGATTCTCATAGACCTTTACAGTTGCGATCGCGGTCTTTCTCCTACTTATTGGCAACGTCAACAATTTCCGTCAGAATATCATAGTAAAATTACTGTGTGCCATGATGGCATCGACACAACATATTTTCAACCAAAGCCGGGAGCAAAGTTAATTTTACCGGAAATAAATCTTGACCTTTCCCATACAAAAGAAATTGTCACTTATGTGGCGCGGGGAATGGAACCGTACAGAGGTTTTCCCCAATTTATCCAAACTATAGCTTTACTTCAACAAAAAAGACCCGATTGTCATGTAGTGATTGTTGGTGAGGATAGAGTTGCTTATGGTAAACAGCTTCCCGATGGCAAAACCTATAAACAATTAATGTTAAATAAAGTACCCCTAGATTTAAATAGAGTTCACTTTACAGGTTTACTTCCTTACAATAAATATCTACAAGTTTTACAAGCTTCCTCCGTTCATGTTTATTTAACTCGTCCATTTGTGCTTTCTTGGTCAATGCTAGAAGCTTTATCTACAGGTTGTTTAATAGTTGCTTCTAGCACCGCTCCTGTTACAGAGGTAATTGAAGATGGTGTTAATGGCTTACTAGTAGACTTCTTCTCACCTGGGGAAATTTGTGCTCGCGTAGAAGAAGTTCTCGACCACCCAAATCAAATGTCTTCAATTCGGGCGAAAGCACGAGAAACAATCTTAGAAAAATATGATTTAGCAAAGCTGTTATCCCAACATTTGGAGTGGATTCAGGAAGGGATTAGGGATTAGGGATTAGGGATTAGGGATTAGGGATTAGGGATTAGGGATTAGGAAGTCAATTCTTGTTCTTCTTGATTCTGGCTCCTGACTCCTGAATCCTGAATCCTGACTCCTGACTTCTGACTCCTGAATTCTGAATTCTGGCTTCTGACTCCTAACTCCTAACTCCTGACTCCCAAATTCACACAATATCTTTACGTTTTTGTAGAATCAACGCCACAATCAAATAGACTGCGGAGTGCAAAAGTAAAATACCCCAGTTTAAACCTAAATTTTTCCAAGTAGCATCGTATACAGAAGATGCAGTAAATATATCATCAAAAGATGGTGCACCTGGAGTTTTGCTAGGTATCATGTCATTGACGTCAATGAGCGATCCATAAGCACCCATTGACCATCGACTAATTGTCAACCAGCCCAGCTTCGCGGATATTCCTTTTAATTCAAATAAAACTCCCGAAAGAATTATTTGGGGAATCATAATTAAAGGCAAAATACTATTAGCCTCATTTTCATTTTTGACCGCAGCAGAAATCATTAAACTGAGACTGACACTAGCAAACAAGGTTAAAAAAGTCGTAACTCCCAAACCTAAAGCCCAAGGCATAAGATTATACTCCGGTGCTTTAAAACCAATTAACACCGTCGCTGTAACTAACAGAGTCTGCAGGATTACCAAACCAGAACGAATGAGAACTTTTGAACCTAAGTAAGAAAATAAACCCAAGTTAATCAGCCTTTCTCGGGCGTAAATAGCTGCTTCCTTAACAATTTCTCGTACTGAGCTAGAAAGTCCCACCCAAATACCAATACAGCTAAAAATAAACAGTAACTTCAGTGCCAATGGTCCTTGAGTAATTTCTGCAGGATCTAATTTATTTAAGGGAGTTTCGTCTTTTAATATCCAAGCCGTTAAAGCAATCGCAATTGGACCTGATACCAATGAAAATATAATACTGGAACGATCCCGAAGAACTAGTTGCAAATAACGCTTAGAAAGCAACCATAACTGCTTGAGTGGAGATATCCCCGTATGGATTCGATCGTCTGTTTTAAATTTACTTTCTTCACCTGGTTTTAGCTGCCTAGTAACATACTTTTGATACTGGGGAGATTGATGATATCTCTGGGACCAATTATTAACTGTCTGGACTACCTGTGCTGGAGCACCACCTTGGTCTAGTTTTATATAAATATCTGAGAAATATTTTAAATCTTCTGAAGGCATGTCAAAAAAGCTTAGGGCTTCCTTTGGCGGTCCAAAGTAACATAGTTTCCCACCACGTCCCATAAATGTAATGCGATCGCAAACTTCAATATTTGCAGTAGCATGAGTAACCAGCACAACTGTTCTACCTTGGTCTGCCAGTTCTCGTAGTAACCGCATCATTTCTTTGTCTAAACCAGGGTCGAGACCGGAAGTTGGTTCGTCCAAAAAGAATAATTTAGGATCGGCTAAAAGTTCAACGCCAATACTAACTCGCTTGCGCTGTCCGCCACTTAAATTACGGATGAAGTTAGTTCTGACATGGGTCAGTTTTATTTGCTCTAAAGTTGTTTCTACAATTTGTCTAACATCAGTATCGGGGGGTAATCTTAACTTACAAGCATAAGCAATTACTTCTTCAACTCTTAAATCGGGATGGACAATATCATCCTGAGGTACATAACCAATTTGCGAGCGATACAATGCCCAATTTTGGCGTAAATTATCTCCATTCAGATACACTGTACCTGATGATACTCGTTCTATTCCCAACAATGATTTCATTAAAGTGGATTTACCCGCACCGCTACCCCCCACTAAAGCCACTAACTGTCCGGGTTCAATAACTAACGAAATATCATTAAGAATAGCCTTTTCAGCCCCACCTTTTATTTTCACTTTGCGTGTGAGGCGATCGACATCAAGACGAATTTGACTGCCACTATCCAGTAATTCTAATGAATCTGGAGAATAAGCCAAAGTAAAAGGACCAATATTAATCCGATTTCCATTTCTTAATTGGAAACGCTTGGATATTCTCTGACCATCAACGAAAGTACCGTTAGTGCTTAAATCTTGTAAAACATGTCCACCTTTACCATCTGGATAAATTGTGGCGTGTAAGCGAGAAACAGTCGGTGCGTCCAATTCCATCGAGGAGTAATCATCCGTCCTGAGGGCTCGACCTATTTGTACTGGCCATTGTTTAAGATTTCTTAAGCCTAAGCGACGATTACTAGGGAGTGAAACTGGTCGGTCACCGGGGTGATAATAAGTTAAGGTAATGCGATTGTGGGGAGATAAGCCAATTTCCAGTTGTATCCCATCCCTAAGAACGCAACCTTCTGTCGGATTGATTCTAACCCGATCTAGAAAGATACCATTTCGGCTAGGAGTAGAACCGTCACCATCAAAAATTCTGTAATCTTCGCCTTCTTTACGTAAAGTTGCTTGTTTTCGGGAAACAACTTCCCAACCAATTGGAACATCTAAGTCAGCCCATTCACGACCCCGTCCTAGGCGATGTTCTAATTTTTCTAAATCCAATCGTAGTCTTTGACCTTGATTTTCCAATTCTAAAAAAGGTTGTGGTCTAAAAAGAGTTTCATCGAATCTAGCAGTCATGACTGTTTTTTATTAATTGCTTTTATAATGATCGGGGACTGAGTATTTCTGTCAATATCTATTTATAAGTTTCATCTGGTAATAACATTTTTCCAGCAAAAATAAAGTTTTTTTGGTATTTACGCCACCCGCTTCAAGTAACAGAGATAATGAGTCTAAAACCTGCTCCAAAATAAATTCAGTTTCATTCCTTTTACATAAATCTATTATGTTTTCCCGTAGCTTACTGCTGTTGCAGTTATTAATATTTATTGGTATATCGATTTCGGGATGCTTCGGTGGTAGTGAAAAACCAAAAGTTCCGAAAAAGTTGACGGTAGGTGTAGTTAATTATGGTCAAACCAAGCTTTCCCAACAACAATACAACCGTTTCAAAACATATCTATCTACCAAAACACAATCCGTAGTTGATATAGAGCCAACTTACAACGAATTACGAGCCATCAGACAAATTCGCTCGCGAAACTGGGATATGGTGTTTGCACCTCCTGGTCTAGCAGCGATCGCAATTGGTAAAAAACGCTACGAAGCTATATTTTCAATGGCGGAAGTCAGCAGTGTTCAAACTCCTTTAATTATTGTCCGCGATGATAGTCCGATTCAAAAGATTTCCGATTTAGCGAATAAAACCATTGCTTTAGGACAAAAAGGTTCTGCTGCTGGCTATTATGTCCCCCTGTATGATCTATTTGGTCTTACCCTCAAAGAAATTAACTTTGCTTCTACCCCCAAAAAATTGATGGAATTAATTAGCCAAGGAACAGTTGATGCTGGGGCGATATCCAAAAAGAATTTTGAACGTTATCGACAAGTAAAACCAAAAACAAATTTTAGAATTATACATGAAGGTCGCTATATCCCATCAGGAGTTGTACTGCTAGCACCAACAGTTGAAAGAAATCGCGAGCAGCAAATTCGAAGAGCAATGGAGCAAGCTCCAGCACATATTACTGCTGATGCGGGCTATGTCCCCAGCGCCACAATTCCTAATTACAAACAATTTATTAAATTAGTCGAAAAAGTTAGACCACTCGAACAGCGAGTTGAAGAAACACCTGCGGTTTTACTTTACCCGACAGAATCTACTGCTGCGAATGAATAATTATCAAGGTTCAGGAATTAGAAGTCAGAACAGACCGCATTCTTACTTAACTTAGGTTCGTGCAAGCATGATTTGCACTTGGGATTAGCAGCTAGTAACCAACGGATAATGTACTTCTTGCGTAACGTAGTTGTCCATAAAGTGATTCAGCCGTAGGTATTGGGGCGTAAACACAGCAGGAGTTAGCAAAGCAAAATTATAGAAACGCCTTTTAAAGATGTACGCAATCGGTATGTATGCAGGCGTTTCTCGAGAGGAATTATTAATAAAATATTTGATTAATAATATTTTATTAAAGAAAAAAATAGAATACTTTATTATTTTTCAAGTTATTTATTTATAACACTCAAGCAGTATTCTTGCTAAATCTAGTCTTTAATCTACGTATTGATGAAAATTGATATATAAAACTTAATAGTTTGTTGTCATTTTTTTGTGGAAAATCACTTATAGGTACAGTATTCGTAAATAGTGCTTTATTAAGCATAGCTTTTCGAACATCCCTGCCTAACACTCGCTGCAGGAGAACTCATTTAAACTTAACTTATAAGCATTTGCTACTTTTTTGAGAGTGTCAAAGTCATCGCTTAATTTCGAGCGTACAATCCTCAATAATAACAACAGAAAAAATATTTATATATTTTTTTGCATAATTTTGTGCATACCTTGCAGCAACCACAGCTATATATATATAAAACTTGATATAATCGGGAGCTTAATAAGATGTCTTATTCCCCTATAACAAAACCAGAAATTACTTCCGGTACTTTGGTTGATAATCGCTACATAATTGAGCGACTGTTAGGTCAAGGGGGTCTAGGGCGAACTTACCTAGCTTTTGATAGTCGGCGTTTCAATGAACCTTGCGTTCTCAAAGAATTTGCTCCAGTAGGAACTGGCTTGGGAGGTTTAGAAAAATGCCGAGATTTATTCAGAAGGGAAGCAAAAATTCTTCACCAGTTGGAACATCCCCAGATTCCGCGTTTTCTGGCGTGTTTTGAGGGAGATAACAGACTATTCCTAGTGCAAGAATTTGTAAATGGAAAAACTTACTCTGCCTTGCTAGCAGAACGTCAAAGACAAGGTCTGACCTTTACTGAAAATGAAGTTATTGATTGGCTGAAAAATTTACTACCTGTTTTGGAATACGTCCATCAACATCATATTATCCATCGCGATATATCTCCTGATAATATCATGTTACCTGATGGCAAAAATATACCCGTGCTGATTGACTTTGGTGTTGGAAAACAAATTGCTGGTATTGGTCAAACACTTCAGACTGAAAGAAATACCTTTGTAGGAAAAGTTTCTTTGGTAGGAAAAGTTGGATATGCTCCCCGAGAACAAATAAGTTTGGGAATTTGTTCCCCTAGTAGCGATCTTTATGCTTTGGGCGTGACTGCAATCGTTTTGATGACAGGTAGAGAGCCATCATCCCTGATGAACCAATATTCCTTAGAGTGGCAGTGGCGTCAATATACTAATGTGAGTGATGCTTTTGCTCGAGTACTCGATAGAATGTTAGCTGATACTCCTAAAGTACGCTATCAAACAGCAATAGAAACTCTTGCTAGCCTGGAAAATTTGGGTGTAGAGAATCGGAGTGTAAACAATCTAAATAATTCCTCTACATTATTGCAAAATCCTATATCCAGTACGCCCCCTACAGCATTTATTTCTAACCCCGACAATTCATTTGCAGGAGCGCCAGAAAACTCCTATTTCCCAGAGAATCAATCAAGGAATATTTCTTCAACTAATCGAGGTTTTCACTCACCAAACTCAACCAATCGGGGGTTAAACTCACAACATCACACCAATCGAGAATCTTACCCACAACATCACACCAATCGAGAATTTTACCCACAACATCAAACTAATCGAGAATCTTATCCACAATATCAAACCAATCGAGAATCTTACCCACAACATCAAACTGATCGAGAATTTCGCCCCGAACAGGGAACCGGGAGAATTTCTTATCTAGATGCAAACTTTATCCGATGTTGTCAAGAAAAATTAGCCTATCATATTGGACCAATGGCAAATTTGATTGTCGAAGATACTTTAGCCGATAACCCAAATTTTTCACCTCAGCAATTTGTTGAGCTACTCGCGAATGAAATTCCCGATTCGCAAGCAGCTATTGAATTTGTACGTAGCTTGCTGAACTAATTCTTTTGCTAAAGCTTTCTGCTAAATTCTTCGCATTAGGTAATTCGGTTATGGCTAATAGCCAGAATTACCATAGTTACCAGAATTACCAGAGTTACCATAGTTACTAGGATTACCAGTGTTAGTATTTCCTGGTGGGCGCTTAAGTCTTCTCATTGCCATTTCCAGACTTAATTTCATACGTTTGAAAGCTTTAGCTAAGTTACCAATCTCGTCATTTGATAACTGCTCAAAATCAACGTCCATATGTCCGGTACTAACTTCTTCTGCAACTCGAGTTATTCGTTTTAAAGGTCGGACTATTTGTCTATTTAGTAACAGATTTACTAAAAGAATAATGGCAACGAAAACAATAGAAACAATTCCTACAATTAGAAACGAATATTGATTTGCCTTCTGAATTACTGCACTTGCAGGAACAGAGATAATTTGGGCTCCCACAATTTCATTTAATTTCCAACCGAAACCACCTACAGGACCATAGTTTTTTATTTGAGTTTTTGGTGCCCTTTCAGGAGTATCGTGACACTCCAAGCAACTTGGTTCTGTTATCTGTAAAGGACGAGCAATATAGAACATGTCAACTGCTGGTTCGGAACGAAATCCTTGCCACTCTTTTAATTTTGTGTTGTTCCTAAATTTCTCAACAATTTCTGTTTCAAAATCATCTGCTTTATCCCGAGGATTTGTAGGATTTAAGGTTGCTTCCTTATAAAAATATTGCCCATATTTCTCTTTACTTCGTAGATTATTGAATACTTCAGTAGCAGAGTAAGCAGGAATAACTTGAGGCAGAAATTCTCTTTCTAACTGTTCATTTAATTCAGGCTTGATTTGTTCATTAGTATATTGGCGTACTGATGTCATTGTCTCCATCAGTAAAAGACCTGTTGAAGCAATTTCCCTCTCAGCATTTTGTCTGAGAATTAGTGACAAAGATAACCCACAAAAACTTAACCCGACAATAAGAATGACGAGTAAAATCATGGTGAATTTTTGTTTTAATTTAAGATTTTTAAACATTATCTTCAATCATTCTTTGTAAGATATATTGGTTAATTTCAATTGTTGCTGAGTAGTCGTTGGTAACAGTCAATAATTATAGGCAATATAGTATCTAGTAGAAATAATACTATTTAATTCCAAAGGCTATATCTAAATTTTACACAAAGTTTTATACTACGGAGTTATATTTAGAATCTTTTATTAATTTCATTCCTATAAACTCAAACTATTCCTAAATTAAACTCAAAATTCCAAAATATCAAACATAAAATATCAAACTTAATTCATAATTTTGCAAACAGTTATGGCTGAGTTTTAAAGAGTTATAACCAATCAAACTGAAAAATACTGAAGTCAAAAATAAATATTATCTTTACAAACCATCTAAATTTGTAATTTATTTGCTTAGTGTTTTGATATATATAGAAATGAAAAAACTATAAACAAGGAAAACCTATCATACTTTGCTTAGAGTATTAATATTTTTCATTAAAATTTTAGAGAAAAGAACAAAAGTAAAGCTATCGCTTGCAACTAAAAGTTTCTACTCTGGAATTTGCCAAAATCTGAGTATTTTATATAGGCACTTAAACCCATTAATTTTTACCATCCCCTGACATCAGGCATGGATTTGTAGAAATGTATTAGCAAGCATTTCCATCGATGAAAATGTTATGGTGTCCACAGAATTTCAATAATTTTTAACAGCTGCTAATATCAGGTTTGCCTACACCAATTACAAATAAATTTGTTTGTAGTTGGTTTGTAGAACTAAATTATAGGCTCTGACACTCAAGGATTACTGTTTTCCTCTGAGGAACAGCATAATAATGAGCCATGCTATAACTTGTGTGTCCAAAATTTATGCGTTCAAGTATTAGCTGGCAATTACAGAGGCTTAATTAGCCTTGATGCATGCTCTGAGAGAATTATTCTGAAATATTCTGAAACAATCAATAAAATACTGAGTCACCTAATACACTTGTTTATATTTGCCAATACTTAATAAATAGTGTCTCCTGGTAAACTTATTCCCTAATCGCAAAAAAACTATACTTAAGTCTACTATGAAACTTGATATATCTCGGGTTATTTCTCAGACAATTTGTCATCTAAGTTTAAGGAAAGATCAATAACTTCCCTTAAACCAAGCGGATAATAATTAAAATATAGCTGGAGTTACAAGTTATATTCTACCTATAAAGCTTGAAATTGTATGAAAAAATAAATACCAGCAAATCAAAATTTATACTAATGGTCTGGAGTGCAGGAAAAAAATTATTTGGAGAACGTTACACTATCGTCAGAAAGCTAGGCGAAGGGGGGATTGGGATTACCTATCTTGCGGTTAATGAAGAAAATCAACCAAGGGTAATAAAAACCCTCAGACAAGAAGTTCTCAGGGATCCTCAATGGAAAACCCAGCAAAAAAAATTACGCCAAGATTTTCGTGATGAAGCGGTGCGGCTTGCTGTGTGTCGCCACCCCCACGTGGTGCAAATCGAAAACATTTTTGATGATGGAGATTTGCCTTGCATGGTAATGGAATATATTGAAGGCGAAGATTTAGGACGTTACATACAAAAAACTGGAGCACTCTCAGAGTCTGAAGCATTATTATATATCCGCCAAATTGGTGATGCACTAACAGTTGTTCATCGTAAGGGTTTATTACATCGCGACATTAAACCCCGCAACATAATGTTGCGTCGAGGTAAACCCGAAGCAGTATTAATTGATTTTGGAATCGCCAGAGATTTTGTTCCAAATGTAGTTCAAAGACATACTGTTTATCGTACTCCTGGCTTTGCCCCACCCGAACAATATCAGTTAGAAGCAGCAAGGGGAGAATATATTGATGTTTATGCCTTGGCTGCTACACTTTATAATTTGCTGACCGGGGTGATGCCCACTAGTGCCGATGATCGCCGTCATATTCCATTGCAACCGCCACAAAGCATAAACCCCAATATTAGCGACAAAGTAAATCAAGCAGTTATGCGCGGAATGGCTTTGAAAGCTAATTATCGCCCCCATTCCGTACAAGAATGGTTAAATCTATTAGATACTGATGGCGATCCGGGGCTACCAGCAGTCACTCCTACAAGAATTATTACTCCCGATGAATCTTCTCAAGTTCCCATTAATACCGACGACCGATCGTCTTCTCATCAATCACCCCCATTATCCTTTGGGCATGGAGTTAGTTCTGCAAGTTCCGCAAATGTAGAATTTAATATATGGCAATGCATACATACTCTTGGGGGTCATGGAGGTCAAGTTCATAGTGTTGCTATTACTCCAGTAAGTCTGCAATCATCAAAGGGATTTTTAAATGCTATAGCCAGTGGTAGTAGCGATAAAACAATCAAACTATGGGATCTAGGAACCGGTCAATTATTACGAAGTTTTGGAAAGTGGTTTTTTGGTCATTCCAGTTTAATCCATCAAGTAGCATTCAACTACAATGGTGAAGTACTTGCTAGTGCGAGTTGGGATGAAACAATTAAATTATGGCAAGTAAATTCTGGTAAGGAAATTCGTACTCTAAAGGGTCATACAAATAGCGTCAATTCAGTTAATTTTAGTCCCAATGGCAAATTATTAGCAAGTGGTAGTGCAGACTTTACAATTAAATTATGGGAAATAAATTCTGGTAGAGAAGTTACTACCTTCAGAGGTCACTCTGAATCAGTTTGGTCAGTTGCATGGAGTCCATTTCCGGTCAACTTCCCCAATGGGTTTGGGCTTTTGCTTGCAAGTGGCGGGGCTGACTTTACAATTAAATTATGGGAAATAAATTCTGGTAGAGAAGTTTCTACACTTCAAGGTCATTCCTTGTTTGTTAACACCGTAGCTTTTAGCCCTAACGGACAATTACTTGCAAGCGGTAGTAGCGACAATACTATTAAAATTTGGGATATTAGTACAGGTAGAGAAATTCATACACTTGAAGGTCACTTTGATTCAGTTTGGTCATTAGCATGGAGCCCAGACGGACAATTACTTGCGAGTGGTAGTTGGGACAATACTATTAAAATTTGGTTAGTAAGCTCGGGTAAAGAAATTGCTTGTTTAGTGGGTCATGATAATTACGTGCGATCAGTTGCGTGGGGTCGGGGTGGACGAACAATCGTAAGTGGTAGCGATGATGCAACGATTAAAATCTGGGAAAGAAGTTGATATTAAGTCAAAAGTCAAAAGTCATTAGCGTACCGTAGGTAGCGCAGCTAGAGGCTATAACTACGTTACCTGCGGATCTGCCGTCGCCGCAGGCTCTAGCGTGTCCGTAGGAAATAAGTCAAAAGTCAAAATAAAAATTCAGGTGTAGGGTGTGTTAAGCGGACAAGAATACATTTTTTTCGTTACTTTTCTAGAAGCGCCGTAACGCATCGTCCAAAAATTACAACCAAATCATTATTTTTAAATTTATCCCCTAATCTGACCATATTGGTCTACAAAAATTTAAGGCAGTACCATTGCTAACTTAATTATCGCTTTGTATCTTTGTGTGTTGCTTCACTTTGTATTTTGTAAATGGATTGTTATTATGCGCCAAAGATACATAGTTTAAAAATTTCTATGCTTAACAAGAATCTAAATATTTTTTGATTCTGACCAATATCCGTTAAAAATAGTGTTCAGTAACAATAGGGACTAACTATTATCATTATGTCTGAAGCAAACATAGAATCAATTCTTCACGAAAAGCGCATTTTTCCTCCCAGTTCTGAATTTTCTCAAAATGCTCATATTAAAAGCCTCAAAGATTACCAGCAACTCTATGAAAAAGCAAAATCTGACCCCCAAACCTTTTGGGCTGAACTTGCACAACAGGAGTTAGACTGGTTTCAAAAGTGGGATACTGTGTTAGATTGGCAACCACCTTTTGCCAAATGGTTTGTTAATGGCAAGATTAATATTTCTTACAACTGCCTTGACAGACATCTGACAACTTGGCGCAAAAATAAAGCAGCTTTGATTTGGGAAGGCGAACCAGGGGACTCCCGAACTTTAACCTATGCCCAATTACATCGAGAAGTGTGTAAATTTGCTAACGTCCTCAAGCAGTTGGGTGTCAGCAAAGGTGACACAGTCGGTATATATATGCCGATGATTCCCGAAGCAGCCATTGCAATGCTAGCCTGTGCCAGAATCGGCGCGCCACATAGTGTGGTATTTGGTGGTTTTAGTGCCGAAGCTTTGCGGGATAGACTCAACGACGCTCAAGCAAAAGTGGTAATTACCGCTGATGGTGGTTTCCGCAAAGATGCAATAGTTCCCCTTAAGCCTCAAGTTGATAAGGCTTTGGAAAACAATGCAGCCCCGAGCGTAGAAAATGTTTTGGTGGTACAGCGAACGCGTCAACAAGTAAGTATGAAAACCGGACGCGACCATTGGTGGCATAATTTAGAACCTAATGCCTCAGCCAATTGTCCAGCCGAACCGATGGATAGTGAAGATATGTTATTTATTCTTTACACTAGCGGTAGTACTGGTAAACCGAAGGGAGTTGTTCACACTACAGGTGGTTATAATCTCTACACCCATATGACCACCAAATGGATTTTCGATTTGCAAGACACTGATGTATATTGGTGTACTGCGGATGTCGGTTGGATTACTGGTCACAGTTACATTGTTTATGGACCTCTTTCCAACGGCGCAACAACCTTAATGTACGAAGGTGCCCCCCGCAAATCCAATCCGGGTTGCTTTTGGGATGTAGTAGAAAAATATGGTGTAACGGTTTTTTATACTGCACCAACAGCAATTCGTGCTTTTATCAAAATGGGCGACAGTCATCCCAAGTCTCGGAATCTTTCCTCTTTGCGTTTACTGGGAACCGTCGGCGAGCCAATTAATCCAGAAGCTTGGATGTGGTATCACAAAGTCATTGGTGGGGAACGTTGTCCAATAGTCGATACTTGGTGGCAAACTGAAACTGGTGGAGTAATGATTACACCATTACCTGGGGCAATTTCTACTAAACCTGGTTCGGCTACTCGTCCCTTCCCTGGCATTCTTGCAGACATTGTAGACTTAGACGGAAATCCCGTTCCTGAGAATGAAGGTGGTTACTTGATAGTACGTCACCCTTGGCCAGGTATGATGCGCACAGTATATGGTGACCCCGAACGCTTCCGCCGCACCTATTGGGAACATATTGCTCCTAAAGATGGAAATTACCTATATTTTGCTGGTGATGGTGCTCGCAAAGATGAAGATGGTTACTTCTGGGTCATGGGTAGGGTTGATGATGTAATTAATGTATCCGGTCATCGCCTAGGGACTATGGAAGTAGAATCAGCTTTAGTTTCTCATCCCGCAGTTGCAGAAGCTGCTGTTGTTGGCAAGCCAGATGAAATCAAAGGTGAAGATATAGTTGCCTTTGTAACATTGGAAGGCGGACATGATGCTGGTGATGACTTAACTAAAGAACTTAGAAAACATGTTACTGAAGAAATAGGTGCGATCGCTCGTCCTGGAGACATTCGTTTTACTGATGCTTTGCCAAAAACTCGTTCTGGTAAAATCATGAGGCGCTTATTACGCAATCTAGCAGCAGGACAAGAGGTATCTGGTGATACTTCAACATTGGAGGATAGAAGTGTGCTGGATAAGTTGAGAGGAGGTGCTTGAGCTTCCATGCTTTTTGAGCAAAAATAAACGATTTTGAGATTGCTGTTAGCCTAGATAATACAAAAATATTATTTGTTAGTTTGCCCAGACACGATATAATTTCCTCCGGATAAACTTGTGCTAACAGCAATTCTCTAGTTTTGTTTTGGTGCTTATAATACTACCTCTCTAGGAAAAACAATTAATTAACACACCTGTTACAGGTTTGCGTTATAAATTTGGGTATGTGTTTGCACAAGCTTTAAGGATATATACCAAATCTTATCCGAAAATATATTAGTATTTTGGGTAATACATGTTGCTTACCCTATACTTATGGGAAGATATGTCAAACAGTTAAGTAAAATTTAGGATTTGCTTGGGAATATTTTAGATGAAAGATAGATTGGGAGAAAAAGGTGAAGAAATCTTCGTCGCTTTAATGACGGAATCTCACTCTGATAAAGGTGCTATTTTTAAACCAAGATACTTGGATGATAAATTGCCCTACGTTGATTATATTGTGGAGTTGGTAGGGGCAGGACAATCAGCACCTTACTTTTTTGTGCAAGTTAAATCTACAACACAAGGTTGTACAAAAAAACAAAATCGCTTGAAGGTTAAATTTTCCCAAGAGTCTATGCGGGGTATAGCTTCATATCCAGCCCCTACTTACATTATCGGTATTGACGAAAAGGAAAAAACTGGTTATCTGATTTCTGCGAACGGAGAAGAGCTTGGTTCGATGTCCAGTCTTCCAACAATTTTCCCCATCGATATGCAAAACCGGGGGGTTCTTTGGAATGAAGTCAATGATTTTTGGTTTAAGTGCAGTAGAAATAAAATCAAATGGAAATTTGTCGAACCTGAGGATGAGTAGAGGAACTAAGAAGTAAGGAGTAATAAGTAAGAAGTAAGGAGTAATAAGTAAGAAGTATACTTTTTATCCTTACTTGTTTCTCAAGTTTACGCACTCAAATCGCTGTAAAATTGATATCTTCTGCTAGCATCTGCTCGCAAATTTCTTGTCCGTGTTTGTACAACGCAGACAAACCTTCAGGAGTTGCATCTGTAAAATCAACTCCAAACTCTTTGGGGTCCACATCTGGTTTGATAATGTGGATATCAACTCCTCGATAATTTCCAGGAATTTGCTCTAGCTGAAACATATCTCGATATAGAGTACCCGGTTCGTTTGCTATGGCGATTACTTTTTTGTACCCAGCTTCAACCATTTCAATCGCGGGACATAAACAAGTATAAGAAGCATCTATATAGGGTTTTCCATCTATCCAAGCGGGAATGTCCCAGTCATGAAGCATTCGTGAGGTTGCATAAGCAACTTCCTCAAAGTTGTTTGCATTCAATTTAGAAACATCCCTTGGATCTACACCGGAATTATCTATCCTTTCTGTTACAAGATTCTGATTTTGCAATAAAATATCTTTTGACTTGTTACTAAACATCTTCATTTGCAAGTTTTCATCTACCCAACTACGGTCTTTTTTTGCTGCTGATAATAATAAACGTCGTCCTAAACGTCTAAATTTTTCACCTTGAGTTTCTTTCGCAGCTTCGGGAGTAGTAACCGCACTCACAGCAACAAAATAGGCTGGTGTTTCTGGCGCAAATAACTCTTCTTTCGGGGGACTAAAATTATTGATTCCCCCTTTTACTACCTGACTAATTCCCATATCTGGTTGTCCTAGAGCTTGTAAACCTGCGAGCCAATAATCGACCCCTAGTTCGCTAGCTTTCTTTAAAACAGCCCAAGCGGAAGGTATTACAGATGAAGATGCTGCAGCATAAGCATTTGCAAAGATCCCATTAGCTTCCAAAGCACTCAATACACCGTGAGCGAAAGCACCTTTGAAACTACCCGATGCACAAGCTATTGCTAATAATTTATTTGTCATAGATCCGGTTAATTTGTTTTACCTGTTCGACTTAACTCACGCTTCCGCATTTTTGCTAAAATTCGTACTCTACGCTTAAATTCTTGAAAGTCTCGATCACTAAGTTTTGTTTGTTCCCATATAGGGCGTTCCATTAGCCTTTCAAACCACCGATTTAGAGTCGGATAATTACAGAAATCAACTCCTAACTTAGGTAATAAAGAAACATCTGTTCCCAAAACAATATCTGCCAAACTTAATTGTTCCCCACCAAAATAAGGTTTATTTTGCAAGGTATTTACTAGAAAACCCAAGACTTTGTCTATGTGCTCCCTTGCTTGAATAAATTGAGGGGAATCTTCAGCCTCAAAAATTAGAGAAACGACTTTTGCTAGCAATTCATTGGTAGATACCATTTGCACCATTCTTACTGTTGCTATTTCTTGAATATTTGTTGGTAACAGTGCTGGTGTAGGATACTTAAGTTCCAAATATTCCAAAATGGCTATAGATTCTAGTATTCGCAAACCATCATCAATAATTACTGGTACGTGATGAAAAGGGTTAATAGCTAAATAATCTGGTTGTAGATGATCCCCATTTAATTCCACCAAAATAGGTTCAAAGGGAATCTCTTTTTCGAGTAAACCTCGCCATACCCGACGCGACATCGGTGAAAGGGGGTTGTAGTAAAATTTCAACATCGATAATTTCTCCTCAATTTATTCACTTTAATCTTTCCAAGAAATTCAATATTTAATTTTTATAAGGAGTGATATCCGCAGCAGATAATCTATCTCCGACTAAATATTTGCGTTCACCAAACAATAATTCACTTACTCATCGGTTAAGATTGTGAATTTAGTTTAAATTGTGAATATGTTTGTAGTAATTTATCTGGTATTTTTACTGGACGACCATTATCCGTACTAATAAATGTTCCTATCTGGGTTGCAGTCGCCGCAATATTATTATTAGAGATAATTTCAGCTTGGATTGTATATTTTATTCGCCCGAAATTAGCAACCCAAAGTCTACCAATTACTGATTCAAAAAGTTTTATTGGTCGTTTATATTCAATTTCAGTTTTAGAAACTATCGGTACACTTCCGCGAGCAATTTCTGTTTCGAGTGGTAAGTGTTCGTCTAGAAATTTCAAGCGTAAATCTTCCAGCCATTTAATATAAACAATGTTACTGACAATTCCAGCAAAATCTATGTCGTATGTTCGTACCGGGATGGTAATTTCTACCTCTAACGGACGAGATAATTTATCAGTTTCAATCATAAATTAATGCCAATAATACAATCGTCGCTCCAGACAAAAAGACCTTTCGGTCTGTTTTTCGAAACAAAATATCCTCAGGGTAAAAATAGTCAGGGTATGTATTATTTTTATCTTGGAGAGAAACTTTCAATATACTGAGAGAGATGAGTCATGGCTCTCTTAAGATAAATAGGATCGTCATGTAGTTGAGTCATCATTAATCCACCTTCAAAAATAGCAATAGTCACCGTAGCGACTTGCTCAGGGTCAATGTCTGAAGAAATTTCTCCCCTCCTAATTCCTTTTTGCACAACTCTGCGAATCATATCGTACCAAGAGTTCATTGCCTCCTGGGCGCGCTTTCTCAAAGCTGGGTGAGTATGGTCGCTTTCAACAGCAGTATTCAGTAAAGGACAACCCCCCTTTAAAGGTGGTTTGTCTATATAACTCACAAAGACTTGAACAATTCCTTGTAAGCGCTCGATCGCATTACGTTTACTTAACAGTGCAATCCTGTAGCGATAACTAATTAGACTAACAGCATAATCAAAGGCTTGTAGTGCTAATTCATCCTTATTTTGAAAGTGATTGTAAATTCCTCCTTTTTTTAGACCCGTTACTTGCATAATGTCAGACATCGAAGTTCCAGCATACCCCTGTTTGTTAAACAGTTCGGCTGTCTGTTGAAGAATTCTCTCCTTTGTCTCTTGACCTTTAGACATCAGTTTTTTTCGATTACTACTCAGGGAAGAATATTATAATGACCAATAGTGCATTACTTCGATTTTACCTATTATTATTGAAGGTAAGACCAATCGGTCGGAATCATATTAATGAATAAACTGCTCGCAGTCAAGCATATGTGATGTTTTGTTAATATCAAAGATAGCAGTTAAACTTCCAGGAAAGAAACGGTTTGTCGAGTTTTCGCTTCTATTATATGATACGGTCAAAATTTAACCCTAGGATACTTAGGGTTATCATCCTAAATATTCCGTCTGGATACTGTTTTAATTAATCTTTGTAATTAATTAAAACTTATAACCCAAGTATAATTGGGTTACTGATAGCTAAATGCTAATGTGGTGTAGCTGTAGTTACCTGTTACTCAGAGATGAAGTCTGTTGCAGATGCTCCTGATTCGCAATCGAATATTCAAGATAATTTGCCGGTAATTTTAACTTCCGACTTGCGAAAAAGTTATCGCACTGGCTTTTTCTTGAATCAAAAATTTACTTCCCTCAAACATTGTTCTTTAACAGTTTACAAAGGAGAAACCTTTGGGTTGTTAGGACCTAATGGTGCTGGGAAAACAACACTATTAAAACTACTGTTGGGTATTATTCATCCAACTTCCGGGAGGGGGTTATTGCTGGGTAAACCCTTGGGCGATCGCAATATAAAGCAACGTATTGGTTATTTACCAGAAAATCCATACTTATATGAATATCTTACTGGTTGGGAGTTTTTGCAATTAGCAGCAGGGCTGTTTGGACTCTCAAAGCGAGTACAGAAACAAAAAATTCCTCAACTTCTAGACTTGGTGGGTTTATCCCAAGCTGATGCTTGTAAAAAACGTATGCGTCACTACTCTAAGGGTATGCTCCAACGAGTGGGAATGGCACAAGCATTAATTAACGATCCAGAATTAATATTTCTTGACGAACCAATGTCAGGACTCGATCCTGTCGGACGTTATCAAATGCGGGAAATTATTTTACATCTCAAAGCTACTGGAAAAACTATCTTCTTTAATAGTCACGTTTTGAGTGAAGTAGAACAAATTTGCGATCGCATTGCAATCCTGGCAAAAGGTGAATTAATCTGTACTGGTTCTCTAACAGAATTATTAGGAACTCCCCACACCTATCGAGTTAAAGGTCAGGGTGGTGATTGGGAAGTTCTTAAACAGTGGATACCTGATATTGGAGGTTTAGCGGATGGTTCTTGGGAAGGAAAACTAGAAGGTGATGTTTATGACTTTATTGCGAGTCTAAGACTCATGGGAGGATTACTCATTTCTACTGAGTTGCACAGTCTGAGTTTAGAAGAATTCTTTGTGCAAAAGATTCAAGGAAAATAGTATTTACCAGATCACAATAAGCTGTGTTGTCCGCATTTGAACTCTAACTTAATTTGTTTTAGAGCAAAAAAAGCTATTAACACACTTAATCCACCCGTAACCCAAAAGGGGATTAAGTCACTAAAAGTCACTAATAAACCAGATATAGCCGGACCAATAGCATTAGAAAGACTGACGTAGGAAGTATTGAGTCCTAGTATTTCCCCTTGTTCATTTTCGCTACTATTAAGAGATAAAATAGAATCTATCAATGGTATCGGAAAAGAATTCACCACACCAAATATTACAGTAAACATCAAAAAAGGTGTAAGAGTAGGAAACGTAGGAATTAACAAAAGCATTATTCCTCGTATTATCAATGCTAAAAATAAAATATCAACAAGGTTGAACTTCTGACGCAGCGGGTCGAGGATAAAAATTTGTGATCCGAGTCCCAACATTCCGATTACAGCAAATACGATCGCTAAGGTTTTAGAAGTCTGCTCGAGAATATTTAGAGTAAAAATTCGGAATGCAAAGGTAAAAGTAGTAAAAATTACACCATTTAAAAAAGTGAGGATAAAAATATCTGTAAATTTAGGTCTAGGTGCAAACTGAAGAATTTTAATGAAACCAAAATCACTCCATTTAAATCGAAAATTTTCAGTTGTTACCCGAGGTGCAGTTTCAGGAAGAAAAACTAATATTAATAAAGTTGCAATGGAAGCGACAATTGCTGCAACTAAAAAACTCATTCCTAATGAAGATATCCCCATAAAAGTGGGAATTTTTCCTGCGAGGTAACTTATGATTGGTCCAGCGACAAACCCCAAACGAAATATAGCATCAAAAATCCCGAATGCTTGAGCGCGCTGCTTTTTTGTCGTGATGTCGCTGACAATAGCTCTTGCAATAGAATTATTTCCACCTGTTAGCCCATCGATGATACGAGCCAGATATAATAACGACACAATGGGACTAAAAGCGGCAACAATATTAGCTACTATAGTTCCGATTAAACTTAAAATTAATAACGGTTTTCTTCCCAAACGGTCTGAAATTCTTCCTAAAACTGGTGTTGCAAAAAATTGAGAAATTGCATAAGCTGTGCTTAATAAACTTGCCTGAAAATCACTTAAACCAAAGTATTTTGCATAGGGATAAAGTAGAGGAATAATAATCGTAAAGCCAAGAGAGTTAATAAAGGCAATTAGAGTTACTAACCAAAATTCTATAGGAAAGTCAAATTCTTCCTTAACAAATTTTGATTTAATTTCTGTCTGTATTTTTTGTACGCTCGTGGTTATCATATATTTTTTGATTTAATATCTATAAATCGAGCGGAAATAAGGTACAAGGAAATTAGTTTTATTTCGAAAACCTGCACAACTGATATATTTTTCTTGCGAGGGATATGATACAAACGAGTTAATTTGAATATATAAATAAGGTTCTTAGTGTCACATATCACCAGTATATTGTGACAATTGTGTAAGTCATAATTTAGTATGGTGTAAATTTGTGATGCTAACTGTTTGATGACTAATTTTATATTTTTCAGTATGTGAATACCGTTTGATAAATTTAATTATAAAATTAGGATTTAAATTACTTGATTTTTTTCACTTATCAAGAAGATGAATTTTTAATACATTATTTTTTAATAAAATAGAGATAAGATGATATTAATCGACTGTTCAAAATCATATATATTGCTTAAAAGATTCCAATATTTACACAGGGTATGTTATTTCTATTCATATACAAACAATTGTATAAAATCGATATTTTTAAAGTCTATATGTATAAAGAAAGAATAATTTTTTCAAAAATAGTCAAAAGGAATAAAGTCTAAATTCCCTTTACTATTTCTAAAGTTGACCGACTACGTCGGAAGGAAGAGGAAAGAAATGAGAAGGAAGAAGTGTAATAAATTTATCAGGACTTACGCACGGACAAGGAAATTAAAGTCATTGCGACGTAAGGAAGCAATCCCAAACCCCTGAAAATTGGTAACAAGTGCGTAAGTCCTGTTTATATGTAGATTAATCCTTCTTCCTCCGTACTCCTTCCTTAACTATCGATAATAGAAAAATCTAAGTGTTATTGATCGCTGACACTACACTTAAATTGAAACTTGAGTTGCAAAGCAAATAAAGCCGTACATACAGTCAAAACCCCTGTAATCCAAAAAGGAGCCAAATAACCGAGTGTAACTAGTAATCCAGAAATCGCTGGTCCCAAAGCATTGGAAAGACTAAGATAAGAAACGTTAGTTCCTAGTACTTCACCCTGCTCTTTTTGAGTGCTATTGAGGGACAAAATAGACTCGATTAAAGGCATAGGGAAAGCAGTAATTAAACTGAAAATCGCAATAATGATAAAAAAGGCTGTAATGTTGGGGAATGTGGGAATTAATAAAAATGTGATTCCTCGCACGAGCAACGCTGTAAAAAGAATATCAATCAGATTGAATCTTTTTCGTAATGGATCTAGAGCAAAAACTTGAGAGATGAATCCTATTACTCCAACTAAAACAAATATAATTGTTAGAACTTTTACGTCTTGTTCTAGTACTTCTAACAAAAAAGGTTGAAATGCAAAGGTAAAAATTGTAAAGGTAGTACCGCTAAGAAAGGTTAAAATAAACAACTTGCCCAACTTAGGTCGAGCTACAGATCGAGCAACTTTGAGCAAACCGAAATCGCTCCAACTCAAGTAGAATTCTTGCTTTTCCGAGCGAGGTAATGTTTCCGGTAGAAAAAAAGCAGTTAACACCGTTGCAAATAAAGCCATACTTGCTCCTAGCAAAAAACTTAAACCCAGTGAAGATATACCTTCCGGTGTTGGTAGTTGAAGAGCAAGATAACTGAGTGCTGGACCAATAACAAGTCCAAGACTAAACACAGAACCAAAAATACCAAAAGCTTTAGTACGTTGCTCTGCATTGGTAATGTCACTGATTACTGCACTAGCTATAGAGTTATTTCCACCGGTAAATCCATCAAGTATACGAGCAGTAAATAGTAGCCAAGCAAAAGGTGCTACAGCTGCAATAATATTTGCTGCGACTGTACCTAATAAACTTATTATCAGTAAAGGTTTTCTCCCCAAGCGATCTGAAAGTCTACCCAAAATTGGCGTACCAATAAACTGAGATACAGAAAAAGCTGTAAGTAACAAACTTGCTTGAAAATCACTCAAATCAAACTGTTTCGCGTAGGGGTACAGTAGTGGATAAACTATGGTAAAACTGACGGAATTAATAAAACCAACTAGCGCCACAATCCAATATGTAGTTGGTAAGTCAAACAGCCCCTTAATATTCTTAAAATTCATCTACTTTTGCTTGGATTTAACCGCATGTAGAGTTTTTAACTACACCCTTCAAATTAAGCATAACCTTAATAACTGGTCATTACAATTCTTCACAAAGTAGACTTTACTAGTAGTAAGCTATCCCACGGTTAGAAGCCGGGGGCTTTCAGTAGCCCTTCATCCCAGATAGTGAAAATCGAACTAAAAAATTGTTTTTAAAGTGATTTTCTCTACTTTTCATCTCTCAACAACCAAAAACCGCTATAAGTCATTCCCGAATCATCAGGTTGTATCAATAAAAAGTGCAATCCTTTACTTTCTTGCTTGCGCTGTTGATAATTTTGTGCTGCTGCTGCAACTTCTTTGTCTTCAAAAGTCACAACAACCCATCGATCTATTAAACCTGCTTCCAAAACAAAACCATCTGGTGCACCAGCAATGTAATTTATCTCTACCGGACGAACTTCTTGAAACCATCTTGCTAAACGCATCGATTGTCTGCCACCATAAATAACAATTCCGGGAATTTTTACAGTTGAAGCCAAACCCAAATTAATTGGCAGGCAATAATCTGGCATATCTAAAATTGGAATTGGGCGATCGCCAAAGATATCAACAATATCACCCGCAGGTAATGTCGCTAAACGCCATTCTTGACCCCAAAGATTTTCTGGTAAAGGCATTGGAGGGGGCTTATCCAAAGCTATCGGATACTGTTTTTCTTGCAACCATTCTTTTAAAGCTGTGGTGCGACGAGTCGGTTCAACCTTAATTCCCAAATTATTTCCAGCTTGCTCAATTAAACTTAAAGACTGGGGACGAAATACTTGAATTACATCCGGTTTTTCCCCTACTTGTTGGAATTGGGAAGCAAGCCAAGTAGAATTCGCTTGTGATTGGGGACAACTAGCCTCATATTTAAAATCGAGTTTGGGGTCACAAATCAATAAATCCCAGAATACCTCAGTTGATGCATCTTGCTGGGGACTTCGATAAAAATCAGCTTGCCAGATTTTCATAGGGCTTTTTCGTTCAAAATTCCGTTGTACTGTTAAAAGCAAATTTGACTAAAAGCAAATTTGACAATCCCATTTCTTCAGATTTAAGTCAAATTTCCCAATAAAATTTACCGAAAACCCACGTATGGGTTTGTAGACAGAAAATATAAGCTTATATTTTTGATTTCTCATAAACTTTCCAAGCTAATAATCCCACATAAGGTCAGGAGTTAAACATGGCTCAGTGTCCCATTTGCCAAACAGAATCCCTCAGTGAACTGGCAGATTACTGTTCCATTTGTGGGTGGTATGTAAAAAAATATTCTTCATCTGAAAAGATCTCAGAAGAATCTTTCCAGCGAGAACTATCAAGAACAATTTGGGCGCGCGAATGGTGGAGAAGGTCGCAAGATAACTTGTCAAAACTGGAATCAAAGCTAGAACGAGCGACTCAAGAGCAAAACAACTTAAAAATTGAATTAGAACAATTAAAGCAAGAGCGATCGCAATTGTTAAATCAACTATCTGAATTTCACAGCCAGTATTTTGATGTAGAAACAGAAGGAGAAAGGTTCAGAGTACTTCCTAAATCTCAAGAATCTCACTCGCAAGAAAGTACTCCAACAATTGTGACATTTGATTATGGACGCTTGCAAAATTTACTAGCTAATAAAATGTGGCGTGAAGCGGATCTGGAAACAGCTAATATTTTATTGACATTGTCAAATAGAACAGCAGAAGGTTGGTTGCGAACGGTTGACGCAGAAAATTTATTTGCTTCTGATTTGCAAGATATTGATGAACTGTGGAAGAGATACACTAACGGACATTTTGGATTTAGTACTCAACAACAGGTTTGGAATAAAATATCAGGAAATATAGATGCTAAATACGAAACTTGGTGTCAGTTCGGTAATTCTGTTGGATGGTACCAACAAGGTACTTGGAAAGCATACGAGCAACTTGACTTCAACTTAAATGCACCTTCTGGTCATCTTCCTGCTGCTTACTGCGAATTGGGATTAGGTAGTGAGAGACTTTATTATTGGTGGTGGTTAATACCAACTATTCTTTTTTCTTACTTTAAAGAAATTGTTTGATACTGAATTATTTTAGCCCAAAAAACCCGAAGATAGCAGCCGATAATACTACCTCGGCTGAGGAAGATTGGGGATGTTTAGCGTCTACGAAAAAAACCAAATATGCCTACAATATTTCATTGATGTATTTATTCAATGCCTTTTCTTTAATCATCATTAAAAGATATAAAGCTGACAATAAAGGTTATATAGCAATCGCCAGCTTAGTTAGGACGTAAGGTAAGATAGATCGAGAAGTGATTAGTCTGGACAATTCCAAT
>NZ_LMTZ01000107.1 GCF_001456025.1 Mastigocoleus testarum BC008
AAGACCTTGCCATTGGAATTGTCCAGACTAATCACTTCTCGATCTATCTTACCTTACGTCCTAACTAAGCTGGCGATTGCTATAACATAATCCAATTGCAAGTCATGTAAACGCAAATTACCGTTCTCATCCTGTGATGCTAAGGATTTATCGACAAGCTCATTTACAACTTCGTGAGCATCATACTTATTTAAGTCTTCTGCTTCCCAAAATATTTGTAGTATTTTTTCTGGTATAGCTGTATCTTCGGGAAAGATAGCAAAATCAAAATATTTTTTCTTGATACGTGGTTCTAACGCGTCTACGCTGACCTGAATAGCTTTGAGTAAGTCGGGATAAGGATAATCCAGGAACTGTTGCTTAATTTTATCTAAATCAGCATTACGCAACCTATACAATACATATTCCCAACGGTCTTTCCCGCGCAACATTGCTCCCACCATCGCCAGAGCTAGGGGTAAGTTTCCGCATTCTCCGACAATTTCCTGTGCTTGCGAGGGTAGTGCAGCATTTTTCTCATAACCCGTCCACTGTGCTAAAAGTGTTAAAGCTTGACGATCGCTCAAAACTCCTAACTCATGTTTCTTAGCTCCCAAACAGCTAATTATCGAAGCGTCACGGGTAGTAATTAGCATTTGAGAGCGTCGTGAATCCAAAATGCTGTTAAAGGCTTTTAAGTGTTTTGAGTCCCAAATATCATCTAAAATCAACAAACAAGCTTTATCTGCAAACAGTTTTTGCAACCGCGCTTTTCCCGATTCAATACTTGTAAACGCAGCTTGATCGCCGTTCAAATACTCTGCAAGAAGAGATTGCTTACTTAAAAGTTCTGGTGTCTGTCCTAATGTTATCCAAAACACTCCATCAGAAAACGCCCTTATTATATCCTCATCTCTCCCTAAAGCTGTAGCTAATACAGTTTTGCCAATACCACCCATCCCTTGCAAGCCGACTCGGCGACTTGTAGCCGTAATTCCCACCGTTTTGTTTGTCTTAGAAAGTACTTTTTCTTTGAGGGGTTCGAGCTCTTCAGGACGGGGTTGATGGTGCGTTGGTAAACTCGGGACACCGAAGAGAATCTCTAAATTAGATTTGCTATCTAGTTGTTCTGTGGTCGATGATGAGGAGATTCCTAATTTTTCTTCAATATATTTAAGGTGTTGTTCAATTTTAGTTTGTTCATACTTGAGGTTGACGAGCTTAAATTTCCAGTAGGGTGAATTTGATTTTTGAGTTTCAGGGCGTAGATCTTCTAATAGTTTTAATTCTTGTAAATATCTAATAGAATTTCGTACTTTATCAATAATATAGTCGTCAATTTGCTTTTGAGTTTTAGCTTTACCTGTATTTTCACCTTTCTTTTCAGCTTCAGCTTTAGTTTTAGCGATTAATTGGGGGTTGTTTTGTTCAATAAGTTGTAGTAAAGCTTTTAATGTCGTACCCTCATGTTCCTTACCTTTTTTGTCTACGCTGACCCCAGTAACCTGCAACTGATTGTCATAAATCCATTCGACTTTAACTTCTTGTTGCACAGAGTCGTCTGTGTTTGGGTTTGATGCAAGTTTGAGTAGGGCTTTAACAAGAGTCCTGACGTATTCTTTAGCTAAGTCACTTTTAACAACCTTACCCACTCTTATCTTTACCTCCACCAGCGTTACCGATAAACCAGCTGTTTAGAAAATTCTTAAACCTAGAATTTATTTAGAGCTTATGTAATAAAACTTTACATATTAATGACATTCCCCTTGGGAAGAGCTTCCCAAGCATTTAAAATTCTATTATAGATAATTTGTGAGAATTGCTTGGGAAATGACTTAACCTTTTTTTCAAGCAAATAATTTCAGACTAGTACTCTGCCACATTGATTCTGACGGGTTTGTTTGTTGTCAAAACCCCCCCAAAGACGCCCGGTAAAGTCTTGATATTAAAGCGCTAAAGCGCTACTACGAACCTTAATTTACCTATCAAAATTAATGTGGCGGACTACTAGTACTGTGTCACACCAACTTTGCTTTGGAAGTTTGCTTGGTATTTTCCCCACCTTCATCATGTTGGGAAGTGATGGATGAAAAGGTCATAAATATAATGCTCTCACAATTAGGTTTCAATTTTCCGAACGAACAATATCAAATTCTTCGCAAGTTAGGGGAAGGTGGGTTTGCGCAAATATATATCGTCAAAGATATCAGCTTACCTAACCAACCAGAATGTGTTGTCAAAACACTGAAAACCGATTCTATAGAAGCACAGTATTTAGAAGACGCCAAAACTTTATTCCACAGGGAAGCTCAAATCTTAGAACAATTAGGCCTCACAACCAGATTCCGACATTCGTAGATAGTTTCCATAACTGTCAAGAACCCTATCAACAACCCTATATAGTCCTGGAATGGATAGATGGTGACGAGCTAGCTCGAGAACTAACTTCCGGAGAAACCAAAGATGAGGAACAAGTGATTTCTTTATTAATCGAAATTTTAGAAATCTTGGATTTCGTCCATCAGCACAAAATAATTCATCGCGACATCAAACCGAGTAACATCATCAGAAGAAAAAAAGATAATAAGTTAGTCTTAATTGATTTTGGTGCTGCAAAATTAATAGGTACCCAAACATCAACTCCCAAATCTACCGTGATGATAGGTACTCCGGGATATATTCCCCCAGAACAAGAACAAGGTAATCCCGACTTTAGTAGTGATATCTATGCTGTGGGAATAATTGGTATTCAAGCATTAACCGGGTTAAATCCCAAGGAATTAGAAAAAGATGAAAATACTGGTGATATTATTTGGCGAAATAAAGCACAAGTTAGTCCCGGTTTAGCCCAAATTTTGGATATCATGGTGTGCTGCAACTTCAACCAACGTTATTCTTCTGCTAAAGTTGCATTACAAGCTTTGAAAAAGTTACAACAAGCAACCGGTTTAACCCTAGTTGTTTCTCCTGGAAATAAACAAAAGGTTATTTCTTCTGGCGATCGCAGATTGTATACACCAAGTTCCGAATATACACCAAGTTCCGATAATCGTAATGAAAATATATTCATTGGCTTATTTATTATCGTATCCCTGTTGGTTGGAGCATTAATAACAGGAGAAATATATAAACTAGCTCAGCGAATTCATTTTCACGAACGTGCTGTATCCCTGTACGAGCAAGGGAATGTACATCATGCATCTAACCGGAAAGATAAAGCGATCGCAAATTACAAGGAAGCAATTAAATTTAAGCCAGATTTTTTCGACGCTCGCAATGCAATGGCTAAAATATTTGACGAGCAAAACAACAATCAAGCAGCTTTAGAGATATATGACAAAGTGCTTGAAAAAGATCAAAATAATCAGGATGCATGGAAAGGTAGAGCAAAAATTCTCCGGAAACAAGGAAGATATCATGATTCTACTATTTCACTCACCCAAGCATTAAAAGTCGCAGAAAACCAACCTGATATCTGGAACGCAATTGGTGAAAACTTCAGTAGTTTAAATTCAGATTCTCAAGCCCTCCCATATTATAAGAGAGCAACTGAATTGGATAAAAATTTTGGCTTAGCTTGGTTTAATAAAGGAAAAACACTACGTAATTTACACAGCTACGAAGATGCAGTCAAAGCATTAAAAAAAGCTACTGATTTAAAACCAGGTAATGCCACAGCTTGGTATTATTTAGGTGACTCCTTACATCAACAAAAAAAATACAGACAAGCAATTCGAGCTTTTGAGCAAGCAATAAAAATCAAACCAGATTATCAGCAAGCTAAAAACAGTCACAATAAAGCTCAAAAAGATTTAAACGCTTGTGGTATTTGGTGTAATGTTGACCCTTACCATTGGTTATGAATGATTATAAATCCTGTCTCCTGTCTTCTGCAATAATTTAATTAAACCGATAACCGAATTTGCGAACCCTGCTGAGTCTTATTTACCTCAATTCTCGCCTGAAAAGCTTCCTTAAGATGAGGCATGTGAGTAACTGTCAAAATACAAGCAAAATCAGGCGCGATCGCATTAATTGCAGCAATTAACCTGTCACAACCTTCAGCATCTTGGGTACCAAAGCCTTCATCGACTATTAGTAACTGTAATGCTGCGCCAGCTCTTTGAGCTAAAAGTTTAGCAAGAGCAAGCCTAATTGCAAAATTAATTCTGAAGGCTTCACCACCGGAATAAGTTTCATAGGAACGGGTTCCTTTTGCATCAGCAATTAAAATATCCAGGGTGTCGATTAATTTAGCGTTCTTTTTACTTCTCCGCTTTGTAGATTTTTGAGTGACAAATTGTACGTGCAGTTGATTTGCACTCAATCTTGCTAAAAGATTATTTGTCTGAGCTTCTAACTGGGGTAAAACATTTTCAATCATCAAGGTTTGGATGCCATTTTTACCAAAAGCCTGGGCTAACTCCTGATGTATGCGGTGTTGTTGGCGACAATTTTGTAATTGTTCTTGCTGCTGTTCCGACTGTGCTTGCAGAGTTTGTAGTTGATGAGCGAGTTGTTCTAAACGTCCTAGCTGTGAAAGGTATTCATCTAGTTGACGACGCCTTGATGCAATTTTTTGTTCTAAAGCCTGAATTTGGGATGCAGGATTTGCTGTTTGCTCCAGTTGCTTAACAATATCAGTAATTTGAGTTGCTAGACGCTGTTTTTCTCCCAATCTTGCTTGTAAAGCAGCTTTTAATTCTTGCGCTCTAGCCTGCAATTGAGGATATTGTTGCTGTGCAGATTGTAATTGTTGGTAGCTTAATTGCCAAGCTTGACCTTGTTTGAGAGTCCCACGCAGTCGACTGTGAGTTTCTCTGTCATAACCAATTTCTTTGATGCGAGCATCGAGTGCAGCAATTTCCCTCGCACATTCCGAGTTAACTTGTTCTTGTTTTATTGTTGTTTCTAACTGAGCAATTTGCGCCTCAAGTTGTGGTTTGCGTTGTGCAATCTGATTCTGACGTTTATTTGCTTCTTTAATTTGGCTTAATTTAATTTCAGCCCAACGCCATCTTTCTACTTCGCTGCGAGCAAGAACGTGGTCTTGTTCGTTGTAATTTAGTTCTTGGAGATGTTGTTCTAATTGAATCAATTGGTTTTGGGTATCGGGAGCATATTGACCGATTTGCAATGCTCTTTCTAATTTTTCCTGCTCTGCAAATAATTCTGCTAATTGCTGTTGAGCATCTGCAGAAGATTCCAACTGTGCGGCTAATTGTCCTCTGTGTTCCCGCAGTCGATCATAGCAAGATAATCTTTGCGAAACTTCGCGATATTCCTGACGCAAGACCTGAATTTCTCGGTCAGAAACCGCCATTTGTTCCCGAAATACCCACAATTGTCCTTCAGTATCCTGATATTCTAGCTTGGTTTTATCTACTACTCGATTCCAGTGGTGTTCGTCTAAGGGACGTTCGCATAAAGGACATTTAGCATCAGGATTTTGCAACATCAGCAATTTTTGCTCAAGTTCGCCCAGTAATCTTTCATATTCCCGTTGTTGGGCTTGTAAGCGCTCCATAAAATGGCGGCGTTCCTGTCCTTTTTCCTGTACCCGTTGCAGATAAACTCGGGTTTTCTCCATTTCTTCAATCTGGGTTGCTACATCCACCACCGCTTGTTGTAATTGTCCTTGGCGTTGGGAATGATGCTGCAGTTGATGTTGGGTTGTTTGTAGTTGCTCGATTTTTGCAACGATCCCAGCATGTACCCGGTCTAACTGGCTTTGCAATGTCGCCTTTTGTTGCAGTAGGGGAGAAACCTGCAATTGTAAATCATCTAAATATTTGAGGCGATTGCGAGCCGCATTCAGTTGTTCTAATGCAACTTCAACTTCATTAGATTTACTCAGCGTTTGTTGAATATCTCGCTCTTGTTGAATTAAAGCTTCTAACTGTGCTTGTCCTTGTTGAATTTGTCGTTCTAAAGCTTGGACTTGCTTCGCTAATTGCTGTTGTTTTTGTTGCTGAATTTGTCCTGCACGAGTGTATTCTTCAAATTTCGCACTCATGGCTTCTTCTTGGGATTGCAGGTTTTGATATTCGTTATATCCCGCTTCAATTTCAGCTTGGCGATTTAATATTGTTGTTAACTGAGATAGCTGAACACCAATTGATGATTCATCTTGGTGTAAGCGATCGCAATCCTGGGTCAAATTTTGCAACTGTTGGCGAACAAAATTTAACTGCTCTTCCCAATTTTGTCTTTGATGCTGAACTACTTGCAAACTCTGTAGTTCCACATTATCTAATGCTTGCTGTTGCTGAAACTGATTAATTTGTACTTCTAATTCTCGGCGTTGATTCTCAGTTTCCGAACGCTGTTGTAATTGAGTTTTAATTGACTCTAAAGAGCGTTTTAATTCCTCTCCCCGAACTTTAAATTGGCGGGAAAGTTCTTTTGCTCTATCTTCTAATTCATCATATTGGTTAAGCTTCAGTAACTCAGCTAAAATTTCCTTACGTTCCGAAGGGCGTTTGAGCATAAATTCATCAGCTCGTCCCTGACGCAAATAAGCTGAATTAATGAAAGTATCGTAATCCAACTTAATATACTCTACAATTAACTCCTGGGTTGCTCTTAAACCCTTAGCTGTAATTGCTCGCAAACCCTTGGGAGTTTCGATTTGAAATTCCAGCGCACTAGTAGAACCTCGATTGCGGGTGCGAATAACTCGATAAACTTGCTGGTTAGTTTCAAAGGTAAAATCAACCCGAACTTCTTTCGCTCCAGTTTGAATGACATCATCTTCCGAAGCTGCTCTACTCTCGCCCCAAATTACCCAGGTAATAGCTTCGAGCAGAGACGATTTTCCAGCACCATTAGAACCACATATGCAAGCTGTATGCAACCCGCGAAAATCCAAAGTTGCATCACGATAACTCAAAAAGTTTTTCAGAGAAAGCTGTATTGGAATCATCTAGGCTTCTAGGCCACACCTTAATTTTATTAGAACTTAGAAATTAAATTATATTTGCTTGTTATTGTTAGTTTAACTAGACAAAAATTATGTTTCTAGTCCTTAAGGAACTAATTTTACAAATGTTAACAATATTTTAAATGTTTTTTTTTCGATTGGGCTATTTTTTATTCTCATAATCAGAGAATAAACAAACTATTGCGATGATTCTATTGGTTTATGAGTGGCAATAGGATATTGTTTAAACTTCCTAAAAAAAATGGGGATCTGGGAAAGAAGAGGATTAGGGGGGAATATTTGGATAATTTTCCACAAACCCACACTCCAGAATCAATTTTTTAATCTTTATGTACCAACAGCCTATTAAGCGTTAAATTAGGCAATTTATCTACTCTTGAAGCGATTAATTTAGTTAAGGGACAATATTTTTATTTACTCGATTTTTTCTTGTTTGTTCATTTATGGGATTGAGTTGTTATAGGTATTACATTACAAAATCCCAATCATTGATTTTCGGCTTTATATTTTACCTTCACCACTTGCGGAATAATATCTATTCAGCGACGCTAATTATCAAGACTCAAAAATCTGACTTTTCAAATCCTCGAACTCTCGAATATTTACAAATCAAGATTTACAAGTTCAGTTATACATATTTAGTTTGCCCTACAAATCTACACATTTATTTTGCTCTGCAAATCTACACATTTATTTTGCCCTGCAAATCTATATATTTATTTTGCCCTGCAAATCTATATATTTATTTTGCCCTGCAAAAATTAACTAAATTCGATAAAGTATAAATCTGTGAAAAATTTAATCTTATGGAAGGTAATTAAAAAAATACCACCATGTCGCCTCCAGACAAATTGTTTGGCTAAGGTATAATTATTTCCTCATGGATAAATTTCCCCATAGATCAAAATATAGATGAAAAACTAAACTCCAGAACTCTTATTTAAGAATTGGAATATTAGAAACTGGAATATTAGAAACCAGAATCTTAAGAAGTAAAACTAAGAACTAAAACATGGACAAGCAAACAGTTACAGTAATTGGTGGGGGACTTGCAGGAACTGAAGCAGCATGGCAAATTGCTCGAGCTGGAATACCAGTAATTTTCTATGAAATGCGTCCGAATCGTTTCAGTGGAGCGCATCATAGCGAATATCTTGCAGAATTAGTATGTAGCAATTCTTTCGGAGCCATGGCTAGCGATCGCGCCGCAGGTTTGTTGCATGAAGAGTTGCGTCAACTTGGTTCGATTGTGATTGCTAAAGCTGATGAGCATCAGGTTCCAGCTGGTGGAGCCTTGGCTGTGGATCGAGGTGTATTTAGTCAAGATTTAACTTCGACTTTGGCTAATCATCCTTTAATTGACCTTCGTCGTGAGGAGTTACGCGCTATCCCTGAGGGAATTGTTGTTTTAGCTACAGGTCCCCTAACTAGTCCCGATCTAGCCGCAGACTTGCACCGCTTTACAGGAATGGAATATCTCAGTTTCTTTGATGCAGCAAGTCCAATTATTGTTGGGGAATCAATTAATCATGATATTGCTTTTATGGCATCCCGTTATGATAAAGGTGAAGCAGCATATTTAAACTGCCCTATGAATAAAGAGCAGTACCTGAGATTTTGGCAAGAACTACGTACCGCCGAACAAGTAGAATTAAAAGACTTCGAACGGGAAAACGCCAAGTTTTTTGAAGCTTGTCTCCCCATTGAAGAACAGGCGCTGCGGGGTGAAGATACAATGCGTTATGGACCTTTAAAGCCCGTAGGTTTAACTCCTCCTTCTCCTACTGGCTGGGGTACTTGGGAAAATCCTCCTGTCCCAACAAGTGATGGTGATGTAAAGAAAGAACGTCCCTATGCTGTCGTGCAATTACGACAGGAAGATAAAGCCGGAAAACTGTGGAATATGGTAGGGTTTCAAACTAACTTGCGTTGGGGGGAACAAAAGCGAGTATTTAGGATGATTCCTGGTTTGGAAAATGCCGAATTTGTCCGTTTGGGGGTAATGCATCGCAACACATTTATTAATGCACCCCAATTAATGCAGACAACATTACAATTTAAAGAGCGCCCAAGGTTACTAGCTGCAGGACAATTAATTGGTACAGAAGGTTATACTGCAGCATCTGCAGGTGGTTGGTTAGCAGGTACCAACGCTGCAAGAATTGCTTTAGGTAAAGAAGCTGTGAGCCTTCCAGGTACAACTATGATGGGAGCATTATTTGAATTTATCAGTTCCGCTTCTCCCAAACATTTCCAACCAATGCCACCAAATTTTGGTATTATTCCAGACTTAGGTAAAAAAATCAAAAACAAACGAGAACGTTACGGAAAATATCGCGATCGCTCCTTAGCAGATTTAGCAGCTTGGAAGTTGACAGTTTAATTTTATTTCTTCGCAAGATATGCGCGGTAGAGTGCGTTAGGCGCAAGTCCAGATAATTGCTTGATGCGAAATCTTAAAAGCGCCGTAACGTACCTGTTTGAGTATTTATTTGAATATTATTGATTTGAATATTGTTTATTGATGTTTTGATAATGAAGCCATAATAAATTACGGGAAAAGGTTCCAAGCGTTTGCCGATATCAAGATTAATGTTGATGAAATTTTAGGAAAAGGCTAAGTGAAAATTTGTTAAATATTAAACATTAAGCCTTAAGTAACTATTAAACTCTCATTAAAATAGCAGCTAATGAAACCTTTAAACTTGTTGCTTTAATACCATAGTTTGGAAGCAAGCTAAGTTTGTCAGTATCTCGCACTAATTGAACTATAAAATTTTTATCATCTAAATTATTTTGAGTACCTTCTGTGTATTCTCTTAGTAGTTTTTGAACTTGTTTTATATCTTTGTGGGAACTAAGTTTTTTGATACTATCTTTAACTTCTGTCGCTTTTAATCCTTCTGGGAGAGCATCCAATCTCTTCAGCCGTTTTTTGATTGAGTTGATACGTTCTGAGGTCATATTAACATTTTCTAATATCTCTTCTTGTTTTAGTTCTGCTGTCAACTTTCTTTTAACTTCAATTAATTGTTTGTAGAGTTTATCCACATTTTTCATGAGATATTTGGTAGAGAATACATCACCTGCATCTCGTGTTTTGAAAGCTGTAGCGATCGCTATTCCGTAACCATCTTTTTCTGCGGTTTGGTCGTTCCAAAAGATTGTTTGGGTTTGATTTGGAATTGCTTCTCCATTAGGTCCAAAATATTCTAGCGTTAATGCGAGTAATCCTGACGGTTCTTCTTTTTCTCCGTTGTGACGACCTAATGTAATCGGATTTGCTTGATAGTCTTCTCCCAATTCTTTGAGTAGTTTACTTAATTCTTCTGCGTATAAAACTTCATTTTGAGTGTAGAGGTCGCTGCTAGTTTCTTGTTTTGTATAAGCTTCTTCTTGAAGGTTATTTTGCTCTAGTTTTCTGGCTTTAACTAAGCTGTTAAGAAAGTTAATATATCCGGGTAGGACTTCATCATCAAATAAAGTATCGCCATATATGGAAGCTCCCAAGTTATCAACTTTAGTTACTATGGATATCTTTCCATCTTGCTGGTTTAATTCACCTACCAATTTTTTATTAAGGTTAGCAAGTCGAGAAGCTTGTCTTAATAATTGGTTTTCACTGTTAGCGTAATAGATATAAATGTTTTCGGTATGATGCTGTTTGGGGCGATCAATTCTACCTATTCGCTGTTCTAGAATCATTGGGTTCCAAGGGAGGTCGATATTAATCAGATAGTCTGCGTCTTGGAGATTTTGACCTACTGATAGAGTTTCTGAACCAATTAAAACTGATATTTGTTCTGTTATATTGGGTCGTTGTTCTGGTTTTTTACAATTGGCTACAGGTGCAAATAATTGAAAAACCTCGTTACGTTTTACACCTGTTCTATGTCTATCGTCTTTGTAAATATTATGTGGTTTAAATATCTTTGGAGTTGTTGAATTATTTGGGTAGTAATATTTAGTTGCACCAATTGCGATCGCAATACCTTTATCACTAATAATACTATCTCGGGTCATGTAGTGATAATAATCGATGACTGTATCGCTGAAGGTAGAGATTAAAAGTACTTTGTGACCTTTAGCAATCAGTTCTTTAACTTTATTGGTAACTTCTTCTCGCTTATGGTCGCGGACAAACTCACCTGACAACAGGTTTTGAATTTGTTCTAGTTTTTGCAGGTCGTCTTCACAATCTGCCAGAATTTTATGATAAATTCTTTGTGCTTCTGTTTTATTTTGATGTAATTTATCGATAACTGTGTCGATCGCACTCAGGAGTTTTTGGCGTTTTTGTTGTCTTTCTTGATTATTTTCTTCTTCTTCCTCTTCTTCCTCATAGTCTTCGTCCCACACCTCTTTGTCATCAAGGTCTAAAAAATTATTTTGATTGGTTTTATTTTCTGACTGAAAACGATAGTGAATCAATAAAAATTCTTTTAACCCATCTGCATCTGGTGAAACAGCTTCTAAGCGTTGTTGGAGTTGACGAATTTTATCCCCAAAGGTTTTGATTGTACGTCTTAGTGCATACATACTAGATTCCGCCCGTTGTAGGAAGAATCGGCGCTGGTTACCGAGCAAACTACGTTGTTCTACGTTACTTGTCAGGTAGCGAATGGGATCGGAAAAGGGAATATATAAGTTGTCTTCAAACTGGGTAAAAATTTGGTCTAGAGCTTGTTCTGTAGTAGGTTCAAATTGTACGGGTAGCCATTGAGCGACTCGTTTAGCATATAAATTCAGGTCTGGGGTAGCATCCCGCAGTATTTTACGGGTACGTTGTAGAAACAGTTCTCGGTAAGTACGACGGAATAATTCTGTGTTGTCAGTAAAATTTTCGATACCAGTTTCTCGATTTTGAAACCATGCTACTAATTCATGCTGAAAACCTAATTCCTTAAAACCTTGTGGACGATTGAGGAAAGGAGAAAGAATATTGTAAATATCTTCTCGTCGATTATTCCAGGGGGTAGCGGTTAAAAGTAAAAAATGTCGTTGTTTTCCTACTTTTTTATCTTGTTCTTGAACTTGCAAGCAGGTTTTATGAATGCGATTCCTATAATTGCGGATACCTTCGTGTGCTTCGTCGATAATTACTAAGTCGGGACCACCGTAACGATTGAAGTCGGTCAGAAAGTTATTACCTTTGCGACTCATCAGGTTTTTGTTGTAGAGTTCGTAGTCATTCGACTTAAAATCTAATTCTGCCATTTCTCGCTCCCAGTTAGGAAACAGTTTTTTGGCGGCTATGATGGCGATTTTAGCAGTGGTGTTATCTTGCTGGTATAATTTAGCAACTGTCGCTGCAAGTCTAGTTTTACCAAGCCCTACAGCGTCAGCGCAGACTGCAACGCCAAACCCTTGCATTACCCGCAGACAATGTTGTGCGCCGGATTTTTGATGTTCAAATAAGATATTTTGGTAAACTAGCCGATCTAGTAGATCGCTACTTTCTACTTGGAATTGATGGGGACGTTGCTGTGCTAACCAATACTGAAAATCTTTTGGTGTGCCGTGTTTACCTGCGAGTATAATTTCTACGGCTTGTTTAAATCCGGGAATTTCTGGGTATTCAGGAATTTTTAAAGATTTACTGACGGAAACTGGTTTCTTTGGGGATGTGTTGTAAGAACCCGTTTTGGTTTTGACTCGAAAATTATTAAGTTTAGTTGGTGGGCGATCGGGATGTACTTTAATTTTACCGACGATGGATTCAGGTTTTTTGCGATCAATATCAACTTTTACCAGCTCGTCATCTTTAACTTGAATCTCTTCTACCTTATCTAAGTTTGTACCCGTTATTTCTACTGTGGTGGTTTCTCCTGGAGTTAATCGATCAGGATTAACAGATTCTATTGTGGGTTGTTTAGCTTGGAAGCGTCGAGAACGTTCTTTTAGTACTTGCTGTAAAAAGTCTTGGCTGATATCAAATGTAATATCTTTTCGCTGCCATTCAGCATCAAATTGGCGAATACTATTATTAATTGCTTCTGAGTCTAGAGATTCCCAAGAGTAGAAAAATGTAACGCTTTCTGCATTTCTAGAATGGGCTGCGACGGTGAAATTATCCGAACCTTCATGCAGAATATGATTTTCTAGATCATCTGTAAAAATACCAGTTTTCTTGTGATAAATTGCTCGTCCCGAATCCATTTTCACGAGCTTTATTCGTAAAAATCCTAGACGTACCAGTTCCGCCATAATTTCTGTACCGGAAAAGGCATTATCTGACAAACCTTGGAGGAATTTCTCTAGAGTTCGTTGGGTAAATTCGGCACGATAGTAGGGGTTTTGTAGTTTTTCTAGCTCTTTAATATCTCTTTTTTTAGTAAACCCCATCCAATCCATTAACAGGCGAATTTGACTTCCCGTTTGTACAATTTGTTGTAAGGGCTGTTGATAAAGTTTGAGAATATCGCTATCAAAATAGCCAGTGGAACGACGATAGATTTTAGCGCGTTCTAAAATATTAGAAATTAAAGGATGATATTTATCTAGCTCATCTGGTAAATTGAATTTACGACGGCAACCTTTAAGTTCTCGAAAATTATTTTTTAGTAATGATTTTTCTTGAGTAACACTTTCTTTTTTAAGGAATTTTTCAATAATATCTAACTTGCTAGTTCTTAATAAAGTTACGCTAGGTAAATTTCCTTCTTGAAGGGGAGTATATTCAAAAATATTAGCGTTTTTAGGGTCGAGCCGCAGCAATTTTTCTGGAGCGTGTTTATCACCAATACCTAAAAAAGTGATGAAGTTATGCAGCAGATTGTCAGCATCCCGATGCTTGAAAACTAGCCAATATTGATTATCAACGCCTTTGATAGGGTTTCCTTGTGGTAGGTAATATGGGCGTTGATTGCGGATAATATCTTCTATGGCTTGTTCAAGCATTTGGGAATTTTAGATATTGGGTTTTAGATTATGAATTTTAAGTTACAAATATAACAGTTAATTCATTTTGATTCACGTCTAATTGGTAAAATCCGCACTCGAGACGTAGCTTGGTCAATAGTAACTAAAGCACCATTATTTAATTGTGTTTCAAACTGCTTAAGGGCTGAAATAACTAGATTTTCGATACTGACAGGCAAAACATCTTGAGTACGAACCTGAATGACACTAGTAGTCTACCAAGTCAACTTTGCCTGGTAATAGCGGATGCTGATAAACTACTTAAAAACATAGAGTTCAGGGCAGCATCATGGCGAAAAAATACATCGTGGATTTAAGCGAAGAAGAGTTATCATACTTACAATCGGTAACTAGAAAAGGTAAGCACAAAGCAAGAACTATTACCCGAGCCAAAATTCTTATTATGGCGAATGAAGGATGTTTAGATGCAGCGATCGCTTCAAATCTAAGAGTCAATGTTTCAACCGTTGAGCGAACCCGTGAAAAATTCGTAGTGGGGGGATTAGAATATGCGATAAAAGACCGTCCACACCCACGGAAACCTCGCAAACTTGATGGCAAGCCAGAAGCATTTTTGATAGCCACAGCTTGTTCTACTCCACCAGGAGGACGTACTCGTTGGACGATGCAGCTTTTAGCAGATCAACTTGTAAGTCTTGGTATGGTAGACTCAGTTTCTGACGAAACAGTGCGTCAAACCCTAAAAAAAACGAGGTAAAACCTTGGTTAAGGGAACAGTGGTGTATTTCTGAAGTCAACTCGGAGTACATCTTAAGGATGGAAGATGTGTTGGATTTATACAATGAGCCTTACGACCCAAAACGTCCAGTAATTTGCTTTGATGAGACTCCATATCAACTGATAGAAGAAGTTAGAACGCCGTTACCTCCAGAACCAGACCAACCGGAACGTTATGACTTTGAGTATAAAAGAAACGGTAACGTTAACTTATTTGCATATTTTCAACCATTAGTAGGTTGGCGACATATTGAAGTTACCCAGCGGCGCACGTTCGTGGCGCATGCCGCGCGTCTTCCAAAGTAGATTTTGCAAAGCAAATGAAGAATTTAGTTGATATTTACTGTCCAGAGGCTGAAGTAATTCGTTTGGTTGTTGATAATTTAAATATACATAATCGGGCCGCATTATATGAAGTTTTTGAGCCACAAGAGGCACGCCGAATAATACAAAAATTAGAGTTTCATTACACACCAAAACATGCTTCTTGGTTAAATCAAGTAGAAATTGAACTATCAGTTTTGTCTCGTCAGTGCTTAGAGCGAAGAATTCCAAAAGTACAAATATTAAAATCTGAAATTGCTGCTTGGGAGAAACGACGCAATGAAGAACGCGCAACTGTAAACTGGCGCTTTAAAACTACGGATGCCAGAAATAAATTTGAACGGTTTTATCCTGCTATTTAACCCCGCAAAGTTTGCTTGGCGAACTACTAGTATCACCGGTTACGGATTAATTAGTGAGAAAAAGCGGACGTTGTCACCAAATCATATCAAATCAAGATTATGCTCGGAAAAAATTTGTAGATGGTTAAAGAAAGCAATGATAATTTTTGTATACATCAGATACCTAACACTCATTGATATCTAATTGTTTGTAGTGTTGCTCGATCACTTCGTGCATTAATTGGAGTTAAAGCTAGAGCGATAAAAAAGGGAAAACAAAACCCAAAAAACTATGCAGGAAGCCCTAAAGCTTTCAATATTAGCGGTAACAGTTTATTACATGCTTCCACAACCTTAGCCGTATCAGGAAGACTCTTTAAGGTTGCATCAAACATTTTCATTGCTTTGCGTGCTAGTCCTTGTTTTCTCGTCGGTTCGTCCACTTGCTTAGCTTCTGCGAGAGCTTGAACTTGCTCTAGTAAATCAGCTTTATCTGGATCGAGTAACTCACCATCATTTTGAATCACTTCTTGAAGCTGAAGCAAAAGTTCTTTCAAGTTGGGTTGCTCGGATTCAGATTTATCTGGTAATTGATTAATTGCATTACTAACATTACCGCTAATTGTTCCTAAGTTCATTACCCCGCTTAAATCACCACCAACTAGACTACTGATATCGTTGATGTTTCCATCTGCGTTAATATTGATTCCTCTATTTTCGGTCACAACCATTTCTCCTTGAATCACTTGAATAGTTTCTGTCTGAACTGTTCTTGTCTGAATAAACTTCTCAATCGTACCTTTGAGAGTGCTAATCTCAGCATCTTGTTGAGCTAGTCTTAATTGAACTGCGATCGGTAACTCTTTTTTTATCCGACCATAATTGGCAAAATATTCATTACTCAACTCAGACTTATTTGCTCCAGGTCTAGTTTTAAACCTCAGATTCAAGCCATTGTGACCTCGTCGTTCCATTGCTACAAACTCTAGTTCTTCTTCCGGATGGTTGTCTGACAAATTTTTCAAAGCAATGGAAATTGCACGGGGGTCTACATCTTGACTGTGGTAGAGATCGAGAGTATCGAAGTAAGGTTTGATAAAATCAACAAACTCTCCATCAGCAAAAGTTTCCCGAAGATTATCAGGTTTTCTTAATGGATTTGGGTCGTCTTTTGTTGGTAAGCGCATGAAAACATATTCACAACGAACGCTCTCCAAGTTGGTAGTACTTGTAATTCCCCAATCCTCAATGTAAGCTCCTGTGAGTATTGCTCCTGTGAGGTCTGCACCATCCAGTTGTGTTTGCTTCAAGATACCTCTAGACAAATCAGCATTTCGTAAAATGGAGTGATTAAGGTTTGTTCCAATAAAACTAGCATCTTGCAAATTTGCGTCTTTTAGATTGACTCCTTCCATATTCAATCCGTCAAATTTTTGGTCTTGTCCTTGAAGAGTTGTGACTAATTTACGGATTTGATAATTTGCAAGATAAGTTGTTCCTAAACGGGAAAATTCTAAACCTTTTACATTATGCCAAAACGTTCGTGTTAAATTTGCATCACGAAAATCTGTATGTTTGAGAATAGAATCAGAAAAATTTGCATCGGTGAGGTTTGCACATCGAAATGAAGTTCCTCCAATTGCAGTCAAATTAATTGCCAATTTTGCAATTCCTGGGAATTTACTGTTGGATTTAAATACATTCAAACCGATAGATATTGCAGTTAATAAAATACTTATAGCTATGACAAAATCTAACCAGTCAGGTATTAAAATATTTAATTGATTAACCAGTATCAGAGCACTTATTACACCTATTAGAGCAGATAAAACCCCACTAATTAATATTCTTTTAGATAAAGTTTGACATGCAGAAATTGTGATACTGCTTAACCAAAGTGATAGAACTTCAGTAGTTACTGTGGCAGGGATATAGAGAAATGAATTAATAATCGAAGGGACATTAGAAAACAAAATTATGATGCCAGAGATAGCCAATGTTGCTAAACTTAATACCAAAAATACTGAGAAACCTCGTTTAAAAGTAATCACAAGTCCAAAAAGACTTAAAAATACAATTGCAATACCAAGAAGGAAAGAATCAGTTTTTGGATTAAGCAAGCCTGTAGAAAAAATAGCTGCTAATGCTGCCAAAAATCCAGAAAAACTTAGTAATACAAATAAAGTTAATGTTTTAACTGTCACTTGAATTAACGGTAATCCTGCATGACATCCAACAAAAACTTTTTGAGATAAGTTAGCATTTTTCCAACTAACTCCACATATATTAGTGTCTTGATAAGTACTTTCAAAGAAGCTATGTTGAAATTTGAAAAACTGTTTAATAAGTTTTTTCCCGTACATAGGGTCTACTTAATAAAAATAAAATTAAAATTTTTGATTCAAAGCTCCTAAAATATAGCCAGAACTTACACAACGAAGATTTGTCATTGTGACCGAAATGGATTTCAGGGAAGCAACCCAGAGTTTTATGAGCGCCGAGTCCTAACAGACATGCTCCGCGAATGCTATCCCTCTTAATGACGTAATTATGTAGATTTTGCGTAAGTCCTAATAGCTTTCAAATGTCTTGAATTGTATTAAAAAGTACCTTTATTAAGGTTGATGAACTATATTTTTTACCTCTAAACTAGCATCAACTATCTCTAATCTTAATTAATAAGTTGATTGGATACATATCGGTAACTTTGAAATATTTGTACAATATAAGTTACTCAAGAGTTATACTTATAACATATTACACACTAATTTAGTTTGAAAAGTGTAAGTCAAGGTAAAATATCGTCTGTTTCCTGTTTGCGAGGTGCAGGTGGTAACTTGTTGGGCTGGAAACAACATCCTAAAATACACTTACAATTTGTTGAATCGTGTTGACATCTTCGGGGACACCAATCATTTAAACGGATTAAAGCATTACCAATATCTGAAAGGCTGTGGTGTTTGATCAATTCATTAACAGATAAATCTTCTCCATCCAGTAGTTTTGTTGTTATATCATCAGCTAAATTCATTCCCAATATTTCATTTAGATTTTTACAAAAAGCATCTCGATCATTTAATGAATTATCTTCGTCAAACATATGAAACGATTCCTTCTTTTATAGAATGCAGATTGAGTACTTGATGCATAATCTTCCAAGCACAGTTTATGCTTGTCTCAAAAAACTATATCTTCACTGCCAAATCTACTGGATATTGACGACCATAGTTTAGAAACTTGTCCATCATAAATAACTGGCAAGTCAAAGCTTTTGAAGTTATTGTTTGTATCTATTTTCTAATCTTAGAGATAGAGAATATATCTCAGATGAGGCTGACCCACTAATAAAATTTTGTATAATTTATTTGTGAGTATCATTCATCTGGTGTATACAACTCTATATACTGTACAAAATTAAAAGTCAAGTTAAATAAGTTACATTTTGTTCCTGTGACTCCATAGTGATATTAAGACATTTAAGCTAATACTGAGTATTAAAAAATATCAATTTTTATTTGTACAATATATTAATTTTTTAGGAGTATTACTTTTTATTTTCAAGCTATTATTTATAATTTCAAGCTTTTCATATATTTTTCCTAAAAAATTTTTAAATTATCTCTATTGGGAGATATTTTGCTTTGTCGTGTTGTTAACATGTTATTTACCAATCTATCATTCTGCAACAATAGTTCAATTAATAGTATTAAGTGCTTGATATTAGCAGTTTGCAGGTAATAATTTTTAACCTTGACCATCTCTTCGTTCCTTCAACTTCAAAAGAATTTCTTCATGCTTAGAACGAGTAATGGGATAAAAATAAGCCAGCACCAAACCAACAATTAAAATTAAAGTAGGTATAGGTCCAATAATTAAACGTATCGCCCATAACACTGAATTAGGTTGATTTGGTGGTGCTTCAGATGCAACCGCAGGTATAAGTCCAGCCCAGTCTAAAATCCTCCCAACTAAGAACAACGCTGCAGCTAAACCCAACTTTTGAAATTGCACCACAAACCCATAAAATATCCCTTCCCGACGCTGTCCCGTATTCAGTTCGTCTAAATCCACCACATCCGGAAGCATCGACCAAGGTACAATATAAGCCGTAGAGAGACCAACACCTGCTAATACAGCTAATACATACATCAAACTAACTTGTCCCGGTTGGATAAAAAACAGTCCAGCTTGGGCGCAAATGGTTAAAGGTATTCCCATACAGTAGATAGCTTTTTTACCCACACGTTGAGCGATCGCACCCCAGAAAAACATCGCCAATAAACTTGATACCTGTACAGTAAGAGCCATTTGGCTGAAGTGAGACTTGGATAAACCCATCCAATCAATCACAAAGTAAGGTAATATTGCAGCGGTTACCTGTACCCCCAACCAAGAACATAGATAAATTCCAATTACGTAAAGAAACGGTTTATTACTTAAGGCAATTTTGATTTGTTTTAATACTGGTATTTTCTCCGGTTCCTCAACTTGACGGCGTTGTCCTTGCATTATTTTGTAACGCTCATAAGTTCCAAAAACCGATAGATATACTGATAAAGTAGCTAGAAATCCACAACAAGCACCAAGAATAAGATAGCTTGCAGGAGCTTCTACCCGAGCAAATATTACTTGAGCCAAAGCCAGAACAAATATACTACCCCCAATCCAAAAGGTAGATTTGACCGTAACTAGACTCGTGCGTTCGTCATAACTTCGAGTAATTTCTGCAGCTAAACTTGAAAACGGGACTAGAACAGAACTAATGGAAGCATAAAATAGAATTGCAACCACGGTGTAATAAGAAAATAGTAACCACTGATTACTAATTGGTGGAACAACCCACTGTAAAAAGAAAAATAACCCCAATGGGATAGCACCAACAAGCATCCAGGGGTAACGTCTACCAAGTCGCGAACGAGTGCGATCGCTCAACCAACCAATTAAAGGATCGTTGACTGCATCCCAAGCTTTAGCAACGAGAAGTACACCACCAGCTAAACTAGAATTAAGTCCTGCGACATTAGTCAGAAAAAACAGGACATAAAATACCAAAATATTATTCGGAATTGCTCCTCCCAACTCTCCAACACCATAAGCAAGCTTAGTTTTCAAGTTTAGTTCTAGTTTTTCTGGGAGAGAGTCTTTCATCAGGGAGGTTTGTAATAGAATTTACATCAATCTTACACGTTAGATCGAACGTAAATTGTAGTAAAGCAAATGGATAACTCAAAACCTAAATTATTGGTTTTTATTCGATCTGCATGCGAGTTTCCCTATTTTAGCGTTAGCTTGTGCAAGTCTTATAATTCAATGTAAATCTTGGCTTAGCGTAACAAAAAGTAAGACTGTTGGTCTTTAAAGAGCAAGTAGTTTTTGAGTTTGAGTTTGAATTTGAATTTGAGTTTGAATTTGTAACAGTTTGTAGTTTTATGAAGTAGGGAGATACAAAAATATTATATGTATAATCCTAAGTCCCATATTTAACCGCGATTATCCTTTCTAATTTCTGATAGACGTAGCACGCTACGTCTCTACAATTCATTACTGTGCGCTGTCGCGCCCCGCTGCGCTAACATTACTTATTACTCATTACTTATTACTTATTACTTATTACTTATTACCTGTTACTCATTACTCAAATAGTCGTTCCCCTCATTACCGTTTCTCCACTGGGTAAAGTAAATCCTTCCTTCGGTTCGATGGTAACAAAAACTTCAGTCGTACTTCCCCATTGTTTCAATGGTATTTGCTGTAATACTTTCCCTTCCGAATCAGGAGTAAATTTAGCGCATTTTATTTTTTTCCCGTCAACAAAAGCCCACAAGCGATAAACTTTTTCTGCTGGTAATGCAGACAAGTTTTGTAAACTCAGTACCGCACTTTGGGAATTGGGAGCAATAATTAAACTACCCGAATAATCACTACTAGGAGTTGTCCCCTTTAAACTTAGTAGGCGATTATCAGGCTCTTTGAGTAGGGTTAAAGTTTCTTCGTAACGAGATAAATTTTGTCGGGTAGCTGCTAATTCCTGTTTTAATTGTGATAATTCCAGCCTTTGTTGAGATTGGGATAAATGGGACTTAGTAATTAATAATTCTCGATGTAAGCGGTAGTTGCTAAATCCCAACACAGCAATTAACCCTGCTGCTGCACTTCCCACAAGTCCCAACCAAACTTGCTTTTTTCTCCAACGACGTAACGATGGGGAAAATCTTTGAATTTCCTGCTCTGGGTAACCTGTTTCCTGTACTATATTGTCCATAACCTGTTCTTCGTAAGCTACTGTTTCTTCCTTATTTCCTTGGAAAGGTCTTCCTTCTCTTTGAAACTCATTCTCAGCAGCTTGAAGTATTCGAGAACGTAAACTGTCAGAAGGTTTAGAAGATGAATTCTTGGGAAGTGATAAAGAAAACAAACCTAAAGTCGTTTGTAATTTATTCATGTGGGTTGTTAACTCAGGATAATTTGCTAAATACTCCTTGACCTTAGTCACTTCATATGGAGTCAAGTTACCCAAAACATAACCTGCAAGTAATGTTTCCCAATCTTGAGGTAGTTCAACACGTTCCATAATTAATCTACTAAATCCTTTAATAATTTTCTCAACTTCAATAAACCTTGGCGCGACCGAGTTTTTACGGTTCCCAGGGGTATATTTAATTTTTTAGTAATTTCTGATTGACTAAGTCCATCGTAGTAAGCCATCTTCAGAACTTCTTGCTGATTTACTGGTAGTTCTTGGAGTGCTTCCCGTACGATTTCGGCAATTTCCCCCAGAGATACCTTATCCATCAAATTATTTTGGGTACTATCGGGGGTGCTACGCTGACATCTTTGCAAAAGTCGCTCTTGCGATCGCTTTTGATGTAAGCGGTTGATTGCTCTGGACCGAGTCATAGTTAATAAAAATACAATTATCGAGCCTCTATTAGAATCATATTTATCATCACGCAGAAATGCCAAAAATATTTCTTGTGTGAGGTCTTCAGCTTCTGTAGATTCTCCCAAGATTCTTAGGGCTAAACGATACACTGCTTCACCATAGCGATCGTATAAAACACCTAATGCGGACAAATCCCCTGACTGCATTGATTGAAGCAATTCGGCTTCCGACTGATTGGATAAACTCATTTCAAAAAAAACACTACTGATGCTGAAAATTGGGTTTAGGATACTAGAGTTGTATCAAATAAACCACTGAATGCCAGTAACGAGATAAAAACCACCCGTTAATATCAGTGCGGCGCTTCCCAAACGAATAATCCAATCAGATTTACTCAACAAATTACGACTTTGTTTGACCAAACCGGTAAATAAACTAGCCAGAAAAATAACTGCTGTATAACCGATCGCATAAAAAACCATTGTTACTGTACTAATGACTTGAGAACCACTAGTAGCAGCAGCAGCTAAAACAGCAAAAAGTACGGGACTAGCACAGGGAGAAGTTACCAGAGCAAAGGTTAAACCAGCACCATAGGGACCAGCAACGGGGATATCAATTTGCTTTTGAGGTAAGGGTAACCGAATCAAACCGGCAAAACTCAACCCCATTAACAAAATTACTACGCCGACGACAACATTAACATGTCCGCGAAATTCCACCATTACAGCGGAGGCAAAAGATGCAAATAAGCCAAATAAGCTAAATACAGTAATTGCTCCTAAAACAAATAGACCTGCTTTAATCAAAGCATCGCGTCGAGAGTCAATTTTTAAGGTGCCAATGTAGCTAAGATTAACAGGAAGTAGAGACAAAATACAAGGGGAAATGCTAGCAGTTAAACCACCAACAAAAGCTAAAGGAAGCAATATAAATGGGCTACTAGTATTTTGAGCTTCAAACCATTGAGAGAAAGGAGTTTGGATCTGAGAAACCAGATCCTCAAGTCTGAAATACAAATCCTGGAACTGTTGTCCAAATAGAATTATGATGATGGTCCCTACAAATAAAAAGCAGGGTAGAAATAATTTTCCTGACTTTAATTTGGAGAAACTAAAACTCGATAATTTTGAGTTAGAGGAAGATGATTCATTTTGTTCTCTACTGTTAGACGCTAAATTATTAGACGCTACAAATTTGTCGTCATGAGAACGTTCACGATGATTCATGGTTGGTTACAGTGATCGGGGATTGGGGATTAGGGATTAGGGAATAGGAAATAGGGATTGGCGATTTGGGATTGGCGATTTGGGATTGGGAAGAAACAATTACCAATTACCAATTACCAATTACCCATCACCAGCATTACCAAATACTCCTTATTTCAGTTGTGCGATAAACGCCTAAGAGGCTTTCTGCGCAGCGATCGCAGAGTCTAAAACTTCTGCATAATCAGCCTTATTGGGATTTTTCTGAAATAACTTCAATACTTCACCCGTATCAGGATTGAGAATTCCAACTGTGGCTGTTTTCGCTTTGTTCGCTTCAAAAAAACTTTCTAAACCTAATTTTTGAGCTTTAGCTTCTGCAGTTTCAGTAGTTCCCTTATCCGTTACATCCAAAACCACAAAATTAACTGAATCACCATACTGCTGTTTGAGTGCGTCTAACGCAGGTTTAATTTTGCGACATCCCGAACACCATGTGGCATAAATATCAACAAGTACAGGCTTACCTTGTAATTCTTGCGCTAATGGCTTGACATCTGCAACCTGAATAGATTCAGGTTTCACATTCTCGACTGCGTTTGTTTGACTATTTGCTTCACTCTCTGAAGCAACATTATTTTGATTCCCACAGGCTACCGTAGTAATAGCAATTCCCAAAGCACCGACTAAACCCAGCAGCTTCAACATTTTCGCGGTTAAGTTGTGTTGTTGCTTCACAGTCATGATGTCAATTGATAATAGGCTTTACCTGTTATACAAATCTCAAGCCAAATTGGATTTACTCCGGACAAAAAAATTAAATAGTATTTAATTGAATAATTTGTGATTTTTCTGTAAGGACAAAATATTTTAAAGGTAAAAATGCTTTTGAAAGTTTTTCGGCGAAAATGCAGCAATTAATAGCATATTTCGGTAAATATAAAGCAAGTATTTAAAATACCACAGAACCTTTGAGTATCCATAGAGAAAAAGTATACTTTTGACATCCTTGTGTCACTTTTGTTTGTCAGAATAAAAAAGTGTAATTATTTGATAACTTGTGCGACCGCTGACAAAAACATCAAGAAAGAAGGTCAAACAGGTGTAAATGATTCATTGCCGAGGTAGATGTAAATATTATGACTACACCAAAAAAGCTATCTTCTCAAAAAAATGATCGGGATACTCAGCCAGATATTCCCACATCTCGTCAATCTATACGCAATCCAGAAAGTTGGGAAAAACCGGATTTTGAAGAAATCGATCTATGTATGGAAGTGACAGCTTATGTCGCTCGCTGGCAATAATTAAGAATTTAGATAGATTATCGAATAAGGGTTCCAATAGCAAGAAAGTTTTTTCTAAATCCGATCAGGACTAGATTTAAAACTTAAATATGCTTAAATAGCCTGGAACCCATTCCAAATGGCTATAAAAATAATTATTGATGAGGGGGTGGGAGTGTGTTGGCTCCTTTAAAGTGGTTTATTGGAATAATAGCTATCGCTTTGTTTGCTGTTGGTTGCGAAAATGTACCCAATACTTCCACTGCTGCTGAAAATGAAAATTCATCAGTAAATTCTGAATCGAGTACCAATGTTGCAAGTACCAATACTGCTACTCAAAACTTCCAAAAAACAACCTTAATTAAAGGTTTAGAACACCCTTGGAGTATGGCATGGTTACCAGATGGAGCTATGCTAATTACAGAAAGACCAGGGCGACTTCGTATTGTACGCGATGGAAAACTCGATCCAAACCCAGTTGGTGGTCTTCCCGAAGTATTTGCGGTGAATCAGGGCGGATTGATGGAAATTTCGCTACATCCAGACTTCGCCAAAAATCGTTATGTTTACCTCACGTACTCTCACGGAAGTAATAACGCCAATCGAACCCGACTTGCAAGAGCAACATTTGATGGTAAAACATTAGGTGACGTACGAGTAATCTTTGAAGTCTCCCAACCGAAGTCAGGCGGACAGCACTTTGGATCGCGTATTATTTGGTTACCTGATCGCACCATGTTGCTAGCAATTGGTGATGGGGGTAACCCACCAGTTAGACTAGAAGGCGATTTCATTCGCAAACAAGCTCAAAATCGAAACAGTCATCTTGGTAAAGTTTTACGCCTTAACGATGATGGTTCCATTCCCAAAGATAATCCTTTTGCAAAAACTGCAAATGCTTCTCCTGCAATATGGAGTTACGGACATCGTAATATCCAGGGACTTGCTTACGATCCAGTTAACAACAGAGTTTGGTCAACAGAACATGGTGCAAGAGGTGGTGACGAACTAAATTTAGTAGAAGCAGGGAAAAATTATGGATGGCCAGTAGTTACCCACAGTAAGGAATATACTGGAGGAGAGATTTCTCAGGAACGGTCTCGTCCTGGGATGGAAGATCCAAAAATAGTTTGGACACCTGCAACCGCACCTTCAGGACTAGCTTTTTATAATGGCGTTCGCTCCGCGGATGCTCAACGAGCTAATCGCTTCAAAGAATGGGAAGGCGACTTATTTGCAGGAGGATTAGTATCTCGCGATGTTCGTCACATTGATTTAGATGAGAAAGGTAATGTTGTCAGCCAAAAATCTATTGATATTGGTCAGCGCGTGCGCGATGTTCGTCAAGGTCCCGACGGCTTTTTATATATATTGACAGATCAGACTGATGGAGAATTAATTCGCCTTGAAAATAAATAAGAAGTAAGGAGTAAGAAGTAAAAGTAAGGAGTAAGAAACAAGAAGTAAGAAATAATAAATAATTACCAATTACTAATCACCCATTACCCATTACCCATTACCCATTACCAATCCTATGCTAGTCAAAATTTTGGGTGCAGGAGCAGGAGGAGGATTTCCTCAATGGAATTGTAATTGTCCTGGTTGTCAGAAAGCACGTAGGAGTGAAGCAAAAAGTTTAACGCAATCTTCGATCGCAGTTAGGTCTGATAATGGTCCCTGGTTTTTAATCAATGCTTCCCCTGATATACGTCAGCAATTGGAAATGTTACGAACAGAAGCAACTGAACTTTCATTAAACGAAAGTAAGCGTTCCAATCCTGTTGCTGGAATCATACTTACCGATGGTGAGATTGACCATACTACCGGATTAATTCTATTGCGGGAGTCCGCCCAACCTTTAAAAGTCTACAGTACAGATTCTGTTAAACGCGCACTAACAACTGGTTACCCACTTTTTTCTACTTTACAAAACTACTGCGGTGTAGAATGGTTTCCCCTCAAACCAGGAGAAAGTCTCACACCAATCAACTCCGATTCTCCCGATCTAGATGTTGAGGTGTTCCCCTTATCTACTAAACCTCCCAAATATATGCAAAAAACTAAGGGGGGTGAAGAGAACCAAGAAAGTAAAAAAACTAAAGAAGGTCAAAAAAATAATGAACCTAAAATATGGGGTATTGGTTTAACATTTCGTGACCGTAAAACTGGCGGTGTACTGACCTATACTCCAGGACTTGGAAAATGGAATGATTCTTTACAAGAACGCTTTGCAAACAGTGATTGTATTTTAGTCGATGGTACTTTTTGGCAAAATGAAGAACTTCCATCATTGGGAATAGGTTCTCGTACCGCTCTTGATATGGGACATTTACCACTCTCTGGTGATGATGGTTGCATTACGAAACTTGCTAAATTAAAATCTGACGAATCTAAAATATCGCAATCTTCAAAGCCACGGAAAATATTAGTTCATATAAATAATACCAACCCGATTTTGATTCCCAATTCATCCGAACGTCAGATAGTAGAAGATGCAGGTATTGAAATTGGTTATGACGGACTGACTTTAGAAATATAAATCTAGAAAAAATTTTCCCTGTTCCCTGTTCCCCGTTCCCTTATAAAAATTTATGTCACTACAAACACCACTATCATCTATTTCAGATTCAAATACTTCAGATTCAAATATTTCAGAAAAAATTCTCCAACAACCTTGGACGAAAGAAGAATTTGAAGCCAATTTACGCGCTCAACATCGCCGTTATCACCATCTCCATCCTTTTCATCAACGTATGAATGCAGGACAACTAAATCCAGAAGAAGTTCGACGCTGGGTACTTAATCGTTTTTATTATCAGCAAAGTATACCTTTAAAAGATGCAGCAATTTTATCAAACTGTCCCGAGCGGGATATACGTCGGGAATGGATTAGCCGTATTATCGATCATGATGGACGTACCGGTTCGGAAGGTGGAATCGAAGCTTGGCTGAAACTTGGAGAAGCTGTCGGACTTGAGAGGGAAAAAATGCTGAAAGGACAAGCAGTATTACCAGGTGTTCGTTATGCGGTTGATGCTTACGTTAACTTTTGCAGAACAAAACCTTGGATCGAAGCTGTAGCATCTTCCTTGACAGAATTATTTGGTCCTGATGCTATTCGCGATCGCCTGATTGCTTTAGAAAAACACTATCCTTGGATTGACAAAGCTGGGTTTGATTATTTTCGAGTGCGATTAAAGCAAGCACCACAAGATGCAAGCTATGCATTAAATTTAGTTTTACAACGCTGTCAGACAGTTGAGATGCAGCAACGAGCAGTGGAAGCTTTAGCTTTTAAATGCGATCTCTTATGGAGTCAATTGGAAGCAATTGAACGAGGTGAAACGCGTCCAATTATTAATGACTAGGAAAATCTGATTACTAAAAATCTGATTACTAAAAATCTAATTACTAAAAATCTAAAATTAAGTCCAATGTTAGATCGACATCAGAATCAGATTTTACGTTTATTTTTCGCTTTTGTAGCGGGATTTATTTCGGTGATTCTGTTTCATCAGGGAATGTTAGCTCTTTTAAATTTGATTAACTTTATTGAAGCTACCCCTTACCGAACAAACCCAACTCAACCTTTTGGGATCCCTGTAATCTTATCAATATCATTTTGGGGTGGTGTTTGGGGTGTTATATTAGCCGCTCTGACTTTTCCTTTACGCAACAAATTATCTTATTGGTTAACTGCATTATTATTTGGAGCAGTTGCTCCGACTGCTGTATTCTTATTTATTGTTTCACCCCTCAAAGGTATGCCGTTTGCTGGAGGTTGGGAAATCAAAAGAATTGCAACAGGATTAATGCTCAATGGTGCTTGGGGTTTAGGAACAGCTTTATTACTTCAAGTTGCACTCGATAGAGTCAATACGCAACAGTCACAATAAAACCCGAACATTCGAATATCTAGTGGTGGTATCGATATCACAATTACCAATTACTCATTACCAATTACCAATTACCAACCCCACAGATAAAATAAACGAATTTTTAAAATGTTTAATTTTCAAAATGTTTAATTTCCAAAATATTTAATTTTCAAAATGTTCATAAAAATCTATTCAGACACTTGTCCTTATTTAGCTCCAGGAGTGCGTTTATTTTGGGATGAAGTGAGACAACAATCATTCCTGTTATTTCCTGAAGGTACTCTGGTACTAAATAAAACAGCACTAGCAATCTTGGAGCTTTGCAATTGCGAACGCCACACCGTAAGTGAAAACTACACCGTAAGTGAGATTATTGCAGCATTAACCATGAAATATCCATCATCTAATCTTGATGCAGATGTAAATCTTTTCTTATCCCAACTTGCTGCAAGAGGATTAATTAGGTTTGAGAGCAATAAATCAAAAGCCAAATAATCTATAGAAATAAATAGCAGCCTTTAATCATTTAAAACTTCCCACACTTCCCACACCTCCCACACTTCCCACACCTCCCACACTTCCCACACTTCCCAACTTCCCACACTTCCCACACCTCCCACACACCTCCTCATCGTCATGAATAGACCATTCAGCTTGGTTGCGGAACTAACCTACCGTTGTCCTTTAGCTTGTCCCTACTGTTCCAATCCCATAGATTGGGGTAGTAGTAAATATCGTCAAGAACTAGATACAAATCAATGGTTGCAGGTTATTGAGCAAGCAAGAAGTTTAGGGGTACTACAACTCGGACTTTCAGGTGGAGAACCATTACTGCGTCAAGACTTAGAAATCTTGGTTGAAAAAGCCGCAAGTTTGGGACTATATACCACCCTGGTAACTGCTGCAACCCTACTGACGCGATCGCGAGCTACAAAACTCCGCGAACTAGGTTTAGATCACATCCAAATCAGCATTCAAGATAGCCACGCTCCTGAATCAGATCGAATCGCAGGTATTACCTCTTTCGAACAAAAAATTATTGCTGCACGCCTAGTTAAGGAATTAGGATTTCCCCTAACCCTTAATTTTGTCCTTCACAGTCAAAATTTAGACAGAATAGAAGAAATTCTCACATTAGCCGAAACATTACAAGCAGATCGTGTAGAGCTAGCAAATACTCAATACTATGGTTGGGCTTTTAAAAATCGTGCAGCTTTATTACCCAGTCGCGAACAACTTCAAAAAGCTCAACAAGCAGTGACTGCAGCTCGAAAGCGCAATAAAATCCCTATGGGTATCATTTATGTGATTCCCGATTACTATGCAGAATATCCCAAACCCTGTATGGGAGGTTGGGGAGAACGCACTATTGTAGTAACACCCAATGGAGATGGATTACCCTGTCAAGCCGCAAGTATTATCCCAAGTTTAGAATTCGCCAATATCCGCGAACATTCTTTGGAATGGATTTGGTACGAATCTCCAGCTTTCAACCGTTTTCGTGGTGATGACTGGATACCTGAACCTTGTCAAAGTTGCGAACTTACAAATGAAAAAGGTGTCCTAAGGCGAGAACTTGATCGAGGTGGTTGTCGCTGTCAGGCTTTTGCGATCGCACAAGATGAAAATGCAACCGATCCAGTTTGTCACCTCTCACCCCATCACGATCGCATTGTCGCTGTTCGTAACCGTACACAGTTAGAACAAAATTCTTCTCTAATATATCGTCGAAAATAAATCATGATAAAGTTATTTTTGCTACTTTATCTTCAACTAATACTTAATATTTAATCCCCAATCCCCAGTCCCCAGTCGCTAATCCCCAACCTCGAAAATTGAAGATTTGCAAACATTACTCACAAAATTTAGACTTTTTCTCAGATAAGTTGGAAAATTTAAATGTGAAGCATCCCAAAATTAGACCGTGATTCATTTTAATACCTACATAATTCTTAATAAAGACCCTGATAGATCTCAAAAAGTTTTAATCTAAAAGCTACTGGGTTATTTTTTTGCAGTCTGGAAGGCAACACTCGGAAAGCGGTAGCGCAGTCCTTGTATCCAGCCCAAAAAAAATCCAGGCTTAACACAGGAAAAATATGATGGGAGTTTTACAAATCCGATGAGTGTTAAGGCAAGTGGTGGAAGCTCAGTTGCGCGTCCGCAACTATATCAAACTGTAGCTTTGGCAACAATTACCCAAGCAGAACAGCAAGACCGTTTTCTCGAAAGAGCGGAATTAAGTGAGTTAAGCACTTATTTTGCTTCTGGTGCAAAACGGCTGGAAATTGCCAAAGTTTTGACAGATAATTCTGAGATAATTGTCTCTCGGGCTGCCAATCGAATTTTTGTTGGTGGTTCGCCAATGGCTTTTTTGGAAAAGCCTAGGGAACCAGAGCCGGAAATGGCAATGGCTGCCACTGGTTCTGGAATGGATGTCAAAAGAGAAATGGAATTAGGAACCGTTACCTACGTGGAAACGCGAGGTGGGTTTTTAGAAAATTTACGCTCAATTTTTAATACTCCTAGTGGCCCAACACCAGCAGGTTTTAGACCCATTAACGTTACTCGTTATGGTCCTAGCAACATGGCTAAAAGTTTGCGGGACTTGTCGTGGTTTTTACGTTATGGTACTTACGCAATAGTTGCTGGCGACCCCAATATTTTGGTTGTAAATACCAGGGGTTTGCGAGAGATTATTGAGAACGCCTGTTCTACAGATGCAACTTTAGTAGCATTACAGGAAATAAAAGCCGCTTCTTTATCTTATTTCCGTCAAGACCCAGAAGCGACGGAAATTATATCCCAATATATGGATGTTTTGATTGGAGAATTCAAAGCACCCACCCCTTCAAATAAAGTGCGCCAGCGTGATAGCGTTGACCAACAAGGCTTAGAACTACCTCAAATTTACTTTAACGCAGCAGAACGCCGGCCCAAATTTGTCATGAAGCCCGGTTTATCTGTGAGTGAGAAAATTGATGTAGTCAAAGCTGCATATCGACAGATTTTCGAACGAGATATCACCCGTGCTTACGGTCAGTCGATTTCTTATTTAGAATCCCAAGTCAAAAATGGCGACATCTCAATGAAAGAGTTTGTCCGTCGTCTTGGTAAATCTCCTTTATACCGCAAGCAATTTTACGAACCTTTCATTAATAGTAGAGCTCTAGAACTGGCTTTCCGCCATATCCTTGGTCGCGGTCCTAGTTCTCGTGAAGAAGTACAAAAATACTTTGACATTATTTCTAAGGGTGGTTTGCCAGCATTAATTGATGCTTTGGTAGATTCTCAAGAATATTCCGATTATTTTGGTGAAGAAACAGTACCCTATCTTCGCGGTTTGGGTCAAGAAGCCCAAGAATGTCGCAATTGGGGACCGCAACAAGATCTGTTGAATTACAGCGCACCATTCCGGAAAATTCCCCAGTTTATCACCACATTCGCGGCTTATAACCAACCATTACCAGACCAACATCCTTATGGTTCTGGAAACGATCCATTAGAAATCCAGTTTGGAGCTATTTTCTCCAAAGAAACTCGCAATCCCAGCACTAGTCCGGCTTTCTTTGGTAAGGATACTAAGCGCCTCTTAATTCACCAAGGACCACCAACTAATAATCAAAATAGTAACCCCGGAGCTAGAGGTGAGTTCCCAGGTTCTTTAGGTGCAAAGAAAATATTCCGCTTAGACCAACTTCCCGGTACAGGTAGTAAAGCCAGAAGTGTTCAGTACAGCGAGATTTCTACCCAGGCTGTAATTAGAGGTGCTTATCTACAAGTATTTGGACGTGATGTTTATGACGGTCAACGACAAAAAGTCGCAGAAATAAAACTGGAAAACGGTGATATTTCTGTACGGGAATTCATCCGTATTTTGGCAAAATCTGATGTTTTCCGCAAGATGTACTGGACATCGCTGTATGTAATGAAAGCGATCGAGTATATTCATCGTCGTTTGTTAGGTCGTCCCACCTATGGGCGTCAAGAAACTAACAAATACTTTGATATAGCAGCAAAGAAAGGTTTCTATGCTGTAGTTGACGCAATTCTTGACAGCACGGAATACAGCGAAGCATTTGGTGAAGATACGGTTCCTTATGAACGGTATTTAACACCTGGGGGTTTAGCACTACGGAAAATGCGTCCCGGTAGCATGCGTCCTGACATTGGTCCCAAAGTTGTGAAAGAAGTTACACCTCGCTTTGTGGAATTGGGTGCAGTTGCTGATAAACGGGGCGAACCAGATATCCAATTCCGGATTAACCAGGGTGTATCCAAACAACGGGAACAAACAAAAATCTTTAAGTTAGTTGCGGGTCTGAACGATAAGGTCGCAGTTAAAAATGCGATTCGTGCTGCATACCGTCAGATTTTTGAACGCGATGTTGAACCTTACATCACTTCTTCGGCGGAATTCAAGAATCTAGAAAGTAAGTTGGGTAACGGTGAAATTACAGTCAAGGAATTCATAGAAGGTTTGGGTTGTTCTAGCCTTTACTTAAAAGAATTTTACACCCCATATCCCAACACCAAGGTGATTGAATTGGGAACCAAGCACTTCCTCGGACGTGCACCCTTAAACCAAGAAGAAATTCGTAAATACAATCAAATTTTAGCTACTCAGGGTATTCGTGCCTTTATTAGAGCTATGCTTAATACTATGGAGTATGCTGAAGTATTTAACGAAGATACGGTTCCTTATCGTCGTTTTCCGACCCTTCCTGCGGCAAACTTCCCCAATACTCAAAGGTTGTATAACCAACTCACCAAACAGAACGATGATGTGGTTGTACCGAGTTTTGAGCCAGTTAAAACCAAGATGGATGTAGCACAAATGCCAATGATGGGATTAGCGATTGCAAATATGAATACCCAACAAGAAGGTAATTATATTGGTCGCGTAAACCAAGCAGAATAAGATTTTAAGCAGAGTAAGATTTTAAACTTTATTGTTCTTGCTTAAACGCTTTTGTTTTTGGCTTAGTGAACATTTTTAACACCATTTTGGCTGGTAATGGGTAACAAGTAAGGGTAATAAGCGTATCAGCGAACTGTTTTACTCAAGCGATGTCAATAGTTATATCGATTGAGATAAACATCTGTTATAAAATATGCTTTAACTAATTGCTAATTACCCATTACCAATGTGTACAAATATGACATGATATAAAATTATGTCATTGCTTCAGTATTTACGTGGAGATACCTGCCAAAAGTATTTTTTTGAAAAAATCTTTCTTTTTTCAAAAGGCTTTGTTTGAGAACTGGAGAAATTTTTGGAAATAAAAACAGCAATCATAAGGTTTAATTTTGAACAATAAAACCACTAATGAGTTCGCTAAATTCAGAACATTCAAATTTCAATTTAAGTTGGAATTGCAATTTGAATTTAATCTGTCAGCGATCGATATGAGTAAATTCATGGAATCGCAACAAGAGTTTACAAAGTTCTCAAACTGCAAGTATCATAGTAATTCTGAAAGAAAATGTTACAAACTGTTAAAAACAGTCATATTTACTCATCACAATGCCCGAAAATATTTCCGAGGAAGACAAGTTAAAAAAGCTTAGTGCTTCTTTAGCCCTCCCCGTGAAAAGGTGCAATTAATACTTGTCCAGGGTAAAGCTTTTAGCCCCCTGTGAAGTAAATGTTCTACCCAATGTCGGGCTGTGGGAGTGTTACTGAGTGAATCTCAATTACAAACAGATATTGTCTGGGATTGATGAGAAGCTCAGTTGGTCTATAAATTCACACCAGTTTAAGTAAACCTGGTTTTATCTAGTATTGGAGGAATCCAAATCATGAGTATCGTCTCAAAATCTATTGTGAATGCGGATGCTGAAGCCCGTTATCTCAGCCCCGGCGAACTAGATCGGATCAAAAGCTTTGTTACCAGCGGTCAGCGCCGCCTCCAAATTGCTCAGATGTTGACTGACAACCGGGAACGGATTGTTAAGCAAGCTGGCGACCAGCTCTTCCAAAAGCGTCCTGACGTTGTTTCTCCTGGTGGTAATGCTTACGGTCAAGAAATGACTGCAACATGCTTGCGGGACATGGATTACTACCTTCGCTTAGTTACCTACGGTATCGTTGCAGGTGACACTACTCCCATCGAAGAAATTGGAATTGTGGGCGTACGTGAGATGTATAAGTCTCTTGGAACTCCTATTGATGCAGTTTCTGAAAGTGTACGTGCGATGAAAGGTGTCGCAACCGGTATGATGTCTCCAGAAGATGCTGCTGAAGCTGGCTCTTACTTCGACTATGTAGCTGGTGCTCTCCAGTAAACAGAAACATCCCTAAATTATCCACAAAAAGCAGTATTACAAAACGCTTGTAAATAAGGAATCGACAAGATGCAAGACGCAATTACCTCTGTCATTAATTCTTCAGACGTTCAAGGTAAATACCTTGATTCTTCTGCGATGGATAAGCTCAAAGGTTATTTCGCTACTGGTGAGTTGCGCGTACGTGCTGCAACCACTATCAGCGCTAACGCAGCAGCTATCGTTAAAGAAGCAGTAGCGAAGTCCTTGTTGTACTCTGATGTTACTCGTCCCGGCGGTAACATGTACACCACTCGCCGCTATGCAGCTTGTATCCGTGACTTAGATTATTACCTCCGCTATTCCACCTATGCAATGTTGGCTGGTGATCCCTCCATTCTCGACGAACGCGTACTTAACGGTTTAAAAGAAACCTATAACTCTTTGGGTGTACCTGTTGGTTCTACCGTTCAAGCAATCCAAGCAATGAAAGAAGTTACCGCTAGCTTGGTTGGTCCTGACGCGGGTAAAGAAATGGGCGTTTACTTCGACTATATTTGCTCTGGCTTAAGCTAAGAGCTGTAGCACTTAATAAGGTGCTGTTGTAATCTTGTTAAGGTCTGGAAATCAGCCGTGAGTGTTAAAGTCTGATATTGCTTATCTTCTTCAGATGATGATTGATGAGTGTTGGTGCTTTAGTATTGACGTTTGATTTCCAGCCTTTGAATAATTAGATAAAGAAAAACTCTGTTATTTTTGAAATAAGCAATTTTCCACTTATTATTTGGGGACTTTACACCATGCGAATGTTTAAAATTACAGCTTGCGTTCCTAGCAAAACCAGAACTCGTACCCAACGCGAATTACAAAATACATTTTTTACTAAGTTAGTTCCTTATGAAAATTGGTTCAGCGAACAGCAACGAATTCAAAAAATGGGTGGGAAAATTGTTAAAGTACAATTAGCTACAGGTAAGCAAGGAACCAATACTGGTTTACTCTAATTTATTTTTTGAAAATTAAATATGCAAGTTAAATATTTTTTTTAAGGGAGTTGCAAAGGGGTCAGTGGAGACCTCTTTTTTGTCCTAAGAGAGTTATGTCAGATTTTTACTCAAAATACAACAAATGGTTATAAGAAGATTGCTTGTTTTTATCTCCCAAATGATATCTATATTTTTACAGAAAGAACTGCTCAACCTAAAATTTCAAGTCTCTACAAAATCCTAGTATTGCAAGTCTATATCGTTAGAAAATTGAATTATTAAAATACTCAGATCCAGGTCCTCAGATTTTAGGTAATTAGATTCTAGCTCCTCAACTTTTGACGTCAACTTTTGAACGCTGAGATTCTAAAATAACTTCTCTAGCCATGTCATCTAGCTATTAACTTGTAGCTATTAACTCAGGGAGTAACAATGAGTTATGAAACCCTAATTTCCTTATATAATGTTAGTCCACCAATAACTAAAATTAATATAAGTGGGACCGTAACAAATTTCTGCTCTATTTCTAATAATTCAGCGATCGTATCATCAAGTAAGGCTGTAAGTAAAGCTGTAACACATACTATTAATGTTGCAGGTACAGCATCTTTCATTGACCACCGCAAATTATAGAATCCAGTAAAAACATTCATTAAAATTGCGGTGAATAAACCGATAACCATTACCCAAAATTTAGGCATAGACTAATAGATTGTTCCTCAAATCATATACAAGCAATAGTAAGTAAGGGCTAATTGGCATAACATATTCTCAGAAAAATATTACTAAACTCAGAATTTTGAGCTTTGGAAATGTCGTAATACCCCAGGGACAGAGAGTAGCATAAGATATTCAATTCTAATAAATATGAGGATAATATTACCTTCGAAAAGATTTTAAAAGTTTGATATTTTTTAACATCGTCAGCTTTATTTCCAATTGTTTTATTGTATCGATTTTGAAAAAGATACATGACTGCATTCAACTTTCTTGTTTCTCAACCTCCAGACTTACTTTCGTTAGTTATCGAGTCTGAAAGATTACGTTTAGTTCCAATTTCAGAAAAATTCGCTCGAGATATATTTCATGAGTTTAATAATGAAATAACGCGTTATATGATTCCTCAACCTGCACAAAACATTGAAGAAACGCGTCAATTCATCAACCAAAGTAGAGCCAGCATGAAAGCTGGTTATAATTTTCAGTCTGCGATCCTTTCCAAAGAAACAAACGAGTATTTAGGAAACTGCGGTCTCCACGGTCATAAAAACATCAAAACGCCAGAATTAGGAATTTGGCTGAAAAAAAGCGCTCACGGAAATGGTTATGGAAAAGAAGCTATTGGTGCGGTGGTTAATTGGGCGCAAAAAAATATAGAGATTGAGTACTTTATTTATCCTGTCGATCGCAGAAATATTCCCAGTTGCAAGATACCTGAGTCATTAGGAAGTAAGATATTCTCTGAGTTACCGGAAACTTCTGTATCTGGTGATGTCTTAGATTGGGTCATCTACAAAATATTTCCTGTATGATTTGGTGCAATCTTTGTTTGCATCTCATTACCAATTACCAATTACCTAATCAACAACTCAACCCAAGGAAGTATTGCTTCTAAGGAATAATCCACCATATTTTAGATCGGTGTTAAAGTTTTTAAAAACGTCAATAACTTTGAAAAGATTTGTGTCTAATACTGGACATACAGATTAATAATGGATTCATCAAATTTTATTCGTACTTTTCTATATTCATTACGTCGAATTAGTTTTTTATTTTTAAGCATATTTACAGCACTGATATTGATTGCCTGGAATAACTCAATCCTATTGTCTGCATCATCAAATCCAATAAATAACTTTCATTGGAGAAGTGTAAATATTCAGGGAATGGGCTATGTCACAGGTTTAGTGGTTTCTCCATCAGCGCCCTATGATGTTTATATTCGTACAGATGTTGGTGGAGCCTATCGCTTTGACAGAGACAAAAACCGGTGGTTACCACTAATGGATATGTTCGATAGCAGCTTTTCTGGAGGTGGAGTTGGAGTTGAAAGCGTAGCAATAGATCCCCAAAAGAATGGAAGAGTTTATGCTGCAATCAATCGCCGTAACAGAACCTTTGACGATAATGGGAAATTAAAGTACAAATATTCTGGCGAAGTTATGGTCTCCGATAATCGAGGCAAAACTTGGCGTTCCAGTAATTTAGGCAGTAAAAATATTTTTGTTGGTCCCAATGAAGCTTATCGTTCCGATACGGGCGAGCGCTTAGCTGCAGATCCAAACCAGGAAGGTTTAGTTTATTTTGCATCTCGTCGAGATGGACTGTGGCGATGGGATGGTAAAAGTGATTGGCAGCAAGTATCTGGAGGTTTACCGGATCCTAGTAGTCTACCAAAGTACAAGAAATCTGATGGAAAAATAAATAAGAAAATTCCTGGTTTCACATTTGTCGCCTTCGATCAAAGTACTAGGAGTCGCAATCAACCCACTCAAACTATTTATGTTGGCGTTCATGGTAGTGGGATGTGGCAAAGTAGAGATGCAGGAAAATCTTGGAATAATATCGTCGGGGAAAAAAATCCTTTACGAGGTGTGGTGGCATCTGATGGTACTTTGTATGTTAGTTTTGGTTCTCGGGGCAAAAAAGGGAAAAAATCACCTAGAAGTTTGAAAAAATATCAACAAGGAAAATGGACTGATATTAGCCCAGATGGCAACGATAAAGTTTACTCATCGGTAACAGTCCAAGAAAATCAACCCAATGTAGTAATGGCTGTTTCGGGTAAGTATGTTTATCGTTCCCAGGACGGCGGTAAAAATTGGCGTAAGCAAACCATGGAAATGAGTGCCAAAAATAAATCTCTCACCCAAGATGTTAATACCTCTGCTCCTGCTTACTACCATGAGGATGCTTCTAGTGGAGCAGCCGCTATTTTTATCGATCCTGGTAATCCCAAACAAGTTTGGTGGACTAATGGTTGGGGAGTTGCACGAACCGATGATGTTACAACTTCTACTCCTGACTACAAATGGTTAATGGAAAATTTAGAAGAATTGGACGCAAATATGGTGAGAGTTCCACCCAAACCTAAGGATGAGGGAGGAGCAGATTTATTGAGTGCAGTACATGACACCATAGGTTTCCGTCATGTCGAACGTTATCAAGTACCAAATAACAAAATCAATCCTATTAATCTTCCCATTAACCCAGATTTTAAATGGGCTAATCCTAAATGGCAGCATTATCCCACTCCTTTTCCCCACGTCGCCGGTGCAACGGGTATGGATTATGCTTACAAGAAACCCGATTATGCAGCTTTTGTCGGTTTTCATCAATGGCAGGGGAATTGGCCAGTTCATGGTATCACTAATGATAACGGTAAAACATGGACAGCTTTTCCTTCCATACCTGAAGAAAATGTATGGAAATCCGATGGCTCGGAGCAATACAAAGCATTTGCGATCGGCGGTCAAATTGCCATGTCTCCAACCAACCCCCAAAATATGGTTTGGGCTCCAACTTGGGGAACTTGGCCTCACTATACTAAAGATGGTGGTAGAACCTGGAAACTAGCTTTCAATTTGGACCATCCACCAAGACCAGATGACTATGATCCGAAAAATAACGATCGCGCCCATTACGAAGCCTTGCCTAAAGCTTGGTCAAATACAATTTCGCCCTGGTTAAGCTCGTATATCTTAGCTGCCGATCGCCAGGACCCAAAAGGAGAAACCTTTTATTACTTTAGTGGTTCTACTTTTTTCTACAGTAACGACGGTGGTTTCAACTGGCGTAAAGGCGCTGATAGTGGTTTTCCTAATTGGCTCATTCGTCCAACCATAGTATCTAACCCCACTCAACAGGGCGATGTGTGGATGAGCTTTGCTCGCAATCCAGAAGATGTTAATGGGAATAAGCTTTATCATTCATCGGATGGGGGGAGAACTTTTAATACTGTCTCTTCTGTTGACACCTGCGAATTTATTACCTTTGGTAAAGGTAAATCTGATCAACAGCCTTACATGTATATATTCGGACGAGTAAATGGAGCGACAAAAGATGCGATATATAAGTCGGAAAATATGGGTAAAAATTGGATAAAAATTAGTGATCCCGAACGCTTACAATTTCCTGGTCTGACTTGGTTAGAAGGTGATATGCGAACCCCAAACCTAGTTTATGCAGCTTTAACCGGTCGTGGAATCATGGTGGGTGAGACCCTTAGCTGTCAACCGCAAGAATTATCCTTGTATTTACACAGGTAATATGCTGCCGATCTGTAATTGCTAGATGCTCACACCTATATGTGAAGGTTGAGAACGCTGTAATAAATATTTGGCTAGTAAATGCTAGGACTGCATCATATGTAAATATACACAACGTATCAACTGATAACTGAATAACTGATAACTAATTAGGTTGCGTGCATCTACGAACTACAGAACAAATAATTAAAAAAGGCAGAAGGCAGGAGGCAGAAGGCAGAAGTTCAATTAGATGGGGATTTAAACCCCAACTAATTGTGGACACCGTAAGACGGTGGGGTTTTAAACCCCAGTGGCGGTTAGCGCAGCGTTACGTTAGTAATAGGCAAGAAGTTTTAGTTTTTATACCAGGTTTTTCCTTCTGCCCTCTGCCCTTGCACGCAGCAAGCTGAACGTACTTCTGCCTTCCGCCGAAGGCGGATAAATCATGATAAACAACCAAAAATGTAAAGTTTTTGTGATGTGTTTACCATTTTATTCAGAATTCTCACAAACAGGTTATGTCAAATAATTATTAATTTGATTATCAAATTATTTTTAACTATTTTATACCCAAACATCAAATTCATTTTGTTGTCTTTTAAAAATTAAGACTGATTTGTCAAGCTTCTGGCAGAACTAATTATGTCTTGCTCTAACGAAAGGGTATTAATTGCAACCATTCATAATGTTCAGTTCTGCGTAATTTTTAAAATAACTATTTTTTTTCTATTTTGTTCCAATTACTGTTGTGATAATATTCTGAATGAAAAAATTTATAATCCTGCTTGTTAAAGTGTAATTTTATTCGGAACAAAGATTTTACTTGTCTGTGTAGATCGCTTTTAGAGTTCTGTATGATTGTCTAAACTTGGCCAAACTATTTACTGTTTTGCGTGTAATTTACAACAGTGAGCAATAAAAAAAGATGACTGCTATTGTAAATCTGAAAGTCAACAGGAAAATATTACTAGAGATAAATCATGTTAATCTGTCGACAGCCATAAGCGTATCGTATTCCAAACCTAAATATTTCAATCAAATCAAGTATTTACAATCTTGAGAAAAGTGTTTAACTCAGTTTATAAAGCTTCTAAACAATGTGGTGCAGCATTTTACAGTCCAACTTTATGTAGTTACAAGATACATTTAACTTAAAAATTTTTAGTATCATATCATCTATAGATATTTATGAGTTAGCTGCCTTTGGCCAAAGAGTAAATGACTATAAACTCATCCCTCATGAAAATTTATGTGTTATTCAATATCCTATAAGCAAATACACCACGATACCTCAAAAACAACTTAAAACTAACCATATTTATTTATTTATACGCCAGAAAATATGCAGCGATCCTGGAAAAAATTTAAACATTATAATCTAATACAATTTTCAAGCAGTCGATATTTGGGAATCCAATCATTCCTAAGTAAATCGATTTAAAATTTTTTATTTTTTTGAGATTACAAATTCACTACTTGAGGTAAGATAAGTCCACGCTTTACCTTAAACGGAGAAGAACTTTTAGTTGTCTGCTACCAACATATTTACGAGTGTGGTTTTGCTTAAAACAGAAGTACATTTTTAATTTGTTTTTTTAACTCAATTTATGTTTTTTACTACAAAGCCACTTCACATCTCGTCTTTTGACTGTTAGCAGGAGAAATCATACGCTTGCTCAGAACATATGTAATCTTAAAACTTTTCTGGATACTAACAACGGAGGAAACACTGACCTATTTTCAACCTAAACGCGCAAGTTTCCTCGCTGGTAGTACAACTCAGTTAAAAAGTACTAAAATCATGGCAATGCAAAGCTTTCGAACCAAAGTTTTGAGAATCATTGCACGATGATGTAATTCACCGATATCGATCAACTCAATTTTGCTTCCAGCAGAGGTAAGGAATGCCTATCAGTAACAAGCAGCAGTTAAAAACAATGGTCCGCCAACTACCCAAGCTAATTAATGGGAGACACTCGGATGCGCTTGTCCAAAGACTTGAAGCATTGAGTGAAGCAAGCGGTAGTGAGTTCGTATCAAGATTGATTCGAAAAGACGTCATTCCCCACAGAGACACCATTGACGATCGCATTCCCTGGCTTTACAAAGTATTGCTGGAAAAAAGTGGAAGCAGCGAGATTTGCAATTACTTAGCAGGAGAACTAGCGGAAGTTGCAGAAAGGATTGAGGATCTAGAAGCCGATATCGTACACATTAAGGCAAAAAAGACCATTCCCAAAATAATTGTTATCAGTAGTGTTGTGGTGGCTTTCCTCAGTCTAGCTGGTGCAACTGCCTTTGGAATCTACAAAACAAGAGAAAATGCTATGTCCGGACAGCGAGTTGAAGAAGCTCGCTCTCAAGTTGTTGAGGTTAAAAAGCAAAAAACAAGCATGGACAAGCAAATTGCAGATCTTAAAAAACAAGTAGAACAAAAGAAAGAAGAAATTACATCAACTCAGAATGTAGCTCTGGAAAATCAGAAACTCAAAAAAGAAAATAGCGTTCTTAAAAACAAAATAGAAAAAGAAATTAACAATTTGACTGAAAATGAAGTTGCCTTAAAATCTGCAAATCAATTTGCAACTGAAAATAGACGACTCAAAAATCAACTTGCGCTCCTCAGACGCAGAAACGAATCCCTTAATAATAATCTAGAAAAAGAAAAAGAAGCAGCAAAATCAGCGGAAATGGTAATCGCTGAGAATGAAAAACTTAAAAAAGTGAATAGTCGTCTCAAAGGTAGGAACGAAGAACTCAAAGAACGTTTGTCCCGCTGTAAAAATCCAGGATTTTTATCACTTGTGGGTAATTCCAAGTGTTAATTTGTTTATCAAACTTCTGTGTAATATCAAATTTATTTGTTTAAAAATTTGTTTTTTTTTGCCGTTCGCTTGACTGAAGCGGACGGCTTTTTATTTATAGTAGATACTTTACTTTTTAGAAAATGTGGAGCTTTTAGGGATTAATTCCCTGCAAAATTGTAAAAAAATGAAGTTTTAACCCAAAAATGATTACTAATACAGTTACTATAGTTTCAGAGACTCCAATTATGCAGCCTTTACTATTGATGAATCTAGGTAATCCAGGAAGTTTTATTCCGATGACTTTTCGAGGTTGTAAAATTTCTAGCTTCGATTTTTAATACCAAATAATTACTGGAACAAAATTGGTTTAATATTTTTTAAGGAATAAAACAGAGAATAGATTATATAAATTAATAGATTATATAAATCAATAGTAAATATATAAATAGTTTGGTCTGCCTAATTATTTCATCAATTTTTCCATTTAATTTTTAAATTAACCGGGTTATACAAGATAGGTAGTGCAATAAATACTGTGAGTGTCTTACCCATGAGTGAGAATTAACCAAGAAAGTTGTAATTTTACATTTTGTATTTTATTTCACAAAAATAGCAATATCAGAGATACAAGCAACGGAGTTAACTCTAAGTATTTTCCAATAAAAACTCACACTGCATCTTTAATCGAGTATAAACTCTACTGATGCCTAATTTATCCTATCTCCTTACACACACAAACAGAATCAAACACATGCAATCTTTCCACTACAAGAAAAACAAAATATTCAGAAATCGAGAAAAGAGCGGGAATCACACTTACACTTACACAACATCTTTCCTGAAATTAAAGTCAGTATATTCGTTACATTGTAATGTCAATTAGATATCGAAGACTAACTTGAATCTGAAATTTTTCATAGATAAAATTATTACACTTTACCTGTAACAATCGTGAATGTACGTCGCTTAATACCATTTTTAGACGACTCTGTTTCCAGTTGGGCATTGGAAGCACGTCTATTACGCTGGTTAACATTGATTTGGCTATTTGTTGGTTTAGTAACCCTCTTTTCTGCGTCTTTTGCGGTTTCCAGCGAGCGCTTGAATGATGGAATGTTTTATTTTAAACGCCAACTGATATGGGTTGGAGTGGGCTTAATTTTATTCAATATTGTTAGTAATATTCCCTTACGTCAGATTACTCGGTCTTCTCATTGGTTTATTTTCTTGTTCTTAATTTTAATTTTTTTGACTTTGGTTCCGGGACTAGGAAAAACAGATTTGGGCGCAGCACGCAGATTAGCCATAATACCCATCCAACCTTCAGAATTAATCAAGCCTTTTTTGGTGTTACAAAGCGCCCGACTATTTGCTAGCTGGGATCGCCTTAGTTGGGCAGTTCGTTTGAGTTGGTTGGGTGTTTTTTGTTTGGTAGTTTTGGGGATTTTAGCACAGCCGAACTTAAGTACGGCTTCTTTGTGCGGGATGACAGTTTGGTTAGTCGCCCTAGCAGCAGGATTACCTTATAAACAGTTGACAGGAACAGCCCTAACAGGAGTTGGTTTAGCTGTTTTGAGTATTAGTATCCGAACATACCAACGCAGACGAATAATGTCATTTCTTAACCCTTGGGCGGATCGGAGAGGAGACGGCTACCAATTAGTACAAAGTTTACTTGCAATTGGTTCGGGTGGAGTATCCGGTACAGGATTTGGACTTTCCCAACAAAAACTATATTATTTGCCGATTCAAGATACTGATTTTATTTTTTCGGTATTTGCTGAAGAATTTGGTTTTATTGGCAGCATGACATTATTAATAATGTTAGCCCTTTATGCGACTATGGGTTTAATTGTCGCTCTCAAATCAGAAAATATTGTTCATCGATTAGTAGCAATGGGGATGACTCTGTTGATGGTAGGACAATCATTGCTTCACATTGGTGTAACTACTGGTGCTTTACCAACTACAGGTTTACCTTTACCTTTGTTTAGTTATGGGGGTAATTCAATGATTGCAAGTTTACTTGCAGCCGGATTATTAGTCAGAGTTGCACGTGAGAGTAATGAGGCAGAAGTTGTGCAATTACGAGAAGACGATCGCAAAACACCAAAACGCACAAGCAGAAGATTCTTCAGCTAAATTAGTCAGAAGCAGAGTCTGGTCATATCTCACTACGGAATCAGGTTAGGTTATAAATTTCCGGACAAGTCTAAATTGTTTGTATATTGTGCTAAGAGCGGTTAAGCTTTGCGTGCAGCATTGAGCTGCGCGAACGTCGTCAGACGCGTGCAATCCGCTAATGACTTGCACGTAGCGTTATGTAAACTCAGTCACCTGGATAGTTGCGAGATGTTATCCAGCAGGGAATTAAATAAGGAACCTATAAATTCAAAGCTTTATCGGTCTGGATGTTTCTGAGATACTACCAACAGAATAATGAAAATTGATTGACTAAAATTAAATAGTTTTTCTAAAAAATAAATAAATTTTTATTGTCTTGTCTCATTGCAGCTTGGAAGTAAGTGAGACACAGATTAAAAACTTAAATTCATACTTAAGGTACATTTTGTTGCTGTTTTTTGTTTTCTTACTGCTGTTAGGAAAATTATCTCCTACCACACATGACTCTGTTATATATCCAAGGATTTATTTTTTATACATTCATATGTTGACTTAATAAGTTACTGTCTGAAACTATTAATTTAACAGATATGATAACTTTTCTAATTTATCAATCTAATTTAACTTGCAACTTTTTTAAAAAATCTTTTCAGATATCTTTTCTAAATGTTTTCAGATTGCTGTAGAATCTCTACAAGATTTTATCACCCTATATTCAAAATATGAATAAAATTAATGTTAATAACAATAAAAATATAACCGCTAAAGAACCTTGGTATGTTGCAAATTTATCATTTTTTTTTCCTGGTGTAGGACAAATTTATTCAGGAAATAAATTGAAAGGATTAATTTTTATAATTAGTAAAATTTTATTATCATTTTGGATGCTCTGGATCATTATTTTTCCGGAAAAACACTTATTGCGTGATGGTTTAATTTGGTTATTATTGTATGTTTTGGTTGGTAACTGGAATTTAATTGATGCTTATCTATCAACTAAGACAAATAACCCACCAGCTTTTGAAAGTAACAGAAAAAGTAAGAAGGATCCTTGGTTGGCAGTCTTACTATCACGAATAATACCTGGAATTGGTCATATTTACATTGGTTCTTATTTCGTGGGAATAATTTTGGTTATTATTTCACTAGCTGCTTACTTAATCCCTTTCGGTCATGTAATTTTATTTTTAGCTGTACCTTTCAGTATTTATCACGTATATGTTAATTCTCCGGAAAGAAGAGAGAAATCGAAAAAAAAGATTACCGGAATTGTTATTGCAACAGTACTATTACCAATATTTGTGTGGATACCTTCAACCCTTTTGATTACAAATATAGTCGCAGAAGCACAGTGGATTAGGTCTAATGCAATGCAACCCACTCTAAATGGAAATCACAACCAATGGGATGCAGATAATTTTATGGTAGATAAGTTCAGCTACAAATTCCATAAACCAGAACGTGGCGATATTATAGTCTTCTCCCCTACTGAAACCCTAAAAAAAGAAGATTATACAGATAATTTCGTTAAACGCATTATTGGCTTACCAGGAGAGAAAGTAGAATTAAAAGATGGCAAAGTTTACATCAACGATAAACACTTATTAGAAGATAGTTATATAGAACAAAATCAATCTACCTTAATTGATGTTTGTATTTCAGGATCCCAGTCTGTATTTATTTCTAAACCGATAATAGTTTCAGAAAACTCATATTTTGTTCTAGGGGACGATCGCAACATTAGTTATGATAGCCGCTGTTGGGGATTAGTACCGAAAAATAAAATTATTGGTAAGGTGTCAAAAATTTTCTTTCCCATTTCCCGTATCAGGTCTCTTTAAGTAACTTATTGGAACAGAAATTTTGTTGTCTATCTGATTCTGGGTTGTTTTTGTGATTTTCCGATCCTCTCTACTTGGTTACAAATGCAGAGCTAAAGACCCCGCACTTGTACAACTAATTATTCTGTCATAGAACCCTGATTGCGCTAAAATTCAAGCAGTATAAATATTTTGTGCTGCTATTTTTTTATGTCTTAATTATGCTCGAAACCTTACAGACCCAACTTTACAACTTAGAACAATTTTCGTCATTTGTTGTTTCTAATCAGTTAACACATTTGAGTTGGTTAAGTATCGTTATTATTTTTATGACTGGCTTGCTCACAAGTTTGACGCCTTGTATGCTCTCAATGTTACCAATTACCATTGGTTATATAGGTGGTTACGAAGCAAAAAGTCGCTTGCAAGCTGCAATTCAGTCAACCTGGTTCGCTCTGGGACTTGCAAGTACCCTCGCGGGCTTGGGAATATTTGCTGCTACATTAGGAAAAGTCTACGGTCAGATAGGTGTAGGTTTACCAATAATTGTTAGCATCATTGCAATATTGATGGGGTTAAATTTATTAGAAGCTTTACCATTACAATTTCCATCATGGGGTGGAACGGATTGGATCTCTGAAGAATTACCCCAAGGTGTTAGAGCATACTTCATTGGTTTGAGCTTTGGTTTGGTTGCTTCTCCCTGTAGCACCCCTGTTTTAGCTGCATTATTGGGTTGGGTGACTAGTACTAAGGATTTAATTTTAGGAGCTGTTTTATTGTTGTCCTATGCTGCGGGTCATGTCACACCATTGATTTTAGCTGGTACATTCACTGCATCAATCAAGAAGATACTGGAAATACGTCGTTGGTCTGCTTGGATAAATCCTGCTAGTGGTGTGTTATTAATTGCTTTTGGTGCAATCTCGTTGGCTTATCGCCTTCCTTTAAAGGTATTTGGATTTTGAGAGTAGGTGTTTCTAAAAGATTATTGGGGAGGAATTTTTTGAAAATATTCCAATTTTTTTTGACTTATAATCAACAATAAACCTACTTAATATGGGTAAGTTAATTATATTTCTTAAGTCAAAACATGTAAAAACAGTTACTCTTAAAAAGATAATATTCGCTCTTATAAAGAGGAATGATACCTGAAAATTTTACCTTCCTCTATTTATTACCTCCCCATAATTTTTAAATTTTTGATGTCGTAATAATACTGAATAAATCATTTTTGAAAGATAATTCTGAAATCATAATCCTGAAATCATAATTATTGAAGTCATAATTTTGGAGTTAGATTTTTCGTAATTTATTTTATATGAAAGAAAACACAATTGATAACAAACCTGATTTTTTCTCCATACTCAAAAAATCTATCAAACAAGATATATTGCCAATACTTACTAACTTGCGCTTGGCAATATTTATGCTTCTAGTTATTGCCTTATTTAGTATTAGTGGTACGGTTATCGAGCAAGGTGAATCTTTAGAATTTTATAAGACAAACTATCCTTTAGAACCTGCTTTATTTGGATTTTTAACTTGGAAAGTTATTTTAACCCTGGGTTTAGACCATGTTTATAGTACTTGGTGGTTTTTAGCATTATTGATTTTATTTGGTACGAGTATTACTGCTTGTAGCTTTACCAGACAGTTACCAGCATTAAAGCTTGCTCGAAAGTGGAAATTTTATAATAAACCCAAACAATTTAACAAACTAGCATTGAGTGCAGAGTTTAATCTAGAAAATCAAAATAATGCATCAGTAGATAAACTCATTGAAAAATTGCATCAAAAAAACTACAAAGTTTTTCAAGAACAAGATAATGAAAATCTTTTATACGCCCGAAAAGGAATTGTTGGACGTATTGGTCCAATTGTAGTTCATATCGGTATTATTGTGATTTTACTAGGATCGATTTTCGGAACCATGACCGGATTTATTGGTCAAGAAATGATTCCTAGTGGTGAAACTTTTCAAGTCAAAAATATATATAATGCAGGACCTTTTGCAGATGCACAAATACCAAAAGATTGGGCAGTAAAAGTCAATCGTTTTTGGATTGATTATACCCCCAAAGGTGATGTCGATCAGTTTTACTCTGATTTATCAGTCGTAGATGAACAAGGGAAAGAATTAGATCGTCAAACTATTTTTGTTAATAAGCCTCTGCGTTACAAGGGTGTTACTTTTTACCAAACAAATTGGGGACTTTCTGCTGTTCGCGTCCAAATAAATAATAGTCCTATCTTTCAGCTACCCATGGCTCCACTAAATACTAATGGAAATGGTCGCCTTTGGGGTACTTGGGTTCCAACAAAGCCAGATATGAGTGAAGGTGTATCTCTAATAGCAAAAGATTTACAAGGATTATTATTGGTTTACGATCCTAAAGGTAAATTAGCAAATACTGTTAGGACTGGAATGTCTGTCCAAGTTAATGGGGTTACATTAAAGGTCTTAGATGTTATTGGTTCTACTGGTTTGCAAATAAAAGCTGACCCGGGAGTTCCTGTGGTGTACGCAGGATTTGCTGTATTAATGTTGGGTGTAGTAATGAGCTACTTCTCCCACTCTCAAGTTTGGGCTTTACAAGAAAATGGTTGTCTATATGTGGGGGGTAAAACTAATCGCGCTCAGGTAGTATTTGAAAGGGAAGTATTGGGAATTTTCGATAGTTTAAGTTCTTCATCCCAAACAGACGGTCGGGAAAAAGTTGCTGATTCAGTGGTTTCTAGCTCTTAAATTTTAGTTGTGGGTAATTGGTAATTGGTAATTGGTAACTGAGTTAACTGTTAACTGTAGCCCGTAAGGACGTGGCGTTAGCCATAAACTGATAACTGTTTTATAATTACCAATTATCAACAATTCTACTTGTTTGATTTTTGGTGAGTTACTTCAACTACCGTATGTACGTTCCCACGCGGTGAAAAGTCTGCTTTAACAGTAATTTCTAAGGGATCGCAAGCAGAAACAAAATCATCCAAAATTTGGTTTGCAGATTCTTCGTGGGAAATATAGCGATCGCGGTAACTATTAATGTATAGCTTTAAAGCTTTAAGTTCTACTACCTTTTCATCAGGAACATAGTTAATGTAAATAGTTGCAAAATCAGGATATCCAGAAAACGGACATTTACAGGTAAATTCTGGCAAAGAAATATCGATATTGTAGCGTCTTCCAATACGAGGATTTGGGAAAGTAATTAACTTACCTTCTGCAATCTCGCGTTCGCCATATTTCATTTCCGCAATAGGAAAGTTTGTACTTTCTGTAGAGGAGTCACTCATGAGCTTTTATATATTTATATCAATCGCAAATATTCAAATCTGAGCAGTTATTTCTTCATATACTCAAAAAAATTTGAGTTTAGAATGAGAGAGCTTTTATGGTGAAAAAGTTAATTTCGAGTTGATTTCAAAAATCTAATTCTTGCTTCTCCCAGTCCGGGCAATTATCATCATCCCGTCCATGGGGGTGCATAGCGCAGACTAGTAGATTACCATTATACACTTGACCATGATAATGCTGACACCCAATACAAGCAGGATTATTTTGTGCTGTAGCTTCTACTGGATAAGGAAAACTTGACTCAAATTCATCATCTAAAATATCTTCAAAGTTCCAATCAAAATCAGAAATCGGTTCTGTTATTTCTTGTAAATACTCGTCAACTTCAGTGATGATGAAATACTGTACTTGTTCGATCGTTTCCTCCGTAAATTCAACAAAACTATCGGCAATCTCTGTTACCCCTTCAAAAAAACGTTCTACCTCATCAGCTACAGTTTGTACAGTTTCCCAGAAATCCTGTTGCCATTTGTCCATAATCTAGAATTCCTTAATGTTTAATTTTCGGATTGGGTTCAACATAACACTTGCCCAGATTAAACCAATTAGATGTTCAATGGCACTTGTATCAAAATTCAGCACACTAAGTTATCCATTAATTCTCATGATATCCCTATATTATTACTAATTTTTTTGGTCAATTTTTTAATGAAGCGATTTCATCTATATATCTTATGAATAACAATTTAAGACGCAATACATTATGTCCCTACATTAAACATAATATATTACGTCTATGAATCAAAAATAATTACTTAAATTTGAGAGTATTTTTGCTTTAAAATTTAATTTGACTTAACAAGCAATAAATTTACTATCGATCGCGTTGTAAGCGTCTCAACTCTTCTTGTAAATCTAGGACTTGTTGTCGTAAATTATCTACATTCTGATTCCCACCAGCATTAGAGTTTTGTGAGTTGGATGATTCCTCTTCAGTATCTTCCAAAATTTCAATTTGACGCGGTTGGCTGGAAGTTTTTTCTTGAGGACTATTAATAGTAGAAGAAGGATTTTGAGCTTGTTTCATCATATCTTCCACAAAGCGGCGAGCTTCATCTGTTGTCATCTCACCTCTTTCAACCATTTCATCAGCTAGTTTTTGGACCTGCGATCGCAATTCGGACAGTTTACTGCCAGCCTTTTCTCCCGCATAGGCAGCTAAACCAACTCCAAGATAAACCGCTTTCTGAATAATATCTCCAAAACCAGGCATTATGGCGCTCATCTTCACAAGAACTAGGAGACCCGGAGACTACGCCTACCACAAGCATCCCGTATTGCTGCTACCTTCCGGTCCTGACAAGGTTTGGGCGTTGAAGTTGCATAGATCCGAGTCATAAATAGCATAGCATTTAATTTCGAAACTGTGTGAATTATTCCACAACAATTTTCCATTCATAAATTACATAATCAACGCATTCGTTTTCTACCAAGGGATCGCGCGCCACAATTTCTTTGGCTTCTTCCATTGATGCAGCTTCAAATAACATCATTCCACCTCCCCTTTTTGCCCAGTACCCAGTCTTAGCGCGATGACCTTTAGCAATCAAATCCCGTACAAAATTTTTATGGGCATCCACATGTTCGTCAAACATGGACTTCTCAACTTTGCCTGCTTCAATTTTCACAAACCAGGGCATTCACTTGCATCCTCTCAACTTCCTCTAATATATTGTCTGTCATCGACATCAGCAAAATTTGAAATAATTTCAGTTTCAATTTTAAGTTTTTATTCTGAAGCTTTGAGTTTTGTAAAGCTTCAAAGTATTGTGTTGTGTCAGATTATATTTGGAAGATTTAGGCTACAGTTTTAATGCCAATAGTAAAATCCAATGAGCTTATTTTTTGTTGCCCTCTTACCACCTCAAGATATTCAAGATTACGCGACCCAAATAAAGCAACACTTTGCTGATACATATAATGCTCGGCATGCTTTTAGGTCTCCACCCCACATTACTTTACAACCACCTTTTAAATGGGAAGACGCTCATATATCAATTATTGAAGAATGTTTGCAAGAATTTGCCCTAACAAGAAGTTCTTTACTAGTTACGCTTAACGGTTATGGTGCTTTTATCCCCCATGTTATTTATATAAATGTTGATAAAACCCCAAATTTATTAGCTTTGCAGACTGAATTGATGGCAAACTTAGAGAACCAATTAGGTATAGTTGACAAAGTTTCTAAAACTCGTGCCTTTACACCCCACATGACTGTTGCTTTTAAAGACTTGAAGCGTAAAAGTTTCCAGACAGCATGGCAAGAGTTTGAAAGACGAGAGTTACATTTTGAGTTTATTGTGGATAAATTAACCCTACTTATACATAAGGATAAATCCTGGCATATTAAATCTGAGTTTCTATTTTGCAAGAGATAAGCGTTTACTATGACTAATGAGATATTTGACACAGGTGCCTATACTTCAATCATGCTATACCAAAATATCAATTATCTTTATCTAATAATCAGATTTTGGTAATAAAAATTGATAAACCCTTTAAAAGAGCTAGTAAAGAATTTCGTCATGGAGAGCCTTCTTCAATATTTGTAGAAACACCATCAGGATTTGTTGCTTTTGGACCAGATCATCCTATTTAGTTTCCACTACTACCTGATTGATATGTTGCAACAAGCCCGTTTGAATATATCCCCTTTTTAAACAAAACCCCTTTTTCCTTATCACAAAAACTGTTGTCCCTCTGCGTGATTAATAAAAAAGGGGATATTTAATCTTTTGATATTATTAAGCTAAACTTGTCCCAAAAAAATGTTTAGTTTCTACTGTTAAAAAGTATAATGCCACCAGGTTTCAATATTTGTATCTAAAATCGCCTGACATACAAACTGAAGTAAGATAAGATACAACCCAAAACCTCATCATTTGTGGTGAAGAATTGGGAAGCCATGCTCAAAAAGTTAACAATTACGCTAACCTTGTTAGCAAATCCACTATTATTTACTTTTGGTATTCACTCGCCAGCTATTGCTAGAAAAATTATTGCTCAGAAAATCGATTGTTCTTCAGCTAGCAGCACAACAGAAATCAAATACTGTTCCTTGAAAAACTACCAAGAAGCAGATGCAAAGCTCAATCAGATGTACCAAAGAATTATTGGTCGCGTCAGTGGGGAGCAACAAAAAATACTGATTACCGCTCAGCAAGCATGGATAAAGTTTCGCGATCGCAACTGTAATTTTGAAACCTATCGTTCCCGTAGTGGTACTGGCTATGAGATATTTCGTAATGGCTGTCTCGAAAGGTTAACAGAACAACGCACAGCAGATTTGGAAAAATATCTTTCTTTGCAAGATGACTTTAAGGAAAAAAGAGTATCTAAGTTAGCAGTTAGTCAATTACCGGATGGTAATTACCGCTATGTTACCGCAGATTTACCACCTCCACCAGATATTATCAAAGATAACGATCTAGTGAAAGCTGGCGGTTATTACTTTTTATTCCGCAAAATAGGTAACAAAGTGACAGGTATATTGCATCAAATTGATTCGGAAAATAATATTTGCATTACTGGTCGAATCAATCAAAATCAAATTATAGGTGAAGCCATTGAATATTATGAACCAAACATAAGACAACCTAGAGTTCTTACTACAGGATCAGAATTTGTAATTTGGGATAATGAAGGTAAACTGAAAGTAAGAAATGGTAGAAAAGTGGGTCGGGATGTGAAATATAGTGATGTCAATTTGAATCTCAAGTTATTTAACCCAATAAATGCTGGAAGTCAAATTCCTCCTCGTTCTTGTCGTCGCTAACCTAATTATTACTTGTTGTTATTATAAAGCTTATGCCTCCAAGAATACTGGAGTTATAGGCTTATTTTATACGTAATTGTCTTTTTAAGAGACTCATAGATCAAATCAATTTAAATTAAATCTAGTTCTTAGTAATCCAAAACACCTAATTGATAATTAATAACCAATAACTGATAATTGATAACTGATACTCAAACATTAATGCTTTATGACTGCTGCTTTGGAAAGTCAACAAGAGATAATTGGTGTAGCGGTTGTGGGAACTGGATTTGGAAAAAAAGTCCACATTCCTGGTCTACAAGCACATCCCCGAACTAAGGTTATTGCTGTTTACAACCGCGATTTGGAGAAAGCTAAAAAAATAGCTATAGAAAATCAAATCCCCCATGCTTGCGATCGCATGGAAGATATTCTAAAAATACCTGAAGTACAGGCTGTGAGTATTTCCACACCGCCATTTTTACATTACGAAATGGCAAAAGCTGTAATCCAAGCAGGAAAACATTTATTGCTGGAAAAACCTGTAACTCTTAAGGTACAAGAAGCGAAAGAATTATACCATTTAGCACAATCTAACTCTGTAATTGCTACGGTTGATTTTGAATTTCGCTTTGTCCCAGGATGGCAATTTTTTGCAGAATTACTTAAGTCGGGATACGTTGGGAAAAAAAGATTAATAAAAATCGATTGGCTAGGTTCTTCTCGCGCAAATCCAGAACGTGCTTGGAACTGGTATTCACGAAAAGATTTGGGTGGAGGTGCTTTAGGTTCTTTAGGTTCCCACACCTTTGATTATATTCACTGGTTATTTGGTGAAGCGAACAGATTAAATGCTAGATTTGCTACTGCAATTTCTCAGCGTCCAGAACCTTCTACTGGTGAGCTTAAAGTTGTTGATAGCGATGATACTTGCATGCTAATGCTAGAGTTGGCTGATGGTACACCTTGTCAAATTTCTATAAGTGCAGTTGTTCGCGCGTCTCGAACCCATTGGGTAGAAGTATATGGAGATGAGGGTACGTTAGTTTTGGGTAGCGAAAACCAAAAAGATTATATTCACGGATTTCACGTTTGGGGAGCCAAAGCAGGAAAACCTTTAGCTGAAATTAAAATTCCCAATCGTTTAATTTTCAAAAATAATCATGCTGATGGACGCATCAGTGCTTTCATAAGAGTTGTAGAACAATGGGTAAATGCTATGGATCGCAGAGAACCGCTAATTTCAAGTCTGCGTGAAGGGGTTTATTCTCAGCTACTAATGGATTTATCTCATAAATCTAATGAAACATTAAATTGGGTTAATGTACCCCAATTATCTAATTATATTGATGATACCCTCTATTAAGAAAACATGGTGTTGCTGAATCATGGGGTGATTTCGACCTATTTTGAACGAATTATTAATAGTTTTAGGTGCTGATTCATCCCACATTTATGCAACGCCGAAAATATATTCTCAAGTTATCGCCAATATACAACACCTCACTTCATCAGATTGGTGACAGCTGTATTATTTTCTGCACATATCTACGAGACATCTGCTAGTAAATCAAGCAGAAACATAGATCGATAATCACAAAGGAGTCATTCGTGTCAACTTATGATTGACAGAACTTTTTTTTCGATGTAATTTGAATGTTATAAACTCTAAATTGCTTCATGAATCAAAAATCAAAAGCAAGTCGTCTTTAGTTTATTTATTTACGACTTGTTTTTGATATTATTTCTTATTTTTACATTCAAGATTTAAATAGATAGTCACCTGAAATTTTTATTAGCAAGCTTTTTACAGTATTTAAATTATTGCTACCTATTTTTTGAAATATTTCTATTGTCGCGAAGTGGTGCTGACATATTTAGTTTAGGATTTTTAGGTCTTACCCATCGGGTCGATTAGTTATTTAATTGTTAGCCAAAATTATAAATATAAAGACATTTTATAAATATAAATAAATAGGCAGTTTCTTTAGTTATTGGATAAACCAAAAGTCTTTTTGGAAGGAGACAACGCCCGTGGGCGAGAGTTCGTTACCAAAACTGCCTAATATTTTTCTGCCAACCTCTACTAGTGGAATACTGCAGTGGTTGATATAGAACCTACACAAATATCTACTATGAAGCTGGTGAAGTGGTAACGTTTTAACAAAGAGATATTAATGTAAATGAGTACATTAAACCACCATATAATACCCTATCAGACTAGGTGATTCCGAAAGAAATTAACTATGATTGACTTTAGGGTATTTGTTAATTAGTCATCACCACCAAAGATGCTTGGGTACAGCTGCTGAAGAAAATCGAAATACTGCTTCTGTAGAAATAGTTGATATGGGTCTAATCCACCACCTTGAGGAGTACCAAATCCGGGAATACCTGGCTGTTGAGGAGCACCATCTCCACCTGAAATTGTTGCTTGCTCTTCTCCGTTTATATCTTCAACGATTAAGTGTTCGAAGTTGGTATTATCTTTCATTGCTTATTACCTCTAAATTGCTTTTGAATCACTCTAAAAGTTGTAGGAAGCTGTTGTTTCCTTAACTTATCTATTAGCACTATATGTTGTACAAACATTTGTTTTGAAGCTAATGAAGTGCTAATTTTTCCAACACAGAGATAATATGGTAAATGAGTAAATCAAATTACCATATTATCTCCTATCAGACTAGGTGATTCCCAAATAAATTACCTATGATTGACTTTAGGGTGTTTGCTAATTAGTCTCCACCACCAAAGATGCTTGGGTACTGCTGCTGAAGAAAATCGAAGTACTGCTTTTGTAGAAATAGTTGATATGGGTCTAATCCACCAATTTGAGGACCACCAAATCCAGGAATCCCACCAAATCCAGGAATCCCTGGCTGTTGAGGAGAACCGTCTCCACCTGAAATTGTTGCTTGCTCTTCTCCGTTTATATCTTCAACGATTAAGTGTTCAAAGTTGGTATTATCGTTCATTGCTTACTTACCTCTAAATTGCTTTTGAACCACTCTAAAAACTACAGGAAGCTGTTGTTTCCTTAACTTATATCGATTCCGGCACAGCCGGAATTGATATTATCTATTAGCACTATATGTTGTACAAACATTTGTTTTGAAGCTAATGAAGTGCTAATTTTCTAACATAGAGATCATATGGTAAATGAGTAAATCAAATTACCATATAATCTCCTATCAGACTAGGTGATTCCCAAATAAATTACCTATGATTAACTTTAGGGTGTTTGCTAATTAGTCTCCACCACCAAAGATGCTTGGGTACTGCTGCTGAAGAAAATCGAAATACTGCTTTTGTAGAAATAGTTGATATGGGTCTAATCCACCAACTTGAGGACCACCAAATCCAGGAATCCCACCAAATCCAGGAATCCCTGGCTGTTGAGGAGCACCATCTCCACCAGCGATTGCTGCTTGCTCCTCTACATTCAGATCTTCTGAGATCAGCTCTTCGAACTGAGGACCATTATTCATTTCTGATAACCTCTAAATTGCTTTTGAATCACTCTAAAAGTTAGAGGAAATTGTTATTTCCTTAACTTACTCAATAGCATATATGGAAAAAGTGACAAAAACGGGACAAATTCTCTCCATATCGAAAAAAAAATTCATGCTCATTATCGTCAATATTTATTTCAACAATATAGCTTCAAAATTTAACTACACTGTTGAAGTAAAAGTACTCACAAACGCAATTTTTATATGATGAGGGCTTATGTCGCTAGTGGTAAGTATCCTTAATTTACGGTGGTTTGGTCGCAAGTCATATCCATTTCTTCATTAATTATAAGCTATTTTAAAGTATTTATGAAGTTGACCTATAGACAAATGTGTTGACATATTTGATATGCAAACATAGAAAAAATCATATATCTCTGTATGTCGAGATAGTGTTCTTATGAAGATTGCATAAAAACTATTTTATAAATTTATTTCTACTACTTTGAATTTGCTATCATAATTCAGTCTATAAGATAGATATAGAGTAGTTAGGAAAGCTCGAAAGTAACAAGATCGGCTTACTATTATTTATTCATTCATCTGCGGGTGATTTTATACCACGGGCTATCAAAAAAAATAATTGATTTTCTTGGCTGTATTCAAACAAATATCGGTCTTGAAGAAATGTCTTGCTATCAACGTACAATCAGTTAGTTTAAGTACTTAGTTATAAATAACGTGACACTATATTTTTCAACAATACTACTCCAACAATAGTATCTACTGCTCAAAGAGGATATTTGCTGTGAAGATGTTTGCAATCTTGTTTTAGTATGCCAGACTTGATAGGAATAGAATTAGGTGATTGCTCGATAATGTCTTGGCACTGCACCTTGATCATATTAGGATTATAATCATCTTCAAAGTCTTCACCGCCCACCCCGTAGACAATTTCGGAAATCCCAGCCCAAAAACAAGTTGCTGCACACATCGCACAAGGTTCACAGGTAGAGTAAAGGATGTACCCTTCATTAAAAGATGAGGTTTTGAGACGGGAAGTTAATTTGCGAATTACGTTAACTTCAGCATGTGCTGTTGGGTCTGCATCTTGTTCTACGGTATTTCCAGCTTGTTCGACAATTTGATTATCTTTGACAATAACTGCTCCAAAAGGGGTTTTACTTTTTTCAGCTTGAGCGATCGCCACACGCATTATTTCTTCAGGGGTCATAAAAAATCTCTGTTGGTTATGGTAGAACGTTTCAGTTATATCAATGTATGTTGTTTGACACTTACTATCATAAGGAAGAGATTTCTAGAAGATTTAGGTGAATTTTGAATCTATACTTTTGGTTTTATAGATACTTTTGGTTTCATAGATCTAATTTAAATTTTGGCTTAATTTATGAAATTCCTGAAAACAAAGATACATCGCACGGGGGACATGAAAACAACCTTTCCATTTACCACCCTTGAGGTTCAATAATACTTCACCACGACGGTTTAAATAACCAAACCACTCGCCATTTTCTGCATCGCTAAAGTGTGACCAAGTATAATCATGCATTTTTTCATACCACTCCCAACATTCTTTCCGTCCTGTTAAGCGGTAACCCATCACCAATCCCACCAAAGATTCCAAATGCACCCACCATAGTTTTTGATTCCATTCCAACTGCTGGGGAGGGTTCCCATTGATGTCCATAAAATAGTACAAACCGCCGTATTCTTGGTCCCAAGCAAAATTCAGAATGTTGAGCATGACGTCAACAGAACGATTAATTAGTTTATTATTATTACTTCTCTGAGCTATATCGATCGCAAACCACATAGCTTCCATTCCGTGACCGGGATTAATCAAACGTCCTTCGAAGGAATTAATTTGCGAACCATCAGGAGCAACATTTTCTAACATCAATCCTCGTTCTGAATCGAGAAAATCATCCATAACTTCAGTTATGGTTGCATCTAAAATTTCCTCTAGGGTATCGCTTTGCAATAACCAAGCCATTTCCAAAGATAAGTTAGCCAAAATCATTGGTACAGCTAAAGCTTTCATTGGACGAGTACCGGGATAGCTTTTATTGTATTTACCTTTGGGGTTTTCTTTACGACGTAAAACGTTATTATAAGCTTGTAATGCGATATCCTTTGCCCAATCTTCTCCGGAGGCTAAAGCATACTGACTAAATGCCATAGCTGCGAAGCAATCAGAAAAGATATTATAAGGTTGCACCAAAGGATTACCTTCACGGGTAAGGGAAAAATACCAATTCCCGTCTAGGTCGCGTCCGTGTTGGGCGAGGAATTTTGCACCATTACTAGCAATTTTTAGCCAGTGATCGCGCTTATCAAGTTTGTTATACAGCATGGAAAACAACCACACTTGACGGTTTTGCAACCAAATAAACTTGTCAGTATCGTAAATCCTACCGCTTCTGTCCAAGCAGGTGAAGTAACCACCTTTTTCCCAGTCAACTGAATTTTGCTCCCAAAATGGAATTACATTCTTGAGAAGAGTATCTTTATAAAGTTCTGCAAGTTCTTCAAATCTAGATTTAATCACGCCGATAATTGTATAAAAAAAACTAAGTAGCATCGTTTATTTATGCTATTGCTGTTAAGCTAGCGTTTTGCTGCTTATTATTTAACTTTTCTTCAATTTTCTTAAACTCTGAATAAGCAATTATAAAAAAGTAACGAAACATACAATTTAAGTCATCTCATGATTTATATTCTTGATTAATAATTCAGTACCGTACGTGTCAATTGTTTGACATTATACGTTTAGAATTATTTCTCTGTAAGGAAAAAATTAGTTAGCAAAATTCTGTTTTGAGGAGTGAATTGAATCATGTGTAGAAATTGGATCGTCACATGGTTAGGTCATCAATTTCTATTAAGTGCAACTTTATTGGGATTGTTCGGTTTAACATCAACTAGAACAATTGCGGCTCAGGAAAATATCAATATCAAGTCATTTACAACAGCTAATACTAACCAGAAGATACCTGTAAAGGGAATTAATAAACTCAAGCAAGAGCAGACACAGATTATATCTCAGGTCACATCAGTATCTCAGTTGTCTGATGTCCAACCTACAGATTGGGCGTTTCAAGCTTTACAATCTCTTGTTGAACGTTATGGCTGTATTGCAGGATACCCAAATAGTACTTATCGCGGGAATCGTGCTTTAACACGCTATGAGTTTGCTGCAGGTTTAAATGCTTGCTTAGATCGTGTAAATGAATTGATTGCAACTGCAACAGCCGATATAGTTACCAAACAAGATTTAGCTTTATTACAACGCTTACAAGAAGATTTCTCTGCTGAACTAGCAACTTTACGGGGTAGGGTTGATAGTTTGGAAGCCCGTACAGCAGAACTAGAAGCCAATCAATTTTCTACCACCACAAAACTTAAAGGGGAAGCTACCTTTACTCTTGCAGATACCTTTGGAGATGACACAGAAACTCAAGCGGTTTTTAATAATAGAGTTCGCCTCCAGTTAGTATCCAGCTTTACGGGGAAGGATAAATTATTTACTCGTTTAGCTGCAGGAAATATCGGTAACTCATTTGCTGATGAGTTGGGTACTAACGAAGGACGTTTTGCTCACGATGGTGCTGCTAATAATGATGTGATTATTGACCGCTTGCATTATGTCTTCCCTGTTGGTGAAAAACTGAAAGTAACTGCAATGGCGAGTTTGGGAGCTCATCATTTCTATGCAGATGTATTTAACCCTGGCTTGAATACAGGTGGTGGTGGAACCGGTGCACTTTCCCGATTTGGGGAACGCAACCCAATTTACCGTCTTGGTATTGCGAATTCTACAACTGGAATTGGTTTCAGTTACAAGCTAAACAAACTAATCAAACTGGAGGGAGGTTATCTGGCTAAGAATGGTTCTGACCCTTCCAGTAAAGCAGGCTTATTTAATGGTAATTATTCTGCCATGGGACAAATTGTGGTGCAACCAGCAAAACGATTTAAGTTCGGTCTCACCTACGTAAATGGCTACGATCCTGGTGATGGAACCTTTGCTTTTGGAGGAACGGGAACAAACTTTGCTAACGGATTGCTTCCTGGAACAGAAGAAAGAAGAATTAATAGTAATTCCTACGGCGTTCAAGCTCAATTTGATATTAGCCCTAAATTTAGTATTAGAGGTTGGGGTAGCTTTACCGATGTTGATTTCAATGGAGGTGATGCAGAAATTTGGAATTATGCGATCGCACTTGCGTTCCCTGACTTGGGTAAAAAAGGTAGTTTAGGTGGAATTATTGCGGGTGCAGAACCCTATGCTGGTCGTCTCGACCCACGTCCTGCAGATTTTACTAATGACACTCCTTTACATGTTGAGGCATTTTACAGATACCCAGTAAACGACAATATTTCCATTACTCCTGGTGTTATCTGGTTAAATGCTCCCAATCAAGATCGAGACAATGACGATATTTTTATCGGCACTTTGAGAACTACATTTACATTTTAGCTATTTGACAAGAAACTAAAGATTTTTTGTCAATAAATTGTGTAGAGATGTTCCACAGGACGTCTCTGCAATTATTCTGGGTTATTCTGAGATAAATAAACTTAAATCTCATTATGTTATACAAGTTATTAACTAACTTGTACAATTAAAAAACTTAGTGTGATACTGGCTAGAAATGACGACGGCTAATTTTGAATAATTAATAGTAATTTCAAAAAGTACTGTTACACATCAATTCTTTAAATCTGTTCCCTATTCTCTATTCCCTATTCTCCGTTCCCTGTTCCCTTTCATAAACTTGGATCATAATTTTTTATACATAACTTGACGCTTTCAATACTAAATGTATGAAAAAAACTTGACTGCAGTGTTAATACTGGATTAAATTCCAAGTTTTGAGATTACAAACTCAAAAAAAACAGTAAAACTTTAAACAAACATAATCAGAAATATACTTGTTTTTTTTTTGCTTAGATATCATAAGGTAAGAGGAATATTTCCTTGGTATTATTTGATTGCTTCTGAGCAATTATATAACTCTGAAGATGTTACGGATGTTTATATAAGTGCGTTTTATACTAAAACCAAAAAATAAATTTCCCTATTCTCTGATAACAAGATAACAATCTGATTTATACTCAAACACCTAAGGATTAGTCGAGTCAAATATGTCTCCAGCTAAGTCATCTACGTCAAATGCAGATCCTCAAGACACGCTCATATCTCGGAAAACCATATTTAATAAATGGTTTAACAATCTGAAAGTAGGTCATAAAATCGGTTTGGGGTATACTGTCGCTTTGGGTATTGCTGTTATTGGTTCAGTTAGTGGAGTATTGATTGGAGATAGCTTCCACCAAAAGGCTGTACACCATGAAGAAGATGCGAATGAGGAATTTAGGCTGATCAATACTCTAAATCTGGAATTATTACAAACTCATCAACATTTTTTGATGTTTTCTGCTGTTTTAGATAGCAAAGAAAAGTTAAGAGAAAATAACGCTTTATTTGTTAAGCATAAAGAAAACTTTCAGAAACAATGGAAAAAATTTAAAGATAGTGAAGGTGGAACTGATGGGGAAGAAGAAGAAGAAGGTGAGTTAGAAGCAGTAGAAAACTTTCTGGAAAATCATGGAAGTATCCCAGAAAAATATGTTAAAGAAACAGAAAAACTGTTACAAGAAGTTAATATTCTTGATGTAGAACCAAAAAGTAGAAATGCAGTGAAGAAGAAGCTGCTGGATTTTAATGATGGTAATTTAATAATCGATGTAAATAACTTATCGGATGGTTTAGTAGTTTTAAGCGATCGTCTTGAAGAAGAATATAATTTAGCAAAATCTTACACTCTGGAAGCTTATCAGCTACGGCGTCGAATAATTTTTAGCGGTGTAATTATATCAATACTAATTGCTGCAATTCTAGCAATGTATGTAAGTCGTGCAATTACCTATCCCTTACAAAATACTACTAAACTTGCAAAAAGAGTTACTCAGGAAGAAAACTTTGACTTACAAATTCCTGTTTTGACTACAGATGAGGTTGGAGTTCTTAGTGAATCTTTAAATGAGTTAATTTCTAAAGTCAAACAATTATTAGAAGAGCACCAACTAATTAATAAAAATTTAGACGAGAAAAATATATATCTTGAAAAAACTCTACAAGAACTCCAATCAACCCAAGCTCAGTTAATTCAAAGTGAGAAAATGTCTAGTTTGGGTCAACTTGTAGCGGGAGTAGCACATGAAATAAATAATCCAGTCAGCTTTATCCACGGAAATTTAGTTCACGCGACTGAGTATATCCAAGAGTTATTAGAACTACTTGCTCTTTATCAAGATTGTTATCCAACACCTTCCGAAGAAATTCAATCACAAATAGAAGCTATTGAGCTTGGGTTTGTTGTTAAAGATTTAACCAAGCTGTTAAAGTCGATGCAAGTAGGAACTAGCAGAATTCGGGAAATTGTATTATCGTTACGGAATTTTTCTCGTCTTGATGAATCTGATTTCAAGCGAGTAGATATTCATGAAGGTATTGATAATACATTGATGATTCTAAGGAATCGTTTGAAAGCAACTGAAAAACGCCCAGAAATCGAAATTATCAGAAATTATGGTGATTTACCCTTCGTTGATTGCTACCCCGGTCAACTCAACCAAGTTTTCATGAATTTGCTAACTAACGCAATTGATGCTTTGGATGAATCTAACCAAGGACTCAGTTACGGGGATGTGGAAGCAGAACCCAACACTATAACCATTAATACTGAATGTCCAGATAAAGAATGGGTCAAAATTAGTATTAAAGATAATGGTTTGGGTATGAACCAAGAAGTAAAATCTAAGTTATTCGATCCATTCTTTACAACAAAACCCGTTGGAAAGGGTACGGGTTTAGGATTATCCATTAGCTATCAAATTTTAACCGATAAACATCAAGGTAAACTGTACTGCAATTCTGAATTAGGTGAAGGGAGCGAGTTTGTATTAGAAATACCAGTCAAGCAATTAGTCAAATCTGAGGTCTTTTCTCCCAGAGTTAAGTAGCAATGAGACAAACGATAGTAAACAATTTGTTTGGCTTCATTCTTTGTTTCTAGTTGTATTTTTGTTTACTTAATTTACGAGTAGTTTATAGGAAGAGATAAGAGTTTTTTACAAAACTAAAACACAGTTAAAAACTATGTAACGAAAATATAAAATAAAAATCATATCATCTTAATTAATTGTGAATAATTAATTAAGATGCAACCATTGATTTAACTCATCCAATTCTGCTTTTGGCATATGTCTTAGATTTTCTTCTCCAGGAAAAATATTTTCTTCTATATCTCGACTATATTTTTCAATTGCATCTATAGTCAACGTTTGAAAATCTTGATATTTTTTCGCCAGTCTAAATTTACGGGGCGTTATTCCTAGAATGTCATTAACAATTAATACTTGTCCATCGGTGTAACGTCCAGAACCAATACCAATGGTGGGAATATTTAGTTTTTGGGTAATAACTTGACCTAATTCTTCTGGAATCAGTTCTAAAACTAACATAAAAATACCCAAGGTTTCCAATCTTTTTGCTGCTGTAATAATTTCTTTCGCTTGGTTAAAAGTTTTACCTTGAACGGCTTTTTTTTCGTGAGTTTGGGGTTGTAAACCAAGATGTCCGCAAACTGGGATATTATGTTTTCTTAAGCATTTAACAACATCTTCTTCTAACCCTTCTAACTTGACACAATCTGCACCGTGGGAAATCAATCTTTTGGAGTTTTCTAAAGCTTGTTCCGGAGTTTGATAGGACATGTGAGGTAAATCCGCAAGAATAAAGCTTTCTTTTATTCCTCGACGGACAGCCTTAAGATGATGCACAATGTCATCCATTGTCACCTGAGTTTCGTCTTCATAACCTAAAACATTAGTTCCTACACTGTCACCGACAAAAATTACATCTATTCCTGCTTTATCTTGTAGAAGAGCAGTAGTGTAGTCGTAGCAAGTAAGGGCAATAATTTTTTGCTTATTTTTCTTTTTATCAAGCAGATACTTTACATCCTTTTTCATTGAGCTTAACCCTGAAATTTTACTGGTACTTATATATTAACTACAGAGGCGCACTTAGTACTCGAACGCGTTAATTTTGCTAGGCGATCGCAGGTAAGGGAAGAGGGGGAAGAGAGGGAAGTGTGGGGAGTGTGGAAGTGTGGGGAGTGTGGGAGGTGTGGGAGGTGTGGGGAGTGTGGGGAGAAAATAAATTTTTATCCTTATTATTAACTCCTCAGAATAAAACCCTCATAACTTGTGTTGTCGAGTAACGCTCTTCCATCACTCTCATCAAAGTTAAAAAGTAAAATCCTTGCTGGATAAGACTTTTAGCCAAAAGTGATGATTTTATTCATAGTGTTAGAAAATAAAGCTCCAAACTCAATCCCTGTTTGAGGTTAAAAAATGGTCTGAGATTTTTACTTCCCCATTTGGATGGAAGAGCGATGATAGTATGACCTATGTCTTGACCATCTTTTAGCTTTTCAATTAAGAAATTTCCTTAATTATAAGTACTTCTAAAAGCAACACCATTACAATTGAGCAAGAATTTTCTTAACTCTTTGTAAGTCAGAATTATACTGTTTTTGGGTGTATATTTTAGCTGCTTGTTGAAAAGCTAATCTGGCTTCTGTTGTTTTTTTCAAAGCTAAAAATGAATTACCTTTATTTTCATGTGCTCCAGCATGATGGGGATCGCGACTAATTACACGATCGCTGTCTTTGATCGCATCTTTATATTTTTTACGGGCAAAGCGAGCTAAACTACGTTGATAATAAGCTTCGACGTAGTTTTTATCAATTTTGATTGCTCGGTCGAAATCTTTAGTCGCGTCTCGATATCTTCCAACCGCAAAGCGTGCGCGTCCCCGATGATAAAATACCTGTTTCCACCGGTGGGAATATTTAATTGCTTGGTTAAAATTGTTGAGAGCTAACTGGTAATTTTTGATTTTGTACTGAGTTAAACCCCTCAGATTATATGCTGCTGCATGTCTGCTATCTAGTCTAATTGCTTTGTTTGTATCTTTTAGGACTGCTTGATGATTTTCTAACAAGTGGTAAACGTTTGCTCTACCGGTAAAGGCTTTTGCGTCGGGTTGTAGAGTAATGATTTTTTCGCGATCGCTTAAAGCTGCTTGATAATTTTTTCTTGCAATATATAAATTAGCTCTATATTCGTAGGCTTGGATATCGCTAGGATTAATTCTAATAGCTGTTGTATAGTCAGTTAATGCACCTTGGTAATTTCTCAGTTTTCTTTTAGCTAGACCGCGATTGGTATAGGCTGTAGCGAATCTGGGATTAATTGTAATGGCTCTGTCAAAATAGGCGATCGCACCTTTATAGTCTTTTATTTTGTGACGTTTATCTCCCCAACGTTGATAATCAGAATCTTCTGCGCGAATGGTATCAGGAGGTAAAGTAGCTAAATCTAAATTTGCACCTCTAAAGTCGGTATCATTTAAAGAAGCTCCCTCGAAGCGCACATCAGTTAATTTGGCAAACCTAAAGTTAGCATTGTCAAGATTAGCATTACGCAAGTTGGTCTTTTTAAGTTCGGCGTAGCTAAGATTGGTATCTTCCAACTGTGCATTGACTAAATTTGCATCGTTTAATTGTACGTTACTTAGATCTAAACCGCTTAAATCTTCACCTTCGAGGTTTACATCATTGAGAATTGCTCCTTTAAGTTCAATATCCCTTAGATCTACACCCCTGAAGTTAGCCCTACTTAGATTTGCTCCGGAGAAATTTACTCCATAAAGGTCAATATCCCTTAAATTTATGCCTCTTAAGTCAGCACCGCTAAGATCTACTCCCCTTAAGTTAACACCTCTAAGATTGACATACCTGAAATCTGCACCATCAAGATTTGCACCTCTGAGGTCAACCCCTGACAAGTTGACACCACTGAGATCTACGCCTTTTAGATTGACTCCATAAAGATTAACGCCTCTGAGATCAGAACCACGGAGGATTGTTCCTTGCAAATCTACCCCACTGAGGTCAATGTTTCTGAGATCCACATCACTTAAATCTACACCGTTGAGATTCACACCTCTGAGATTTACATCCTCAAAGTCGATACCATCAAGTTCTGCACCGGCTAGTTTTGCACCTCTGAGATCTACATCTTTGAGTTTGGCGTAATTTAGACGCGCTCCTCGAAGATTTGTATTTCTCAGGTTAGCTCCAGCAAGATTAGTATTTCTGAGATCGGCGTAGCTCAGATCTGCATATCTTAAATTGGCGTTTCTCAAGTTTGCGCGATTGAGTTTAGCGTTTCTTAAGTTTGCGCGATTTAAGTTTACTCTTCTGAGGTTGCAGCCAGAACAATTTTTAGTTTCTAATAGTTTTTTGAGGTTTGGATTTTCCTGTTGTTGAGCATATTTGGTATTTTGTTCCTCGCGGGCGTAAACTGAAGAGGAAAAGACTAAAGGAGTAAATAAAATTAATACAATAAAAACAATTGGCAATTTATGTAACTGAAATTTTAATAGCTTAGATGGCAATGGCTTAGATGCAACTGTGATAAATTTAGCTGTAATAAATTTAGGTGTCATCATATTTTCTGACTATAACTTTTATTTCTGGGTAAGAATATTACGTAGATAGAAAATAATATTTGTAATAGCTGACGATATGATTGTGAATTTTGTTCTTCGTATTTTCTTAATTTGTAGTTTTTAATTTCTCAGGTTTTCTTTTTGAGTAAATGAACGATCCAGAACCTCCTACATCAGCTTTAAGTAAGTGATAAATACCTATTTTGACTTTTGTCAATAGTGCTTAGGGAATAAAGCTACTAAAAAGTTAGTATCCAGCAACTTACCTTAAATATTTATAGCCAGAAAATGAGATTGCATATACAAAATATAGAAACTCCAAAATATAGAAACTCCAAAATATAGAAACTCCAAAATATAGCAACGCCACATCTAGATCTTGGGAAATAAATTCCATACAAGATTTTTGAGAAACAGATTAAATAAATTTTTGCGTTTTTCGGAAAATATAATGAGTAATTTTGATAGTGCTAATTTTGGGAATTTACAAACAGATATAATTATTGTTGGTAGCGGTATTGGTGGCTTGAGTTGCGCTGCAATCTTGGCACATTATGGTTTTGATGTCACGGTGTGTGAAAGTCATTCCATCCCCGGTGGTGCTGCACATTCTTTCGAACGCAATGGTTTTAAGTTCGATTCCGGACCCTCGTTATATTCCGGACTTTCTCAAAATCCTTCTAATAATCCTTTGCGACAGGTTCTAGATATCATTGGCGAAGATGCATCTTGGCAAACTTATAATACTTGGGGTTGTTGCTTACCCGAAGGTGACTTTGATACTACCGTTGGAGCAGACCAGTTTTGTGAAGTGTTAGCCAAATTGCGCGGAAATGAAGCTGTGAGACAGTGGCGCAAACTACAAAAAATTATGGCACCATTAGCAAGTGCAGCAACAGCAATTCCTCCCATGGCTATGCGTTTTGACTTCGGTGCTGCGTTCACCATGGGGAAATATGCACCATCTTTATTAAAACATGCTGCAAATGTCACCAAGCTAACTGGCTCTTTCGCCGATTTGATTGATGGCGCGATTGCAGATTCTTTTATTCTTAACTGGTTAGATTTACTCTCCTTCTTGCTGTCCGGACTTCCTGCAAGTGGAACGAGTGCTGCAGAGATGGCTTTTATGTTTGCGGAATGGTACAAGCCGGGTGTAGTTTTAGATTACCCCATCGGTGGAAGTGGAGCAATAGTTGATGCACTTGTACGAGGACTAAAACGTAATAACGGAAAGTTAATTTTGGGAGCCCATATCGAGCAAATTATAGTTGAGAATAATCGTGCGGTAGGAGTACATTTAGGGAATGGGAAACAAATTAGAGCTCGTAAAGCTGTAGTTTCCAATGTTTCTGTTTGGGACACTTTAAAATTATTACCACAGGGAGCATTACCACAAAAATTTGTCCGAGAACGACAAAAGACCCCCGAATGTAATAGCTTCATGCATTTACATTTGGGAATTAATGCTGAAAATATTCGGTCAGATTTAGCTTGTCATTACATTGTCGTTAATGATTGGGACAAAGGAGTAACTGCGCCCCAGAATGTTGTGTTAGTGTCGATTCCATCCTTGCTAGATCCAGGTTTAGCACCTGAAGGTAAGCACGCAATTCACGTTTATACTCCCGGTAATGAACCATATGAAGTCTGGGAAGGGATGGATCGAAAAAGTGAAGTATACAAACAACAAAAGCAAGCTCGTGCAGAGGTAATGTGGCAAGCTTTAGAAAGAATTATTCCTGATATTCGCGAGCGTTGTGAAGTCACACTGGTGGGAACTCCCCTGACTCACCAACGTTTTCTCCGTCGTCATAATGGTTCCTATGGTCCTGCAATTGCTGCTGGTAAAGGTTTTTTCCCCGGTCCGATGACACCAATCTCCGGTTTATTATGTTGTGGAGATTCCACATTTCCTGGAATTGGTTTACCTGCAGTTGCTGCTAGCGGTGCGATCGCTGCTAATACTTTAGCACCATTACAGAAGCATTGGGAAATATTGAAGTTTTGTACTTAATAGGGAATAAGATATCCGGTAAACGCTGGCTACAGCTATATTTATCGCAGAATACAGAAAAGAGTCTGTCCTTCATAGTTACAGCCCCCTAAATCCCAAATTTTGGCCGACATTTAGGGGAGTAGAATTATCGTGTAGAAGCATTTGGAGATAATACGTTTATCAAGTCCTATAGTGCTAACGCTAACTGTCCGGACAGCGAATCTCAGCCAATCCATGTTGATGGTGATGATACAGCTTTAATTGTCAATATAGGTTTGACCGATATTACTGAGCATAACGGTAGTATTGAACTTTGGCCTGGAACGCATTTAATTAGAGGTGTTGGAACCAGAATTCCACCATCTATATTTGAGGAGCGGCGAAAAATTGCCCCACCAATTCGTGCAAACACTAAAAAAGGCAGCTTATTGATTAGACACACACAAGTTTGGCACCGAGGGATGCCAAATTATTCTGGTAGAGTCAGGCATATGGTTGCTACCATGCACTATAAATATGGAAGCGACTTAGGGGAGCCATTAAAATTTAACAAAGGATGTGAGGCAGAATTTGAAAATTCTATTCTGCATCCAAATGTCGAATTTACAGATGAAATTATCGATCTGAGTCCCAAAGATTCTTTTTTTGGAATTTGTAAGGATACTTTTTTCCGAATTTCCCCTGAGGCTTTCAACTTTGCAGCTAAGCTTTATCGAGGAACTTTAAAAAGAAAAGGATAAGTGTTGAATCGGCAGCGCGTTGGAAATTAGTTTCACACCACGATGACAACTATTCTTAGTTCTGTTTCTTATAGTGTCGGAGTACAAAACCCACTCCTTCTAGGTGCGGGAGTCTCAATCTCCAATACCCATTGCATTTAAATCCGACCGACAGTAATTTTCTGGCTTCGATACTGAATGGATTTTTATCGAAGATCCTTTTCTGATAATAAATTCACTCAGACCTACGTTAATCGGTCTATTTGGATCGATTGTTTCCCAGTGACTATCTTTTCCCCAGTCGTAGGTGTATCCCAGTCTGGTCCATGGATAATTGTTAGTCATCCATTGGTGGAAGAACCAGTATTTATATTTATTAGAAACAGACACAAACAGATTTGAGCGAGAAAAATCTAGCTCTGCTTCGCGATCAGTAATTTCCGGATCTGGGGTAGGTCTAAATAAATATTTTGGCTCTACCCATATTTCCACTAGTTTGCGTCTTTGATTTTTTTCTGGTTTTTCTGGAGTTAACCCTAATAATTGGTTAATTCTGTAGGGTAGAGTTACTTTGTTATTGGTATTTTTAGTATTACTGTATTGGGTACAAAACTCTTTTAAATCTGGGACTGCTGTCACCCAGACATCCCTTTCAAGGGACATATATTTACCAAGATTTTCTTCATACCCATTCCAGCTAGTCCAAATCAACACTAGAACCCGACTATTGATATTTCCATCTTCCCATATAAGTTTTTTATTGTGTTCTACTATTGCTGTGAGGTTTCTCCATATTTCTTCTGGTTCAGTTTTCTTGGTTTCTGCGAGCCCATCACAATAAGCTTTAGCCTCAGGGTAAATTGATGCAGGATATTTTTGATAGCATTGAGAATTTGCAACTCCAGACTCTGCAGTATTATTCTGTTTTGAATGTGCAGGAGATGACGAAAATAGATGTATACAAATTATAGTGAGAGAAATTAAAACGAGGGAAGAGGGAAGAAGGAAGAAGGAAGAAGTTTGGAATTGCATTAGCGCAGCGTGCCTGCAAGGCATTGGGGATTTAAACCCCAACGCATTCATGCAAAGCGTGCGGGCGTATTTTACACCGTATGACAGTGGAGAATTCAACCCATATTTGTTAGAAGAAAGAAGTAGACTCCCTTCTTCCTCCTGGCTTCTTCCTTCTTCCTTACGAACGAAGTTCGTTAAAGGTAATAAAACAAATAATAAGCCCTTATTATTTTTCATTTTTATATATCTGTTTCTGGTAGATGTTTGCAGATGTATATTGACTGTTGGTATTTGATTATTGATTCGTGTGCCTATTAAATCATCGGGAGTTTAATCATCGAGATTTTAATGTAAATGTTTTCACGAACACTGTATAGCAACAGACACCTCGTTTAGGACATTATAATTTTGGCTTAAAGAGAACAGTGGTTAGACCCCGCGCCGCCTGGCGAAGCCACCCCGTTCTCCAAGGGCGCGCTCTAGGGTGGGAATGCTGACCAAGACAGGGAAAAGGGAACGGGGAACAGAAAAACGTCCTAAAAATAATGGCGACAGTTGTAATTCGGTTGTTCTTACATTTTGTTTGTGTAAAGTCTAAAACTGTCACTAGAACTTGACGTTTAGTGATATATTATACCTTTTAATGTGGTTGTACAAAAACTTTGCTGCTGAGTTGTTTAACTCCTGATGGTGTCTGAATACGAGCAACCATGTAGGGCGGAACATTTGCAGGAAGAGAAAAAAGCTCAACGCATTGCTCTGCACCTACGGACTGCAAAATAAATCTAAGCCAATCTACATTTGAGTGGTAAATTTCTAAGCTTTGTAAAAAACAACCTAAATCTGGATATCGATTGCTCGGGTGAGTATCGTTTCGCCATTCAATTAATGTAGGTAACATTCCTGCACCGGGAAGACTCCCATCATCTCGTACAGTAATTAGCCACTCAATATAACCACGATTCATAGATGCGATCGCACCAAAATTAAATCTGCTTTGTTGTTGCAGTGAGTTAATATTGGGGGTGTTCACAACCCAAGTGAGCAACCTTGGCTGAGATTCAAGCTGAGCTTTAACAAAAGGATCGTCGAGTCCAAACCAGCGCGGTTGCTTAGGTGCTGTAGCTTCAGGGTTGACAGCCATGACTTCAAGAAAAACTTCATTCCCCAACTGCATTAGGTGATTGTGGGTACCCATATGAAAATGCTCGCCACCTGGTGGTATCTCAACACCCAAATAATCTTTAACGTATTTAACGCCCTGTTCGAGGGTTGCAGCACCAATGACGATATGATCTAAACCTGTGTTCACTTGTCTGATTTTTTGTGTAATAAATATTCTAAAAAATAAATTAGCATATCAGATATTCAGCCCAAGATTAGATTATTACTTGCGCCCAACACACTCTACAAAAATATTTTCCTGATCGCAACCTGATCGATTTATTGTTCTTTGGAGAAGCTCAAATTGTCAACTAGGAATCCACTCTCTTTTTTAAGAATCAAATCTGTATTAATCTTATATGGGCGGTGCGTTACGACGCGATGATAAAGGCAATCAAAAAAGACATTCTCTTGCGCGCCCAACACATCCTACAAAAATTTTATTTTTAATTTATAAACACCTTAGAAAAGTGTTGAAATAATCAAAATTCCTAGTTTCTAGACGTCATTACCAGTTACCATATGACGCTTACGCGTCACGCCTTGCTAACACTGCGTTAGCAGTGCGGGCGTATACCCATTACCAATTACCCATTATTTCCCTAAATTATTACAACTTCCATCTACACAATAAGCCGAATTATAAGTACTGTTGCGTTTACCAAAGAGCGTATAGCGATTATCTCGAACCTGCTCGTAAATACGATCGCCAGTCCATTTCATTCCTGGTAAAGCACGATAAAAATCAACAAATATTTTACCAAGGGGTAATAAACGTCCTATTTCTTCTGCTGCGTCACTTCCTTGCCAACGCTGCTGGGGATTTTCAGCATCAATCAAAATCATTCCCATATTACAATCGGCAGATGTAATTTGCCACTGAGATAAGGTTTCTTCATCTTGCATGGGAATGTAGTGGAATAAACTTCCCCTGTCTAGATTTTCCAGAACTTGTACCAGGGTGACACAAAGATTGCAATTTCCGTCGTAAATTACGTAATAATTCATAGATTTTAAATTTCCCTGAATAAATAATTAGGGAAGTTTTTGATTCAATTACATACATCTAAATATATTGTAAAAAAATTATATAAATATAGCGCTACACGCAAGTTAAAATTAACTGCGATCACTTCGAGGTGCTTTAAGCGTTCGGCTTGCCGCGTTAAAACGCACATGCACTGAGAAGTACCTACGACATAGGTCTGGGGGACCAATTAATTCTTCGCTGGCGTCAACATCCCACGGGCACGAAACATGGCCACCAAAAAGCTGGGGTCATGCCCCGGCTTTTTTGGTTTGATCGGCTGGGTTTTGAATCAGAACTTGTGCGCGTGGAGTACCTCCATCACGTCACAGAGATAGGCGATGCCCGAATAATCGTCGAAAAACTCCGCTGCGACCTCATCCGAAATCTTCACAGCCATTTCCCGAGTGGGGGTGAGCACCTCGAACTTTATATTCGACTGGGTGTCGGAAACGCTGGGTTGTCCCGACGAGCGCACATTGCGACTGCCTCTACCGCCAGCGTCCACCACCGTGTAACCGGTAGCCCCGGCTTCATCAATGATCTTAGCGATTTTTTTCAGCAACAATTTTTCTGTGACGATGACAAGTTTGCTGGCTTGCTTGGTCATGTTGGTTACCTCTAGACATATATATTCATTGAACTACATAAAAACTCAGGAAAACAGCAGCACCCACCGTGCACTATGGTGCCGATATAGCCGGCGCGTTGGTCGCCAGGTGAGGGGAACACCGGTAGACCGCCGCGACCCGTCTGAAATTAGTTCCCCATCAGCGCCTGGGCGAGTCCGATGAAGAGCGGTATTCCTAAGGCAAGGGCAACAGGCGTGCCGACGGCTGTGGACGAGCCGATGTAGGCAGAGGGATTAGCCGATGGGATACCGGCTCGTAAAGTGGGCGGCCCTGAGATGTCTGAACTGGAGGCGGCGATGACGGCCAGAATCACGACACCGCCAAGGCTGAATCCCGTGGTGAAGTGGGCAATCATGCCAAAACCGAAGGCAATGAACCCATGTAGTAGTGGTGCTACAAAGGCATATAGGGCGTACCACTGGCCCACCTTGCGCAGTTCGCCAAGCCTTGCCGTGGCCTCCATACCCATTACCAGCATCAGTATCGAAAGCAAACCGCGGAAGAGGGGATTGAAGAAGCTCTCATAAACACTTTCCGGCTGGGTTAGCACGCCTAGAGCAAGGCCGAGCAGCAGTGCAGATAGGGCGGAACCCTGGAGGCTTTCCTTGATAATGGGCCATATCTTGACCCGCTTGTCTGCGGTATCGCGCTTGGGATAACCACGTGCGATAATACCCTGCTCGCCGAACTCGCCTGCGGTACCGGGCTCCTCGCTGGGATACCCACCTGCAGTAACGCGCTGCTTGCTGAGAGACTTCTGCTTGCTGAGATACTCGTCTGCGGTATCGCGCTGCTTGCTGATATAAATGCTGGCTAAGACGATCGCAGTCACGAGCGCTGGGATATCCATGAAGGGATAGAGTGCGGCAGCCCAGGCCTCGTATTCGATGCCTTCTGTTTCCAATATCGTCAGAGCGGCGGCGAGAGTAGAGCCACTCACGGCACCGAACAAGCCTGCGGTCGCAATGGCATCCACGGTTTTGACCTTCGGCAGCTTGGCCAACGTGTAGCGCCCGATGAACACGATAAGGATTCCTACGGTCATGGCGAACACTGCGGGCAACAACATCTGTGCCAGATTGGCATTGCGGATCGCAATGCCGCCACTCAGTCCAACTTTTATGAGCAGCATGAAGACAATGAACTTATAGATCGCATCTGGAATTTGCAGTCGGCTATTGACGGCGGCAACGACCATACCACCAATGAGAAAGCCGAGTGTCGGGGACTGCAACTTATCCAGGAAGAGTGTCAAGAAATCGGACAAAAAATCCATGTTATAATTCCTATTTAATCAAATCTTAGGGGTCAGGACGGCAGGCAAGCGTGGCCTCGAATCCTGGATGGCTGGCTCCAGGCATCCGCTGCGACGAGTCAACCCGCCACTAAGAATGCATCTGCATCCGGGTGCGTCATGTCCTGGAAGACAAGGTTTCGCTCCAAACAATATTTCCACAATTGGTAGTGTTACTTCTTTTACTAAGTATTGGATATCTAAAAGAAGTGGCACTTAGCCCTATAATGTGACTCTCCGAAAAAAATTTGAATTTTATTAATCTTGAAACTTTTGTACGCAAAGCAAAGTGGTTGCGGATTTATTTACTAATATAAAATCAAGCCATGCAAGAAATGTATTAAATTGTATTAATTTCTAAATTTTGCATTTTGAAATTCTTGCCATCTCATCTATAGCTTTCAAGAAATCAGTAAAGTTTTTTGGTATTAGTAAAAAACAGAAAGTGAAATTATAGGGTTAGTCAAGAAATTGACATTCAAATTTCCAGGTGCAAGATATGAGGTGAGGCATAGGCATTTGCCATTTCCCCCCATCAATACCCTTACCTTGAGAACCAATGGTGACATTATCTCTGGCTGATGCCCAGTTTGCCTGTTTGGAAATTTCCACATTGGTCATGCCATATTTGGCGAAAAACGCTCTTTCTTTCGCAATAACTAAAGGTGCAGCTTCAACAATCGGAATGTAACTCAGAACAACCTTAGTAGTTTCTGGCATCATTTCGGGATTAATATCTGCTACTTCTACTTTCTCTGTAGCGGCGGTTCCACTAGGCTCTGGGGGATTACCATAAGCTTTGAGCAATACCGCGCTAACTCTAGATGCAGCAGCAGTTGTCAAAAATCTGCGACGCGAAAATTGAGATAAATCAAACATAAAACCCCCGAACAACCTACATTTCTATGGATTGGCACTTAAATAAGTCCAATTAATATAGAAATTACAAAACAACTTATGGTTAGGTATTAGCGATATGAAGATAGATAAAAGCCTATGGTGAAAATGTATTTGTTCGTTTTTATCTATAGTATAAACTATACTCTAACTAAAAACCTTTTTTGATTACAATTACTTATGTAATATGAAAATTTTTCTTAGAATAAATTTTTACTTGTAAAAAGATAGACTTTGTCAATACATATAAAATATGTTTATATCAAACTACTTGATAATTCTTTTGGATCGTTCATGACCGAAAATTACGGGATACAAGTCCCGTCCTTATTTCTTACTTTTTTTAACAGGTATTTCTTTATACTCAGACATGGCTCAGATAAGCCTAAATATCATTGTAGAGACGGGGCATATCGCGTCTCTACAATGGTATAGGAAAACCATTTTATTTATAGGATAATAAGCTCCACCATGTTCTCCTAGAAAACCCGTTATAGGTCCTGGCTTGCATGCAGAGTTAGAAATATCTGCAAAAAACATTCCTCTAATATAAACTCTCAATTTTTGAACTGAATTTCTATTAATCTGATTCTTTAGATTAAATGTACCATGAAAGGAAGCATTAACAACTTGTTCTGCTTCCATTGTCTTTTCTATACCTTTTGACTGAAATTGAATTTGAAAACAATCAGACTTTTTCTTAACTGCAAATACTTTATGGTTAGTTAAAACTTCAACGATTATGGCTAAAATCATCACTTTTGCCTAAAAGCCTTGCATAACAAGGATTTCATATTTCATTCTGACGATAGTGATGGAAAAGCGATAGGTTAAGTCGGGGATAAATAGATATAATTCTCACACAAATATTCAAAGTAGGGGTTGGACGTTTCTTGCTTTAGGTTAGGTTTGCTGAATTTTTATTTTTTGTCTTCCGCCAATAGTTGCAATATTTTTTCTTCAATAATTCTACTAATGACTTTGTTTCCTTGTAGATTAAGATGAATATGGTCGTGATACAGAGATTTTGCATCCACAATTGAATTAAATATTGGCAGAAAATCTATATATTGGATATTTTGAGCTTTGGTGAATTCAGTTAGGTGATCGCGAGCTTTGATTTCGTAGTCACGGGGACCGGGTTCACCCAATTCCCGTAATAAAGGGGTCATGAGCAATAAAAAATTAATTTGGGAGTTATCAGTAATTTGTTTGACTTTGCTAATTGCTTCTAGATTAACCCCAACCCTATCGCCACCTTCTTGCTGAATCGCTTGTAGCTCTGGTATCGGCTTTTGCTGTACCAAATAACGGTTGATAATTTCTGTGATCGCCAATAGTGGTTTTTTATCTGGATAATTGCGATTCCGTCCTACAGGTAATGAGGTGGGGGCTGTAGCAAATAAGTCATCAGTATTAATTAATAAAATTACAGCTTGGGCGTTGAAATTTCCAAAAGTTTGTAAGTAAGCTAATTCGTTTCTCGGACCCCAAGAATTAGCAGAAGCGTTCAATACTTCAAAATGTTTATAATCAGTAATTTCTTTTTTTTTTAAAGAACCCACCATCAGACTAGAAATAGTATTTTCTCGATCTGTCCACCAACCGCCATTTGCAATAGAATCTCCTAGTAATAGCAAACGCAGAGTTAGTGGTGGTGGTTTTTTATCTATGGATCCACCGCGCATAGAATATTGGTTAATTTCAATACGATTTCCAAAACGTCGAGTCTTTTGATTTGGGGCTAGTAAATAACCAATTCGAGTATCACCGATGTATATTAAAGGATTACCAAAACCAAATATTAGTCTCAGCCCTACTTCCAATATTAGAAATAGTCCAGCGATCGCAAACAATATTAGTAGTCCTATCTTCACCTTGGTACACCTAGGAATTATTGCAGAGCAATAAATTATACTCGCATTTGCTTAAAGTGTCTTGGAAAAAACACTAGGAAACCAATCAAGTAATTCGTTAAGTTTTTGGGATTTCCCCTTCACACACTCCCCACACCTCCCACACTCCCCACACCTCCCACACTCCCCACACTCCCCACACTCCCCACACTCCCCACACTTCCCTCTCTCATTCTAAAAAGGGGTAATTAAACCGGACGTAGTATGAGAAGTCTAATGCTATGTCTCCACAATTTTCGAGAAAAGGATTAAGAAAATATAAATAGACAAACCAGACTAAATAGAACCCTCTGCTGTTTCTTCTCTACAAATATTTTGCTGTGAAGAGCGAGGTTCATTATTATAGCTAGGATCTTGAGTACCTAATAACTTATCCCAGAATGTGAAATATAGCCCATAATGCACCTTATACTTACGATGGTGTAATGAGTGATGGGTAGGTCCAATAAACCATTTTCCAAGCCAATTGGGAGGAAATGACGGATTAAACAAGCGAATTCCTAAATGGTTTAATACCGCCCATACGCTCATTGTTAGCAGTGCAGCAATTAAAGGAATAAAATTTAGTGGCAAGACAAAGACTATAACAACAAAAAAAATCCCTTGTATAAATGCTTCAGGTAGATCGAAAGCAAATGATGTCCACGGTGTTACTTCCTTGGAAGCATGGTGACCGTAATGCATCCACTTAAAAAGACGGGGATGGTGGAAAACACGATGTATAAAGTAAAAATAAGTGTCTTGAAGAATAAGAACTATTAGAAAACTTACCCCTAAGTACCATAATCCATATTTATCTATAGAACTATACAAGAGTGTCTTTCCTCCGTCGTACTGTAGCATGATAAATGCTGCACAAAAAGCAAATACAACTCCGGAGATAACTGATAATTTGATATCCTTTCTCATAGAATGCCGCGTTCGCGTTTTGGTATATAATTTCCGCGTTTCGGAGAACTTATCTATTAGGGAGTAAAAGAGTAGGTATATTCCTCCGGCAATAATAAAATATCGACTAAGAATAATTCCAAAGAAAGCAAGCCAATAATACAAAAGCTTGTTTTCGGTTAATAAAAGATTTTGTAGCAATTTAGTTAATTCCTATAATTAGGTTTTATTTATCGTCATGTGAATTTTGGTCTTTCCCATCCCATGAGATGGAGACCCTAAGGTGAAAACTTTCTGTATATCCTAATTTGCGATCGCAAATAATTTATTTCTCATCAAAACTCCTTCCAAGCTTGATTTTTGTAACCATATTGAAAAACTTCAGGATGTATGATTTCTGCCAATATCTCCAATGATTCTACCAATCTTGGTCCAGGACGGTTAAAATAAGAATTCCCGTCGGTAATGTATACTCTGCCACTTTTAACGGCATGTAATTCTTTCCATGTAGGCATTTTAGTTAGTAACTCAGCTTCTTTATGGGTACGATTCAAATCGAAACCACAAGGCATAAATACAATTACATCGGGGTTAGTTTCCAAAATATTCTCCCAATTTATTTTTCCAGAAGATTTACCAGTTTTAGCAAATAAGGGTTTTCCTCCAGCGATAGTAACTAACTCCGGGATCCAATTGGCTGCGATCATTAATGGGTCTGTCCATTCAATACAAGCAACTGTTGGTAGTAACTTACTAGGACTGATTCCTTGAGTTTTATTCGCAACGATTTTGACTCTAGCTTCCAAATTTTCTAGTAATTGTCGCGAGTCCACATCGAAAACACTTCCCACTCGCTCAATGTCAGTCCACACATCTTTGAGCACTTTGGGTTGTAACGAGATAACTTCAACGGAATTTTGAGCGAGTTGAGTAAGTACTTTCTCTACTTCAGAAAGACTGACAGCACAAACATCGCATTGATCCTGAGTCACAATATGTGTTGGTTTTAATTTTTTGATAACATCTGTCTTAACTTCATAAATGCTAAGTGCCGATCGTAGTAAATTATTCACATCACTGTGAATTTCACTACTACTAGCGTCAGTATTTAAACGAGCAGAAGTACAAATTGGGCGATCAATAATTTCTGGTGGATAATCACACTCATGGGAACGCCCTACAATTTTGCTTGTCAGACCTAATGCAGCTAGAATCTCGGTTGCACTGGGAATGAGGGAGATGATTCTGAAGTTGCTGTCTTCCATTGGTCGACCACCTTTTTTTATTTGTTCAATTTTAATTGTGGCAAAATTCTGGGGAATAGGTTATCCTTCCGTGGTTGAAGCTATAAAAAATAAAACAAGAAAATCAAGTAAAATATCGGATGCGAACAATTAAGTTAGTTACGCTGTTTCTTTATTTTTTACCTTTGTATTGTCCCTTTATATATTCATTTTCTGGAACTCTGGATGTACAAAATTTGTCTGCTGAAATTATAGGTAGATAATTTGTGAATGTTTTAGATGATGCCATCTTTCTCATCAGGTGGCTCTATTGGTGGTTTTCATGATAGGTGAATCGTTCGAAGTTCTTTTGTTATTTAACAAATCGCAAGAAGTTGAGCAGGATAAGGACCGCAGTGACGATGTTTGTCCTGAAATTTCACTGCTCGGGGAAACATTGGAGAAACAGCAGGAGATTCACCACAATAATCATAGTCATTTAGCTAAATTACTCCAATCAGAAGCCTTTAACAGTGAATTTGCCTCTCAATTCCAGTTTAATGTAAGTTCATATGAAAACCCACAGGCTGTTTTAGATTTTTTTCAATTAACTTTTTCGATATCAAAACAACCTGATCTTTTTTTATGGGAAAATTTTATACCCACACAAGAAAATTTAGAAATTATCTCCCAAATCTTTTCTCAATTTCCCCATCTAGCAGTGATAGTGGTAGGTGAAGCGAAGGAAGAACGAGCTATTTTACAAGTTTTGCAGCTGGGGGTACAAGATTACTTGGATTGGAGTGAGCTTACACCCAAAATCTTGCGACGAAGTGTATTAAAGGGGGTCAGTCGCCAGCAAAAAATTAACTTGGAACAAAAATTAATCGGTAATACCAAACCAGATTTACAAAGCCAAAAAAAAGTATCTACAAATACATCGAATACGGTCAACAAGCAAGCAGAAGCTGACCTACAAAGACGTGAAAATTCACTACGCAAACAAAGCCAAACATTAGTACAACTTGCTAAAAGTAAAACTTTGTTACAACAAGGAAATTTAAATGTTGCTCTTAGGGAAATTACAGAAGCTGCTGCAAAAACTTTAGAAGTAGAACGAATCAGTGTCTGGTTGTACGACCAAGATAATTTAAAACTGGAATGTGTAAATTTATATGAACTGACTAAAAATTATCATTCCTGCGGTAGAGTCTTAGAACGAAGAAATTACCCCACTTATTTTCAAGCCTTAGCTACAGAAAGAACTATTAATCTTGCTGATGCTGCAAACGACCCTAAAACAGTAGAGTTAAAATCGTCTTATTTGCAGTTGCATAATATCTATTCAATACTCCACGCACAAATTTGGTTATGGGGACGTTTGGTAGGAGTTGTATCCTACGAACATGTAGATAAGATACGATATTGGACTTTAGAAGAAGAAAATTTTGCTGCTTCAATTGCTGATTTTGTTTCTTTAGCTATTGAAGCTAGCGATCGCGCGACAACAGAAAAAGCGTTAAGACGTTCTGAAGGAAAATTACGAGCAATTTTTGAACGTTCTTCCATTGGTATTGGACTCATTGATATGAGTACCAGAATAGTTGATGCGAATCCTGCTTTATGTTTGATGTTGGGATATTCCCACGACCAAATGTATGGCAAACGTTTTACTGATTATATTTCGCCAGATGAATTAAAAAGCGATCTGGAACTTTATCAACAATTAATTGCAGGAATATGCGATCGCTTCGAAATGGAAAGACGTTTTGTACGTCGAGATGGACGGATAGTTTGGACTTTGTTGAGCGTGTCTTTACTTCCAAGCACAGATGCAGAATCAAAGTTATTCTTAGCAATTATTGAAGATATTACTGAACGCAAACACACCGAATTAAAATTAAGACATAGTAAGGAAGCTGCAGAAGCAGGTAGTAGAGCAAAAAGTGAATTTTTGGCTACTATGAGCCACGAGCTACGTACACCTTTAAATGCAATTATGGGTTTGTCACAATTATTACTGCAAAATATTGTTGGCGAGCTTAACGATAAACAAAAACAATATGTAACTTGTATATATACAAGTGGAGAACATTTGCTAGCATTGATTAACGATATTTTAGATTTATCCAAAGTTGAAGCGGGTCGAGAAGAATTATTACTTGCACCTTTAGTCATTCAAGACTTGTGTCAAGTGGTTATCGCCACAGTCAGCGAGCGTGCTCAAGAAAAAAGTTTGGAATTAATTGTAGATATAGATCCCCAAGCCAGAATCTGCATTGCTGACGAACGTAGGATGAAACAAATGTTACTTAATTTGCTCACCAATGCTGTTAAGTTTACACAAAAGGGGAAAATTTCACTTACAGTTAAGAAAATTAGTCATGGGATAAATTTCATTGTTTCTGATACAGGGATTGGAATAGATTCGAGTCAATTCAAATCTTTATTTGAGCCTTTTAAACAGTTAGATAGTCGTCTGAATCGTCATTACGATGGTACGGGTTTGGGATTAGCACTCACACGCAAGCTAATCCAGTTACACGGAGGGGAAATCAGCCTAAAGTCAAAGGTTGGTAAAGGTAGCAGTTTCACTTTGTTTTTACCAGATAGAAACGTTAAAGATGAGTGGGGAGCAATTTTGCAAAATGACTTGGAAGAAGATCGGATTGATAATATTTCTGCTAATTCATTATTCAGTGCGAGAACTAAGCGTATAGCATTAATGGAAGATGAAGTGCATACTGCAAATTTATTACAAGATTATCTGCAAACCTTTGGTTATCGAGTAGAACAATTCGATCCGGTAGAAGATTGTTTGGTGCAAATCAGAAATTATCTACCGGATTTAATTTTGTTAAACACAGAGTTGGAAGGAAATTATAGTGGTTGGGATATATTCCTTCAATTACGCCAGCATAAAAGTTTGCAAGATTTACCTGTCATAATTATGACACCGATGGGAGGCTCGAAGGAATATCCAGAAAGTCTGCAAAGCGATCAAGCGAAAATGAAGCTTTTAGAAGAAGCCCAAGAAGCAGGTACAATTGGCTATTTGAGTAAGCCAATTAGAACGGTGCAGTTAGAATCAATTTTGATGCGTTATTTGAGTTCATCGTAGTTAGTGTTAGTCGATGGAAATATGGGAAATAGATATGCGCTGCATTGAAAAAAATTCATTTGCACGCAATTTATGACGCAAAGAAAATTTCTTAACTGCATAACTAGATAGTGCTTAGAAAGTATTTATAAATGGAAAATAAAATCACTAAACTGCATAACTCCATTACATTTAAACTTATTTAATTAAGGTTTATATAAACTGAATAACAACTTTCAGCTTTACAGCTTTCTGAGACTATGAACTTTGTCTTGCTTATGTTTATTGCGATAGTTCAAGTTTATGGAATTACTTTTTTACTATCCTCTCTTTAAGGAAATACTATTTTTCAAACTTATACTGATGTGAAACTTGTATAATTTCTCCAGAAATTAGAAGTTGACTTCCTAATTCAGAATCGAAAATTTCATCACTAAGCAAGGAAAAGTGAAATGGCTAAAAAGATCTACGCCTTACTTGTTGGAATAAATGATTACAGTAAAGTACCAGATGCTGGTAATTTATATGGTTGTATCAATGATATTGAAACAGTAGAAAAATATTTACGTAACAGGATTGCTACTGAGAATGGAAAATGGAAACTAGTTGAAAATCCAGAAGTTCCTTGGAAACTAACCGATAGTTTAGCAACACGTCAGGCGATTATTGATGGTTTTGAAAAGCATTTATGCAATGCTGATAGTGACGATGTCGTATTATTTTATTATTCTGGTCATGGCTCTCAAGAACCTGCACCAGATGTTTTTAGTAGTGTAGAACAAGATGGCAATCTTGAAACTTTTGTTTGCTATGACAGCCGTACTTACGATAATGATAATAACAAAATTCAAGATTTAGCAGACAAGGAATTAAACTATTTAATTGAGAAAGTTGCAAAAAAAGATCCCCATATTCTAGTTATTTTAGATTCTTGTCACTCTGGTACTGCAACTAGAGATCCAGAGGTTGTGGAACGTCAAGCAAATCCTAATGCAAAAGTAAGAGATTTAAAAGATTTTATTTTCCCCGAAGAATGGGTTAATAAGCGGGTCCGCAGAGATTATCAGCGTCCCAGACATATAGCAATTTCTGCTTGTCGCGATTTTCAAAAAGCGAAAGAGCATGCAGGTACAAATGGTCAAAGTCGTGGTGCTTTTTCTTACTTTTTAACGGAAGCTTTACAACGTACTAATGGTGGTTTATCCTATGCAAATTTAGTCCAAGATATTAATGCCTTGATAACTGGTAAAGTTGAAGATCAGTCACCACAGATAGAAGGAGCAGCAGAGGATTTAAGAGAAGCTTTCTTGGGAGGTGCAGCTGGCGAACCTATAAATTATTTTACTTTGACTTATAACCAAGAAGAGCATCACAGTTGGGTGATTAATGGTGGAATTTTACATGGTATTCGTCCTGAATCAGAAGGAAAGACTTCCCTAGCCATTTTTTCTCAAGGAACTAAGTTAGAAGACTTACAAGAAATTGATAAAGCAATTTGTAATGCTGAAGTTACCCAAGTAATGACTGAAGCTAGCAAAGTGGTACTGTTTGATGAGAATAACGAGGAAATCAATTTACCTCAGGAACAAGCTTATTGGGGGGTAATTAGCGATATCCCCTTACCAAATTTGAAGGTATTTTTTACAGGGGATGAAGCTGGTAAAAGTATAGTTATTAAAGAATTTGAAAAAAGTGAAAATAAGTTTGTAGCAACAGCAGATTTAGAGGAGAATGCAGATTATTATTTAGAAGCTGATAAAGGTCAATACTGGATTACGCAACCAAGCGATCACAAACCACTAGTAGCACCTATTCCGGAAATACCAGATAAGCAAGGATATACTCAACAACGCGCAAAGCAAATAATAAAACGTTTGGAGCATATCGCGCGTTGGAAAAATATTTTGGAATTGAAAACTCCACCTACTAGTCAGATTAAACCTGGTGATGTGGAGATGAAAGTTATCCTTACTTCTAGGAGTGAAGAAGATTCTTCAAAAGATGGGATATCCCGTTTATCTGCTTTATCCGCAGAGTATACCTTTGAAAATAATAAATTCAAGGAACCAAGGATAAAAATTAAGGTTACAAATCATTGTGACAAAGACGTTTATTTCCAGGTATTGGAATTAGCAGAAGATTATGAAATACAGGTGACTAAATTTTTTAATGAAAGAGGTAGTATCTTCTTACCAAAAAAGCCAGATCGAGGTGAAAGTTGTAGAGAAGGAAAAGAATTAGAATTTTTCATTCCTGATAATTATTTAAGGAATGGAATCAGGAAGTTTGATGACATTTATAAATTAATTGTTAGTACTAGAGATTTTGATGCAAGTTTACTCGAACAGCGAGAATTAGATATTCCTCCTCCAACAAAACGTTCTGTTGGTTTATCAGGTACTCTTAACAGATTGATGGATAGAGTTTATACCCGCAAAACAAGAGAGGTAGTAGACGAGTACATTAATAACTGGATGACTCAAGAAGTCAAAGTTACTTTGATCAAACCACCTGGTGGAGTAGAAATCAAAGAATCTGAACCTACTAGGTTACTTACTGGGGTAAATTTACAAGGACATTCCAGTTTCAAAGGTAAATTTAGTATTAATCCTTTACCTCCAATTAGTCGCGACCCTAATAGTAATGTCATCCCACCGATTTTTTTGCAGGACCAAACTACTGTTCTACGAGATGGAAGGAGATTACCTGAGCCATATAACTTTAATATGACTCGTGGTGGTGGTGGAAATTTGAGTGTCTTAGAAATCGTCGATCTGAAAAATCGCGAAAGCGTTACACCAGAAAATCCCATCAAATTAATAGTAGAACGACGGTCATTATCTGGAGAACATATCTTACCCGTTGCTTATGATGGAGAATTTTTCTTACCTTTGGGTAAAGCTAAGACAGTAAATGGTAAAACAGAAATTAGTATCGAGCGTTTACCCGAACCAATAACCGATAGTCGCAGTTTGCAAGGTTCAATTAAAATACTTTTCCAAAAAATTATCTACGAAAGTGCGGGTAAAGGATTAGGTGCTAAGTTCTCCTATCCACTTTTAAGAATTGCAAACATCTCTGACACTGGACGGGTAACGTATAACGTTAACAGCAAAGAAATTCGCGAAAAAGTAGCCTCAGCCAATAAGATTTTACTTTATATTCACGGTATTACCGGTGATACAGAAACTTTACTCCCCAGCGTACAATTGACAGCAGAGTTTATAGGAGAAAGTCTCAAGGAAAAGGGTAAATATGATTTAATCCTGGCTTTTGAATACGAAAGTATAAAGACGAAAATTCAGCAAAGCGCTAAAGATCTCAAACAAAGATTAGAAGAAGTTGGTTTAACTGCAAATCACGGTAAGCAATTACATATTGTTGCTCATTCAATGGGTGGTTTAGTATCTCGTGCTTTTATCGAGCAAGAAGGTGGAAATGAATTTGTCCAACATTTGGTAATGTTGGGTACACCTAATGCTGGTTCCCCCTGGTCGCAAATTCAAGATTGGGTTTTTACTGCTCTTGGTATAGGTTTAAATCAACTTTCTAGTGTTGCTTGGCCTATAAATATTATTAGTGGATTGCTGGCATTTTTGGAAGCTAATGATGATGCTTTAGACCAAATGAAATATCAAAGCGATTTTATGCAAAGCATCGCCCAAAATAACGACCCCAATGTTCAGTATACAATCATTGCTGGCGATCGCTCAATTCGTCCCGAAGCATTGCAAGTCGAACCTGGAAAAAACTCCAGTAAAATACAGCGACTAATGCGGAAATTGTTTGGTTCTGCTGTAGATAATGTTGTAAATATGGCGTTTTTCAATCAACCAAATGATATTGCTGTGAGCTTGGAAAGTATGACAAGTATTAGTACACAGAGAAACCCTCAGCCTAGGATTATATCTCCGATTGCTTGCGACCATCTTACTTATTTCACTAGTGAAGCTGGTTTACTTGCGTTAGTACAAGCACTATGTGAGGATTTGTAACTTTTCTGTATTAGCGACATCTGCTCATGATGTCGCTATTTTTTGCGATCTTTGATTATTGGAAGATTAATCATATAATTTATGTATGATTTGTAACTAAATACAAAAATTATCTAAGTGTAGTTATTGAGCTTTTATTATCAAGTTTTAGAGTTTATGGAACTGACAGAGAAAGAACTTAATTTACTATGTGAGGCAATATATAAAGTTTATCCATGCTCAGAGCAATTAGAGGAAATTTTAAATCAAAATGAAGATTTAAACGAAAAATTAATTTTAAAGATTGATAGTTCTAACTTACTGGATGATGATTCTTTATGCACATTGAATAAATATAATCAAAACAATTCAGAAAATGAAAATGAAAAAGTTAAATTATTAATTTTAGAGGCATATAATACTAATTTTATAAATTACAAAAATGAATATAATGAGATTATGTATTCAATAAAGAGTAATAATTCCATCATATTCGATATAAATAAAGATAAAGTAGTAGTAAAAGAAACTCAAGAATTCCATGACGCAACATTAAGTAGAGAGTATCAGATATGTCATTTTTTGGGTCATGGTAATAATGGGGTTATATTGAGTAGCGAAGAAATAACACCGGAAAAATTAAAATCATATTTTCAATACAGAAGTAAATGTAAGTGTGTTATCTTTAATGCTTGTTCTTCAGAGGAAGCAGCAAAGCAAGTTAGCGAGCATATTGACTATGCTATTGGTATGACCCAAGTTATAAACGACGAAGTCGCAATTAAATTTGCGGGAGGTTTTTATCGTGGGTTACAGAATGGAATTGATAATAATCAAGAAATATTTTTGACAGGTTTTAGAGAGGGTATAGTTGCTATTAAAGGGGATAAAAATTCGCAAGAAAATATACCTGTTTTATATATTAATTATAAACAAGCAATTTTAAGTTTACTGAAGCAATTAGATTATAAAGGTAAAATAGAAGATTTTATAAAAATATTATGCGGTGCTTTTCCAAACAATAAAATATTTAGGATTTATTCATATCCTGTCAAAAAAGCTGATTTAAATAACTTTATAAATATTATCAACGGTATAAATCAAGATAATATTTGGAGATCGGTTCTCACTGCTTATAGAGAAACTTTACCAAAGGACGCAATTGTAGATAACAGTGACCTGAATAATCCGCTAGAGATAAATGATATTATAGATATTTTATGCGAACAATACCCATATTCATTACACGAAGAAAATATTTATAAAGATATTCCGAGTATTTTAGAGTTCGCTAAAAATCTAGCTAGTAAATTTTTAGAAAATAGTGAAGGATATCAAATAATACAGCGTTGGGTTGAAGAGGTATCATCAAAATTAAGTATCAAAGTAGATGTAAACCCTAAAATTGAATCTAAATCGACATTAGAGCAACAAACTTTTTTATCGATATTCGTCTCTCCCGAAGGATCTAAATTTCGTCTAGAAGCAGAATATGTTTTAGACGATAATCAAAATCTTCAACCCCAGCCTTTTGATTTTCAAGACCGAGAAAGTAATAATTATAAAGCCGATAAGGGTTTTATATGTTCGGAGAAAGAAATCCCCTCAGTTCTAGATAAAATTATTAATAATTTTATGAGTAGTTTTAGAGAAGAAATGGTGAAACCAACTATAGAAATATTTTTACCATATAAATATTTAGGAAAAAATTTAGATAACGAGTGGCGTATAAAAGATGATTTTAAAGATGAAATTGCTATCGTCCAAGAATACAAGATAATCTTTTATCCTCTAGAGCGTTTTACAGGTAATAATTCTTATTCCAGTTTTAAAGAAGTTTGGTTAATATTTGAAGATATTTTAAGAAGTGACGCTGATATAAATTCAATTATTACACATGTGGAAACAATCCAGAAAATCGATAAAAATTACAGAAAGCTAGCTAAACATTTAAAGTTAAAGAGAAAAATAGGTGTTAAATTAATGTCTCATTTTCCAGTCAAAGAAAAAGAACAAGAATATTTTTGGAGAACTATTTTGAGTGGAGGAATACCTCTTGTTTTTTGGACAAGATATCATCGCAAAGATAATATTAATTTAGATGATATCGACATTTACTTAACCAAAAAATATTTAGAAAATAATTTTGCAAATTTTATTTTTCAAATGTGTAAGATTCGTCAAGATGCTTATGATGATGAAGACAATCAGGAAGATAAATTAGGTTATCATCTCGGCTTTTTGTGCGACAATCTCAATCGAATAAAAAAAAGTAAGCTTTTAAAATCATTCTTGTAATTTTTAAATGAAAAGTCATCAAGTCATGGAAGATAAACAAGATAAAGAAAAGGAAGACTGGCAATTATTTTATGGTGATGGGAAGCGCCATTATCATTTATGTAATATACAAGACACAAACATATGTGAAGGAAAAAACGACCTGTTAAATCGAAATTTCCCCGCTCCTCCTCCTTGGAGAAAATTCCACAAAATTAACAAAGAGGAACAAAAAGAAATTAACCAACGCTGGGATGATATTCAAGAACTAGCTGAATCGGAAGAAAATACGCGAGGACGAAAAAGAGGTCAAAATTACCGCATTTATGTGGATCAAGCAAGTCTTGATGGAGAAGAAATCACCGATGCTGCTCGAGAAGTTCTTAATGCTGTAAATGCTGCATTATATTTGCGTAGACCTGTTTTGGTGACAGGAAATCCTGGTTCGGGAAAAACTTCCTTAGCTTATGCGATCGCTTATGAATTGAATTTAGGTCCCGTTCTCGCTTGGTCTATTACTGCACGTTCGACTTTACAAGATGGACTTTATCGTTATGATGCCATTGGTCGGTTACAAGATGCAGAAAAAAATGGTCGTTTACAGGATCTAGAAAAAAATCATCGAGAACAATCTATCGGCAACTATATTACTTTAGGTGCTCTGGGAACTGCTTTTTTACCTTCAAAATTTCCTAGAGTTTTATTAATTGATGAAATTGATAAAAGCGATATTAATTTACCTAACGACTTATTGCATATTTTTGAAGAAGGTGCATTTAAAATTCCGGAGTTAGTCCGTAGAGTCAAAGATACTGAAAAAGAAACTAACACTGAAAAAGTTTTTACCTCAGATGGAGAAATAAAAGCTACCATTCGGCGAGGGAAAGTACTGTGTGCAGAATTCCCAATTGTGGTGATGACCAGTAATGGAGAACGGGAATTTCCACCTGCTTTTTTACGACGGTGTTTGCGAGTAAGAATGCCAGATCCTCAAGGAGAAGCCCTCAAAAGTATTGTCAAAGCCCATTTTGGGGAAGAAGAATTTAAAAAGACTGAAGTCGAAATCTCTAAGCTAATTGAGTATTTTGAAGAAAAAGAAGGCGAGCGCTCGCCGGATCAATTGTTAAATGCTATACATTTACTTACAAATCATATTAGCCTTGAAGCTTTAGATAAAAATGGCTTAAAGGATTTGTTATTCAAGAGTTTGTCTATTAGTGAGGAATTATAGTGGTTTGTCTTTGTTTCTTTGCAGAGACGACCCAACCAATCGCAATTAAAAAATTAACAGCTTGAACTGAATGTAATATTGTCAAAGAGATTGGGGGAAGGGTCTAAACAATGAGCAATGAAGCATCATCAAAGTTTGAAAAACTTATCGCAACCCTACAGCAGCAACTAAAATTAACCAGTGTAGAAATTGCAGATATCTTATGGTTAGCCCAGCAAAGTAAAATAACCATTAAAAAAAATTCTAACGCCAATCCAACAACAGAAGAACTTGACAAATTAGCAGAAGCAAAAGATAGAACAAAACAAACCTCAGAAAAAACCGATACCTCAACTACTCCTGTCGTTACTCAACCAACACAATCACAAGCAGAAGTTATTGCTAAATCCAACCCCTCTGGTTCCAGTTCCAGTTCTACTTCTGGTGACACCCTTGAGATAAAAGTCCCCGATGCACCGGGCTTACGTCAACCGCTAAAATTAGCAAGAGCTTTACGTCCTTTAATCCAAAGAATTGATTCACAGACAGAGATAATTTTAGACGAAGAAGCTACTACTAAAAGAATTGCTGACGAGCGCATTTCCATTCCTGTTTTTCAACCAGTTCAAGAACCAGCATTTGATTTGATATTGGTGGTAGATGAAAGCAACACCATGATTTTTTGGCGCAAAACTATCCAACAGTTACATAAACTCCTCAAAGTACAAGGTGCTTTTCGAGATGTACAAGTTTGGAGAATGGGAACCAAGGAAGAGATATATCTCAGACGCGGGATGGGTACAAAAGCTAGCACATATCGTCATTGTCAACCCCGCTCCCTGATTGACCCTAGTGGTAAGCGTTTGTTTTTGATTGCAAGTGATTGCGTTGCCGATATTTGGCATAATGGTAAAGCTTTTGAGATGCTCAAAATTTGGGCACAAAAACATCCTGTGGCGATTATACAGATGTTACCTCAATGGCTATGGCAAAGAACTGGACTGAGTTTAGGAGCAAAAGTACAGTTTTCGAGCTTAAATCCTAGAATACCTAACCAAGATTTATTAATTAAAAAAATATTACTCTGGGATGATATCGACTTTAGAATGGGAACCAAAATTCCCATATTCACCCTAGAAGAAGATTCTGCAAAAACTTGGAGCAAAATGATTGGGGGGAGAGGTGAAGCTTATGTCACGGGATTTGTTTTTTCTCCTAACCTAGAAGACTTTACCTCTTTTACATTACCTGACGAAGATTCTTCAAGACCAGAAATAGAAGAACCAGAAACAACAGAGGAAATCACCTCTAATTTCCGTCGAACAGCTTCCCGGATTGCACGAAAATTAGCCAGTTTGTTATCTGCTGCACCTATCATTAACTTACCAATTGTGCGAATAATTCAAGCGCAAATGTTTCCACAATCTCAACAAGTCCACGTTGCAGAAGTTTTTTTGGGTGGAATAATTAAGCGGAAACAAGAAAGTAAAACAGAAAAAAACGAAATCACATCAGAAACAAATCCAGACGAAATAGAATTTGAGTTTATCAGCGAAGATGTCAGGAATAATTTTCTTGATGCTGCTCCCATTAGCGATTCTTTAGAAATTATTGAGGTCATTTCCAAGTATTTCGCCAAGAAACTTGATAAAACCCTTCTTGAATTTAATGCTTTACTCAGGAAACCACAACAGGTCGATGAGGAAAATAGAGAGGAAATAAAACCTTTTGCATTACTGAGCGCAAAAGTTTTAAAACGCTTAGGAGGAGATTATGTTCGGTTTGCAGAGGAAATGGAACAAGGGTGGGACGATCAGATATTTGAAGTAGCGTCAACCGATTCTACCTCAATGTCTAAGAAGGTTAGGAACATTTATGCTGTATTAGTAGGAATTGATAACTACCCAAATCCTACTTTTCGTCTCAAGAGTTGTGTCAACGATGTAGCAGCACTCGAAGAATATTTGCGATCACAGATAAAAGCAGAAGTTCAATTACATTTAAAAACTCTCAAAGATCGGGAAGCAACCCGTCAAGCAATCATTGATAGTTTTCGCCAGCATTTGTGTCAAGCTGAAAGTAATGATGTTGCTTTATTTTATTATGCCGGTCATGGTTCCCAAGAGCTAGCACCACCAGAATTCTGGGATTTTGAACCAGACAAATTGAATAACACCCTAGTTTGTTATGACAGTCATCTTGAAGGAGGTTGGGATTTAGCAGATAAGGAATTAGACAAGTTAATTTCAGAAATCGCACAAAAAAATCCTCACATTATCTTGATTTTAGATTGCTCTCATTCGGGTTCAAGAACTAGAAACCCATCACAGCAAACTGCAGTCCGTGAATCATTTTCAAACGATGAGCGTACTCGTCCTTTAGATAGCTTTATTTTTTCACCCGAAGAAATCCTCAACTTAACTACATCAGGTAAACAAAATTTTGATTTACCCACAGGACGACATATTTTATTTGCATCTTGTCAAAAATCGGAAACCGCCAAAGAATACAGAACAGATGATGGCATATCGCGAGGAGCTTTTTCTTACTTTTTGACAGAAACTCTTAAGCAAACCCAAGGAAATCTAACTTATCGAGACTTATTTCAACGAACTAATGCTTTGGTAAGGAGTAAAATCAGAAATCAATCTCCACAGTTAGAAGCAACTATTGCAGAAGATTTAGACCAATTATTTTTGAGCGGTGCAATTGGCTCTCGCTATTCTTATTGTACTGTGTCATATCACAAGGTATATGGTTGGGTGATCGATGGTGGTGCAATACACGGTATACCTCATCCAAATGGTGAGGAAACCATGCATTTGGCTCTTTTCCCCATTGAAGCCCAAAGGCAAGATTTACGAAAATTATCGAATAAAATCGGAGAAGCGAAGGTTACCGAAGTTTTACCGCAGTTAAGTAAAATCGAAATTAGCAGCGATATGAATTTCGATCTGCAACAAACCTTTAAAGCTGTTATCACTAGTTTGCCTTTACCACCAAAAGCTGTAAGTTTTGTGGGTGATTTAGAAGGAGTACAACTATTAAGAGAAGCATTGCCAATTATTACATATAATTTCAAACCTTCGCTATATGTTCGAGAAATTAGGGGTAACAATAGAGCAGAACTTAAGGTATTAGCTCATAACGAAGAATATATTATCACTCGAACTGGCAATAGTTTACCCATAGTTAAACCAATTCAAGGCTACACAAAAAATAATGCGATTAAAATAATTAAACGCTTGGAACATATTTCCCGATGGATAATAATTTCTCAACTCTCAAATATTCAGACAAATGAAATTAAAGCTGGTGACGTGAAGATGGAAGTCATCAACAAAGATGGTGAGGTTTTATCCCCATCAAGAGACATGCATTTTTCATATAAATATCAGGATGAAAAATTGCAACCACCTGAATTTAAACTTAAACTTACCAATACAACCAATAAGACACTTTACTGTACTTTGGTATGCATTTCAGATAGTTACTCGATTAGCGCCCCATTTTTTGAATCAGGTTGCATCAAGCTTGAAGCACAACAAGAAGCTTATGCTCTTGATGGCGAAGAATTGTTACTCGAAATACCAGACGATTATTGGGAACAAGGAATTACTGAGTACCAAGACATTGTTAAATTAATTGTATGTGAAGGAGAATTCGATGGGAGATTGCTAACTCAAGGTAAACTTGATGCTCCTCATAATGTATCAAGAAATACAATAAGCAGGGGGCAAAGTAGTCTTGAGCATTTAATGAATCGCATGCAAAATCGTGAAATCAGACCCAAAGGTAATGCATTTAGATTTGACGATTGGTACATTGAGGACATCAGATTTACTACAGTCCGACCTTTACCTACACCTGAAAAAGAGGAAAATACACTAGTATTATTATCTGACATAAGCTTTGAGACCGTAACCGTCAACAGTTGCGGTGAAATCATCAACCGAGAAACCAAAACTGCCCAATATTTCACTGAGAACATTCCTGACAACATCACCTTGGATATGGTTTACATCCCCGGTGGTAAATTCATGATGGGGACAGCAGATGAAGAAGTCGAAAGACTGATTGAAAAATTTCCTGATTATGAGGAATATTTCAGATGGGAACAACCCCAGCATGAAGTAACAGTTCCAGCTTTCTTTATGGGTAAGTATCCAGTCACCCAAGCACAATGGAAAGCCGTTGCTAATTTACCTCAAGTAGAAAAAGAATTAAAACTCGATCCATCTGAGTTCAAAGGTGATATGCTACCAGTAGAACAAGTTGACTGGTTCGATGCAGTCGAATTCTGCAAGCGATTGTCAAATCACACAGGGAAACAATATCGTCTTCCCAGTGAAGCAGAATGGGAATATGCTTGTCGTGCCGGAACAACAACGCCCTTCCATTTTGGCGAAACTATTACCCATGAGTTAGCCAATTATGACGTCCAAAATACCTTTGCCGAAGAACCCCAGGGAGAGTACACAGAGAAAACAACTCCAGTAGGAACATTTCCGCCAAACCCTTTTTGCCTATATGATATGCACGGAAATGTCTGGGAATGGTGTTATGATGAATGGCACAATAGTTATGAAAATGCCCCATTTGATGGGAGTTCGTTGCATAATGCAAATAATATAAATACTAAAAATAATGATCGAGTGCTGCGCGGTAGTTCTTGGCTCAATAATCCTCTTATCTGCCGTTCTACTCTTCGCGTCAGGAACAATCCCGTCAACAGGGATGGCAGCTACGGTTTTCGGGTTGTTTGCGTTGTTTCCTTCAGGGCTCTTCCATAGCCCTTTTCACTTTATTCCTTTGTCCCTTTGCCCTTCTTCCTTTTACCCTCTCTTATTATAGCGTAGCGCAGCGGAGCTATAAAAATTTTTTTCAAAATTTAGGGTTTTTCAAGTTTTTTCTCAGAATCCAAGTTATATATAGAAATTAGGTTTATTAATAATCGCAATATTTTAAAAATATCTAGAGTCTATTCTTCTTGGTTTCAGCCTGAGTTTAACTTTAAATTTGGTTGCCACATATCAATATCTCATCAATAATTTGTCTGATTACAAATCATCTCATACCACATGTTTTGTTAACGGTGCGTTACGGCGCGGTAATAAAGGTAACCTTAAAAAGACATTCTCTTGCGCGCCTAACGCACCCTACAGGCTTATTGGAATCTAAACCGGCTTCCAACCTTCCTTGATACTTGGAGCTTTCACTGGTGCGCTAAATATGTTGAGAAAACCTCTTTGACGTTTTTGCGGTCTTTCTTGGGTCATATTCCATAAGGTTTCATAGAAAAAGAAAGAAACTCCTGCAAAATTGCGATCGCGTACTGCTTGGACTTGTTCCTCAACTTGCTTTATAGGAACATACTTGCGTTTTAAACCCGTCAAAATACCAATACTGACAGGAATGTGACGACGTGCAGCTTTGACTTCTGGACGTTCTAACTCATCAACAAACACATTCATATCATTGCGATATAACTGTATAATAAGTTCTTCTACTAGTCCCATACGTTCCCATCTTGCCCAATCAGCCAAGAAAAATTCGTAGGAAAAACGCTGAGGATTGGGCGATACAGACATTACACAATCTTGTTTGGCTTCTTTTACAGCGAAGAATAGCTGTTTCATAAAATCAGTGATTTTATCTGCTCGCCATTTTACCCATTCTGGATCTTTGGTGTCTTTTGGTGGAGCTTTCCCGGAATGTTCTTTTTTGTATAACTCTACCGTATATTCGTCGTATCCTAATTCTCCAGGTAAACCAAAGTGGTCGTCAACTTGAACGCCATCAATATCGTAGTTTTTGACGACTTCCACAATCAAGTCTTTCATGTAGTTTTGGACGTCAGGACGAAAAGGACTCAACCAAACGCGATCGTGAATTCCTTCTTTCCAAATTTTGGTTCCATCGCTGCGAGAAGTTATCCACTCGGGATTTCGCTTTACTAGCTGTGAATCAGCTGGAGCCATAAAGCCAAATTCAACCCAAGGAATTACTCTCAAGCCTTTTGCATGTCCCAATTGTACTACTTCCTTGAGCATATCTCGTCGCCGCAGTCCTGGCGTGGGGTCTACACTTTTCCCAATGAATTTTTTCGCAACTTTACTGGGATAGAGAGTATAGCCCCAATTATAAACCGTTGGATATACAACATTAAAATTGAACTGTTTGAGACGATTTAAAGCAGCATTCAGACGTCTTCTCCCAAACAGAACTTGACTATCAATATTAGTCAACCAAACTCCCCTCAGTTCTTGTTGCGTTGAGTTGTTTGCAAGCAAAGTTTGCTTGAATGCGGAACTACTCAGAAAAAAAACAGGTAAGTTGGCGATATTTTGCGCATAGGTAGGAACTGAGGAAAACATCAGTGTAGCTACCATACCCAAAGCAATCAACCCTGTAAAAAATGACTTTTTTTTGCCAGGATAACTAATATATTCTGGCAGAAATTTAACACACCACTTTTTTAAAGTATTTATCATGAGATTGATGGAAAACTTCACAAGCACCATGAAATTATCAGACATCAATGACCGAAAAAATAGTCCATAAGTTGCTTTTTCATGTTGTTTTTTAATTAAATTTTTATTCTGAGTTGTTAAGAGGTGTGATTATATTGCACTACGTAGTTAGGTTAGAACATACACTTTTGAATTGCGCGTAGCGCTATATACTCGTCAATAATTAAACAAACCGATCACAACTATTCTAAATTTATTATTGAATTTACTAAAGGTTTACAAAGCAAAGCCCTTTAAAAACGGGGATTATAGCGAGCGTGGGGTGAAACACCTCACCCTCATAACGTGAGCCGTGATTATGATGAATCTAGGTTATCCCAAATCAGTGTCATCAAACTTGCTTAGTATCAATATGCCTTGACTTATTAAGTAAGTTTGCTGATATTCCTTTAACGGTCGCTCAAATTTAGTCCAAGTTCACGTTTTAATCAAATTCAAGTTCAAATAAAATCGGTGTTTGTTAATGATTGGCTCAATCGATTCTCCCAACAGTATGGTAAATATTACTGCTGTCGCCCAAAGACTGGTGAGGACTATAATGTTTTCTAAGGGACAGTTTTCACTTCTGCTAGCACGCTGTAATTCAACTACAAGGCAGAAACAAGTATTGAGTCTGATACGAGAATTTTCACCAGTGGAAATTGTGGAATTATCTTTACCAAATAATGCTGAAACACTTTATAACAGCATTGCTTCTGGTTTAGATTCAACATTACCTCAAGGATTAATGGTAACAGGTTTAGAGTCGGTTCGAGACATTAATCAATTAATGATTTCTGCGAACTTTATGCGCGATGAATTTCCCAAACATTATAATTTCCCCATTGTTTTATGGGTAAATGACGAAATATTAAGAAAGCTGATTCGCTTAGCACCGGATTTTAAAAATTGGTCTACTACGCTGAGGTTTGATTCCCTGCAAGAAAGTTTAATGGAACCTCAAGTCTTAAGTGCTTAATGAAGTCAATAGCTGAGAAGGTTTTGATAAAGAAATAAAACGTAGAGTGTGTTAGGCGCGCAAGAGGATATCTTTTTTTGGTCACATTTATCGCCGCGCTGTAACGCACCGTCATATAAGATTAATACGCGATCATTTTTTACGATTATTTTCTATAAAAACCCATAGATTCTTTTCTCCCCTTACCTCCGAGGGGATTTTATTTTTTATACTGTTTATTTATAAAATTGCTGAATAATGATTTCTATACAGTCGATTTAAAGTTTACTTCATAAATCTCAGGAACAAACTTTAAATATTACAACGTCTAATGTTGTGTCTACATGTATCGACATAAATTCTGTATCTAGGGATTACCTAATAAATAAAATCTAGTTTCCTGAGAATATATTTAATCCTGATTTTTAAGTTTGAAAGTTTTAAGTTTGAAAGTTTTGAGTTTGAAAGTTTTAAGTTTGAAAGTTTTGAGTCTGAAATTTTTAATTTGTCTGAGATTCTCTATTTTGAATGTTTTTAGTCTCAATATTGGGTAATTAACTATTTACCTGCAATTACTCCCCCTAAAGTATTTACTCCCAACGATTTAACTTTATTGATTTATCTTCGACATACCATGAATATTTTTTCTTTTACTAATATTAACACCAGTCAAAGAAGAGTTGTAGCTACTTTGATTTTAGCTGGATTTATCTCCATTGGTAATGGATTGCAAATGTCTGATAATTCCATTGCAACAGCAACAGACATTCCTTTACAAACTAATAATGGAGTTGTTAAGGGGAATCTAAAAACAAATGGTTTACCACGTAAAGTTACAAGGGCTGTATTAAGAGACTTATCCCGTCGAGAAAACATCGCAATTCGCAAATTAGAAATCATCGATTACCAACCAAAAACTTGGAGTGATGGTTGTTTGGGATTGGGTGGACCAGCAGAAATATGCACTCAGGCTTTGGTTCGTGGTTGGGAAGTGATAGCTAGCGATGGAGACCGTACTTGGACTTATCGTACTAACCAAAATGGACGTTTAATTCGCTTAGCAAAAGATAAGCGCACAAATAATAGATTATTAAAATCCCTGAAAAATCGCGTTCTCAGAACAGCATCCCAATACTTGAGACAACCGATTTCTCGTTTGAGAATTACTAAGGTAGAACGGGAAACTTGGAATGATAGCTGTTTGGAACTAGGAGGTATTGCAGAAAGTTGTTTGCGCACTTCGGTTCCAGGGTGGCGTTTTACTGTACGTACTTCAAAACAAACTTTGGTTTATCACACCAATGAAGATGGTTCAGAAATTCGCTTAAATGAACAAGCTAGCGACCGCACTGATGCAAAATTACCCAACAAGGTCAGATATGCAATCCTAAAAGATGCAGCAGCATGGTCTAAAATATCACCATCAAAATTAAGAATTGTTAAAGCCGAGCGTAAAATTTGGGATAATCCCTGTTTTCTTAACTTCGAGCGCTACTGTAACTTTGCATTTATTAGAACACCGGGTTGGATTGTTACAGTTAAAGGTGGGACGCAAACATGGGTTTATCACGCTAACGATAAGGGTTCGGTAGTAGTCTTAGATCGGACGCCAAGTTTATCAAATGCTGCAGCAAGGGTTATTAAAAGAGATGCAGCAAGACGATCTTCTCTCACAGGAAGAAGGTATAGTTCTAATTTCCGAATCATTGAAGTAGAAAAACTAAGAAATTGGAACGGTAGACGGTTTAGAAAACCTGGTTGGAAAGCGATCGTATCCAATGGAAAGCAAAGTTGGGCTTATCGAGTAAATGAAAATGGTTCTGAATTTAATTTTTTACCGGTAGCTAGTTTACCCCCATCAATTATTGATGCGGTAATTGCAGATGCGAAAACACGTGCTAGAAGTCGGGTAGCAATTTCTGAAAATAATATTGTTGCAGCAAAACAGGTAAGATGGCGTAATGGTTGTTTGGGTCTGCGCAGTCAACGGCGTTATTGTACGATGGTATTAGTTGATGGTTGGCGCATTACTGTCAAAGCTGGACCGGAATCATTTGTTTATCACACCAATAATAGATCCAGAGTAAAATTCAATGCTGCAGCTAGTCGCGTTCTGGGTGGTATTAGTAGTTCCGAAGTTTTACCTATAAACAAGTAAAAAGTAAGAAGTAAAAAGTAAGAAGCTACTAAATATAGGTTTTAGCGCAATACAGTTTAGTTAAGACTTTTTTGGAAACAAATCGCACGCTCTGAGACGTTGCAGAGGCTAACGCCGACGCCGCAGGCTCTGCAACGTCTCTACAGGATTCATCTGTTCGCTAATCTAATACGATTGCTATATATTGGAATGATTTATGAAAAATTCCTAACTCCAATATTATGGGAAATACTACAGCTTGCTTACTTATTTCTTGTCCTGACAAACAAGGGTTAGTCGCCAAAATTGCTAATTTTATTTACTCCAATGGTGGTAACATCATTCATGCAGATCAGCATACAGATTTTGGTACAAATTCTGATAACAGCTTATTTCTGACTCGAATCGAATGGCAATTAGATGGTTTTAATTTACCTCGGGATTTGATCGGACCGGCTTTTAATGCGATCGCACAACCTTTGGAAGCTAAATGGGAATTACATTTTTCCGACAGCATTCCCCGAATTGCTATTTGGGTCAGCAAACAAGACCATTGTTTGTTAGATTTACTCTGGCGACATCGCGCTAAGGAATTTGTCGCAGAGATTCCTGTAATTATTAGTAATCACCTGAATTTAAAAGAAATTGCAGAACAATTTAATATTGATTTTCATCACATCCCAATTACCAAAGAAACAAAACTGGAACAAGAACAAAAACAACTCGACATCTTATCCAAGTACAATATCGATTTAGTTGTGTTAGCAAAATATATGCAGATTTTGAGTAATGATTTTGTTGCTCAATTTCCTCAAATCATCAATATTCATCACTCCTTTTTACCTGCTTTTATCGGTGCGAACCCTTATCACAAAGCTTATGAACGAGGAGTGAAAATTATTGGTGCTACGTCCCATTATGTTACTGCAGATTTAGATGCTGGTCCGATTATTGAGCAGGATGTGGTTAGAATCAGTCACCGCGATACTGTGGGAGATTTAATTAGAAGAGGGAAAGATTTGGAAAGGATGGTTTTAGCCAGAGCAGTAAGGTTGCATTTGAAAAATCGCGTTTTAGTTTACGGTAATAGAACTGTGGTTTTTGAGTAATTCCAATGTCTGAAAAACAAATAGAGTTATCCGGACTAAACTTCCACGTTCTTGATGAAGGTTCTGGTCAACCAGTGTTGTTATTGCATGGGTTTCCTGACTCTGCTGATTTGTGGAGAAACCAAATTCCTGCATTGGTTGATGCAGGATTTCGGGCGATAGCGCCAGATTTACGGGGATTCGGTCGATCATCCAAACCCAAAGAAATTAGTAGTTATTCTTTTCAGGTCTTACTATCAGACATTATCGGAATTCTGGATGCATTACAAATAGAACGGGTTCATGTGGTGGGACATGATTGGGGTGCGGCTTTAGCATGGTTTTTAGCTGCCTTCAGACCAGATCGGGTGATGAATCTAGCTGTGATGTCTGTGGGACACCTGAACAGCTTCAGATCTGCAGGTCTGGAGCAACGAGAAAAAAGTTGGTATACCCTTCTATTTCAGTTTGAGGAAATTGCAGAACAGTTATTGATGAAAAATGACTGGCAATTTTTCCGCGATCTCGTTCGACATCATTCTGAGTTAGAGCGGTGGATTCCAGCGATGGAAAAACCCGATGCATTATCTGCAGCATTGAGTATTTACAGAGCAAATGCTCATCCACAGAAACTTTTAGAAGAATCTTCAGTTCCTGCGGTCAAAAGTCCAACATTAGGAATTTGGAGTAGTGGAGATTTTTATTTGACGGAAGCTCAAATGTTAGGTTCAAATGCTTTTGTAGATGCTGCTTGGAAATATGTCCGCGTGGAGGGAGCAAGTCATTGGATGCAACTCGATCGCCCGGAAGTCATCAATCAAATTCTTTTGAAGTTTTTACGCTAGACATGTCCAAAATAATCTATGGGTAACCCAAAATCCTGGTAAAGACGTACCACGGTATGTCTCTACAACTATTTTCATGTTAGTAAGAAAGATAAGGTTAAAAGTTATCATCGAATAAACTTGTTTAATTCCTTTACTAATAAATGTACTGTCGTTGATGGATTATCCTTTGCTGGATTGTGAGGATTATATTGTTTGAGAAGCTTTTGTGCATTTTTCATCGCAGTTGCTTGCTTCTCAAATATCTCTTCATAAATTGTTTCACTATTTTTCTGATATTTTTTTGCAAGCAATGCATTTAATTTCTCAAGGTATTTACTTCGAGATATTCCAGTATTGAGAAATTCAAAGTGCAAAATGTACCATAATTCAAAAGCTTCATTAGAATAAGCGACTCCAAATCCTTGAGCTTCAGCATTTTTTATCGCTCGATAAAAATCTTCTTCAGTCCAAGAGTCGCGATCGAATACGCACCAAACTTGGTCATAATCTTCTTGTTGACTGAATTCCTTCGTACTTTTAACAAGTTTACTTGGATTTGCTCCTAGTCCTTTGATATCTATTACGACTTTAGGAACACGAAAACTCCTAAAATAATTGGGTTCTGTTTTTTCTCCTTCACACACAATCAAAAACCTCTGTCTAACTTCTCTCGTGTTGACTTTTCTCGATGAGTAACTACGAGATTTTGCTTTTCTTTTAGACATGAGTATCGATGAGGGAATCTAAATTTCCGATATATGGAACTGCACCATATCTCCCTTTGATATAATCGCTTTCAAATGAAGCATCATTGCGCACTTTATATTCCGCTAGCGAATACAAGTCGGTTGCACCATATCTATTCTTTTCAACGAACCAGATTTGATCTCTACGAAAAATTTTATTACTAAGCAAATTAGTATCGTGGGTCATGAATATTAACTGAGCTTGATTTGGATTGCTCTCATTAGAATTAAATAATTCAATAATTGCACGACTAATTAAAGGATGAAGTCTTGCATCAAGCTCATCAACAATAAGAACTTTACCGTTTTTGAGTACATCAACTAAGAAACCTGCTAAAGCAAATACTTTCTGCGTACCTTCAGACTCTTGTCGCTCTAGATTAAATATCTCAGTAGATATGTAATTACCTTCACTGTCAAATTTCTTATGTACGGTCTTAACTTTGATTTCACCTATGGTCGGTTCTACTTGTATCTCACCAACACCTAAATCTAGCTTTTTAATGAGTTGAATAATTTCGTCTTTATTTCTTTCTTCAATTAAGCAATTAACTGTGTAGTCTAAATGTGCCTTATCATCTAAGCCAGAAATTATTTTTAATTGATTTGTTAGCCATTCTAAGATTTTCTCGGCAATTTTAACGTTAAATTGTGCGGAAACAGATAAGAAAAGAGCATTATCACGTGTTCTTTGCTGAATTCCATCAGCTTTATAAGTTTTAGATATGCTGAAGCGATTATTTTCCCGCTCAAAAAGCTTGGTTTCCCTCACCTTGGGTACATAAAACAGCCATTCTGAGACAACCCTATCTCGATCTGCTTCAAATCCATATCTGTATTGTTTACCATCTAGGACAAATACAATTTCAAAAAATGATGGTTCAGATTCAGTTTCTGTACTCAGTCGAAAATTCTCTACATTGATTTTTTCTGTACTTTGGGTTTCTTTTGAGGAATTGATCGCAAACCATTTCATGAAACTCAAAGCTTGAGCGAGATTACTCTTCCCACTTGCATTAGCTCCATATACTGCAGCGCTTTTGAGTAGTTTAAGATCCTTGTCTACAGCAAACAGGTTTGTGCGATCAAGCTTTTTATCTTTGGCAACCAAATTAGCTGCTACCATGCTAAAGGTAACTTTTTCTTTAAAAGATCTGTAGTTGCCGACACTGAACTCAATAAGCATGCTGGATATCTATCTTAAAAGACACATCTTAAAAGACATATTTGTGAAAAAATCACGAATATACAATTTTAAATATATCAAATTAAAGACAGGACTTAAGCAACGTTAGCATCGCGTGTCCGCAGGACATAGATTTGTCATTGCGACCGAAACGCAGTGTAGGGAAGCAATCCCAGCGTATCGGGAGATTACGTCGCTAATGCTAGCCCGCAGCGTAGCTGAACGTAATGACGTAATTACGTTAATTTTGCGTAAGTCCTAAAAGAATTCCAAATCAAAGAATATTTAATTAAAGATATCCTCAAGTGATATTCTTCCAGTGTCAGACTAAGATGTTTTACGAGCAGCTCAACTTAGAATAAGCTAAGGGAACCCGCAGCATCGGCTAATTTCTACCCATCTCTTCAGTCAATTATTTGCGTTTAAATGTAAAAGTCATTGCTCCTCTACCTCCAGCTTTTCCCCCACCAATTCCAAATAAGCTGATTTGTCCTTCTCCATTAATTTCTACGGACAACTCGACTTCGTCAAGCTGCATTTTGGAGTCAGGAGCTTCTGCTTCATCTAGCATTTCTCTCATTGCTTGCAGAAATCCTCTCATTTCTTGCTTGAGTTTACTGACTTCTACAGGTTTTCTGGTAATGACTAATGGTCCTTTTGGTGTGTTCAGAACCATTCTCTTTTCATTGCTTTCCCTACTGATCGATCCTCCTCTGTCATCACCTCCTCTAGAACCCCTGTAGTTAGGTGTCCTTTCTCTGGTTGATGTTTCTGATATTTCTTCGGTAACAATCCAAATTTTGTCTGGGGAAGAGTTCTCTGATGACATGGGAGTTTACCATTTAAACTGATTTTAACTGCTTTGGATTCAGTGTAACGGATATGGCGCTATGCGCAAGTCATATACGCAAGTCAAAACTATTCAACTTTGATTTCGATTTCCCTAGGGCTTATTTTCAAACGACTCATGACACTATTAGTTGACAGATCCCCCTAAATCCCCCTTGGAGAGGGGGGTTTTGAAGGAATCCCCGGATTTTTAAGGGGAAATCTAAGAAAATCTAAAAATTTTGACTGCAAATAGCAGCTTGGGTAAATACTTTGAAATGGGCTTTCCCCGAATTCAAACAGCAAAAATTCTTAACAAAATTATGTTCCGTTCAGGGGGGATATTGGCAATATATTTCGATCGATATTGTGGTAAATTAAAAGTACGCTATATTTAAGATGAACGCGATACCTGTAATCAAGTATTATGTGTATCGTAGATAACTTTAAAGAAAGGCATCTGTAGGTTAAACTGCAATTGATGCTATTTTTTGAAAGTAGTTCATTTTTTGCAATGGGTAATGTCTTTATTTCTGGGGACTTACAAGCATTGCATAATGCAGTAGCAAACAAAAATAGTTATGATTTTGATGATTCATAACTTATAAGGCTTCTTGTGTATTATATCTTGACATGTTTTTGCAATTTTTTTTTAAAGATTTTTTAAAACATGTAATACCACAAGAGAAAACCCCGCTGCTGTGAAAACAACGGGGTTATTGAACTATGAACATGATTAATGTATCACATTAAAGTTATTTTGTGATATACAATTTTTATATTGTGATTAAAGAAAATTAATTAAACGGAAAAGCGTAAGTTTTAACAAGACTTTAAGTCTATTTCCGATACTAATAACCACCTGCTATTCATTGATTGATGCTGGGTGGTTTTTGTTATTTTCTATTGTTCATATGTTTTGTACAGATTTGTTTTTTGATTATCCAATGCTTCTAAACAAATATTTGACTTGAAGGTTTTTAAGCTGTTATTGAAACTTTGAAAAATCTAATATTCCCGCTTCTGACAAAAGCTGACGTTCTTCCATTCTATTCAGTCGATTCAACTGTAATAATCGAATCGTTACCCGGGCTTTTGCTGTCAAAGCTATAAACTCAGCATCTTTTATTTTTTATTTGCTCCTCACTCGCATTTTTGAAGTAGAACGACCCTAGAGAATAACAAATTTGCAAAAAAAAAATTCGAGTCGCCTTACGGCGATAAAAAAGGAAGCGTAAAGGGAAAAAGAAAAAAAGTGTAAAAAGCTACCTTAAGCCCTCCCAAACGTGCAGACAACACGAAAACCGATAAGGTCGTAGACGCTATCGCGCCCAGCAGACCTATAGCTAAGGCTGCGAAACGCAGAACGACACAGATTAGGATTATTAATCCAGGAACCGCCCCGTATTACGGCACTACTTTTAATCTGATAAAGATTATTATCACTAATCCAAGCACTACCATCTACCGGTCCACCCTCATAACTATCATGCCAATCATCTAGACACCATTCCCAAATGTTCCCGTGCATGTCATATAATCCAAAGGCATTAGCTACATCAAAACTACCCACAGGCGTTGTTCCCCCACTTTTTTTTCCTTTGGGACCATCACCGTAAGTAGACGAGGCGTCATAATTTGCTAGTTCAGATGTAATTGTCTGTCCAAAGTGAAATGGTGTTGTTGTACCTGCTCGACAAGCGTATTCCCATTCTGCTTCACTTGGAAGCCGATATTCTCGACTGCTATTATTTGATAATCTGGCACAAAACTCTACCGCGTTGTACCAGCTAACTTGCTCTACTGGTCGGTTGTCACCTTTGAAATTAGAAGGATCCAGTTCTAAGTCACGTTCAACTTTATCTAATGCTGCTATAGTTTTCCATTGTGCTTGAGTTATGGCATATTTGCCCATAGAGAAAGATGGAACTTCTACTTCGTGTTGGGGACGTTCTGAGTCGCTGCTACCTTCTTCCGTTTCTGGTGCACCCATTATGAAAGTACCATCGGGTATCAGCATCATTTCTAGTTCAACGCCATTACCTAAGTTTTCAACAAAGTATTGTCCTGTCTTTTCTGTATACTTAATGATGGTTTTTGCCATTGCTGAGAGCTTTCAATTTGTATAAAAGTCAAAAATAAAGGGCTACTTCAAAGCCCTCCCGAACGCGCAGACCACACGAAAACCGAAATCGTAAGTAATGTAGTCGCGTAACTTCCCATCGTTATAGATTCTAGATGCACAACGACAGTCTTCAGGATAGCAAAACCAAGAACCGCCACGCAGCAAAGCACGACCTTTTGCTTGATAAAGATTACTCTTACTTATCCGAGCACTACCATCTGCGGGTGCACCCTCGTAGTTGTTATACCAATCATCTGTACACCATTCCCAAACATTTCCATGCATATCACATAATCCAAAGGCGTTAGCAACCTGAAATTTTCCCACAGGTGTTGTTTCCCCAAGATTTTTTCCTTTGGACCCATCACCATAAATGACCTCAGCATCATAATTTGCAAGTTCAGATGTAATTGTCTTCCCAAAGTGAAATGGTGTAGTTGTACCTGCTCGACAAGCATACTCCCATTCGGCTTCACTTGGAAGGCGGTATTCTCGACCCGTGTGATTTGATAACCTCGCACAAAATTCTACCGCATCGTACCAAGACACTCTTTCTACAGGTCGGTTATCACCTTTGAATCGAGACGGATCTGTTTCTAAGTCACGATTAACTTTGGGTAACGCCGCTACGGCTTTCCATTGCGCTTGGGTAACAGGATACTTACCCATGAAGAAAGATTGAACTTCTACTTGGTGTTGGGGACGTTCCGAGTTATAACTACCTTCTTCCGTTTCTGGTGCACCCATTGTAAAAGTACCAGCAGGAATTTCCATTAACTCTAACTCGATTCCTGGTTTTATAACTTCCACAATACCCGTTGCTTGCTTTCTTCGACGATTAATAACCCAAGGATTAGGATTACCAAGTCCTAAAAATCGACTTTTCCGTTCTAAAGTAGCAACAACAAATTCAAAAGTGCGGGTTTCTAGGACTTCGACGGTTGCAACTTTAAAGGTGCAGGTTTTAATTTCTGGTTCTCGTATTTGCTCATCTTCAGTTTCAGATAGCGTCTCCGGAGGTGGTGCATCTATTATTTTCGGAGCAACTCGATCTGCAAAAACTGCATATTCACCCCCAAGATTTTGTAATACTTCTACTGCTATCTGAGCAAAGGGTAATATTTGTTCCTGTTCTTCCTGCTTTAAGTTTTGGTATTGCAATAGGAGCGCAGAGAAAGTTTACCTTGATGAAGGTAAACCCAACTCCCTAACAATATATTCAGATAATTTATCTAAGACGTTTTCAGTCTCCCCTAAACGAGTTGCTTGGTTGAGTAATTTTCTCACCCCGGGAATAAAATCATATTGGGGTTCTGAATCTGAAGTATTGTTTTCTGAAATATTATTCCCTGAAGTGTTAGTTCGCCGGATCATTCCGCTTAAAAATACTTCTGCGACATTTACAGGTGTGGATTTATAAGGCAAAAATTACCGTCGAATCAGATTTACTACTGGTAAACTAACTGGTGCTGCAGCCATTAATCCAGCTAACTTTTGCGCTGTAGGTGAAGCTGTAGCTAAAAAGCGATCTACGACTTCTTCTGCTAGTTCTTCTACCGATATTTCTTGGGAATTATCTGTTATTGATTCTGGATTTGTTGATTGTTGGTTTATTACTTGAGCAAATTGTTCCTTGAGAAATTCTAGTTCGAAGACAAATCCTGGGGTGCGGGTGTTTCCAAAACCTGCGAGAACTTTTGACCACTGTGCTAATGAGAAAGCTTCTAGAGTTACTACAGGTAACTTTAAAATTTGCTCCGTTTCCAGTTCTTCCCACAGGGATGGTAACACCAACTTAGAATTAGGTACGCCGGGATTAAAAGCACTCAACTGTAGTTTATAGCCTAAACCCAACTGGCTACTTTGCCATAATCTCTCGGGGAAAAGTTGCATAATTGCTGTTGGTAGTTTATTCGACAATTTATGCAAGCATTCGTAAATATTATTTTGCTGCCAAATATTAGACGTACAATCACTAACAATGAGAATTAAACCACGTTTGTTACTATGAATTAGCTCTCGGTAGCTGTGTTTATAATGACTTTTTTGATTTCCTTTTCTGCGTCTACTTAATTCTAAATAACGACAATCTGTACTTGAAAAACTCCAAACTCTAACAGTACGAAATGCCCCATGATTTTGCAACAGTTGCTGTAATTCATCAACAGTTTCTGTCCAAATAAATGAAGAACGGGATTCTTCTACCACAAGTTCTAGATCCAACCAGCGCTCTGGTTCCGGTTTAGTGACAGGTAACCAAATATTTTGTTCTGCAATCCGATTAACAGTAGCTTCTGCATCAATAATAGTTCTAGTACTGGAAGAAACCTTCCGCATCAAAGGTCGCAAAGCCCTACCAATCGGTAGTTTATTTTGAATCGCTGGAGCTGCTGGTACTTGAAATGGTAAGCCTTTGGGGGTTTCTTCCGATTCAAAATCTTGATTTATTGCTTTTTGCTCGTAAACTTCAACAGTTGAGTTTGTCTCTGAAGAATCCAAATCACTTATTGGTGTTTCCTCAATCTCATTAATAATTACTTGGTCTTCTGATTCTAAGGAATTGCTCTGTTCTTCCACTGTTTCAATTTCCACAACTCCCATTTGCAGGGTTAACCAAATAGCATCAGCTATATCTTCATCACTCAGACCTAAACCCTTAATTAACCCACTGCGTTCTAAATGGGTAACCAAACGTTCAACTGTATGATTTGAAGAAGAAAGCTTACTCATCTTCTTCCACCTGACCTAAATCTTGAAGAAGTCGTTCAATCAGTTTATCATCAGTTGATACCCGTCCTTTGGCGACCATAAACAAAGCATTGAGGAGTTGATCGTTAGCTAAAGTTTGTGTTTCTCGGTTTTTGATAAAATTATCAACCAATCGATCCAAAGCTTCCTGATTCAACTTGTTGGAATCTTCAGGATCTTTCATTTCCTCCCCTAAATGAGCCGCAATGATTCTAACTAAATCCTTTTTCTCTGGCTCTTTCATGGTTAAACGCAAACATCGTCTTAAAAAAGGTGGGGGAAAATCTCGTTCGCCATTACTTGTTAAAATTACGAAGGGAAATTTCGTACAAGTTACAATTCCTTCATTAATTTCTGCACTAGTTGTTGTATCTGTAGTGTCTGTATCTGTAGTATTTGTATCTGCACTATAAGCAGTCCGAACTGTAGCGGTTGGAACTTCTTCCTTAATTCTTACCAGTTCGGGAATTTTAAAACGTCCTTCTTCAAAAATAGTTAAAAGGTCGTTAGGTAAATCGATATCGCTTTTATCAATTTCATCGATTAACAGAACGCGGGGTTTTTCTGATGGAAGTAAAGCTGTTCCTAAAGGTCCAAGGGTAATATATTTCTCAACGGTTTTGAGTTGCTGTTTTAGTTTTTCTTCTCGCTCCTGTGATGACATTGGTGAAGAATTTTCCTGTTGCAGTTCCTTCACTTCTTGTAGTCGTTGTAATCTTGCGATCGCATCGTAATTATAAAGTCCATCTTTGAGGGTTGTGCGAGTAGTAATCGGCCAATATAACACTTCTCCTAAGTCTAATTCCCTAGCAACCGCATAAGCAAGGGATGATTTTCCCGTCCCTGGTTTTCCCGTAACTAATAAAGGTCGTCGCAAATACAAAGCTGCATTGACCATTTTAATCTCTTCTTCCCTGACTTGGAAAGTTTCTCCCCTAATTTCGCGCCGAGTTTTTCCCGTATTCTTATCTTTACCAAAGGGTCGCCAATTTGGAGGATCTGGTAATTTCCAATCCTTTTTAATTTCACCATCTCCGTGAAAAATTTTCCAATTTTCTGTTTGATTATTATTTGTCATAATTATTTATCATAGTTAGTTATTTTAGAAATATAACAATCGTATTTGATTCATGAACGGGTGACGGGTGACTCCTGTAGAGACGTTGCATGCAACGTCTCTACAATATTTAGGTTCTTGCGTTCCTTTTATGGAAGTTGGAGATTGGTTATAACAAAATCCTTACGAGACAAGGGTTATAAAGAATTATGGTGTTTTTGAAATCTGAAATCCTTATCCTATAAGTTTTTCAACGATTTTTAACTTAATTTTCCATAAAAATAACCGAAGAGCCAATATTTATTTTTAAACACAAATTATTTAGGATTGCTATACACAAATACTTTTTTAGAGATGTTCTTGAGTTATACGTTGTTCTGGTGGAAGCAAATCTGGATCGTCCCAAAGCAAGCATAAACTGTGACCAATATGAGGGGTACTTGAAGCAAAGTATTTTAACCTTGCTTTTTTAACTACTTTTGAAATATCTCTAAGTGTTATTTGCTCCTCTTGTTTGGAACGTTTTCCCATTAGTTGGTCTAATTCGTTTTCATTGCTAACATCATCAATTCTTTCCCGAATCCATAATGCAAGGGGTATAGCCGATTTCCACAGCATAGTCCCCGGTTGTTTATCTTGAAAAACATTGGTAATTTTTACAGCAATGATGTCATCTTGTTTGCAGTGGTTTTCGATGATTTTATGATTATCACCACAGCATGGAGTAAAAACATCAGCAGCCAATTTATTTAATTTATTTTTAAGTTTGCTTCCTTTAGTTTTCCACCTGTAGATTCTTGGATTTGTTCCCTCCATTCTTTCCGAACAACGAATAATAACTTCATAGAATTCACCGATTGTCTCATCATCACCGTCAATAGTTTTCCAAGAATCAATGGGGTGATTCATCAGTTCGTAAGGTAAAAAGACATGAATTTGCTTAATATCTACTCCGCTATTATCGATCCAATACCTCACAAGTTCTGGAACCTTACTTAGTTGTCGATCTATCTTGATTTCGGCTTGCTCATTTTTCGTAAGTTGTTTGTAGTAAGATTTTTTTCCCGACCTGCTTTGAGCTATATCTTTATTTAACCAAGATTTAACAATATAACTTTCTCCCTGCTGAAGAATCGCGACAAAAAGACCAGGATAAACTTCCCTTCTTTCCTGTTTTTTCTCTTCCCTTAATCCTGTAATTCTTTGCTTATATCTATCTTCACCAATATTTTCTTTAGCCCATATTTCTAAATCTGTATTACAGCTTAGAGATTCGTCTAAGAGTAAATTAATAACAAATTTTTCTAGAGGGCTATATTTATCTTTTTCTTGTGGGGGAAATCGTAAGGAATCATAAATTAGCTCTGCTGCATTTTTTGGTGTTTTGTCTTTATCAGTTAAAATATCAGGTAAAGATAATTTATAGGCAACAATTACTTTATCTTTATGCTTATCAAAATAAGGTTTTAAAATATCAATGAGTTTTTTTATTTGAATAAACTCTTTTAATTTTGTATTTCCTGGATTATACTCACAAGCTCCTCTAATTAGGTCTTCTAATTTCCCTGTAGATTCAGCCCATTTGATAAGTTCAAAAATAACATTCTTAAGTTTATCCTTCCCAGCGATTTCTTCTAAGTTGAGGTCAAACTCTAAATCAACCATCATTTTTAAATCTGTATATTCTGGAAAAGCATCAATTAAAGCTTTATAGAACCCTTTACGTTCATTACTAGATAACTTCATTGCATATTTTTTTCATTACTTAGTATTTTGCTGCTCAAATAGCTACAGCAGCTTTATAATATTTAGAACATATAATCCAAAGAAAAAATATAATTAAAAGTCAATCTGTTGTTTAAAATACTAACGTATTGACAATTTTACCAATATAATCATATCAAAAGTGTCAACAAAATTTACCACCTGAATTCCGTTTCATGTACTTATTTAGGTTAATTATAAAATTATACAAGCCAAGAGGAATAACCACTGATTATCGCTAATCAGTGGTTATTAATAGTCATTTACTCAGGCTGACTGTTAATGCTAGTACTAATTGATGAGTTGTTATAAGTTAAATTTTCCTGCTCTGGTCAATAGTTTAAACCTGTAAAAGTAATTAGTAGAAAGTATGTTGCTATGAGTTAATTAATTAAACGATTTGTTTATTAATTTATACATCCCAATCGTCACCAACTCTTTCCATCAAACGATTTAAGATAGTATATCCTTGTGGATTGACAACTGTGAGACGGATAAATTCTGCGTCTTTTGGTTGATGTGCGATGACGTATCTGTACTTCCCATTTTTGAAGGTATAAGTGTAACGACGTCTATTTCCTGAAATTTCAGGGTTTTTCAAAGTTAAATAATCGCCTGTTTTTCTATTTTGAGCTTCGTAAGTGTAAACACCAAATTCATTTAGTTTCAGCCAAACAACCCATTGCTCGCTAGCGTCCATGAAAGCTCCTTTGGGACGAACAAAATCTACAGGTACAGCAGAAGCAGTTTGAGTATTAAAAGCAACTTGTGTAACGACCGGTGCAGATAAACCAATAACGGATGCTAGAGCAATAGCTTTAATATTCATTAGTTTGTTTTCCTTTTGAAAGGTGATTTTTTTCTGTTTGCAATGTGTTGCATGTTCTATGTAACCCTTCAAATAGAAAAATCTTGTTTACGTATTCCTAGTAATTGAAAGTACCAGAATGAAATTTGTCACACAGTTGAACGCCGTCAAAAGACGTATTCCGGAGGAAATAAGTAGACAAAGTTTAAATTGTCACGTTTACTATAATAAGTAAGTTCTGCTGAAAAGGAGGATTCGAGAGTAAAGATAAAAAATGAAATGTTGCGTTCTTTTTCTGAAGAACACGTGCTTTGTAGTAAACAGCTACTTTATCTGAAACTCATAGCACTACGTAATCAAGTTAGAACATCTACAAAATCTGTTTGTCGTAGACGTGCTAAAACCTATGTATAGTGAGCCTTTTACTTTTGTTGGTGCAGCATGTAGGCATGACATATTTTGACTTATGTCCTATGGACACGCTGAGATGCGCCTGCGGCGAACGCTAATGAATTGCGCCTAGCGCTATATTATTGATGAATGCTGCCATCAGGCATAATTGCTCCTGTTAACTTAGCCCCAATAAAATTAACATTGGTAATATTCGCTTTTCTGAAAGTCGCATTAGTAAGGTCAGCACCGCTAAAGTTAACTTCTGTTAGATCGGCGTTAATAAAATCTGCCCATTGTAAATTGCTTCCACTGAGATTGGCTCCTTTGAGGTTAGCTCCAGTGAAGTATGCTCCTTTAAGATTAGAATTACTGAGATTTGCTCCAGTTAGATTACTTTTTCTTAGTCTGGCTTTTTCCAGTCTTACTTTATTTAGATTAACTCCAACTAAATTACAACCCTGGCAAATCTTGGTATCTAGTAGTTGTCTAACTTCAGATGTTATTTCTGCTTTCAGTGGAGTGGCTAAGTAAAGTAGTGAGAATAAAGATAAATAAATAGATAATGGTTTAAATTTCATGTTCGAGATATAGGTAGGGGTGATTTTGGTACTTAGTAACCTAATGCAGCTTCACATCCGTGTTACTAGGGTCACTGGGTTTTATTTTCTGATTTAACTTAGTTCCAAATTTAAGCTAAAAAGGTGAGGAATTTGTGAGTTTGTTTCTGGTGGTTTTTAGTTCTTGGAAAACTTTACCAGGCTTGATTTTGACTTATTGACGCGATCGACACCACAGACTATTTTTTGTTCTTGGAGGACATCTTTTTCTGAACACGAAAAGAGAATCAGATGTATTTTTCCGAAAACAGTAGATGAGCCAATGTATCATTTAATTAGTGAGTCTAAATAGCTTATGAAAATCGCTCAGATTGCCCCCTTGTGGGAAACAGTTCCGCCTCCTTCTTATGGAGGAATTGAGCTTGTAGTGAGTCGTTTGACTGATGAACTGGTAAGACGAGGTCATGAAGTTACCTTGTTTGCTTCCGGAGATTCGCAAACACTAGCGTCCCTAGAGGCTGTTTATCCTCGTGCATTACGCTTGGATTCAGAGATTCAAGAAAGACCTTTGTACGAAGTATTAGTCCCTAGCCAAGCTTACCAACGAGCGGCGGAATTCGATATCATTCATTCCCACGTGGGAGTTTGGGCATTACCTTTAGCCGAGGTAGTCTCAACACCAACAGTACATACTCTGCATGGTAGATTTAGTCGGGATAGTAGCGAAATATTTGGTTATCACTCAAGGCAACATTACGTTAGTATTAGCGACGCACAACGTCAAACAGACCTTAACTACGTTAAGACTGTTTATAACGGCATCGATATTGCTAACTATTCTTACTATCCCACACCTCAAGATCCACCTTACCTAGCGTTCTTAGGACGTTTTTCTCCGGAGAAAGGACCACAACACGCTATTGCAATTGCTAAGAAAACTGGTTGGCGATTGAAAATGGCAGGAAAAGTAGACGCCGTAGACGTCGAATTCTTTGAACGAGAGATTGAACCTTTGATTGATAACAAGCAAATTGAGTTTCTAGGTGAAATTGATCGTGCAGACAAGGCAGATTTGCTAGGTAATGCATCTGCAACTCTCTTTCCTATTACCTGGGATGAACCTTTTGGCTTGGTAATGATTGAATCAATGGCTACTGGTACGCCAGTAATTGGTATAAAAATGGGTTCAGTCCCTGAAGTTATAGCTCATGGAAAATCAGGTTTTGTCTGCGAAACCTATGATGAAATGGCAGAGATAATCCCAGCAGCTTTAGAATTGGATCGCAAAACATGTCGAGAACATGTGAAAAATAACTTTACCGTGACCCAAATGGTAGATGGTTACGAAGCAGCTTATAAGAAAGTATTGCAAAGTTCAATAATGCAAAGTCTTATGAAGAATAATCGTTTCAATCCTGCTCAACTCTTTTCGTTACTAAGATAGTCTAATGAGTAGAAAAAGGTTTTGCACTAATCACTTTCGACTAGATATTTGATTCAACTAGATATTTGATTCAACTAGATATTTGATTCAACTAGAGATCTGAGAACATAGTTTACTCAGAATAATCTAGCTGCGAACTACGGATGTGGCTTGCTTACAGATAATGGTAAAGATGTCTCAAAAAGGGAAAAGGCTTTCTAAAACCTTCTTATCAATACCTCCGGTAAGTTATAGCCACAGTTCGATCAAAAGGAGAAAATCATTATGTCAGGCAATAATTGTCCTTATTGTAATGGGAAGCTGCTACGTCACATAAACCATGGTGAAGTTTATTGGTTTTGTAGATCCTGTTGGGTACAAGAGCAAGCACCCCTTACTTCTATATATCCCCATTCACAAGAGAATGGTATTCCTAATGAAGTAATGATGAATTGTAAGGGCGAATAAAATACTACAGCAGAATTCAGGAGTCAGAAGACAGGAGTCAGGAGTCAGGAGTAGAATCTGCTTTATAACTGACTTTCAGTTTTTGAACTGTACCTCACTTAGTTGCAATCCGCTATAAATCACACCAATGTGATTTTCCAAGAATTTCAAAAATGACAAGGGTTTTTGGGCTAGGGCTATTTTCAAACTGTGTCTCGATTCCTTTTAAGTCTCGATTCCTTTTAACCCCCTTTAAATCAAAGTCCCCCAACTCAGCGGGGGATTTAGGGGGATCTTATAATCAACAAGTTATGTAGTGTAAATTCACATGTCAAAAATACACCCTAGCCGAGAAAAATCTTTTCCTAAGATATTCTTGAAATTACGAAACTATTCGTAGATTACAAAACCCGCAGCAGGAACCGGGATGAGGACAGATTTACCATTTCTTGTTTCAACAGGTATCTCTTTCCCTAATAGTTCTGGATCGGTAGAGTAAATACATTTGAGGAAATCGCCTTCATTATGTAACTCATTGTCGATGCTTACCCAGGCTATTTGCATCTGTTCGTAGTCAGTATTAATCGCCAACACTATCTCTTTTTCACTGAGAATGCGAGACCAAGGTATAACCGTACGGATTTGATTTCCAATCATTTGCGGTAAACCAAAATTTTCTCCATCGGCAGAAATTGAACGCAAGTATTGACGACCCCGACGCAAAACTATTTTCTCGCGACGAATCTGTAAGATTTTGGCTACTTCTTGGTAAACCCAATTTTCCTCATTGAAAAAGTGTACTCCCTGGCTTCTAAATGCTCCAAAATTACCACCAAACATAGCTTCGCGCAAATAACGATCATTATTTCCGTGACCATCAAAACCTTGTTCTGTACCGTAGTATATACAAGGAATTCCCAAAGTCATAACATTGAGTGCTAAAGCATTCAACACGACTTTTTCCGCATCCGGATCGGCACAGAATCGAGCCTTATTTTCACCCTTACGAACCTGGTCGTGGTCGTCAAACATTGTCACAACCTTGTCCCTAAACCAAGTATGGGATTCTTTATTCACTAGTTCTGAATTACGAAATAAATTGAAGTAATCTGCAGGGTTGCGATATCCCTTAACAAGATATTCGATTTTATCGGGAATATCATTGATTCCTAAAGCTGCATTCAAGCCGGTTTTTTCTAGAGTCGTAAATGCTCTTTTCCGTCCTCCAGTTATTTCACCAATTAAAAAGAAATTTTCCTTACCAATACTTTGAGCAAACTCATGAATAACTGAAACAAAAAAGCGAGTTGCACCCTCCTCCATATGTTTGACAGTATCGATTCTAAATCCATCGATATCTGCATAAGCGATCCAAAACTTATATGCTTGAGACAAATATTTAAGTGCAGGAGAAGGATTGTAATTGTCCAGATTTCCCTCACCATGAGTGACGTCTTTTAAATCAAAAAAATCTCCCTCTAAATACTCTGGGTCATTATCCCAACTATTGATGCGTCCTTTTTGAGTGTAGAATGATGGGTCTTGAAATTCAACGGGCCAAACTGCATCATCTTCATCAACCCAAGTTGACGGATTATTAGGATCTGTTTTCCGAAACGGTATGGTGGGATTACCTGATTTATCATTAAATCCCTGAACAGGATAAAGATTTCCATCCCAACGCGGATCGAAATTCCCATTTATATCTCTGTAGTTGGGCTGATGTTTGGAGTCATAACTAAAAATATTACCGGTATGATTGAAAATAATATCTAAAATGACATAAATATCATTAGCATGAGCAGTTTTAACTAACTCTCGCAAATCTTCACGGGTTCCAAAGCGAGGTTCGACATCAATAAAATTTTGAATTCCATACCCGTGGTATGTTTCTTGAAATTTTACCTGTTTAAAAATAGGGCTGATCCATATCGCTGTTACCCCCAAACGTTTTAAATAGCCAATTTTACTCGTTAAACCTTTAAGATTTCCTCCCACATATTTGAAACCAGCTTCGCGCCAACGTTTTTCATCCTCAGGAGTTGTTATAGCATTTCCCTTATCTTGCTCCTTGAACATTGGAGTAGTTCGAGTTGCACTTTTTGCAACTATATTGCTATCAATATCTCTGTATCCGATTTCTTTACCATCGGAAAATCGGTCGAGCATCATGAAGTAAAATATCTGATCTTCCCAAGCAATTGGAGAAGGATGGAAACCTGTATCGGGAAAAAATGACTCCAGATTCAGCTTTGATAATTGCTTCCCAACCATTTTAGAATTCTCCATAGCACCCCTGTTAGTGAATTGAATTTTGTTTTTTCAATTACAAATAGCTCAATAACTAACACTTAGTTATAAAAATGACAACTTTTTTGCTAAAATCGCTATTTATCTCCTTCCCGAGAATAAGGAATACCCAAAGCTGATGGTGCTGCAGATTTACCCGCCAAACCTATAAGTGCAAATAGTGCCGTAACATACGGTAACATAATTAAAAATTGATAGGGTATGTCTGCTCCCAAAGCTTGGACCCGCAGCTGTAACGCTTCAGTCGCACCAAAAAGCAAACAAGCAAAAAAACTACCTACAGGATGCCATCGACCGAATATTAAAGCTGCGATCGCAATAAATCCCCTACCTGCGGTCATCTCTTCAGTAAAATATTTAACATGTTCTACGGCAAGATATGCACCTCCCAAACTAGTTAAAAATCCACTAGCTAACACCGCCAAATAACGCACCTTTTCCACTGATATTCCTGCAGCATCCGCAGCTTTTGGAGATTCCCCCACCGCTCTCAAAGTTAAACCAGGGCTAGTTTTAAATAAAAAATAAGTACTAAAAATAACTAGAAAAAATAATAAATAGATTAATATATCTTGTCGAAAAAGTAAGGATCCAAGGATGGGTATATTAACAAGAATAGGAATACTAATTTGTGACAGTCCGGGTAATTCTTGAGAAATAATATTACTAAACAACCTTGCCAAAAAAGATGTTAAACCTACAGCAACAAGGTTAATAGCCAAACCAGAAACAACTTGATCTACTCGCAAACTGATAGATAGGAAAGCATGAAGAAAACCTACCAAACTTCCAACTACCACCGCAGCCAAAATTCCCAACCAAACATTAGCAGTATAAGCAGTCACAATTGAACTAGTGAAAGCACCAACTAACAACATTCCTTCCAAAGCAATGTTAAGTACTCCAGAGCGTTCGCAAAATAATCCACCCAAAGCAGCAAACGCTAACGGAACAGAAAGACGCAAACTGGAAAGAAGGTACTCTGTTAAAAAATCGTTGGTCATCTATCACTGGTAATGGGTAATGGGTAATGGGTAATTGGTAATTGGTAATTGGTAATTGGTAATTGGTGGTTCTTCACTTACTATTACTGGCTCCTAACTCCTTACTTTTTACTTTTTACTTCTTACTTTTTACTCTCCGGGGTCGGTTTTAAATCCAAAGGAGGTAATGGTTGACCTGGGCTATTTTCTTCCTGCTTCCACTCCGACAGTTCTCGATTAACAGCGTTAGCAAAATTTTTGGATACTAACAGTACTTCGATTTTGTCACTTGAATTAGAATTTATTTTTTTTCGAGCATAAAGAGATTGATCCTGAAAATCAGAACTACCTAAAATCAGTTTGCGAACTTCCTTATTTTTGAGTTTTATCTCGATAGTTGCTTGGGGTTTATCCAAACCATACCGAGATAATTTTTCTTGTGATGTTGGTATTTTAGTATCACTTTTTCCATTTACTAACAAATCTGTAAGATAAGAAACAGATGCATTACTAGCAACTTCTTGGGAAGGAGATTTTAGCAGCCATTTATTTTTTTTAGATCTATCTGGATTCCTTTCCAAACTAACTTTGGAATCATTGGTACTAATATTTAAAGATTGGATATCGTCAGCTGCAAACGAAAAAATTTGCTTTTCTTCTGCTTGTGCGCCTTCTCGCTGCTTTGTACCCTGAATTTCAAAAAAGTAAACGAAACCCCCCAAACCCAGTGCCAGTAAGACTAAAATTAAAGTTGTGCGCGGTAATTTCATGATTCTACTCCCTCCTTATTTATTACCGAACGCTTAAAAAAATTAACCTATCTCCTGCTCCCCGTTTCTTGATAACTGTAGCCCGTAAGGGCTTGGCGTTAGCCATAAACAGTTAACTGTTAACTGTTAATTGTTAACTGTTAGCACCTAGCGGTTAGCGGAGCGTGACGTTAGTCAGAGCGTACCGGATCCGTAGGTAGCGCAGCTATAGGTATTGCGTGCGCGACAAGGGCGTAAGCGTACTGTAAGTATTGCGCATTAACTGTCACTACCTCCTCCTCAACCACCAAAGAAAACCTGCAGTTACAAAAGCAAGCAAAGGTAAAACAATTACTGATGTAGATGAGACAATAAAACTTTGAGTTGATGTTAAATTCAGACGACGATTCTTTTGTTCCTTGGGACGAATAGAAAGAGCTTGTTCATCATCTACTTGTGAAAGCCAAGTTAATGAATTGAGGAATATATCACCATTTAATTGTTGTCCGAACAAACCATTAATAACAAAGTCTGAATCACCTATGACTACCAACCTTGATTCTTTGGATTTTTCTTCTTTAGGTTTTTCTTCTTTAGGTTTTTCTTCTTTGGGTTTTTCTTCTTTGGACTTTTCTTCAGTTTTTACTTCATTTGGTGAAGGACTTGGTGTAGTATTCGATTTTGCTTGGGGAGAATTCTTTTCAGTAGTGTTTGGAGTTTCTTTAGGAGTAGGTTTTGCTTCAGATGAATTTTCAGGCGTTGAATTTGTATCTGTCGAACTTGCAATTGTTTTCTTTAAAGCAGCACCTAAAATTAATGGTCCTTTGCGATCACGACCTTCATTAAATTTTAAATCTTCACTTTTGAGATCGCTTTCAGCCCAAGAATTAGGGTAAGGTTTAGTTTTCAGTAATTCTGTAACTTCAATTCCATCAACTTGAGTAATCTCAATTGGACGGGCTAAAGGATATAAAGAAAATCCATTACCAAAGTCTTTAGTAATAGGATGTTGACCGTACTCAGAAATATAAATTGCAGATGGACCACCATATTCAGGAGCAACAGAAACATCAACAGCTAGACGGTCATCCAACTTAACACCCCATTCAGATAGCAAGGTATTTAATTTGGGATCGGCATCGGGATCTATCATTAATAATAGATTACCGCCATTATCAAGATATTCTTGTAGTGCTTTAACTTCACTCTCAAATAATTCTTGCTTGGGACCAGCAATGACTACAACATTAGTATTTTCAGGTACTGTTTTTGATTCAACTAAATTTAATGGTTCGGGCACAAAAATTGTGTCTCCAACAGCTTGGAAAGCTTGAGACATTGAATTTTGACCTTGAACTATTTGAGCTTCTCCATGTCCTTGTAAAAAGTAAATTCTTAGTTGAGTGCTACTAGTAATTTGTTGTAAGCGATTTGTTAATTTAACTTCGGAAAGAGGTTGATTGTCACCAACTACTTGTACCAATTGACGTTTATCTCCATACACAAGATAAACTTCTCCTTCCTCTTTGACACCAAAACTTTTCGCCTGTCCTGGTTTAGCTAATGGGTTTATATATTCAAAATCAAAATTAGAGCTTTGTCGTCGATAGTTTTCCAACAATTCTTGGTCTTGAGGGTTTTGATTATTCGTAAATATCAAAACTTTGATTGGTGCTTTTAAGTTTTTTACCAATTGTTGGGTTTGGGGTGCAAGGGAAAATAACCGACTTTCAGTTATATCTGTCCGATATTGATAGCGAATTCCCAAAAAGTTAACTAACCCCAAAATAGTTAATATAGCTAAAGTGGCAATTATGGCGTTAGTTCCTGCTTGGGTCGAACGACGTTCCCACCATTTATTTTGCTGGCTTTGCCAAACTAAATATCCAATAATAACAGCCGTCCCCAAACTTATTAATGCTAAAGGTATAGCATCCCAAGTTTCTGAGACTAAACCGACAGCTAAACCTGCAGTAATAAAAAATGGACCAAACCAAAATAAATATTTCAAAGATTTCCCTTTACTAATACTTTTCATTTATCAGTTAACAGTTAACAGTTATCAGGAGTCAGGAGTCAGGAGTCAGGAGTCAGGAGTCAGGAGTCAGGAGTTAGGAGTCAGGAGTCAGGATTGTGCGCTACCGCGCACCGCTTTGCTAACAGAAGTCAGAAGTCAAAAATAATCAGTGAACAATTACCCATTACCCATTACCCATTACTCATTACTTCTCATTATTGACGTTGAAAACGGAATGCATCAATCGACTGTGCAGTAAGGAAAATACCTAAAAAAATGTAACTAAAGAATAAAATTAAACTACTAGTATCAAAAATTCCTTTGACCAAATTACTATAATGTTTGAGCAATGATAAATGACTTAATGCTTCCCCTAAAACCCCACCTAAATTATTGGCAACCAAGTCAACAAATAGCAGTAATAAAATAACTGCAAAAGTAATAATTGCAGAAAGAATTGTACTATCTGTCAAAGAAGAAATAAACATTCCTAGTGACAAAATAGCTCCCGCAAATAAAATTAAAGCCAGATGACCCAACAAAGGAATTGTAAATTGCATTGGAGGATTCGACGCACTCAATACAATTGCTTCAAATATTAATAGTGGCAAAATTATAGTTGTTACAAAAGTAAGTACGCCAAGCAACTTACCCACCGCAACAGCCCAATTAGTAATTGGTGATGTGGCTAACAATTCTAAGGTCCCACGTTTGCGCTCTTCCGTATACAAACCCATAGATAAAATTGGTAGGATAAATAATAATAACCAACCAATACGATCTAAAAAGGCGCGGATAAACTCATAAGGTACATCTATAGGTGGTGTAGGAATTCCCAATTGTTGTCCCCGTAAGTCCAAGCTGACAACAAAATTTAAAATATCTTGTAAAATCGTGATAAAGAAAAGCCCAGACAAAAACCAAAAAACACCGGCGATTGCATAAGCTAAAGGCGATACAAAATAGCTTTGTAACTCCCGGCGATAGATGGCAATAATGTTATTAATTACTATACCCATTTAGGCAACATCTCCTGACTCGGCTAATACTGAATCTGTTTGTGTTGAATCTGTTTGTGCTGAATCTTTTTTTCCCAAACTTATTTCAGATTCAAGTTTTTCTTCAGTTGTTAACTCCAAAAATACATCTTCCAATGTGGCTCTGACCCTTCGCATTTCATATAACTCAAATTCAGTACGTAACAAAGCAGCAGCTATATTACTCCCTGGTTCGGTACCGGGAACGCAAATCACCCGCAAGTTAACGCGATCTGCATTGTTCTTACTGTGACTTCCAATCGCCGGAATTGATTCTACCAAAGAAACATCAGGTAAATTTTGCAACACTTGTTTGGCAAGTGCTGCTTCTCCAGCAATTTCCAACTCATAGCCAGAACCACCTGCAAGTTCGCCCATTAAATGTTCTGGCGTGTTCGTCGCTACAACCTTACCCCCATTGATAATTGTGACCCGGGAGCAGACCATACTCACTTCCGGCAAAATATGAGTTGAAAGAATAATTGTATGTTCGCCGGCTAAGTTTTTAATTAGATTTCGTACCTCAATAATTTGGCGGGGATCCAGACCAACTGTAGGTTCATCAAGGATAATAACTGGTGGATCGTGGACAATTGCTTGGGCAATACCAACTCTTTGACGGTATCCTTTAGAAAGTTTACGGATGATGACGTGGCGTTTGTCAAATAAGTTGCAGCGCTCCATAGCTGCTTTAATCCTAGCAGCGCGATCGCCTGCTGCAACACCTTTGATCCGCGTCACAAAATATAAGTATCCTTCCACTGTCATTTCTAAATACAACGGCGGAGTTTCTGGTAGATAACCAATCCGCTGGCGTACTGCTAGAGAATTTTCGTGGACGTCAAACCCAGCAATCCTAACCGTTCCACGAGTGGCTGGCAAATAACCCGCGAGAATTCGCATGGTAGTTGTTTTACCTGCGCCATTCGGTCCTAGGAAACCAAGAATTTCCCCTTGTTCGACGCTAAAGGTGACATCACTGATAGCGGTGTGAGAACCGTATATCTTACTGAGATGTTCGACTTCTATCATCAAAAAAACTACCCATCAAAAAAAACTACAGACATCAGCTCGTGAACTTCTAAATTACCAAATCATAGGAAGGGATAGGCGAATGGGGATTGGCGACTGGTAATTGGGACTGGTAATTAGGACTGGGTAAATCGGTAAAGATGTTTGACAAATCACATTTGTGCGATTACCAATGACCAATAAATAGCTAATAGTTGACTGTTCCCCTATGGCTAAAGTAACGCAATAAGCACATAACGAAATGCTAACTAAGCTAACGCCATAACAGTAGTACACGTGTATTCATTTTTTTGATTCCCAGTCGCCTATCCCCAGTCGCCTATCCCCCAATCCAAAAAAAAACCCAGTTTGTGTAATAGGGCATTTGTAGATTTACTTATCATTGTCATAATTTAAACATTTCAGAGCCAATCAGTAATCAATGGAGAACTATAAGCTTGTTACCACAGTTTATGTCAACCCAACCAAAGGCAACGATGCCAATACTGGGTCAAAGTTGGCTCCATTTAAAAGTCTTACCCGTGCCTTAAAGACAATCAATATTACCCTATCCCCCACAATTATTCACTTAGCATCTGGTCTTTACAGCACCAACAGTGGAGAAATTTTTCCATTGCAAGTTCCAAAAGGAGTAATTTTGATCGGTAAGGAAGCCACAAAAGGAAAAGGGATCGTGATTTCTGGGAGTGGTAAATATCGGAGTCCAAGTTTCGGTTTACAGCAAGTTGCAATGGTATTACTTGATGATGCCAGTCTTATGGGTATTACTATCACCAATAACCAAAACAGAGGAACTGGTATTTGGATTGAATCTAGTATTCCCCAGATAACTAATTGCACTTTAAAAAATTGCGGTCGAGAAGGTATTTTTATCTGCGGAAATGCAAAACCATTAATTGTTGATAGTACCTTTATTGGTAATGGGGGTGCTGGGTTATTAATGGCAGGGAACAGCAAAGGAGAAATTTGGCGCAATGTTGCCCAGAGAAATAAACTGGGGATTGTTATTAGCGATTTTGCTGCACCTTTAATTGCAAAAAATACCAGTTCGAACAACCAAATTGGTATAGCTCTGTCGCGACAGGCTAGACCTGTTTTACGCCATAATTCACTTAAAGCCAATACTTTGGGTGGATTGAGGGTAAACGATCACTCTACACCCGATTTAGGTCATCCTGATGATGCTGCTGGTAATATTTTTCGCGACAACCGTCATTTTGACGTTCATAACAATACTTCAACAAAATTAATTTCTGCTGGTAATGAATTAAATCCAACTCAAATTAAAGGAGTCGTGGATTTTATCGCTGTTACAACCCAGACAGCACAAGCTAATTTGTCTCACAGTACGTTGAATGATCTCGGCGGACATTGGGCTAATACATTTATTGAAGCCTTGATTACTAAAGGCATAATTAGTGGTTTTCCCGATGGTTCTTTTCGACCAGAAGCACCAATTACCCGCGCCCAATTCGCCACAATTATTGCTAAAACTTTTCATTTACCTATTATTCGAAATGTTAAGAATTTTATCGATATTCAACCGGGTTTTTGGGGCGCAGATGCCATATCCCGCGCTGCAGGTATGGGATTTATCAGTGGCTTTCCTGATGGTACCTTCCGACCTGAGAAAAACCTGAGTAAGATTCATGCCATTTTAGCCCTAACTAATGGACTTAAATTTAAAGGCGGCAATCCTAATATTTTGCAAGTCTATCAAGACCGGGCCCAAATTCCCAGCTATGCAACCAATGCTATAGCCTTAGCCACTCAAAAACGTTTAGTGGTTAATTACCCCGAAGCTTCGCTACTGGAACCCCAAAGGGATATTACAAGGGCAGAAGTTGTCGCCATCGCCTACCAAGCATTGGTTGCAAGCAATCAGGAAGAACCGATTATTTCACCTTATATCGTTAATCCGAATATTAATATGCCGTCATTTTCTGACTTGCGGGGGCACTGGGCAGAAAATTTTATCCGAGCATTAGTTAGCATGGGATTAACCAGTGGTTTTCAAAATGGCACCTACCGTCCAAACAAATTAATGAATCGCGCCCAATATGCGGCTTCGATCGCAGCGGCTTTTGAACCAGCTGTTAAGGTTCGGGCACCTCAGTTTTCTGATGTTCCTAAGAATTTTTGGGCTTATAGACAAATTCAAATCGCAGCTAGCAGCGGTTTTGTTAGCGGATTTAACGATCGCACTTTTCGTCCTCATGAAAATGTCGGAAGGTTGCAAGTAATTGTTTCCTTAGTCAATGGACTCAATTTGTCTGCTACCAGTGAAGATGTTTTAGAACACTATACTGACATTGAGGAAGTACCTGTTTATGCACAAAGACCAGTGTATATTGCTACACAAAGACAAATTATGATAAATTACCCTGACCCAAAAAAAATCCAGCCTTACAGAAAGGCAACAAGAGGAGAAATAGCAGCAATGATTTATCAAGCATTGGTTGCAGTAGGTAGAGCACCTGCCATTGATTCGCCTTACATATCTAATCTGTATAATTCTTCATCGCGACAATTAACCAGATAAGTCACAATAATTACTATCAATCCAACAAAGGTCTTTTTTTAAGCCTTGTAAACAAAAGTACTTTAAGGCTTTATGCGACGGGAGCAAAATGTGGCTCTATTGCCAATAATAAATACCAATAAATTCGCACCTGTTGCGGAAAATTCTCCGAATTTGGCAATAGGTTTATTAACTCACTATAGTTTTGACCTTGGCGGCTACAGTGCTAGCGAACTAGTAAATCGCTGGCGCAAAGATTACGCTGTGAGTTGGTTGCGTCTGGCAATTATTGAAGCGCTTTACCAAGGACGTTACAAAGCTGTCTCGGTGCAACAAATATTAACATTGTGGCATCGACGAGGTCAGCCAACTTATCATTTCAACGTGGAATTTGAGAATTTGATTTGCAGTAAATTGCCAGAAGATTTAACTGCTGCTCCAAATGCATCAGCTTTTCTCGCTGCTCGAAGTGATTCCCAAGAGACAAAATCTCAAAACGTAACTTCTTTTCCCCTCAAAAATCATACTTCACAGCCAGTAGCTCCCCGTATTAAAGCTGCGACTCAAAAACAGCTCCGTGCTTCTTATGAGTCACATCAATATAAAACTTCTTCAAGAGTAAATACATCTCCACAGGAAAAATATCGCCAGTTAAGATCGTCTGCGCAAACTGTTGTTGCACAAAGCAAACAGAGGTATTTACCATCGGGAGAGCATAATTTATCGGCTTCTGATGAATTTTCATGGGGATCTCAAGGTGGGATGGTAGAAGGTTTACCGGTGGAAGATACAGCCACACAAAAGGCAACGACAACAAAGTTTCTCCCTCAGTCCGATGTTAATCGTCCTCCCATTGGGCAATTTACTCCGGAAAAAAGCGATCGCTCCGAGCTATTTACATCAAAACTCAGAGCGATCGTACGGGAAGAGACAGGTTAATAAGAACGGTAATGTAAAAAGTAAATTCAACTTATCGCTTTATCGGTTCAACTGTTGCTCGCAAACCATTATTTTTGAAGATTTTTACGAGCGCTTTCGCTTTACTATGAGCGCTGAAAACTCCAGCCTGCATGGCACTGCGACCGCGCCACTGTCGGAGAAATGCACCGGGAGCAAGATATTTAACTAAATCTCGATCTCTAAGATTGCGGACTTCTACAAATACTCGATAGCGGGAACTTGTTGGGGCTTCTCTAATCGCAACGGTAGACGGAGTTTCAATATTATTTCTATTCCTATTGTTATTAATATTCGGTGGTGGTATCAGTTGCTGGGTTCCAGAATTACTACCTAAAGGAACATTTGGATTTGGGACAGATAATATATCCGGGGAAGCTGCTTTAAGAGCAGGTAAGCCTTGATTGGGATTTCCCTTTGGTTGGCTTGGTAATTGTTGGTTTGGTAAGGGAAGTGGCGAATTTGAGTTAGGAGAAGGGGCTCTAAACTCAATGGTATTTTTATCAATTTGAACGGAGTTAATTTGGGGAAGCTCGGATCTATTATTTGTGACGTTCGCCCTTGGTAAGGGATTAGCTTGTCGCTGAGGCGAATTAAAAATTAGTGGTTTTGGCGGTAAGTTCGGTGCTGGCGATCTAGGTGCACTAAAAGTAACTTCTCGTTTTAAAGAATTTTGACCTTGACGACGGGAAAGATTAGTATTATTGCTCGGAAAGTTCAATGGACGAGCAATGGTAGATGGTAGATTTGAGGGACGAGCAATCGGTAAAGACCCAGTTCTAACTACCACGTCGCCGTCGACCCTATCCTGTCGAATAATATTACCAACAGCTACTATTTGTTGCTTTGCAGCTTTAGCGTTTATATCGTGACGGGCGTTACCACGAAATTGATTTCCACCAGCTTCATTGGAATCTCCTAGATTTGGCTGCGCTTGGGAAATAACTACTAAGCCATCTTCTTTACTATTCTCAATAATATTATTTCGCAGGATTGGGCGAGCATCAGCTTGAACGATTATCCCGCTACGGTTAAATTTAATTTGATTTCCCAACACAACGGGTTCGGCACTCGCTGCAATATTAATACCAAAACCAGTATGTTGAAACACATTGTTTTGAACTTCGGCTTTGGAATTACCTGTAATAGTGATGCCATTTGCACCATTGCGATAAAAGTAATTTTTACTTACTTGTGCCGCGCTATTACCCGTAATTGCAACTCCATCCTGAGTAGAACCTGTGAAAGTATTACCCGTAATGGTGGGATTACTGGATTCAATCCATAAGCCATAACCTCTGGGATTGTTGTTAGTAACCGTAACGCCGGATAAAACCGCTTTGTTTGCACCCACAACCGCAACATTTTTACTCCCGAAGGCTCGGCTGAGGAATTCTCCTCCTCCCATAATAACTATCCCGCGCCCCCCAGAGTTTTCCTCACCAGTAATTGTTACACCGGACTTAAGGAACAAGGGAAACTTCTCCCCACTACTTTCACTATAATTACCTTCTGATAATCGAATAACGGTATTTGATTTAGCGATTTCTAGGGCTTTAGTAATGGTTTGTAATGGAGCAGCACTACTGCCATCCCCAGTGTCATTTCCAGCACGTGGGTTGACAAAGAGCACATTAACCTGAGAAATTGATCTGACATCAGTTTTTCTTGTACTCGGTGTAGGGGGTAGCTGAGCAACTGCTTGTGCAAAACCCAAAGTCAAACAAATTGTAACTCCCACTCCTATACTGGCACTTAGATACAACACAAACCAATTCAAAACGCTGAACATTTCTAAATTGAAAGATTTAGCTTTTCTTTCATCCCGAGAAAATAAATAGTTTTTCGGGAGTTGTTGTCGAAAGTATTTAAAGACTAGTTGGGAAATAAATTGGGTGTGATTCAACTTATGACACTCCTTATACCAGCAAAACCTTTTTATACTGCAAAACTTGAAAATGTCGATGATGTCACTTACATATTGTCCTATTGTGCTTTTTTTGTTGGTGCATTTTTAACAGATGACTGGGAATGCTGAGGATGGGGATACTGAGAATGTTTGAGTGTTGAAGCTTGAGTATATTATGTGACATTAACCTGCAATACACTCATATTAAATTCTCGCTTCTATCTCTTTTGGTATAGAGTGAGTACTTAATTAACCATGGTGTTACAGAGGTTGCACAATATCAGATTTAATTTCTCAAACTACACAAAGACTAATTGACTGTGAGGAAAATATACTTAAAATTAAGTCGCGTCATTGTCCATAAAGCCTTAAAATCATCTGCGGTTGATGCTGTTGTATAAGACTTTCGGTCTAATAGGGATTAAATCAGTTTAATTTGCTAAATACTTTTGGTATCCCCAGTCTCCAATCTCCTTTTTAATATAAAAATAATTTAGTCAAGATTAACGATATTTGCGACATTGCCAAGATGAAAGAGTTGGACTGTTACGAACGGAGCATTAATGGGGTTGTTGTAATGGTCGAGCCTTATAGCCAAAAACAACATACACAACAAGTTATTTACCGTATTTTAGATGCAAATCTAGACCGAGGACGGGAAGGCTTAAGAATTATTGAAGAATGGTGTCGCTTTGGGTTGGATGACCCTCAATTAGCTCAAGAATGCAAGCAATTGCGACAGGAGTTAGCTAGTTGGCATACTAACGAACTTAGAGCCGCTCGGGATACACCTGGCGATCCTGGTACGCAATTAAGCCATCCCCAAGAAGAGACAAGAGGTAGTGTAACTTCATTGTTACAAGCTAATTTTTGTCGAGTAGAAGAAGCTTTCCGGGTATTAGAAGAATACGGGAAGCTCTACAAACCGGGAATGGGACAAGCATTTAAACAAATGCGTTATCAGGTTTACACCTTGGAAACCAGAATGATGGGTTATCAACGCCATCAATTATTATGGCGCTCGCATTTATATTTAGTAACCTCTTCGAACTGTGACAATTTATTTGAAACGGTAGAAGCAACTCTGAAGGGCGGCTTAACCCTAGTACAATACCGACATAAAACTGCCGACGATATTATTCGTTTGGAAGAAGCAAAAAAATTAAAAGAACTATGTCGTACCTATGGAGCTTTATTTATAGTTAACGACCGAATAGATATTGCTTTGGCGGTAAATGCAGATGGCGTACACCTCGGACAGCAGGATACACCTGTTGCGATCGCGCGTCAGTTACTTGGTCCCCAACGCTTGATTGGTCGTTCTACCACTAACCCAGGAGAGATGCAAAAAGCAATCGCCGAAGGTGTAGATTATATAGGTGTTGGACCAGTATATCAAACTCCTACTAAACAGGATAAACCAGCAGTGGGCTTAGAATATGTCAAGCATGCTGCAAAAAACTGTTCTATCCCTTGGTTTGCGATCGGTGGAATTGATACAAATAATATCAATGATGTTATTGATGCTGGAGCAAGTAGAATAGCAGTTGTACGGAGTTTGATGCAAGCAGAACAACCGACTCTTGTTACCCAGTATTTGTTATCTCAACTCAATCGAGTCGGATCTGAATCTGCAGACTAGTACCGTTGTGCGGAAGTCATTAGCGGATCTGTAGGTAGCGCAGTTAGAGGCTAGAGGTTCTGACTAACGTCACCTTGCGGATCTGCTGATGCTGCAGGCTAAGGGCGTTTCCGTAGGGCACAAGTCACAATTATTTTATTATCTAGCTTTTGAGTTTTATAAATGGTTGTTTCATTTCCGCCGACTTGTATTAGTTAATCTAAGTTTAATTAATCTAGATTTAATTATCTTAAATCTATATTACTTTTTTGATGTGTTAGGTGTAAATCGTATGTAACACACCGTAAATAAAATTAGGTGAATAAAAATTAATGTGAATAAAAACTAATATAAATAAAAATATTACATGTGCAAAATTAATGCTATGAAAAAATTAATTATTTGCTAATATCTTAATCTTTAATTGGTTCAGATCTATCCCGTACGTTCAAACTATTATTATTTAAACCAGCAGATTTAAATTTGTATAAATTATATGGTCTATAAATATGTCCGAGCAAATTAATCTTATTGTTAACGGCGAAAGTCGTAGTTGTCCTCCTTTTTGCACTTTACCTAAAATTCTCCAACAATTGGGCTATAACCCTCGCCTGGTAGCAGTGGAATATAATGGTGAGATTTTGCATCGTCAGCTTTGGGAACAAACCGAAATTCAGTCAGGCGATCGCTTAGAAGTTGTCACAATTGTTGGTGGAGGTTGAGTTTTATCAGTTAACAGTTGTCAGCTATCAGTTTATGGCTAACACCATCTCCCTGACTTCTGACTTCTGACTTCTGACTTCTGACTCCTGACTCCTGACTCCTAACTCCCAACTCCTGACTCCTGACTCCTAACTCCTAACTCCCAACTCCTGACTCCTAACTCCTAACTCCTAACTCCCAACTCCTGACTCCTAACTCCTAACTCCCAACTCCTGACTCCTGACTCCTAACTCCCAACTCCTAACTTCCTCACTGAATTTGCTGATTAACGTTATAAGAATAAATATATTTTTCGTTATGGGAATCTACATCATTAACTGTTAAACCAATAACTTCCGCTCGATAGCGTTTCAGTTGCTCTACACTGTCATGGAAACAATTACGACTGCTGATACCGGTACGGACGACGAATAAAATATTATGTATTATTTTTCCTATTATTGCTGCTTCACTAGTTAAGGCAACCGGTGGACTATCTACTAATATATAGTCATACTGAGCAGAATTTTTGATTGCATTTAGGCGTTGTTCAAACCCACCGCGAGCAACAAACTCAGCAATTCGCTCTTCTGGAACTCTCATTGCTAATAAGTCTACATTCTCGAAAACATTAATGGGTCGTAGTTGCAAATCTCCAATACTCTGCCCATAATAACCCAAAGATTGTGTTAGTTCGCATTTACGAAAATCAGCATCAACAATCAAAATTCGAAATCCTAATTCGAGTAATGCATTAGCAAGTCCTAAAGTAACTGTGGTTTTACCTTCGCCTGAATTTGCACTTGCTATCATCAGGGATTTATTCTCCAAATGAAGCAAACTGATAGCAGAAGCAAGACGTTGAAACTCGACTTTCTCGTTAATTCCTTCTCCCATACTAGTATCTAAACCTTTCATATAAGGGACACTTGCAAGCACAGGGAAGTTTTTTTGTTGAATATCTTTGGGAGAAATTAAAGGATCGCGCCTTTCCTGTAATAAGATAATGGCTACACTACCAAAGATTGATATCAGTACAGCGCCTAAAATAATCAACTGGATATTAGGACTAGATGCTTCGTTATTAACGAATGGTTCATCTAATAACTGAAAACTAGGATAAGTATCAAAAGCGGAGAGTCTTACTTTTTCTGCTTGTGTTACTAAACCGTTGTAAATCTTTTTGGTCATATCATATCTTCTCTGCAAATCCATCAATATTCCTTGCTTTGTAGGTAACTTCTTCAGTTGCTCCCTCAAATAATTAATTTGTATTTGCAATTGTTGAGCTTTACTCGACATTGCTTCTGCTTGGCTTTCTGCCAAAATCAACTTGTGAACTATGTGTCTGTCTGCAAGGTTTGGGTTGATTGCTACAGAACTGACTGAATTATCAGATACCCGATCTTCTTGTAGTTCATTACGCAATTCTTCTTGTTGAAATTTCAAATTTTCGATACGGGGATGGTTATCAGTTAAGTAGGTTTGAGCTTCTTGAAGAGAAATATTGACTTTGCTTAACTTTTCGCGAATCGATAGAGATGTTTCAGTTCCCTTTGTTTGTAATGACTTGAGCGCTGTTTGAGGAGGAAGAGATAAGCGTGCTGAAAGAATTCGAGTTTGAGCTTGAGCAGCTTTTGCTTCCGCTAAAGCTTCGACCCTAGATTTGTTTAGAGCATTAATAGTAATTACTTTTTGTTTGGCGTCATGTTCGTCACTGATCACATTCCCTGCTTCTTTGAATTTATTCAATTTTTTTTGTGCATCCATCAATTTACGATGTGCTTGTCGTACTTCATCTTGAATAAATTCTGATTGGGAAATAACTCGGTCTTGTCGTAGTTCTTGTAAACGTTCTTTGAGACTAGCAATCAAGTTTTGCGCTCGCTCTGTTGCAAGTTTTGGAGTAGAACCTTCAACACTCAGTGATATGACGGTAGAGTCATTCTCTGGAGAGACATCAAATAACCCTCTGTATTCGCTCAGCTGTTTATATGATGTTTTTTGTGGGTCCTGTTCCCATACTTTTTTCAGTACGTTATCGCTGGTCGCAATTGAGGAAATAACGTTTAGTGGATTGACCTGTTGAGAAAATCCCACCTCTTTAGTTTTCAAATCATCTGAATTATCTAAATCTGCATCAACATTACTTGTTGAAGTGGGTAAAATTAATAATGATTTACTAATCCAAACTCTTGGCAAAAGGGCGATATTAGCGACAGCTATACCAAGTATGATTTTATTCCAAGCTAATACAAACTTCCAATGTCTAACAGCAATTTTAGTAGCTTTTTTCATAAGATTAAGTATTCCAATATTTTTTAAATTCGCATTTATTTCGCATTATTTTTTATATTTACTTGATTTATGACCAAATATCAATTTGTTAGTAAATCGTTAGAAATTTGTTAGCAATTTAGATTGAGAACTATAACTCTATAGATGAGTGTCTTTAAAATAACTCATCTAGTTAGTGACAAAAATAACTTCAAATCAAAGAGGTTTTATGCACACCATGCTGTTACTGCTGTATTACAGTAGGTTTCAATATATAACTAACATTTATCTAACTTTTGACTGTCGAATATAATAGTTAATATCTCCAACTGAATATATGGACAATCAAAAACCTACTATATTTCTTGATTTGAAAAATCTGTTTTTGTTGAAGATTATCGTAGGGAATGCTACTCCTCAAATATCATAAAAAACCTTATTAGATATGACATCTAAGTTATAAGCATCTTTTCTGTCTCGAGCTGAATTAATAAAAATTTTCTGAACTAATATACAGAAAAGTAATCAACAAAGCTTATTTGAATAAGTAAAATAATATATATTTCTAGGACCTAATCAACCGGTCGAATAGCCATTTATGACGAAAAACTCTCCCTGCACATACACACATACTTTGGCTAATGATTTTAAATTTGTTTTTGTGTATCAAAAAAACTGTTTCTATTAGATGCACCATAGTTGAACACACATTTAATAATAAGCTTCACACACCACAATCAAAAGTATTACCAAAGAAGATCTAGTTTTGAAAAGTAGTTTCACAGAAATCATACATTATTTTATATTTTTTTTGTTTTTCTTTGTCAAGATTTAATTTTTGTGATGTTTTTTCGTGTTTGATAAAAATCAATTGCATTGACATTATTTAGTCTTAAAATCACTTGTCATGCTGTTATTAAATGCTAGTTTTAAAATCAAAGAAAGTATGCGGTTACTTGATAGCAAGGTTAAAAATACACTTTGGTGCAAATAAATCTAATAAATTTTTTGGAAGTGGAAAATAAAATTAGTCTGAAATTAAAGATACAAGTAGGTTAGTAAGAAGAATCATAACTTGTAATAGCGCTTTGGCACTAAAGCCCTACTACAAGCCAAATTTTATATTTATTTACRTAGTTTACTTTTTTCTCGCTTGCTTACTTAGGGCTACGCGCAAATTGAAATAGGCCGTCCTTATGGCGACAAAAAGCTTAGGATAGGACTATAGTTAGTTTTTAACGAATAGGATTTATAAATCCTAACCTTATTACGTAGGGCTTATAAATTGACGCTCCCCGTCCTATAGAGGAATTGGTATTACACAATAAAAAATCTGCAATAGAAATTGCAGTTCATGTATTCAGGTACGGTTATCTACCGAAGATATCACTCCAACGGAAGCTGTCTGAGTAGTATATTTAACGTTAAATTAAAAATATAGTTAAAGAAAAGTCGCTATCTTCAATTTAGAAAAGAGAATAATTTTTAGGATTGATGTTATTAAATCAATATCACAGACTCAACATCTATCTTGACAAAAAGTTACTAATATCGTTTTGATGCTACTGTGTTATGTTCAAAAAATTCCAACAAGCTGTTAAACCGCTTTTAAAAACGCTAGTAGTTTTATGTCTAGTGTTTACATTTATTTTGAGTCATGCTGATGCGGCGCTAGCAGCACGTAGCGGCGGTCGCATTGGTGGTGGTTCTTTTAGATCTCCTAGCCGTACTTACACGCCTCGTACCTATGCACGTCCCGGAGGAGGTAGATATTCCCCCTATCCTGGTGGTGGTTTTGGCTTTCCTTTTTTATTACCATTTTGGGGCATTGGCGGAGGATTTAGCGGTTTATTTGGGATCTTGATTTTTATTGCGATCGCAAATTTTATCGCCCAGAGTTTTCGTCGTGCAGGTAGTTATGAAGGAGATGAAATTGGTTACAACAATAATAGTCCCGTGTCCGTAACTCGTTTGCAAGTAGGACTATACGCCCAAGCACGTGGCTTACAAAAAGAACTGAACACAATTGCCGAAACTGCTGATACTAATTCTCCAGAAGGAAGGGCAGAAGTATTACAAGAAACTAGTCTCGCTCTGTTACGCCATCCGGAATATTGGGTATACGCAGGTGGTGGTACAAAACAAGCAAAATTAACTGCTGCTGAGGCTGAGTTTAACCGCCTATCATTAGCAGAACGCAGTAAGTTTACAGAAGAAACCTTAACTAACGTTAATAATCAACTCAAATCATCCACATCTCAAGCTGTTTTAGCTGGTGAAGTTGATAATCCTACAGAATTGATAGATCGAGGACCCGGAGAGTACATTATTGTTACCTTGATTTGTGCAACCTTAGGCAAATTTCAAATACCTGATATCAATAGTAGTGATGACTTACGCCAAGCTTTACGTCAGGTTGGTAGCATGCCAAGCGATAAACTCCTAGCGATTGAAGTCCTCTGGACACCTCAAGCAGAAGGAGATACCTTGACAACTAATGACATTTTAGAAGCGTATACCGATATCAAAGTGGTTTAATTCGGTTATACCAATTTCAATTTACTTAAAATGCACCTTGGAATTCATCATTCATTCCAAGGTGCATTTTGGAATCGTATTATTACACCAAATCCGATTTTTAAAACCTCTTTATGTTTTTTGGGATTTCCCTACACACTTCCCACACTTCCCACACTTCCCACACTCCCCACACCTCCCACACTTCCCACACTCCCCACACTTCCCACACTTCCCACACTCCCCACACTCCCTCCCCAAACTTTCCACAGGTCATCCAGAGAAACCAGGAAGTGGCTGAGAACAAGCAATAACAACAGTATCTTCTGGAAAACTAATCAAATCTAGATGTTTTGGGTTATTAAGTATTTCGTAGGCAACTAAGAAACCAGCAATTGTCCAAGTTTGGTACCTTCGGGCTTCTTTACCAATCAAACGCCCGTGACGACCATCATAATATTCTGGCCATTTGTCTTTAAACAAGCGAGATGCGGCAACTTCCAATGCCATGTATCCCAATTCAATTCGATTGGTTTTTTGTGCCGCAGCAGCTAATAACCACAATAAAAATGGCCAATTACCACCATTATGGTACGACCAAGGAATATTTTTGGCGTCACAGCCAGTTATAGTCTCCCAGTCTCGACCTTCGATTGCAGGGAAACAAACCTTGATTGGCATTCTTCCAATTAAACTTTCCCAACGGACTGATATCAAATCCATAATACTGTGGGATTGTTCTTCCAAGGCAAGTTGTGAAACAATCGCCATTAAATTACCTTGGGAAAAGAAACGAAAATCCATTCTTCCTGGACCTAAGTTTCCTACAAAATAGCCTCCTGGCTCTGGAAGCCATTCTTTTAACCACTCAGGAATAGTATCTGGATAAATATTAAATTTGTTGATTGCTGTAATTCCGTATTCCTCAACTTTATAGCAGTAGATTTCGTTAAGAATTTGTAGATCGAGCCAGTAGTAGCTGCGTAAATGATAGGCCAAATTCCCCAACCGTTCTTCCACAACAGCAATATATTCGTCTTCTGGTTTTAATAATTCTCTGGCTGCTCGTAAAGAAACATAAAATAATGCTTGAATGTCCAAAGGATAACCATAAACTCCCATGCGCCGGTCAATCATAAATGAACCGTCAGGAACTAGCATTGTGGGAAACATATCAAAGCGGGTGGTCAAGCATACATCTAAAATCAACTTGATGCCCGTTTGAAATTCAGCGCTATGAACCAAAGACCAATCATTACTCGCTTTGACATAGGCGCGCAATATAACTAGCCACCAAAAGCCGGAATCCACAGGTGCGACCCTAGCAATTGCATGCTCTCCAAAATCAGCATGTATATACTCTTCACTATTTTTACTGTGAACGACTTTAAAGCTTGCGGGCATTAAACCTTGACCTGGTTGAAAGCATTCCATTCGCTTATCCCAGCTTTGTAGTGTCAAAGTTTCAAGCAAAAAGTTACGGACAATTTCCGTCTCACCCTTCATGAGAAACGCCAGTGCTGAAACTGCAAAATCGCGAGTAAAACACTGGTCGTAATTAAGAGAACTCATATGTGAGTCGCAAGCAGCTACAGTACCTACTGGAAGACCGCGATAGTTAATTATTGAGTCTTCCAAAGCTTGCCATGCCAGTTCCACTATATTTTTTGAGACTTCCACCTTTATTAGTAGCCTCCCAGTTTAAAAATAATCACAATTAATCAAAATTAAAAATATAACTAAAATACAATCGAGGAAAGGTTTTACAGTCTAGTTCACAGATGTTTTCTCAGCAAGTATACATAATACAAATACTGTTAAAGCACCAAATTAAAATTGACTGATGATAACCTATCCCAAAATTGTAATTCTACTCCTCAACTACAAGGATGAAAGCTTTGTTATCGATTTTCTGTAACTTTTATTAGTAAAAATAAATTATTTATGTATCGACGCTCTAGTGAGACTCGTTGTTATTTTGCTTTTTTAACTCTTGAATTTCTAAAGGATTATCTTCCTTAACTTTGCTTTGATTAACTACTTGAGAAAAATATTTAATGTCGAAATTTAATATTTCTGGAACTGGGTCATAACCTCCCCGACAAAAAGGATTACACCGCAATATTCGCCAAAATGCAAGCAAAAAACCCCGAGAAACTCCAAATTTATCAATAGCTTCGACCGCATACTGAGAACAAGTTGGTACAAAGCGACAAGTTGGAGGGAATAAGGGGGAAATGAATATCCTGTAAGCCTTGATTAACCAAATGAAAATTTTCTTCACAATAAAAAGTGCGTGATTCCAATTACTTTTATTTTTCCTCAATATTTACCTCATATCCAACATTTATTTAACAAATATTGTAATAAATTTGCGAGTATATACTCAAAAGAATATTACTTTTTCTTTGCTTAATCATAGCAATTTCCAACGCAATAAGTAATGTATAGGCTGTATTACATTTGTTCACAAAAAATTAAATTTTCCTCACAGGTTTCTCACATTTTCAACCTACTCTGAAAACATAGCAGCTTATGTGTTGTGTCAACAAAGTTACAAACAGACTGTGGCTGTTGCAGTTAAATAAATCAGGTTAAAGAAAATGATGAACTACTGTCCTTGCTGCACTGATATTCTTTTGCGCCACACAAATGGTAATGGTGTTTATTGGTTTTGCAGAACTTGTTGGCAATCAATGCCAGTTTCTGAGTATAAAAAATCTGATTTGTTAGCAGAAATGTCATTAAGCAATTTATCTCAAGTCATTAAGAAGTTAGAAAAAGTTACTTGTTTGACAGAATCTCAAAAACAAAATATTGCAACTAGCAGTAAATCAGATGTACAGTCAACAACGCTTGTAGAAATTTAAGATTCAAGATAAATCACCTCAAAAATAAATCAATTCAAAATAAATCAATTCAAAATAAATAAGATTAGAAAGATTTTTGAATAATAGTGATTTTGTTTTCTAAGTTTTGACATCAAGATATGCAGTAATTTCACTTAAATTACATCAAAAAATTATAAATCTTGGTTAATATAAATTAGTTGCGAGGATTAATTTATTTAAGGATTGCAGAATCTAATAATTAGCTTAAATCATAATCCCATTTTTTCATGGGTTTATGATTTTTTAATAAAAATACCCCGAAAATTATTCGGGGTTTATTATTTTTTACCTTCTAAATAGTATTTTATTCAAGCCTAAATTAAACTGAATTTGATTGTGTGTCAGGAGAAGTCGCAGTCAGAGACTCTTTTTTCTCTTCAATTATTAATACAGAGCAATGAGCATGATGTAATACATAATTGCTGACACTACCTAAGAAAACTTCAGCGAGTCTAGAACGACTACGACGTCCAACAATAATTAAATCAGCATTCCAATTACGAGCGAATTCACAAATATTACGACCAGGGCTACCAAGTGTTTGAGTAAATTCAGTTTCTACGTTATTTCTTGTCGCGAGGTTAGTATAATACTGTAGGATTTTGATTCCTTCTTGCCTAAATTCATCCCATTCTTTTTGATATAGTTCAGTTCTCGTTAATTCTGGATAATAATTCAGACTTGAATATATCGGCATTAAAGGACTATTTTCCTCTTCTGAAGAAAGAATATGAAGCAACATCAATTTAGCATTACTTTTCACTGCTAAGTCTAATGCTTCTTCAAAAACTTGCTTGTTCATGTGGGACCGATCTAAAGCCACAATAATTTTCTTAAACATAGTATTTATCCCATTCTAAATCTATAAATGCAGTCAGTGCATTTTTGATTGATATTTATAGGTAGATTAACTAGCCAAATCACGCCTTACACTTATATTTATAGTAAGGAAATTTGAGGAATTTGTGAGGGATATTGCGGTGGGAGAAGTAAAATGAATAATAACCACGCTTTGATTCTGGATTTAAGCACCTTGGAGATAATCGTTATTTTATTTACCACTACTAGTAATGTAGTTCGGTTATTGGTAGCTAAATTATATTTACAGATTTAAAATAACTACAACTTTTTCCAACTCAAACGATTAAGTTATGACACGTTAATGAAGAGAAATAATAAGAAAAATCAAGGAAATATAAGTAAATAAATACTTATGATTTGAATGCTGATGATGTTTTGATGTTATGCGTATAGTATTTTTCAAATAGGCAAAAATATCTAATATTATTTTTGTTACCTGTTTCCTACTCCCTGTTCTCTAATAATGAAATATTTTTAGTTAACCTAATTGACAACCACGATATTTACATTACATTAAGTAATTGCTCAGCAAAGATATAAATGAAGCAAAATAAGGTTATGACTTTTTAGGATTGAGTCACTAACCATAAAATATGTCCCTTGGAGGCATGGTCGCAAAGGAATGAAACTTAGAATCAAGATGTAACCAAACTAAAACCACGGTTTTAACTTATAGAAGCAACAAATAAATCCGATCGGCATCAAACAGTGTGACATAAATTTTCAATCCAATAGTAAAAATCGGTTAGTGAATTCGGAATTTGATAATGTTTGTCTTTCTCTGATGGAGGAGATAAATATCGTCATAAATCAACATAATTTACATAGATTTTGAAGGTAGGAAAAATTATGAATGCCAATCAACTTATAACAAGATATGCAGCAGGAGAAAGAAAATTTCAAGGATGGAATCTTCATCAAGCAAATCTTTGTGACCTTAACCTAAGTGGTGCGAACTTCTCTGGTGCTGATTTGAGTGGTGCTGATTTGAGTGGTGCAACATTAAAAGGATGCGACCTTACGAGAGCAAACCTAACTGATGCAGATCTGAATGGAGCAAATTTAAGCGGCACAAAAATGAGTGATGTCAACTTCATTGGGGCTGAACTCACGGGTACGAATTTACAGCAAACAGATTTGAGTCATGCTGATTTGCGGAGTGCTAATTTAGTTAGAGCAAACTTGCTGGGTGCAAACCTAACAGATGCGGAAGTTAGTGGAGCGGATTTTAGGGAAGCCAATCTGAGCTATGCAGGTTTACTTGGTTGCAATTTAAATGATGCAGATACCAGTGGTGCAAATTTAACCAATGCAATGATAACTGATAGAGAAGTAAGTGGTACCATTATGCATGCAAGTATCTCCCATAAATGGGTTACTTGGGCTGGTAGTTATTAACTATTTGCTTGGAAATATAATTTTGAAACAATTTGAGACAACTTGAAGCGTAATTTTTTGGACTTGCAACTGTTTCGATATTGACTGCAAAATTAAAGGTAAATAGTATTACGGTGGTGTTGCAATAACCCTTTTTGGTTGTTGCAACACTTATATTGTGCGTAGGTATTATTGATATAAATCGAAATTATGACGTCATATAAAATACGGAATAAATTGACGTTTGAAAATCTCGATATTTTCTTTAATGTGAAGCGAAGCGATTATAAGATTGGGAAAATAATCCCTAAAATATAACACACTCCAATTAAAAGTAAGAAAATTTCCTTGAGTTTCTGTTTTATACGTGCTACATATGAATAGTTATGACTTATTGATACAATAAACATTCCATAATTGTTTATTAGTCTTAAGTCAGTAATTTACAGTATGAAATTAAATCTAACCTTACCTTTTTTATTGTTTATCAAAGGTTAATTCAGGGTTGGGAATATTTATCAGGGTAATTATTATCAGGGTAATTATTATCAGGGTAATTAATCGTTGCAAATTACTGGGAGCATCTCAATTTTTAGAATTTACCAAAGTTTAGGTTGTCATTGCGAATGAAGCGCAGCGGAATGAAGCAATCGCAGCATCTTGACTTTGTGATTGCTGAGGACGCGCTCCGCGAACGCTCCATTGCATTACGCTCGCAATGATAAAACATATTTTTTAAAACTTGAGATGCTCCCCAAATTACTCGTTAGAGGTAATGATTTAATTATCAGCAATTAAAATTGTCATTGCTGATGTTAGTGTTTTATGCCCGCTTTTATTTTCTTAAATACTGTTCTCTTCTGGGCTAGTAAAACTATTACTAACTTACTTTTGTACTTTGTTTAACATTCCTCTCTGGATATAGCGGTTGGGAAGAGATTTGATTTTTGAACGCATACTGAGATTCAAATTTGCGTTTTACTTTGTGCTGCGCTTTGCTTTGCATGTCATTTTATTTTGGGTTTCTTTATTTATTTAATTTGATAGCTAATTAAGGAGTAAAATCATGAAAACTTACAAGAGCATACCAAATTATTTATCTCGAATCTTATTCGACACTAATTTATTTCTTGAAAATCAGAATAATCAAGAATTAGTTAATAATTATTTTGCATCTCTTCGCCAATCAAAGTCATTTAGATTATTACATACACCACTCTTTGATTTTGATGATGTTGAATCTGCTAATTTTAGTAACCTATTTTTAGCATTTTGGAATCGCAAGATACATGATGGCGATTTTACATTTCCTCGACTGAGAAGGTTTGTTAAATCCTCTAATATAGTAATGTTTGGCGATGATGAATCTGCTAATTTAAATAACCTATTTTTAGAATTTTTAAATCACAAGCAGAAGATAAATGATGATTTGTTTAGTTATTTACCACTAAGCATAAATGATAGAAATACTTTTAATTCATTCAGTGGTTTAATTTTTCCAACTTTAGGTGTTCCCAAGTCTCGTAGGGTTAATAGAAGTAAGCAAAATATTGCTGTACAGGAAAATACTGCTATTAGTAACAGTCATGAGAATCTTGAGAATAACAATGATACGGTTATTAGCAGAACTATTTCTGAGGTATTGAAGAATCCAGAAACACAGTTAGATGAAACCAAAGTTAAGGATAATTTAACTGTTGTTTTTGCAGATAATCTTGAGATTGATAACAGCAGCGGGCTGGATTTGTTGGATATTTATGGAATAGTAGATACGGCTTTACAGGATACCTATAAATATCTGAGCAAGTTCCGATTCGATTCTGAATATAGTGAGAAGTTAGAGACGGCTTTTGGTACTGATTTTAATCGGGAAGCAGCAGATAATTTATTTGATAATTTTGCAGACAGGAATTTTACCGATATTCCTACTATTAAAATTGTGAATCGTGGTGCAATTTATGGTGGGAATGGTGCTTTTTCTACGGATACTGGATTAGTTTATTTAGCGACTGAATTTCTAACTGAGAATTCTCAAAATACTGCTAGAGTTACCGACGTATTAATCGAAGAAATCGGTCATTTTGTTGATTCTGAGATTAATGAGATTGATTCTCCTGGTGATGAAGGAGATATTTTTTCGGAATTGGTTCAGGGGAATACTCTGAGTGATGAGGAGTTACAGGCTTTAAGAGAAGAGAATGATATTGTTACTGTTATTCGTAATGGTCAAGAAGTAACTACTATTCCTAATGAGCCAGATATAAAAATTGAGAATAATACTAAATTAAGAGTTGGAACATGGAATGTTTTTAGTAAAAACGCAACTTCAGTAAATTCTCAATCTTTCCCAGGAAATATCGCAGAGGTCTTGAGAAGAATAAATTATATAGCGAAATATGGATGGAATCACAATATAGACATCATTGTTCTACAAGAAATACCAAATTCAAGCAACTTTCCACTAGCAACAGAGCTATCAAAACTGTTAAATAATCCTGCCAATCCTGGATTAACGAAATTTACTAAAACAGGGCTACAAACTTTAACAGGAAATTACAATTATAAAGTTTTTGAAACTGAGTATCCTAATCCGAATCCTCCTGGGATTAGTAATAATAAAATAACAACTGATGGATACTTGATTTTGTATAATGGTAGAACTATTAATAATATAACAAACCCAAGTTTTTATTATCCCCATAGTTTTAGACATGGGAATACATACCAATATAGACCACCTATTCAGTTTGATGTACAAGGAGGTGGAGGTTCCTATAGATTTTTGACATGGCATAATGAAGTTAATGATTACAATGGTATTCCTCATCAACATACCGCAGCAACTAAGAATTTAGAATTGTTAACTACAGCATTAGCTGCCGATCCCTCATACCAAAATAATCAATACATTTTACTTGGGGATTTAAATGTTGGAAGTCAGCAAATACAAGGAACAACTGCTAATCCTATACTTCCGAACATGGGTGGACATCAGTCTAGTCAAAAATTAGATTATATATTAACAAATAGAGGGGTAGTAGATGAACTAGAGATTTTTAATACGCAAAATATAAACCCTGGCCAAACAAATAATGTTGATTATAATTTATTTAGCGATGCACATTATGCAATGTTTGCTGAAATTACAACTAACGCTGCTAATTCACAAACATTTATCTTTGGAAATACTATAATAAGTACAGGAAATCAACGACTTATTAACAACAAGCCAGTTAAAAAAGGTAACAATTTTAGTGGAACTCTTCAGTATGAATATTCAGGTCATCAACCAGAGCCTAGTTGGGAAAATCAAAGAATTAAGATAGGAAAAAATGAGCGTATTTTCGCCCCACTTACTATTGTTGATGGTGGCAAAGTAACAGTTCGTAAAGAAACTGTAGATGGAAAAACCAAAGAATTTATCTACATTGAAGAAAATAGCTCTAATGTAAATGCAAAGGTTTATTCGGCTATTGGTAATAATAGAAGTTCTGCTTTATTTAATGGAAACCTTAAATTTGATGCAGAAACACTATCGGGAACCATTACTGATAAAGGTGACAGTGACGATTCTGGATTCAAATTACTTGGTGGAATAGAAGTTTTTTTTGAAGGCTTATCATTTGATGAAGATGAAAATGGTAACCCTCAACTAAGATTACAAGGTTCAATGTTATTACCAGAAGAACTGGTTGGTGTAAACGGTTTAGTAGAAATTAATGGAGAAGATTATATAGGTATCAGTGATAATGGTGTTAGTGTCTCTGGAGGTTCTGTAAAACTTCCTGGTGAGGATACCTTAAATATTCTCGGTCTGTTGGAAATTAAAGCAAATGATGCTGAAGTACACTTTGATTTTGACAATCAAGAAGCAACACTCCAAGGTACTTTTAGTATTCCCACTCTCAAAAACACCACATTTGAATTAAATGGTGGTAATTACATCAAGATCAAAAAGACTGATGAAGGTCTTGATTTCTCAATGGTAGCAGATGTTCATGCCTCAAATATTCCCTTATTTGGGGAATGGGAAATCCAAGACATCAATCTAAATGTTAATACTCCTAATAATAGTTTTGTTGTTGATGCTGAACTAAAAACCCCTGGTAGTCCAATCAACCTAGAACTTGCATTTAATCAAGGTAAACTCACCCAAATAACAGGTAGTAGTGGTATCGGAACAGATTTTAATTTCTTGGGTGCACAAGTAGATATCCAGACAGTAAACGCTATTGTTGACATAAACCCACAAGATAGCGAACCCTGGGACCCAGAATTTTCTCTTCAAGGTGAAATTGTAATTCCTCAACTCAGGGGTTTAAGAGGTTCGCTAACAGGTAATAATAAGTTAATAGTTAATAAAAACGGAGCTAAATTAACAGGTGCAGAGTTATCAGCTGATGACATCCAATTTGGAAAATGGAAACTCCGCGATATTAAAGTAAAATACGATAGTAATAAAGAGGAATTTGTTGGCAGTGCCTTTCTCCAAACTTATACTGGAGAAGATATAGGAGTATCACTAATATTTGATCGCAACGGTCTGAAAAATATCACTGCTACTAACGTTAATTTTAATTTATTCGGTGCTAAAGCAAATATCACCACCATAGATTTTAATCCTGATAGAAGACCGGATGATCAGGACGACTGGGACCCAGAATTTTCTCTTCAGGGTGAAATTGAAATTCCTCAACTCAAGGGTTTAAAAGGTTCGTTAACAGGTGATAAGAAGTTAATAGTTACTAAAGATGGAGCTAAATTAACAGGTGTAGAACTGACTCTAGATGAAATTAATTTTGGAAACTGGAAACTAAGTAATATACGAGTATCTTACGATGCCAACCAAGGAGTATTCGCTGGCAACGCAACTTTGTCAGATTTAACGGGAATTGAGATAGGTGTATTATTAGAATTTGATCAGAACGGTCTACGAAGAATTGCAGCCAATGCTAGTGACCTTAAATTATTAAATTATACTGTAAGTGATGTCACTGTTGACTTTACTATTGACAAAAACCTACAAGATAGTGAACCTTGGGATCCAGAATTTGTATTGGGAGGTAGAATCACAAATAATGGAGTTTCCCCTGGTTGGAAGATAAAAGAAGCAGCGTTTCAGATTGATACTACCAATAATCAAACAAAAATCTTTGCCGAAGGAATAATTGAAATACCTTCTGGAGTTGAAGTTGATGCTAAAGTTTATTGGAATGGTAACAAATTAGAATCTATTGAGATAGACGTAGAAGATCTTAATAGACCCATCGGTAAACCAATTGCATTTCTTCAAAGTATGAGTGGCTCCTATCAAGGAAGCACAACAGAATTTACAGGTAGTCTTGGGATTACATTAGGACCACAAATTGATTTACAGCGAATTTCTATTCCTTTTGTTGACATTCCACAAGAGAGAGTATCACTTCTAAGACTAGATCTAAGTGCAACTGTTACTCCAGAATATTTTAATGGTAAGGGCGAAGTTAAAATTCTTGATGGTCTACTAGGAATAGGAAGTAGAACTGGTGAAATTAATTTCAATTGGAAGCATAACTCTTTTCTAGCAAAAACTGAGTTGGATATGCTATGGGGACTAATTAAAGCAGATGCTTCCCTGATAGGTCGCGGACGTGGTGAAAATCAGTTTGATATCTATGCTTTTGCTGAAGGAAGTGTTAATATTCCCGATCCTATTCCCGTTATCGGAGGATTCACATTAGGGTCTGGAGGTGCTTATCTTCAATTCATAGATGATGGTAATAACAGTAATGATTACATTGCAGCTTGGGGGCAATTCTTATTTTGGGAAATAGCTTTAAAATTTGGTTTTGATGGCAGTATCAGTTTTATTAATTCAGGAATATCTCAATTTGCAAAAGACAATATTGCTAGTTTAGAAGCGAATATTAACAACGCTTATACTACTCCTGCTAATCTTCAGCTTTCCCCAACAGGTACGGTTGAAGGTAAAGGTACTCGTGGTGACGATTTCCTCAAAGGTCGAGATGATGATAATACTCTTGATGGTGGAGATGGTAATGACGTTCTGAGTAACCGTGCTGGTAATAATCTATTCAGTGGTGGTGCTGGTAATGATATTTTGATTGGTGGATGGGGAGATGATACTTACGTTTTTGATACAGATAATGCACTTGGAGCAGACACAATCAATGAAACCATGATTGCTGTCAAAACATTCAATAATAGCTATGTTAAAGCCAGTAAACCTGGTATTGGTAAATGGTTTCTAGAACGAAACCAATTTATAGGAGATTGGGAAAAATTTACTGTTGTGAATAATGGTGATGGAACAATTTCTCTGAGAACCTTCCATGAACATCATTTTTGGAAAGCCGATAATATTGGAAAGTATCTTTTTGGTCCCTGGAATGTCCAGCAGAACCCCTTTATCGGTGATTGGGAAAAATTCACAATTGTTGAAAGTGATGGGAAAATTGCTTTCAAAACCTTCCATAACACCTATGTACGTGTCAATGGTTGGGACATAGATCAAGGTACACGGATTGGTGAATGGGAAAAATTTGAGATTGAAAACCAACATAATAACAGTACAGATACATTAGATTTCTCTGCAACCACTACGAAAGTTATTAACCTAGACTTGAGCAATCCTAGACAACAGTATATTAATGAAAATCTTTCTTTAACTTTAGGTATTAGTATAGGTTCCCAGACTTTCATAAATATAGAAAACGCATCTGGTGGTAGTTTAAATGATACATTACGAGGAAATCATTTAAATAACCGTCTGTTAGGAAAGAATGGTAATGATTTTATCGATGGTTTACAAGGTAATGATTGGTTAACAGGTGAATGGGGTAGAGATACCGTAATAGGTGGTGATGGTGATGATGTAGTTCTGGGGGGTAATGAAACTCCCGATGGTGATTCTGCAAATGATACCTTATGGGGTGGTGCTGGTAATGATTATCTGGATGGGGAACAAGGTCATGACTGGTTGAGCGGTGAATGGGGTAGAGATACCGTCAAAGGTGGGGACGGTAACGATACACTTTATGGAGGAAACGAAAACCCCCATGGTGATTCGGCAAATGATACTCTATGGGGTGGAGCAGGTGATGACTCTCTTGACGGTGAACAAGGTAATGATTGGCTAACAGGTGAATCGGGTCGCGATATTATTAGAGGTGGTGACGGTAACGACACAGTTTTGGGAGGAAATGAAAATCCCCATGGTGATTCGGCAAATGATACTCTATGGGGTGGTGCAGGTGATGAYTMTCTTGATGGMGARCAAGGTRATGATTGGYTAASWGGTGAATSGGGTMGMGATAYYRTYARAGGTGGKGAYGGTAACGAYACASTTTWKGGAGGAAAYGAAAACCCCYATGGTGATTCGGCAAATGATACTCTATGGGGTGGTGCAGGTGATGAYTMTCTTGATGGRGAGCAAGGTRATGATTGGYTAASWGGTGAAGATGGTCAAGATACCGTCAAAGGTGGGGACGGTAATGATACACTCTATGGAGGAAATGAAAACCCCGTTGGTGATTCAGCAAATGATACCCTACTGGGTGGAATTGGAGATGATGTTCTTGGTGGAGAACAAGGAAACGATTCATTAAATGGTGAAGCTGGCAATGATACATTAACTGGTGGGGCTGGTGCAGATAATTTTGTATTCAATTCCAGTTTAGACGGGATTGATACTATTACAGACTTTTCTAGTTCAGACGGAGATAAAATTCAGATTGTCTCTAGCTTTGGTGCAACTTCTACAAGTCAATTCACTTACAACAGTACTACAGGTGCTTTAAGCTTTAACCAGAATGGCAATGATACTCATTTTGCGACCTTGAATACCAATGCTGGTTTGAATATTACCCAGGACATCATACTTGTATAATCGATTTCAGATTCGATTGAAATAAAATAAGTTCTTACAAAGGTGGAGTAACCCACCTTTTTTATTCCTTGTCTGCTTAAGTAGCTGTAAAATCTAAGTAGTAATACATAAAGTTAACAAATTTAGGGACATCATATATCTTGTTGTCTCGCCCCAACGATAGCTAAAGCAACCCCAATCAGTAATACACCCGCACCAACAAATTCCAACACTCCTGGAACCTCTTGATAAATCAAATAACCAAGAAAGCTGGAACATATTGGCTCAAACAAGATAGTCAATGCAACCAAAGTCGGCGAAATTGATCGCATCGCCCAATTGAAGCTAGTATGTCCTATCAGTTGGGGAAAAAGAGCCATTAACAAAACATACAAGTAAAAAGTAATGGGGTGATCGATATAACCCGAATCGAATATCACAGGTAAAGGTAAAAGTATTACTGCTGCTGTTGTATACGCAACAGTCACGTATGCTCCAATGCTTAATCCTAGTTTTTGGGCTTCCCGTCCCCAGAGTAAATATAAACTTGCTGCACATGCTCCCATCAAAGCCAAAGCATTACCTAACAATGCTTGACTAGTCGCAGTCTGGATTTGAAGATTTCCAAAACCGATCGCGATCGCACCAAAAACAGCGATTCCCACCCCAGTGACCGTAAGAAGAGAAGGTTTTTCTTTAAACCAAAGCCAAGAAAATAGAGTTACCCAAAGGGGGTTAGTTGCAACTAAAGTTGTAGAAGCAGTAATTGATGTGTAACTGAGGGAAGAAATCCAAGTTGCAAAATGTAAAGCGAGAAAAATTCCAGCAATTCCAGCATAGTAAATTGCTTGAGAATTAACCCGAAGCTCGGGAAATTTTCTTGCAGATGGAAGCAGTATCAACGCAGCGATAGTTAATCGTGAAGCAGCAAGAACCAGACTAATTCCAGCACCAGAAGTCCCTGCAGCGTCAAACGCCAATCTGGTAAAAATTGCAGCAGTCGAAGCCGCACATACCCCAACACTAAGGACTAAACCAATCTTCCAATTTAAAACCATTATTGATAGATTCTCAGTGTTGCCCCATTCCAGTACCTGTGAATAATTTTACTACCCAAACTTATCTGTTATTTATTAACTATTAACTGATAACTGTTAGCGCCTAGCAAAGCGTACCGGATCCGTAGGTAGCAGCTCCGTAGGTAGCGCAGCTATAGCTATAGGTATTGCGTGCGCGTTAGCGGCTAGCGGTAGCGTACCGTAGGTATTGCGGGACACGTAAGTGTACACAGCGCATTAACTGATAACTGATAACTGTTAACTGTTGACTGATAACCTCAAGGAGATTTCTAGATGACGGTAACTGGAGTAAAAATTATTTTGGTAGAACCTGCAGGTCCCATGAATGTAGGTTCTGTGGCGCGGGTAATGAAAAATTTCTGTTTAAATCAATTAGTTTTGGTTAATCCCAAATGCGATTATCTAGGAGAGGAAGCACTGAGAATGGCAGTTCACGCAAAAGATGTTTTGCAAACAGCCGAAGTAGTTAACACTTTACCTGAGGGATTAAAAGGATGCAAACGTGCGATCGCCACAACTGCTAGAAGTCGAGATTGGGAAATACCCTTAGAACCACCCCGCATCGCCTTACCTTGGTTACTTGAAGAAATCGGACAACCATCCGCATTAATTTTTGGTCCAGAAGACAGGGGACTGAGTAATGAAGAATTAAACTACGCTCAGCGATTTATGCGCATTCCCACAAATCCAGAATATGCTTCCTTAAATTTAGCAACGAGTGTAGGTATCTGTTGTTATGAATTGGCAACAATTTCAGGAATTTTTTTAGATTCTAAGGTGGACAATTCAGAATATAAAGTAGAAAATCATTATAAAATACAACCACAGATAGAAGCGAAAACACAAGAAAACACCAATAACACCTTTGAAAAACCCCTAGAAACATTATCAGTTAATCATTCGGAGTATGACATCGCACCTTTAGACGTTGTCGAAGGTTATTACCAACAGCTAGAATCTGTACTATTAACAATTAGTTACCTATATCCCCATACAGTAGCTAGTCGGATGGAGAAATTCCGTCAAATGTATAATCGCGCCCAACTGCGAACAAAAGAAGTAGCTATGCTACGGGGGGTTCTGCGTCAAACCTTATGGGCGCTATCAAATCACGAATTGCTAGATATTTCCAATCAAGCAAATTCCAGCCAAGCAAGTGAACGTGAAAACTTGTAAATCATTATCCAAGATGTACGGGATTATCCTGCACAATAATGATTTATGACTTACACTAAACACGGAAACGCTATAACAGTGGCAGTTATCAAGCTCTAAGTCGGGGTGCTTTGGAAGTAGGTTAAGTTTTCGGAAGTTAGTACGGGAGAATTCGAACGTACGCGAGAGTTCTACTTGAGTAACTCAAAAGGAGTAGCGGTGTCAGAGTCAATTGACAAGTTCACAGCTTTTCCACGGCGTCAACCTAGCAACCGCCGTCAGTTTCCTAGTATAGAAAAAAAAGTGGCAAATAATTCAGGAAAATCTCGTAGAAAGCAACCGCCAACCTCAAGGGGAGGTGCATTGGCGCGTCCTCTCGCCAAGCATTCTGCCGCGAAAGGCGTTCCTGTTAAACGTGTAAAAACAAGGGTACCCGTCGCGAAGTCTAAGGGTAATCCGCCCAGAAGAATTCCTCCTTCTCAGGTTCATACGGCAAATTCCCGCAGTGCTGTTCCTGCAAGGGCTAAACCTAAAGCAGCTAACGCCCAAGCGGTGAAGTTAAAGCGGGTACGCAAACAGCCATTACCAGGGAAGAGGATTACAATGTCTCGCCGGACGCGCTTAAAGCCGATGGCTAGAACAATTCTGTACGCCTTGCGACTGTTAATCGTTGGAGTTGGTATTGGTGCAATAGTGGGTACTGCATTGTCAATGTTTGACCCGGCGACCAGAATCAATTCTGCAACCTCATCTTCTGAGGCTAAAGTCGGACAAAATCAATCTCAATCTAATTTAGATCCAGGAAATCTCGTACTCACCCAAGAGATTGCTCCTTTAAAAGCTAGCTTGCAAAGTATGGCGAATCAGAATCCTAGTATTCGTCCAGGAGTATATTTAATCGATTTGGATGATGGGCGCTATGTAAATGTGAACGCCACACTTAGTTTCCCCGCTGCAAGTACAATTAAAATCCCTATTTTAGTTGCCTTTTTCCAGGATGTAGATAATGGCAAAATCCGCCTCAATGAGGTTTTGACCATGGAAAAAGATGATATGGTCGGTGGTTCTGGAGATATGCGCAACCAACCAGCAGGGACCACATATAAAGCATTGGAAGTTGCTGATAAGATGATGACTATCAGTGACAATACAGCTACTAACATGTTGATAAAGCGTATGGGAGGTATGCAGGCGCTCAATCAACGTTTTCGTCGTTGGGGTTTGACTCACACAGCACTTCGCAATCCACTTCCAGATATTGAAGGGACAAACACCACATCACCCAAAGACTTAGGAGATGTGATGGCGATGGTAAGTCGGGGTCGTTTGGTAAGTATGCAATCACGCGATCGCATTTTGGCAATTATGCGACAAAATACCAGAAGGCATTTATTACCTACAGGTTTGGGAGAAGGAGCAACAATTGCCAATAAGACGGGATATATCGGTAAAATGTTGGGAGACGCCGGTTTAGTCGATCTAGTAACCGGTAAGCGTTATACCATCGCCGTGATGGTAGAGCGAAAGGTTAAAGATGACCCCAGTGCAGAAAAGTTTATTAAATCTGCTTCCCGTCAGGCTTTTGAAGAATTAAGTAAGCCTAATAATCTTCCAAACCAAAGTAATCGAAGCGGAAATAGTCCACCGGTTAACCCCATGCAACAGAGAGGGATGACTACTCCCACATATCCGACTAATAGGGGTAACGTGCCTATGAATACTTATAGTTCGCCAGTGACGTCACCAGTTCACACCAGGTTTGGAAGAAATTATCCCCCAAATCAGTATCAACAGCCAGCCAATCAGCAGTATCATTATCCATATCAGAGATAATATTCTTCGTATAAATCATGGCATCTAATAATCCTTCAATTCAGTTTTTTGCTGGCATAAAAGAAGAGCTGGATAACGTTAGTCTGCGGAGAAATACCCGTTCTGGGAACCGCGTTATTGTAATGACTTTTAATAAATTGAAAGCGATAGAAGGTGCAAATAGTTTTACTAAGCAATCTTTAAATTCCATGCTTTTAACTGACGAAGAAGGTGATATTAGCGTTACACCTTCTTCAACTCGATTTATTTTTGGTGGGGATGAAGGGGATGAGTTAAGGAAAGTAGAGTGCAAGGTTGAAATCGAACATGAGGATCATTGGGAACGTTTTATGCGTTTCATGCATCGTTATGCAGAGCAAAATGGGATGGAGTATGGAGAAAAATCCCAATCCACTGATGCTTGATGGTAGTTATTTAACTTGATATACATCCGCAACTTTTTCAAGTGAATAAATCACGTGTAGAGACGTACCATGGTACGTCTCTACAAGATGGTACGTCTCTACAAATATTTTATGTTTGACACGTAATTCAATTATATAAAAACAGTTATTACCAATAACGGTTATTTATTTTTTTACTAAGATATATGCTTTTGCATATGTTGGTAATCTGCGATTATTTTCGTTAAATTTTTGTCTATTGGGAAAGATTCCGGCGAGAAAATCTAATTGATAAAGATTGGGTAGGAAAGCGCCACCTGTATCTGCTAAAACTCCCATTTTCAATCTTCTGCGACCGCCTTTATTGTACTCTAAAACAATAATTTTACCTAAACCAACGTTTAAGACATCTCCAGCGAAGGTGACTCCCGGTTTAACAGATATTTTTGCATTTATCTCATGACCGTAACCTTTGATTGCATCAACTTGTCTGAAATACCAATAACGTTTTTGTGCTCTTCTTTTTAACCCTTTGACATAAGGAATTCCATTATTTCGATCTACATTGAAAAATGCTTGAGAACCGTCAGGAAAATTAATCAGGATTGTACCTTGCATTAATGCTTCTTCTAAACCTTCTCGGGTAAGATAAGCAAGGGGTTCAACCTTACCAAATTCTTTTCCACCGCGCTCATAAATTCCTGATAAAACCTGTTGCTTAGTATATTTTTTATAAAATTTATCTGTAGCTAACTCGTCCTTGAGACTGTAAATTGGCGTATTATAAGTAGAAGTTTTTCTTCGAGAACCGGAATGGGAAAAAACAGCATATTTGGTGATTCTTAAATTTTTTCTCCGCAGATTTTTAGGATTATATGCAGACCATTTAATTACTCTGAAGTGTTTGTTAATAAAATTGGGATCCTGTAAGCGGGTTGGTCTACCATTAGCAATATCTTGGCGTAATGTTGCAATCATAAAATCCAAAGTTTTGAGAACATCCGGTATCGTTACACCTTGGGTTCCCAGTATTCCGGTTCTCTGCACATCTGGGTCTGCATCACTATGTTCTTGGAAATATTTTCTGGTGTTTAGCAGAACTGTTAATAGGTCTGATTGATTTAGATCGACTTTAGTTCTGGGTAGTTTTCCGGTTCTAAAAACGCGATCGCCATTAATCTTAAATTTATTTCTTTTTAATTCATCAATTACTTGGTAAGTTTTTGATAATGATTTTTGTTGCGCTGTATCTTTCTCTTGTTGATTACTATTGATTGTAGATACTGGGTTAACAGTTAAACTGTTTTGATAATTTGCAGCTAACTGTAGTGAAGTTTTTGTTTCAGTGACTGAATTTTGATTTTTTAGTTGATTTTTATTTTTTGTTTGAAGTTGACTTTGAGCGTAGGAAATACTTTGGGAACGAGTACGTAAATAACTTCCGGTTAAAGTAACCCCAAATAAAGCAGCAAAAGCGACACCTAAGCAAAGTTTTTGATTGGAGAATATACCCATAAGATAAAAATCAATATTCAGTGACATTTATATTGATTTTGCACTAAGAAAAGATGTTCCGTACAATTAATTTAGGACAAAATTAGAAGTCAAGAGTTAGGGGTCAGGAGTCAGAAGTCAGAATTATGCGCAATACTTACAGTACGCTTACGCTAGGTCGCGCATGTGTTAAAGCCTCGCTACCGCTAACGCAGCGCTAACAAAAGTCGGGAGAGGAGGTAAATTGAAGGATTTTAATAAAAGTAAAGCACTAGAGGGGAGTACTTGATATAATAATTTTTATATATTTTGTAGTTCTACGCGATCAAATCTGGAACTCTAAAGCTTTGAATCTTTTGTGAATCGAAAATATCTAACTTCATATTATCAATATGACTTTTGTCATGGATTTTTATGACTCTATTCAGCATTAAAGTCCGATTTACGCTGCTAAAATTCATGTGTATTGCGTATAATACTTGGCTCAATGACTCAAATACAATTTGGATACACTTAAAATTCGATATACTCAGAATTCGATATATTTAGAATTTGATTTTTTATAATCTGCTTTCCTTGTTGTTTCTATATATCTGCAAGAGTAATACTCTAAAACAGATTATCGTCAAAATAGTATTCTTTTTGTTTTAATATCTTTTTCCAAATTTTTTGTTCATTTGACTTCTTTGTCGATACAACTCGAAATTGACCTACTGTAAAACTCAAGAAATATTTAACTCTAAACCTATTGGGAACTGATTTATTATGTTTCAGCCACAAAATGGAGTTCGCCAAAAGGCATCTATTATTTTTTGGCGGTATATTATTCGTTATACGTTTATTTTTGTTTTTCTCAGTCTATCTACAGCCTGTGCTTCCCTGCAAGCACAAAATAATAAACCTGAAACTTCTACGCAAACAGAAATTCCAACTTCCAGTAGGGTTGTAGCCCTCGGTAGAATTATACCTGAGGGAGATGTAATTAAAATTTCCGTGGTCAATGCGCGGGATAGTCGCGTAAATCAAATTCTTGTCAAAGAAGGTGATTTTGTCAAACCGAATCAATTAATAGCGGTTTTGCAAGGAACAGAAAGAGCCGAACAGCAGTTGCGAGAAGCAAAAGCCAATGTAGCGATTAAACGGGCTAGATTGCTGAAAATTCGTCAAGGAGATGCAAAAGTAGGAGAATTAGCTGCTCAAAGAGCAGCGATCGCAGAGTTGGAAGCTAGATTGCGATCAGAAACAAGACAAAAAGCAGCTTTAGTTGCTCAAGCAGAAGCTACTTTGCGTAACACTAAAATCAAATATGAGCGCAATCACGTGTTAACTAAAGAAGGAGCACTCCAACAAGCTGAACTAGATAACGCTACAGAAGAATACAAGAGAGCACAAGCTAGTATTTCCCAAAGTAAAGCAGATTTAGAAAATACTACGTCAACTCTAGAAGCAAAATTAACAAAAGAAAAAGCAAATTTACGTAGGTTAAAAGAAGTTCGTCCTGTGGATGTAGAAATAGCTAAGGCTGAATTAGAACAAGCCTTAATTCAAGTAGAACAACGCAAAGCTGAATTGGATGATACACAAGCAAGAGCACCAATTGGCGGACAAATTTTACGAATTAATACCCGGGTTGGAGAACAGGTAAATACCGAGCAGGGTATTGCAGAACTCGGACAAACCAAGCAGATGTATGTAGTTGCGGAGGTTTATGAAACCGATATTATTCGGGTAAGAAAGGGACAAACAGCCACTATTAATAGTGAATACGGTGGGTTTAAAGGAGAAATCAAAGGTAAGGTAGACCAGATTGGCTTACAAATTGGTAAAACTCGCCTCAATCAAGATAAAACAAACCCAAATACTGATGTTAACGCTCGAGTAGTGGAAGTTAAAATTCGTGTCAATCCTGAAGATAATCCCAAAGTCTCGGCTTTAACAGGAATGCAAGTCCGCGTCAAAATTGATGTTTAACTTATTATTCCTCCAATTACCAATTACCCATTACCAATTACCAATGACAAAATATGAAACCAAAAAAGTTTCAACCTCAGACACCCTTAGCTTGGGCGCAATTATCTCATCAAAAAATGCGTTTAGCTGTTGCAACCACAGGAGTTTGCTTCGCTAATATCTTGATGTTCACTCAAGTAGGATTGCTATCAATGCTCACCGAAGGAACAACCAAATTACATGAAAGTTTGAGTGGCGATCTATTATTAGTTTCTACCCTAAGTCCTACAATTCGTTGGGGTATTCCCTTTCCCCGTGCTGCTATTTACAAAGCAGCAGCTATAGATGGAATAGATTCGGTTAGTCCGGTCTATATCGCTCGAGATAATTGGGTCAACCCGACAGAATTTGCGAGACAGAAAAATTTAGCTACCTCTTCCCCCGGTAGAAAAAGACAGAGAAATTTTGGGAATAGGGTGAGAATTATTGCTTTCAATCCCGCTCAACCTCCAGTATTCGATTTACCCCAGGTCAATAATCAGTTAGCTAAACTGACTTCACCCGATGCAGTACTATTCGATCGTCTCTCGCAACCATCTTTAGGTGAAGTTCCCCAAATGTTAACAACCCAGGAAGAAGTTACAACTTTAATGGGTAATCGCCGCACCTATGTTGTAGGACTCTTCAAGATGGGTAGCACTTTGTTTGCCAATGGTAACATCATTATGAGTGACTGGAACTATGCTAAACGTAAAGGACAAAGTAGCCTTGATCAGGTGACTATTGGAGTCATTTCTGTTGATGAAGGAGTAAATATTAAGAAGGTACAAGCTCAATTACGCGCTAATATTCCCAAGGAAATTGGTGTATTCACCCATGAAGAATTAATGCAACGAGAGCAAATGTTTGATGCTTCAGAACCGAATGGAGTCATTTTAAGATTTGGTACCATCGTTGGTTTTATTGTGGGGATAATTATTGTTTACCAAGTTCTTTACTCTGACATTAACGATCATCTTTCCGAGTATGCAACCCTAAAAGCAATGGGTTATGGGGACAAGTCATTATTAGTAGTTGTGATTCAAGAAGCAATTATCCTTGGGGTGATGGGATTTATTCCTGGTTTTATCGCCTCGGTCGGTTTATATCAGTTACTATTCATGCTAACCAGAATTCCCATAGCCATGAAAGTAAGTATTGCTCTACAAGTTTTTATTCTTACTTTAGTAATGAGTATTGTTTCCGGTGCGATCGCTACGAATAAGCTTCGTTCTGCAGACCCTGCAGACGTTTTTTAGAAGTAATAAGTAATAAGTAATAAGTAATAAGTAATAAGTAATAAGTAATGAGTAATTTGCTCTTCCCCATCCTCCCACACTCCCCACACTTTCCCCAAGTCCCCAGTCGCCAATCCCTACTATGAAACCTACTGTTGCTGTTAGTAATCTTAATCATTCCTTTGGTAAAGGTAAACTACTTAAGTCTGTACTAAATGATATTAATTTAGATATTTATCCGGGAGAAATAGTCATTTTGACAGGACCTTCCGGTAGTGGAAAAACTACTTTATTATCTTTAATTGGTGGGCTCCGTTCTGTACAGTCTGGTAGTTTAAAAATTCTTGGTCGAGAATTACGAGATATCAGTAAAAAACAGGCAACTAAAGTGAGAAATCAAATTGGTTTTATCTTCCAACACCATAACTTACTTAAATGCTTAACAGCTTACGGTAATGTGCGAATGTCCCTGAAACTACATCCAGAAATTCCCACATGGGAATATCGTCAACGCGCTGAAAATATCTTGAGAGCAGTTGGAATAGCAGATTTTGTCGATACGTACCCAGAAAAATTATCAGGGGGACAACAACAAAGAGTTGCGATCGCTCGCGCATTGGTTGCTCAACCTAAATTAGTTTTAGCCGATGAACCAACAGCTTCTTTAGATAGTAAAACTGGAAGAGATGTAGTCAATATTATCCAAAAACTAGCCAAGGAGGAAGGTTGCTCTGTAATGTTAGTGACCCATGACAACCGAATCCTTGATATTGCCGATCGCATCGTGCAAATGGAAGACGGATGTTTAAAACTATAAAGTTTTACTTCCAAACAATGCATTTGGGGGAATTTGAGAGTGACTTAAATAATTAAACTCAAAATAAGCCTTAACAGTAGATAGACTATTCGTTATTACTTAAAATACTAATCAATCAAGATGCTTTTGTATGGGCTTTTTATGAAATGCGACGAAATAAGTTTGATATTTCTTGCATAATTTAAGTTACCAGCGACTGGGTCTCCATCAAAGCTATAACTATAACTGTATTTATTATTTATTGTTTCTCCGATCTAGTTCATACAAATTGAAACTGCGTTAATATTTAATACATTACTCCCAAAAATGCTTTTCTTTCTAAAAGCCTCAGCAATTTTATGTCTCTACCAAATATTGTTAGTATCCCGGTTCTTAAACAACGCTATCAATGGATTGCTGAACCTTTAAGTTTCCTGGAGCAAGCAGTTAAGTTGCACCCCAATATATTTACTGCTCAGATATTCGGCGCAAAGCAACCAATAATATTTGTTAATCATCCTCAAGCAATTCAAGAAATATATTCCAATGATAGGAAAATCTTTACAGCACCAGGGAATCCAGATGGGGTGCTTAAACCATTAATTGGAGAATATTCTCTAATGTTGCTCGATGGCGAACCTCACAAACGCCAGCGTCAGTTAATAATGCCTCAATTCCATGGTGAAAGAATGCAATTGTATGGCGAAATAATCAGCAATATTACGGATAGAGTCTTCAGTGATATACCGCAAAATAAAGCTTTCACTGCTCGTGATATCACATCAGATATTTCCCTTTCTATCATGTTACAAGTTGTATTTGGCTTACATGAAGGAGAGCGTTATCAACAAATTAAGCATGGGATCATTGGGATGATGGATTTATTCCGCTCTCCCTTAGCTTTTAGTTTGCTATTGTTCCCTTTTTTACAAAAAGATTTAGGAGCTTGGAGTCCCTGGGGTAATTTTTTGCGTCGAAGGGAAATGCTGGATAAATTACTTTATGCTGAAATTAGTGAAAGACGTTCCCAATTAAACGATCCCAATCGGGTTGATATTCTTTCATTATTAATGTCTGCAAGAGATCCTGAAGGTAACTCCATGACAGACAAAGAGTTACGGGATGAAATGATGACATTGCTGGTTGCGGGATATGAAACCACTGCTACAGCAATGGCTTGGGGATTATATTGGCTTCATCACAAACCAATCTTACGTTCCAAATTACTGGAAGAATTAGACAGTCTTGGAGAAAATCCCGATCCTGTAACTATATTTAAACAAAAGTACTTAACCGCAGTTTGTAATGAAACCTTGCGGATTTATCCTGTCGCAATGACGACTTTTGAGAGACAAGTAGAAGAACCTGTTGAGTTGTTAGGACATAAACTAAAACCTGAAAGTTATATTTGGGGTTGTATTTATCTATTACACCATCGAGAAGATTTGTATCCAGATTCAAAAGAATTTAAACCAGAGCGATTTTTAGAAAGACAGTTTTCTCCCTATGAATTTATGCCTTTTGGTGGAGGAGTACGTCGCTGTGTTGGTTATGCTCTAGCACTGTTTGAAATGAAGTTGGTACTAGCACATGTAGTTTCTCGTTACAACTTGGAATTGTTGGATGATAAGCCAGAAAAGCCCCAGCGTCGAGGCGTTACCATTGCACCTGCACGGGGTGTAAGAATGAAGATGAATGGTATTCGCGTACCTCAAAAGTCTGCAGTTCCTGTCATAAGTAAGTAAAACTATCGGTTGTTTATGAGAAAATCCCCACTTAAACATATGTCTGGTGGGGATGAAAGAGGTAGGAAAACTTTTTTATCTAAAAATTTTTTAATTTAAGATTTTTTTAACTTAAAATTTTGGAACTTAAGATTTTGGAACTTAAGGTTTTGGAACTTAAGATTTTGAAGTTTATAGTTTTTCTTCCCAAACACGTCTAATAACTCTTCCATCATATGTTTCCTCTCTATACCTCTTGTTTTCACTCTCCAAGCGGGTTGTCGCTTTATATTTCCCACTACTTGTGATTAATGTATGAGAGTCTACAAAAATATAATCCAAAACAATAAAACTATTGCTCAGAATCAAGTTCTTCATGTCAGGAATTACTTCTTTTAAAATCCGACCTCGATTATCATCTTTAAGATTTTGCTCAGTAACATTTGAACCAAACTGACAGAACATCAACCCTGGTTGTTCTGAGTCAGTACAACAGTTCATGAGATATTCAAAATTTTTATTGTCAAAATTTGTATTTTCAAAATTTGTATCTTTATTTTTCTTGTGATTGTATTTCCAAGTAGCCTGAACGCCAAACTCTATATGAGTGAGATTGTAGTATTCGGCGATCGGTAAGATATCCTCTTGACCAACTAATTTAACTGTTACGATTGCAAGGTCAGAACTCCATACACCCTCTGACTGAGCATAATATCGATAGAGTTCCTCATTATTGGTCGATAGCTCGTTTTTATCTTGACAAATCATGGTTATTACTCCTTGCGCTTCCTCCATTTCTCACCATTAGAATATTCCCACTCTCCATAACCTTGACCAGAAATAGGTTTCAGGTTGAGGATTTTTTGAGCTTGTGAACTTGACCTTATAAGAAATTCAGGTCTTTTGTTTGGTGCTACATATTCTTATAGATGACAGCCTTGTTAATTTATGCAGTTTGTATATAAATTTTGGTCTGTTATTAGATACACACAGAAATAATTTATTCCCTAAAAATTATGGGAAAATCACAGTTGCTAGCCAGATCCGTGTTTGTGACGTTAGTCATATGCAGATTCTCTTTTGACTTTTGTTAGCAAATCTTGTCCGCAGGAAATGCATATTTTGATTTCTTATTTTGGACTTGCGTATCCTGCTTCCCTGTTTCCCTTTCTTAAATCCTCTAAAAATTGGAATATAGATTGTAATTCTGGTGAAAACACATCCCATCCTGTAGATGCAAAAAAATCAGACAAATCTACTTGTAGTTGCTGCTCGTAAATACTTGCTTGTAAAAGCATCTCTAATCGGTCTAATTGCTGGACAAACTTAGCTTCTGCAGAACTACCTTGCTCGTATTCCTCCCACAGGTTAATCCACTTCCATCCATTAGGTAACTTATTAAATACTTGCAAAACCGATTGTTTTTCTAATTCAAACTTGTGATTCTTGTCAATGTTATCTTCAGGAGTAAAGTCACCAGCGTAGATTTCTCCTAAATCATGAATTAAAGCCATTCTCACTACTTTATTCACGTCTAATTCTGGATATTGATCTGCTAGCAACAAACCCAATAAAGCGACACAAAATGAATGTTCAGCAACACTTTCACAATGCTTCGGCTCAATACCATGTTGCAACCAACCTTGACGATATAATTGCTTTAGATGATTGAATTCAAAGTAAGCTTCAATAATTGGTAAAGTATTTTTACCATCTAACAGACTAATCGGTAAAGATGCTTTTGTATGCATGGTTCACAAAAATAAACTTTAGGGAACAATATAAATTTAAAAATTACATTTCAAAAGATTATCATTCTTCACGCATCAAATCTTTACAGATGTGCCCAAAATTACTTTTATATACACATAAATTTTGTTTAAAAATTTTATTGCTGCTCTCATCAAAGTAGAATCATGTAATTACAAATACTTAACTCAATCAATGTTTATAGTCATTTCTTAATATTTAGCTTTCTTTCAATGAAACAATATAGAATGTCAGTCTATTTATCTATTTAACATCTAATTAATATTTACTACGGCTAAAAAATAATAAACTATACTTGAGTGAAGAATTTTGGGTATATCAATGGCAAAATATTTAAATTAGTTTTTGAGAGAAAATAAAGAGTGATATTTCCAAGCCATTAGATTTTTAGACAGAACCATAAATGACGGAACCAAAAGTTCGCTTGGCACGAAAATCTGACAAAGAAGCAGTACTAGCTTTTTGTCAAATTCTTCCAAATAATCAAAAAGACTATATTCCTTTGGTTTGGGATAAATGGATTCGCGATCCATCTGGTTGTATTTTTGTCGTTACGATTGATGATGTTCCTGTAGCAATTGAACGAGTTGTGCTGATGTCAGACTCTGAAGCTTGGTGGGAAGGACTGAGAGTAAGCCCTCAATATCGCGGTCAGGGTTTGTCAAAGATTTTAGAGCTTACTATAAATCAGTATTTAGTAGAATCAGGAATTAATATATCACGCTGTATGATTCTTGCCAGTAATGAGATTATGGCTGACATAATGTCAAAACGAGGTCGTAAAAAAGTTGGAAACTTTGACTTCTACGAGACAGATTCAATTAATTCACCAAGTACACAATTAATTAAGTTAAATTCAAATGATTTAGATTATGTTTGCTCATTAGTCAAAAATTCAAATGATTTAACTTTGAGACAAGAAATTTATGTCAGTTATGGTGGAAAGTGGCAAGAAATAACTGTAAAAGAGCTTAAAAAACGTCTTTCCTTAGGAAAAATTTGGGGATTAAAAAAAGATGAGAAATTACTTAGTATAGCTATCGAAAGTTATTCTGAAAACTCTAATGAAAAGTTTTGGATTGGATACGTTAATGGTACTAAAAATAGTTTACCAACTCTTTTGTACGAATTACGAAAATTAGCACACAGTTTAGGTTATACTCTCGTTGGAGGTTTTTTTCCTCGTAGTGAAGTTTTATCTGTATCTTTTGATTTAGCCAATTATATTAAAATAAATCAACGCTGGGTATATGAATGGAAGAATAGTTAATTCTATATAGTACAAATAATCGTTTTTTGAACTATACGGATTCACATAAAGTTTAATCATATAATAAATATTTATCATTTTTATTACAAGCTTAAAATGAAAATTAGAGAAAAATATAAAACCTTAAAATTAGTTATTCTAATACCTTGGTTACTTCAAATAATAGTTTTTATCATACTTATAGCTTACTTATCTTTTAAAAGTGCTCAACTAGCTGTTAATAATATATCTGAACAATTATTCTCTGAAATTATTTTTAGGGTAGAAGAAAAATTTCAAACCTATATTTCATCAGCAATTACAATAAATAAGATAAATGCTAAAGTTATTGAAAATCAAAAAATAGCTTTTAATGATAAAGATAAATTAATTGAATATTTTTTTAATCAATTAATTTTGTTTCCGGACATTACGGCAATATATTGGGGAAATGGTTTAGGAGAATTCTATGGAGTTGGAAGAGGAAGAGATGGTTATTTAATGAAAGGTTTTTCGAATGAAGAGAATAATTATACAGAACCTTTTTTCCGTTATGCAAAAAAGAAATATTCAATCAAACAGCCAAGATTATATAACGTTACAAAAAGAGAATGGTATAAAGTTGCAATTGAAAAACAAAAGCAGACATGGAGCAAAATATACACTTCATTTGGAAACAAAACGAAATGTTTAACTAATGTTTATCCTATTTATGAGCCAAACGGTAAAATAAAAGGTGTTTTAGGAGTAGACATACATTTCAATCACTTTAATCAATTTTTGCAAAATTTAAAGATAGCAAATACTGGTCAAGTTTTTGTTATAAATGAATCTGGGATAGCAATATTTACATCGGATAACAAGTATTCTTACTATTACAAAAATATGCCTGATGAAGTTTCTAAAATAGCTAACAGTAATAATACTTTAAATAAAGCCGTTGGTCAGTTGATAATAGAAAAATTTGAAGGCAAATTCGATAAAATAGATAAATCACAGCAGATAAATTTTAATTTTGCAGAAGAAAAATATTTAATTAAAATAGCGCCTTTTAAAGATGAATATGGACTAGATTGGTTAATAGTAGTAACTGTCCCTGAATCGGATTTCATGGGGCAAATTCATGCCAATACTCGTAACACGATCGCATTATGCATAACAGCTTTAATCGTAGCAATTATAATTGGCATTCTCACAACTCGATGGATTACTCGACCAATATTAAAAGTTAATTCTGCTGCTAAATCCTTAGCTTCTGGTAACTGGGGTCAAAAAATCCGACTCGATCGCAAAGATGAATTGGGACAACTAGCCAAATCCTTTAATACTATGGCTAGTCAATTACAAGAGTCATTTACTGCTTTAGAACAAACCAATCGTACCTTAGAACAAAAGGTAAAAGAACGCACCAAAAAGCTATCAGAAACAGTAGAACTCCTCAAAGCGACCCAAGAAAAACTTGTCTTTGAAAATGAACTACTCAAAGATGCTCAAGTAGAAGAATATCAATACCAAATCGGTGGAACCTTACCAATAGATTCTCCTACATATGTAGTAAGAAAAGCCGACAGACAACTTTATAAAGCCCTCAAACAACGACAATTTTGCTACATTTTCAACGCCAGACAGATGGGTAAATCAAGCCTGAGAGCAAAAATGATGCACAAACTTGTTGAAGAAGGATATGTTTGTGCGGCTCTAGATTTAACAGAAATAGTTAGCGATAATACTACTGAAAGCCAGTTATATCACAGCATTATCTTTAGCTTAGCTAAAAAGCTAAGTTTATTACCTGAATTTGATTATCGTAGCTGGAAAAAGAATTTAGATTATCTTTCTCCATTAGAGAAACTGGGGGAATTTATCGAAGAAATTCTTCTCAAACAAGTTCAGCAATCAATAGTGATTTTCATTGACGAGATAGATACCGTTCTGGACCTAAAATTTTCCGTAGATTGCTTTTTTGGTTTTTTACGCAGCCTTTATAATAAACGAGCTGATAATGATTCGTACCGTCGTTTAACTATAGTTTTAATTGGTAGAACCGCTCCAAGTTATTTGATTCAAAACCCTGAAAGTACTCCCTTTAATATCGGTTGTGGTATTCCATTAGAAGGATTCAAACTTGACGAAGTTGAACGGAGTTTAATCAATGGATTGCGAGAAAATTGTCATGACCCCCATAGGACAATAGAAGAAGTATTAGACTGGACGGGAGGACAACCATTTCTAACTCAAAAAATATGTAGTTTAATTAGGGATTTTTCTTTGATAATTAATGAGGGAGAAGAAAGGGAATTTATCACTCAACTAATAAGAGAAAAAATTATCGAAGACTGGGAAAATAAAGACCAACCAGAACATTTGAAAACAATTAAGAACAAGTTAACTAAAAATAAACATGATTCTCTACTTTTATTATCAAAGTATCAAGAAATGCTTTCAATAGGGGAAATTAAGGATGAGCAAACCTGGGAATGCTTAGAGTTATTTTTATCCGGAATAGTGCGAAAAGAGGCAGGAAAACTAAAACTCTACAATCGGATTTATGGGACAGTGTTCTCTAGGGCTTGGGTAGAAGGAGAAATAGGTAACCTCTCAACAGGTAAATAATTGCTATAGGGAGTAGATTTTGTAAAATCTTGTTGTAAAAAGTTGTCTAAACTCAAATTTTGTGTTTTTACTTGGTGAAGTGCTTGACGAACTAAATAAGGATGACCACCAATAGCACCCATTAATTTTGTGACTTCAGCTTCCTTCCAATCCAGTCCATGTCTACGAGCTAAATCGAGAATCTCAACTCCAGAAAAATCAGGTAAAGAAACCGTCAGCCCAACATTAAAAGGTGATTTGTTAGACTCTAAAGGAAGTGGATTATCCCGATACACTAAAATTAAGCGGAGTTGACTCCAGGTGGGATTTATTTTGCTATTTTCATGCCAAGCTCGTAACATAGCAAGAAAATCACTTGCAATTTGTTCGCGAGCAAAAAGATGATCTAATTTATCAAAAGCCAAAATTAAAGGACGATCTATCTGACCCAATAAATAATCCTCAAAATAATAAGTACAGCTAGATTTACAACCCAAGTCATCATCCCAATATTCTTCGAGCTTAGATGGTAATCTTAATTCTCTAGTAACGTTTAAACTCAACCACCTCAGGAATCGAGTTAAATCCGTTAAAGTTTCCCGATCTGTTAAATGTAAATCCAGACAAACACCGCGACAATCTTTAGCTAAATTGATTATTCTGTGCATCAAAGAAGATTTACCCATCTTAGAAGGTGCACAAATTCTGATTAAACCTCCTTTGCGCATAATAGTTCGCAAACAAAGGGATTCTATTTCTTTGCGTTCGACGTAAAATCTAGAATTGCTAGGGACAACTCCCACCGGTAGTTCTAGAGTATCGTCATATAATTCTTGCTTTAATTGCTCTAAGACAAATTTTACGTTTCTTTTATCAATCGACTGACCAAAATGCGATGACAATAACGACCATAGATCGGAGCCTACTCGCTTTGCATGGTCTTTAGAACAACCATATTTATAAGCTATTTGTTCGTAACTTTCATCATAATATGCTCCTTTGAGTATAGTGATTTGCAAATTGTTTAAATCTTGTCCGATTTTATCTTTAATAACTTCAACTAAAGAATCGAGGAACATTAATGTTTGTTTTGTCTTATTACTCATAATTCACGATTTCAAGTCACTATATCTAGGAAATAAACTTCGATTTAACTATTCGTTTACATTTATTTTAAAACTGACGATTATCAAAAATTATCAGAAAGATTATATCGAAATTGTTTGCTAAAAATTTCTTAAATCAGGTAATTACTTTTCACTCTATCGTCATCACACTTGTTCCGATCTTGAAAAATAGTCATGGGTAAAGTTTTTCTTATAATCTCTGCTTAAATCGGACAAGTGTAAAGTTTTATGTCAATAGTCAATGTCTCTGACGGGTATTAGCATACATCACTTTTATGCCACTTAAATAATTTTAGGTAGTATCTAATGCCACTTTATCTATTTTTTTGATTGCAATGGTGATATGACTAATTTTATAAAGGTATTATTAACATTTTTTGTGGCTTTATTAGATATAAAAGTGAAATTCAAATGTCACCTTAGTCTCTTATCTACAAAGTGGACTTATTGATATGGTTTTATTATTATTCACTATAAGTTTTCTACAATAAATATCACACCTTAGTTATTTAATTAAAGATTTAAAACAATTAAAAATCATTTTTTAATCCTGTTATCTTATTTATTTTTAATACCTTTGGGTAGGATTAATACAAGTAAATAACTGTTATATGTAAAGACAAAATATCTAAATACTTTGGGATAAGTCAAATAATTTAATTTTTATATTCTTTATCCAATATTTTCCCATTACAAATCATGAAAGATGAACAAATAAGTAAATTACTCGAAAATATTCAAATAGTAAGAGATAAAGCAACAGAAGCAATAGATATTTTGCAGTATGAAGAAAGTTTAAATTTTGAACAGTTAAAGGATATTTATGGACGCTTAGAACTGGTTTGTGGAAAAACCATCGCTAGTCAAGTGTTTATTGAAATAAATCTCACCGGTGGCTGTAATTGTCCTGCATGTGGAGAGGAGAAGATTTTAATTAATTGGGATGAAGGGACAGTTGAGTGTCAAAATTCAAAGTGTGGGTACAAATGGTAGAAAATATATGTTGTGTTTCAAGCACAAGAGCGGGTTAAAGCAAGAAAAATCTGCTTAGGAGTCATATAGTACAATTACTAGAATATTTGATGACTCTTATTATTCAGAATGACTATTATTAGTAAATACCAACGCCTTACCTTTGCAGTATTTTTCTCAGTTACCTTATTTTATACTCAAACAGCATCTGCAATCATTGTTAGACCTCTGCGTACAAAAAATGCAATGCTAGTTTCTGCACATCCCTTAGCAAGCGAAGCTGGATTAGAAATGTTGCGCAAAGATGGTAATGCTGTTGATGCTGCAGTTGCTACAACCTTAGCAATTTCCGTAGTCGAACCATTCTCTGCAGGGATTGGGGGTGGTGGTTTTTTATTATTTCGCAATGCTAAAACTGGAGAAATTAAAGCTTTAGATTTTCGCGAACGCGCACCCCTAAAATCAACTAAAAATATGTATTTAGATGAAAATGGTAAGGTGCGTCGAGGTGCAAGTATTAATGGTTATCTAGCAGTAGGTACTCCCGGAACAATCGCTGGAATGTATGAAATCCACAGTCAGTATGGAAAATTACCTTGGTCTACCGTAGTTAAACCTGCAATTCGCCTTGCAAGAAATGGTTTTGTAGTCAAACAAAAGTTTACCGATGCTGTCAAACGACGTCAAAAAATGATTTTGCAAAATCCGGTAGCGCGGAAAATTTTTACTCGCAATGGTGAATTTTATCAACCGGGAGACCGATTAATACAGCGAGATTTAGCAAACACTCTGCAAGCAATTGCTATAAATCCGCGTAATTTTTACACTGGTCGAATCGCGCGCCTGATTACTGCAGACATGAAAAAAAATGGCGGGTTAATTACTTTAGAAGATTTGAGCAACTATAAACCAAAATGGCGATCGCCAGTATGTGGTAATTTTCGCACATCGCGGGTTTGTTCCATGCCACCACCATCATCTGGAGGTGTTCACTTATTACAAATGCTCAATATTATTGGCGATACAGATTTAAAATCATTAGGATGGCATCATCCGGATGCTTTACATCTGTTTGCGGAAGCAATGCGAGTTGCTTATGCAGACCGTTCAGAGCATTTAGGCGATCCAGACTTTGTGGAAGTTCCAGTCACACAACTTATAAATCCTGCGTATGCTAAATATCGGCGTCAGCAAATTAGCATGGACAAAGTCAAGCGTTCTAGTGAGGTCAAACCAGCAGATATAAAAACCCTGCAACGCTTTTCAAGCAATATTTCTTCAACCACATCTCAGAAACAATTAAATTTACAAGAGTCAAACCTAAAACAGTCAAATCAAAAACAATTAAATTTAAATAACCGCGAATCATCCGATACTAGTCACCTCACAGTTGTGGATAAAGAGCGTAACGCCGTCAGTTTAACATTTACAGTTAATTTGGGTTTCGGTGCTGGTATAGTTGCAGATAGAACGGGAATTGTACTTAATAACGAAATGGATGACTTTGCTGCAGCACCGGGAGTACCCAATGCTTTCGGATTACTGGGTAATGAAGCTAATGCGATCGCACCAAATAAAACTCCCCTTTCCAGTATGACCCCCACAATCGTCACCGAAAATGGAAAACTCCGTATGGCTGTAGGTAGTCCTGGGGGTAGTACTATTATTACCCAAGTATTGCAAATAATTCTAAATGTACTGGAATACGATATGGATGCAGGTGCTGCGGTATCTGCGTCGAGGGTACACCATCAATGGTTTCCTGATGTGTTGCGAGTAGAAAAATTTGGTTTGGGTGCAATGACTTTAGAAGAACTACGTCGTCGGGGACACAAAATAAAACAGACTAGATCTTGGGGAAATGCTAATACTATTGTTGTCACACCTGATAATTCTTTAGAAGGTGCAGCAGATCCACGGGGTGAAGGTGAAGTAAGAGGTTTTTAAATTTAGAGACGTTCTATGAAAAGTATCCACATTATAAATAACCAAAAACAGTAGATGGAAAAGTTTTCCAGAACCCTTGTCAGAACTTTATTTGAGTTTTGGGACACGATTTACTGGAATCGTCTCGGAATCTACTTTTTAAGGAACGGTTCTTGTCGGTGGGTTAAAAGTGCAGTACAAACAATCATGGTTGTCAGCCCAAAACGTTGGCTAGAACCCTTATTATTTCGTCAATCGACAAAAGTTGTCCATCTACTGAAAAAACCCAGTCTTAATGACCGGGGTTTGGGGATGATTATAGAATTGGGAAATATTTCCCTTAGGCTAAATATAGAGCTTAAATATAAGTAGCTTACGCTAACCTTGACTACATAATCCTTCCTACTTGTTCCAGAAAATATCAAAAATTTTTTCCTAGCAATTTTACCCATCCAGGACAAGTGATATCATGTCCGCTTAATTACTTATGAAAAAATATGTTTGTTTGTAGTAGCGCTTTAGCGCCATAGTAAAGATATTGGCGCTAAAGCGCTACTACGAACCTTATCGCAAGTGTTTTATCGGACACGATATGATACAAAATCAAAAACCCAGTCTTAATGACCGGGGTTTAGGGATAACTATAGAACTGGGAATATATTTCCCGTGGGTTAAATATAGAGTTTAAATATAATTAGCTTGCGCTGATATTGACTACATAATCCTTCCCACTTATTCCAGAAAATATCAAAAAATTCTTCAGGTAAATTCTTCAACTACCTTCTTGACCCAACACAGAAAATCAATCTGTTTCTGTTGTGAGATTTTGTTCGCTAATAATTTGAGAATTTTCCGTTGACATTGCTGTTAACTTTTCATCCCTTAATTGCTTTAATCCATCTTGAATCAGAGATAGAATAATAATCCAAGAAACAAAGCCAAGTGCAAGGTACTTCCCGTAAAATGGTAATTCGAGCGGGCTGTTCCACACCATATGAAGTACAACAGCAAAACCAAATACTCGTAAGAATCTAGGGTCTTTCACCATTGCAAAGCTGAATTTTCGTTCCCCTTTGATTTTCCAAAGTACAGCAGCACTCATTCCACTCCAAACAATATGGCTAAATGGAGCTAACATTCCCCTTAGCATAATAAGACTCAACATTACATCGAGGTTGTTAGAAGATAAACCCACCCGCAGAGCATAACCTGCTGACTCGAAAGCAGCAAAACCAGTACCAACAGCTGCTCCGAAAAGAAGTCCATTTAAAAGATATCGATACTTAGAAATATTTATGACGAGTATCAGCGCAAATAACTTACCAGGTTCTTCAACAAGACCAGCGACCGAAGCACCAATCCAGTTGAGCGAAAGAGTACCACTAACCTGAAATAAGAATAATGAAAATATCAGCGATAAAATTCCCCCAAGAAAAACCAGCCGTATTACTTGATAAAGAGAAACATTTTTACGGACATTTGTTTCAAAGAAAAAGATTAATGTAGAAAACGGGACTACAAAGGAGCCAACAACAATTAAACCTGGAATAAGATTAATATTTTTAAATTCTTCCCAAGCCTGAATAAAACCTAAATATACAATTAAAGCACCACAAAGCGTCCGAAAAAAAACCCAAGGTTTCGGCCAATTCGTATCTACATCCATAATATTAGGAGTAGTGGTAGAAGTACCAACTGTGAAGTACTCTTCTACTTCATCTTCAGAGTGCTTTTTCAAAACCTCTGAAAACATTTGTTTCAGACTGAAACCTTTTATTTGTTCAACACCTGCTACCTTTGCAACTCCTTCAGCAACGCTTCCTATAAGATTGTTTGAATCTAATTTCTGATTTTTAACACCAGATTGAGATACTTTTTTACGACCTTGTTTATTTTTGCTAAGGTCGTCTTCTCTATAACCTTTTGGCTGTGGTTCCTGCTCATTCATAGAATGCTGACATTAATATTCTTATACCAACTATTTTGACTTTCAATTACTGACATAACACACCGAAATTTCTCTAATAAATTGGTCTTTAAGTAAAAGTATTTATGTGACTATTACTTTTCGAGAAATCTTACTCGAGCAGAAATATAATTATTGTTATGTAATAATTTCAGCTAAACAAGGATTATTTTACCAACAATGTTAAAAAATAAATCTTGAAATTCAATAAATTTGCTAATCTAAAATAAATTCTAATTTCAAAATCAATAACCAATAATCCAAAAACCCAGACATAATGACTGGGTTTTGATAACTATAGGTGGTTGGGAATATATTTCCCGTGGGTTAAATATAGAGCTTAAATATAAGTAGCTTACGCTGATATTGACTACATAGTCCTTCCCAATAGTTCCAGAAAATATCGAAAAATTTTTAATGGGTACTTACCTAAAAATAATGACAAAATCTTAAAAAAACAAAAACCCAGTCATAATGACCGGGATTTTGGGATGACTATAGGGGGTGGGAATATATTTCCCGTGGGTTAAATATAGAGCTTAAATATAAGTTGCTTACGCTGATATTGACTACATAGTCCTTCCTAATAGTTCCAGAAAATATCAAAAAATTTTTTCTAGTAATTTTTCTAACAAAATAAAAATTAAGAATTCAGTTAATAGTTCCAAAAAACCTTCAACAAGCAAGCTTTTAGGTGTTTGGTATACATCAAGGAGACGCCAAATTATTGTATCTTATGTGTTCAGGATTATTTCTTGTAGATCGTCAGGTGTGCATTTACCACAACATTTATCAGTCCGAGTTTCTATTTAGATGGGCATAGAAAGAGGAGTACTATGACTAGCAGTGGCGATCGCGAATCAAACACAAAAGACTTTCTCATGCAAATGCTGGAAGTTGAGCAGCAGATACAACAAGCTATTTCAGGTATTTCTAACCAAGAAGCGATTTTTGAGGATATTTCTCAGGAAATTCAGTCATCTTTAGGCTTTGACTTGACTAGTATATGGTTAATCGACCCAGAAAATAATATAATCGCTCGAAAATACGAAAATAACATTTCAACTCAAAAACTTACATTTAATTTTAGTAGTAAGTATTACCTGGAAATAAACTCTCATATACAAGATATTCTAGTAGACGTAGTTCAAAACCATCGCACTGAAATTATATGTGGATGGGATAAACGATTTGATAAATGGGTTTACGAAGAGTATAAGCATGAAGAATTAACCCGTATTTTTACTCCCATACTATTAGTACAGGATAAAAATGGAAATATTATTGAAGACTGGTTTAAACACTATAAATGGAAATTTACTAGCGAAGAAAAAACTGGTGATGGTTATCGTGCTGTTATTGATATGTTCCTAATAACTCAAAATAATCAAAATTTGGGTAATATTCGGGTAATTGGTGCTGTAATCTCAGGTTATGCAAAGCGTAATAAACAAATCACTCTAAAACAAGCAGAAGACTTGATCAAACTTGTTGCTCAGCACGCTCTAAGAATCCGTCGTACGCAACTATCTTACATTTTAGAAGTTATTACAGAAAATGCTTATCGTATTTTACAGGCTGATATAGCAGCACTAGATTTTATGTATGAACCGAATCATCAGGATTATGTTTACCAAGTTGGGAAAGGTAAAATAAATGAGAATTATTGGGAAAATTTCACTTATTCTAAACAAGCACTAAGACAAAAAGCCCTAAAAGATAGAAAGACAATATTTACACCAAATATTTATCAAAATCATCCTAATAATTTAGCAAAAATTTTTGAAAAAAAAAGTCAAGCAACAGTGGCTTGTCCACTTTTAATTGATAATAAAGAAGGTCTTTTATACTTAGAATTTAATGATAAGTATGGGTTTACTGAAGATGAAGTATCTTTATTAAATATATTTGGTTATCGTGCAAATAGTGCTATTTTGCACGCTATATCTGAAGCTAAAAATAATTTAAAAAACTCTCAACTTGTTAATCTTCATTTATTTACTCAATCTCTTATCAATGAAACCGAAAAAGAATTTTTAATAAGGCGTATTACATGGAGTATTGGAAATATTATGGGGGCGGATATTGTTATTTTTTATGAGTATATACAGCCTGAAAATAAAGTAATAATACCACCGGAAATTACAGGGCGATTGATCAAAGATAAGAGTAAGTATACAGAGCTTTATCAAAATGATAACTCATTAATGCTTATTAATAATACGACCAACATTTATGAATCATCATTAAATATAAGCAAATTTTTTAAAAATTCAGATTTTGTAAAAAAAGAAGAAATTAAGTCTATTGCTAGTATTTTACTAAAAATTAGAGAAGAAGTTGTTGGTGTCATGTTTATTGCATACCGACGAATTTACAATTTTTCAGAGAATGAGCAAAAGCAAATTGAAACGTTGGCTTCTTCTGCTGCTTATGCTATTAAAAATCAGCGATGGCTGAATTCATGGTTACAAACTTTAAGTGATATTGATCGCAAACTAATTACTACTTTAGAGCAGGAAAAACTTCTCAATCTGATTGTGCAACGAGCAGTAGAGAAAACAAAAGCTGATTTTGGAAGTATAGCTTTGCTACAACCTAACAATTGGGAATTAGAAACAAAAGCCTTATATCCCAAAAATTCAAAGAAAGAAGAAATTGGGATGCGTAAAAAAGTAGAACATGGAATTACTGGGCAAGTGGCAAAAAATCGCCGCGCCGAATTAGTAAATGATGTTCGTCAAGATCCAAACTACAGAGAACTTTTTCCGAATGTACGTTCAGAATTATGTGTACCACTTTTAGATAAAGAAGATAATCTAATTGGGGTACTGAATGTAGAAAGTAGTAAAGTCAATGCATTTGAAGCTAGAGATTTACGATTACTTCAAGAAGTTGCGAACTTAGCCGTAATTGGGATCCGAAACGCAAAGAAGCAGGAACAACTCGCCAAAGCCGAAGTAATGGCTGCTCTTGGGGATATAGCAGGTCCATTAGTACATCGAACAAATAATAACGTTGGTGCTATCCGTGTATTAGCGCAGGATATTTGCGAGGAAGCAGATGATAATATTAAAAGCTTCGCAACTGAGATTTTGTCAAATGCTGAGGAAATTCTCGAATATTCACAGCGTATGAGAAGTTGGATGAAAGATCAGCCTCAAATAATTAGTCTTCGCGACATAATTCAAGAGGCATTGGCTAAAGTTCAGATACCCGACAATATTGAACAAGATATTAATATCGATCTTGATTTATCTCAGGTATATGCAGGGAAACAACAATTAATTAATGTTTTTGATAATCTCATCCAAAATGCCATAAACGCAATGCCTAATGGAGGAAAACTATACATTCAAGGTAGTCATTTAGAAACAGATGCGGGAAACAAGATTAAAGTTGTTATTTGTGATACGGGTGTGGGTATTGCAACAAAAAATCTCCAAAAGATTTTTGAGCCTGGTTACTCAACTAAAGATACTAATAAAAACATGGGTTTTGGATTGTGGTGGACTAAATTCTACATCGAACGTTTAGAAGGAAATGTAGAAGTTGAGAGCGAAGTTGGTAAAGGAAGCCAGTTCACTCTGATACTACCTGTTCACAAACCTCTTGCTTGACGATACATATAAATACCAGGTTTAAAAGATGATAATGAGAGTGATTATAAAATGGCAATTTTAAAAATTCTGCTAGTAGAAGACAATCCATCTTGGCAAAAAATTCTCAAAAGTAGAATTCGTCGTGCTTTAGAAGGTTTAGGCTATAAGGATTCAGATTACACAATAAAAGTTGTTGACACCTTTGATGAGGCTTATCAAGCTCTTCAAGAAAATGATTGGCATTTATTAGTCACTGATATTGAACTTAAAGATTCTCATACGGCAAACGGAAATAAATTAGGAACAGAATTAGTTCCTATTGCTCATAATCAAAATATTCCTACTCTTACAGTCACAGGAGCAACACCATTAATATATCCAAATGAAGGTTATTTTCCTAAAGAAGACTTTGATGGTAAAAAATTTATCAGTCAAGTTCAAGTTCTTTTAAAATAGTAATTATTCGTTCATAGAACAATTATAAATTAGGTACTTAATATAATGTTTCGAATTCTTCTAGTTGAAGATAATGAATCTTGGCAAAATATTCTTAAATTAAAAATAAATAATACCTTAGAAAAAATTAACCATATAAATTACAAAACTCAAGTCATTAATAATTTTCAAGAAGCATTTAAAGCTCTTCAAGAAAGCTCTTGGAATTTAGTAGTAACTGATATTGGTTTGGGAAATGATGACATGAAACCACAGAAATTGGGTAAACAAATAGTTGAACTAGCTCATGAAGAAAAAATTCCAACTATCGTAGTTAGTGCTTATTTAGATCCTCAAGAAGTTGGAAGTCTATTTGAAAATTATAAAATATCAGGTTTTTTCTGGAAAGAAACATTTGATGGGATATATTTTATCAATAAAGTCCAAGAGATATTGCAAAGTCAGCAACAACCAGAAGAAGAAATTTCATCACCAAGTAATAGTTATCAGTTAAGCGATAATGATAAAGAATATCTAATCACAACTATATCTCGCTTGGCGACAAATTCAACCACTTCATCGAAAGAATACTTCAAGGCTTTAGTCAATCAACTGAACTTACCAGAAAAATGGAGAAATAGTATCGCTGATATCTGGACAGGAGATACAAATACAGATACAAGTAAATTGGTGAACTGGGTTGAGCAAAAAAAATCGTATCCAAATGAAAGTGAAAAACCTGGCTATACAGTTTTAGGTAGCCTCATTGAAAAATTACTAGAAGAAACTGGTGACCGCCATTTTCTCGAAATGATTATCAGCTATGAGTTAATTACTGATAAAAGTGTTCTAGATAACCTAAGAAATAATTATTTTGAACAGTAAATAAATAACAGCAGACAAATAACTATAATCTAATTCTAAAATTATATATATATTTATAATTATTATGTCAATTACTATTAAACAAGCTGATATTGATAAGCTTGTAAATGTTTTAGCAGGTTTAGCAGCTACCTCTTTTACTAGTCCCCAAGATTTTTTTCGCGACCTTGTAAGTAGAGCTAATTTACGTCAACAATTGGTTTATAGTCTTGCAGGGGTTTGGACTGGAAACCCAATTCATGATGCACGTAGACTTATCAATTGGGCTTTAGTTAGAGATATAAATCCTAATGATCAACGTTTTACAACTTTAGGTAGTATCCTTCAACCTTTACTCTCAGAAGCAGGATTTAATGATGCTAAACTAATCGTTTCTCTAATTATTATTTATAAGCTTTATAGAGATATAAAACTATTAGAAAACTTACGAATTACTTATCAAGTTCCCCTTTCTGCTACCGATATCACCTCAACAATATCAGACTTTGGACCTGAAATTGATTGGCAAGAACCAGATGAAACAGAACTGCAAAGTTGGTTTAAACCCGAACCTAATTTTCTTGATGTTGGTTTTTTAATGCAGACTATTCAACATGCTACCTCAGTATGTCGTATTGAAATCTCCAACCAAAAAATACTTGGAACTGGTTTTTTAATTGCTTCAAATCTAGTTTTAACTAACTACCACGTTCTTCACTCAGCAACTGCAGATATTCAAATAAATCCCAGCGATATTATTCTCCGCTTTGGTTGTTTTACATCAGCTACCGGTAATGAAAGCGAGGGACAAGTTTTTAAATTAGTTAGCGACCGACCAATTCTGGAATCAAGTCCTACGAACAAGCTTGATTACGTACTGCTTCAGGTAGAAGAAAGCATTACACAAATAGCAGATATTACCCCAGCAAATTGTGATTTTGAAAATCTACCGGCTAAAGGAACGGCTTTGAATATCTTGCAACATCCCGAAGGGTCTTCGATGAAAATAGCCATGAGCAGCAATGCGATCGCAAATATTTCTCCTAATACTGGATTGATGCAATACATCACAAGAACATCGCCAGGTTCAAGCGGTTCACCCTGCTTCAATGAAGATTGGAAGGTAGTTGCATTACACCACGCACAAAAAGCAACGCATTTCGGAAGTATTCGAGAAGGGATTTTGTTGAGTTCAATCTACCAAGAAATCCAACAACATCTACCATCCTCCCTTGGGGGAGGCTAGGAGGGGGTTTACCTTGGGGGAGGCTAGGAGGGGGTTTACCTTGGGGAAGGGAAGGCTAGGAGGGGTTTTGAGGAGTTTTCCCTTGGATTATCAAAGAAAATTTTCTGCTTTTAAAAAACGAAATTTTCAAATGGGAAGAAGGTCAAAATGAGCCGTAGAATCACAACTACACAATATCAGTCTGCATTACCAGCAAAACAAATTGATACTTATTTCGATAAAGTTATCAAATATATTCCAGCAGATATAGTAGGTGCTTGGGTCGCTGTTAATGGATTAATCAAAGGTGCAGATATTACTGAAGTCTCAAAGAATATAGTATTGTGGACAGCTTTTGTAATTGGCATAGTTATCACAGCCCTTTGGACTCACAAACAGACTCAAGAACCTAAAAAAGTAACAGCAATTACCCAAATAGTCATTTCAACTGGTGCATTTATAGTTTGGGTATATGCTTCAGGAGGACCATTTACAACCGCACATTTGTACAATCCTACTTATGGTTCAATTTTGCTCATCTTTTACAGCTTGATTGTGGCACTTATCAATCCTACTGAAGGATAGATTGACATATTTCCCAGCGTAGGTTCAACAATAAGATTAGGATATTTAACCATCCACTGTTCACTGTTCACTGTTCACTGTTCACTGTTCACTGTTCACTGTGAAAAATCAATCATAGTTTGTCGGTAAGCGTTTGGCATACCCGTATCAAAGCTTTTACCTTTAACAACATAACCGGTCATCCCCTCAGCAACTCGCACTCGATCCAAACAGGACGTCAGCTGAAATTCACCCCGTTCTCGAAAATTGTTCTTGATGTGTTCTTCCAAAAAATTAAAGATTTTCGGGGTTAGTGCATATAAACCAAAAATACAAAGAAATTCATCTTCTTTCATTCCTTCCACTCGTAAATTTTGACGAGCATATTCGACAGTTGGTTTTTCGTACACCTGAGTAATTTCAAGGACAGACTTGAACTCTCGCCATGTACCAGTAATGCAACCAGCTTTTTGAATCGTTGGTACTGACATGGTGTCTAAACCAATTACACTGCAGTCACTTTGCTCGTAAACATCCAAAATTTGACGCGCACAAGATTTTTCAGTATTTGAAGCATAAACATGATCCCCCAACATTAATAAAAATGGTTGACTATTAACCCATTCCTTGGCACAAAACACAGCATGACCGTAACCCTCTTGCTCGGATTGCGTTAGAACCGTTATCTTATCACCTAATTCTTGAATATATTCACTGTATTCTCGATTTTGGGGTGACAACTTTTGATAAAGTTCCTTGCTGGGAGGCTTTTGAAAAAAATCTTTAAAGACACCCGTATCTTCTGGTTGGGTGACAATACCAATTTCTTCAACCCCAGCAGCGATCACTTCTTCTACGATCACCTGAATGACCGGTTTAACCTTACCATCCCGATCCATAATCGGAAAAAGTTCTTTCTTCACGACTTTAGTGGCAGGATATAAACGGGTACCAAAACCTGCAGCTGGAATTACGGCTTTTGTGATTTTAGTGTTGGGCATGAATTGTTAATTTCAAACACTGCATTTGAGGGAAATCTCGCTCGATGACTTCAATTAATTTTTGTTGACTTTCTTCATCTTTAACAACAAATTGTGCTGCACCATCTCCTTGAGAACCAACGCCCTTACCACCCCAAATATAGGGTTGAATTGGTTTATGTTTGAGCAATTCATGTAGTTTTGGTGCAGTTAGTTCCTCCGGACAAACAGGGATGAGATATTTATCAAACTTAGCCTGGGCTTTTTGCATCAAATCACCAATTTTTTCCGCATCTCCTTGTTCCAGAGCCTCAATTGCTGCTTGGGTAATTTTATGGTTCATGGAACCGAGGTACTTTTGTACGTCTGCTTGTATTTTGTTTTCAGGGGTAGGATAGCAGTCATTGAGTCGAGCAAGGATTTTTTGCGTGTTTTTCTGAGTTCCCAAATCCACTATTACAAAAAATAAATCTTGGGGTACCTTCAACTCTAAAACATCAAGGTGCTCTCCATCAAATACCATTGCAATTGGATTATTGCCATAAGCACAAGCTTGATCCATTCGTCCGCAGCGAGAAGGAGTAGTAATCTCTCCAAGATAGGCAAATTCCATTTCTCCCCGCAGGGTCATCTTTAAGTCATAAATTTGATTAAATGCCCTTGCAACCAAAACACAGATTGCAGCACTGGAGGATAAGCCCTTTTTGATTGGCAAATCTGTTAAATAATTGTTAATTTCCAGCCCACCCACATGAAACTGGGTCAAGATTTGGTACGCGACTCCAGCTGCATAGCTAAAAAACCCTCCCTTCTGAGCCACAGCCAATAAAACAGGTCTAGACATGGGTAAAGTCAAAATTTGGGGCGTCTGCGTGCCTTGAGATACCCGGAGAATGAATTGTTCGGGATGGGGTGTGACCTCAGCATACAACCCTTGATTGATACCTACCATTAGGGTCAATCCTTTTCCTATTTTTGGATTAACGCGACGGTAGCTACTAGCCCAATCGCTATGTTCGCCAAACAAACATAAACGTCCCGGAAGGAATATTTCCATAATTCTCACCCACTATTATGCCGATATTTTACAGGGAGGATGGGGGTCGGAGATTCGCGACTGGGGATTGGGGATTGGGGATTAGGGATTGGGGATTAGTGATTAGGGGTAAGGATTGAAGTTAGAGATTAAAATGTTATCTTTCCAGTCCTCAGTCGCCAGTCGCCAGTCGCCAGTCGCCAGTCGCCAGTCCCTAGTCGCCAGTCCCCAATTCCCAGTCAGTCACTCTAGTAATTTATTACTAAAACTATTGGCATGCTGTTATACCCTATTGCCACTAGGGTAAAGTAGAATTTCACCGTAAATTAGGTAGATTTCACAAAAAATCTTCATCGCTTTTACTAGTGTCAGTTGACAAACTGTCACTCACCCGATTCCCCGTTATAACCCAGAAAAGATATTCTGTATTTGTGCAAGGAGTGATACCACTTCACCATATGTTTGCCACAGATTAATTTCGCAATTCCTTTGTATAAGGGAAAACAGCGATTATCAAATGTTGCATCAAACTAGTGACTTGGTATACATATATACGGGGGAGCGCTTGGGTGAGCAAAAATCTCAAGCGCTTTTTTGTGTTCGTAATGAGTCATCGGTAGTAGTCAATTACCGTCCCCACTTCGAAAAAAAATATTTAATTAAGAATAATTGTAATTATTGTTACTAATCGCTTTAAAAATATACTTTTCATGAGATAGAAAAATATATCTCAAGTGGATAGATTTCGGTGTTTTGTGGGTGGATTATTGAATGAGGATATTTCGCCCTATAAGTTTGAAGGGCTTTATTCATCTAACGCTGTAATAGCTACCCTGCGTTCGAAGGATAGAGATCTATTTGCCTTAACCTTTATATAAATAATGCTCTCGGATAAAATCCAAAATTCACGCGAAAAGCTGTTATACATTCCGCGATTTATCGGTTAAGAAGCGAATTAAAAATGTAATCCACGCACAAACTAATTTGCGCGAAGCTCAAATTATGCGATTAATGTCAACTAATTATCCGTAACCAGGAGGTCCTCCTCTGCCGTGACCACCCAATATGTGGCTTACTGCGCGCCACAGGTAAGGAGCCAGGAGAGGAAAATCCGGAGGGGGTTCTTCAGGTTGTACGGATAATTTAGTGGACATCGTATTAGTGTGTTTATGTGAGAAAGTGTGATTCGGGGTAATTTAACCAACGACAAAGTTAACTAGTTTGCCGGGAACAACAATTACCTTTTTAATTTGTTTGTCTTCGATATACCGCCTAGCAACTTCTGATTCCCGGGCGTATTTCTCCAAGCCAGCTTTATCGAGTTGTGCTGATACTTGTAATTCACCACGTTTTTTACCATTGATCTGAATTACCAAGGTTATTTCATCAACAACTAAGGCTTTAGGATCGACAGTTGGCCAGCTTTGATCTCCAACAGAAGCAGTATACCCTAATTGATGCCATAATTCTTCTGCAATATGTGGTGCAAATGGTGTTAGTAATTTAACTAAAATACGAACGCCTTCTGCATAAACAAAAGAATCTTTACAACCAGCATCGCTCAGAGCGTTACTTAACTTCATCAATTCCGAAATCGCGGTATTGAATTGGTAATCACCAACCAAATCCTCTGTGACTTCTTTAATGGCAGTGTGAATTGCCCGTCGCAAGTCTTTTTCGGGTTTAGTTAATTTCCCTTGCTTGCTTGCCAACGAAGGATATTTGGGAGCAAAATCTGTGACTACGCGCCAGACTCGGTTCAAGAAGCGGAATTGTCCTTCCACATCTGTATCTTCCCATTCTAAGTCTTTTTCTGGAGGAGCTTTAAACAGAATGAACATTCTTGCTGTATCTGCCCCATATTTGCTAATCACCTCCTCTGGTTTGATGCCGTTGTATTTTGACTTGGACATCTTTTCGTAAAAGACTTGCAGGGATTCGCCGGTGTCTGGATCCTTCGGTTCGCTTGGATCTATCTTAGAAGCAGGAACGTATTTATTAGTTACGGGGTTTTTATAAGTTAAACTTTGTACCATTCCTTGAGTCAAAAGACGTTGGAAGGGTTCGTCAAAGTTCAGTAAACCGCGATCGCGCAATACTTTGGTAAAAAATCGCGAATACAGTAGGTGCAAAATAGCATGTTCAATCCCACCAACATATTGATCTACCGGCATCCAGTCGTTGGTTTTGGCTGAGTCAAAGACTTTCTGCTCGTTTTTGGCGTCAGGATAGCGCAAGAAATACCACGAGGAATCAATAAAGGTATCCATGGTATCTGTTTCTCTTTTCGCTGGAGTAGAACAATTCGGACAAGGTACATTGACCCAGTCTTCCAGCTTGGCTAATGGTGATGGACCACGTCCAGAAAAATCAACGTTTTCTGGTAACTGCACCGGTAAATCTTCATCTGGTACTGGAACTACACCACAATCAGGACAGTGAATTATTGGAATTGGCGTACCCCAATATCTTTGTCGAGAAATTAGCCAATCCCGCAAGCGATATTGTACTCGTGCTTTACCAAAACCTTTATCTTCGGCGTACTCAATAATTGCTTGTTTTGCTGATTCGGACGACATCCCAGTAAATTGACCGGAATTTATGACTATTCCAGCTTCGGTATAGGCTTCGGTGGATTCTACCTGGATCACTTGTTCGCCATCATCTGCTGATGGAGAAATATCTTGCTCGCCAACTGCTTTGGGGTCTGCGATTACGAACTCAATTGGTAAATCATAATTATTGGCAAACTTAAAATCTCGAGCATCATGTGCTGGTACTCCCATTACTGCGCCAGTACCATATTCGTAAAGCACGTAGTCAGCAATCCAAATGGGTACTTCTTCCCCGTTAAATGGGTTAATAGCTTTACCGCCAGTGGCAATTCCTTTTTTCGGTTTGTCTTCAGCAGTACGTTCCAACTCACTTTGGTTGGCAACTTCTTGGACAAATGTTTCTACCGCAGGTCTTCTTTCTTGAGTTGTAACCTTCTCGGTCAAAGGATGTTCTGGTGCGAGTACGACATAGCTAACCCCATAAACCGTATCTGGTCGGGTTGTATAAACACCGATTTTTTCTTCCATTCCCACAATGGGAAATTCCAAATACGCCCCTGTTGATTTACCAATCCAGTTTGCCTGCATCAATTTGACCCGTTCGGGCCATCCTGTTAATTTATCAAGATCGTTAAGTAACTCCTCTGCATAGTCAGTAATCTTGAAAAACCACTGTCGCAATAATTTTCTTTCTACTTGGGCTCCGCTACGCCAAGAACGACCTTGATTATCTACTTGTTCATTCGCCAATACTGTTTGGTCGATTGGATCCCAATTAACTGCTGATTCTTTCTGGTAAGCTAAACCTGCTTCTAAAAATTGCAAAAATATCCATTGGGTCCATTTGTAGTAATCCGGGGAGCAGGTAGCGACCTCACAATCCCAATCAATGGATAAACCCAAAGGTTCCAGTTGCGAGCGCATCTGGACAATATTTTGATAAGTCCACTTCGAAGGATGAACGCCTCGATCTATCGCAGCATTTTCAGCAGGCAAACCAAAAGCATCCCATCCCATCGGATGTAATACTCGATATCCTTGCATGCGTTTGAAACGAGCAATCACATCAGTAATTGTATAGTTACGGACATGACCCATATGTAGGTTACCCGATGGATAAGGAAACATAGAGGTGGCGTAAAACTTTGGCTTATTAAGGTCTGTATCAGTTTTATGTAAGCCAGTTTCTACCCATTTCTTCTGCCACTTTGCCTCAATTTCTGCTGGTCTGTATCGGGAATCCACCAAAAAACTCCTACTGGATATATAATTTTGATTTTGCCTGCCTAAATATTCTAAACGCTAGGCAAAGTAATGTGCTGACTAAACAACTCATGCCTGAATCAGAAGCAAAAATTATATCATCCATCAGAGTTTTTGTCTACGGCACCCTTAAGCCTGGTGAAGGTAACTATCCCAAGTATTGTGCGGGTAAATTAGATAATTGTAATGGTGGAGTGTTACCGGCTTACACTATCGGGGAATTGTTCGACCTAGGTGTAGGTTATCCTGGTATGGCTGTGGGGTCGCGCTTAGTTTATGGCTATTTATTGAGTTTCCAGCAATTGAGGATCTTATCTAAATTGGATGAGTTGGAAGATTATCTTCCTGGGCGAACTCCTTCCGAAAATCTTTATAACCGCCACCAAGTTGAAATTTTTGCTCCCCAAGGAGAAAGTCTCGGTTTAGCTTGGGTTTATTTTATGAGTCTAGATAAAATAGCTAGTTTTAACGGCGTACTGTTACCTGATGGATGGTGGAGTGGATGCGGTTTAAAAATGGAAGATTGTTTTGTTATCTCTTGATGTTGAAATCAGGAGCTAGGAGTTACACTAAACCGTTAATTAACCTCCTTTTAAGAATGAGACGAAGGAGTGTGGGGAGTGTGGGAAGTGTGGGGAGTGTGGGAAGTGTGGGGAGTGTGGGGGGAAATCCCAAAAAATATAAAGTAGTTTTAAAAATTGGATTTGGTATTAGGAGTTGCATACTTTGCAATACTCTTTCTTCACACCTGCTTCAGCCAGGATACAAGAAGGACACAGAAGAGACCCGCAAAAAATCGAAGAGGCGCTGCATTACAACGCCTCCACTAGTTTATAAAAATGTTGATTATTGATTTGCCGATTTAAAAGTCGATCCCCATTGAAATTTTTAACGATAACATGAGAAATTTTCGACCGATTTAATTAAAACCATTGTCGTTAACATCCACATCCCAACCTGGGTTTCCTATTTCTCCTACTGCTTTATCTGGAGATATTTCCGTTTTCGGTATGGGGAAAACCGGTGAGTTGATTGCAACCATTAACGAAGTATCGTTTGGTGATGAAGGTTGCTGCTGTGGTTCCCGGATTGCCATTTGCACGAGCGCACCTTCTCCACCGGAAAGCAAATTGCCCATAGCGCCAATTACACAGGCAGCAATTGCCGCACCACCATAAATTATCGCTTGACGATAGCCACGACTTATACGCTTTGTTACCTGCTTAATAGTCTCTTCTACAGGCTGCTGCTCTGGTACTGGTAGCGTCCGCAAACCTTTTCTCAGTTTAAGCAGACGGACATATAAACGTTGAACCTCAGGTTCATTATCCAACCATTGCTCGATTAATCGACGTTCTGCTGCAGTTACTTCACCGTCGAGGTAAGCACTCAATAGTTCGAAGCGATCGCGCTTCAATATATCCATAGCGCCTGTTGATTGATTGGTGTGTTCTTCCATTCCCTCTGACAATCCTTGAGATCGTGGCAAATTGGAACGGTCTTCAAACTGATACTCTGTAGTCATATTAACATTATTACAAATTCATATACGGGTATAGATACCCAAAAGCATCAGAACTTAATCAATCTTTAGATGCATTCCTGGAAGCACTCCAATTTACTAGGAACAATTCTTAACTTAAATATTTACTTTGCTTACAATTAGAAAATCAAATAATCAGGAAATCAAATTGTTTGCAAATACAAATTAAATTGCTTGCAGTAAAGATTCTTAAACATAATCCACATCGACAACTAGACAAAATATCCTGGGGACAAAGTATCTAGGCATCCAAGTATTTTTGTAATTGTGTTTGTAATCTAGCTCTGGCTCTAGCAATTCTTGATTTTACAGTTCCTAGAGAAACCCCGGTAATTTCTGCGATTTCTTCATATGGCATGCCTTCAATTTCTCGCAGGACAATAGTAGTTCTGAACACTTCTGGCAAATCGGAGATTGCATCCCGTAGTTGCTCATAAAATTCGCGTGTGGTCAATGCTTCTTCTGGACCGGGGGTATCACCTGCGATTTCCCAATCCATTTCACCATCATCCACGGTGCGACGTGCATCCAAGGATAAGGGACTAACGACACGCTTCCGTTTGCGTAGCTCATCATAAAATAGATTAGTCGCAATTCGACTTAACCACCCCCGGAACTTAGCTGGTTCTTGTAAGCGATTAATATTGCGATACACTCTAATCCACACTTCTTGAGCTAAATCAGCCCTGTCAGACCAGTCTGGGGCCAAGTGGTATAAAACTCGATCTACTTGAGATTGATAGCGTTTTAACAACTCTGCAAAAGCAACACGGTCGGGGCGCAGTCCTGTTTGACAACGCAGGATTAGATCGTGGTTTGAGAGTTGGTCAACTTGCACTGAGTTTTCCGGAACTTTGACGCCAACAGTTGACCAGGATACAGGAATTGATTGACTCATAGATTGCACTGGCTTTAAATCATCCCTATCAATTAGACACGTTATTTCTGAAGAAGTTCCAAGCAAAAGTGACGGATTAATTACTGTAACACCGAAGTATATAAGTGTGATTATACTTTGCGTAAATCTTATATAAGAAATATGGCTTTATCCTTCAATAATCAGGACTTTAAGGCTGAATTTCCCTAACTGTATCTTCACCTTGATGCTACTTACGAATATGCAATACTAATAACTGACCATTACCCATTGACATTTACGTGACTACTTAGTAGCTGTATCAATTTTTTTAAGTCTTTGTACAAAAACATTTTCGTTAAAGGGTACCCCAGAAGGCTCATCAGCACCAGTATTGTTTTTGTTAAACGTAGAAAGGTCAATCACAAAATTTAGAGAAAGTGTAATTATAAAAGCTAGAAACAGTTTTTCAAACATGATTTTTCTCACCCACACCACAAAAATACGATCGCGATAGCTTTACCTAAGTTTTAATAGTCCCGAAAATTAGTAGTTCCGAAAATCAATACCCCTGAAAACAGAAAGAACATTTATATTAAATTCAGGTAAGTTCGCAATATCTACATCACTAGTGTGCCCACCCATATCGGCAAATCCGTAAAAAAAATGATAAAAGAATGTAAAATTTCGATATATTATCCTTCAGTAAATATAATCAAATATTAAATTAGATTGACAATTTTCAATAACAGGGATCGCACTGGCAAAGTAAAGAAGTAAGTAAAGGTCGCGCAAATATTTGGATTTTGGGAAATCAAACTGGTAATACTGATGGTAAGAAACGGATATATAGCTAAAACCTTAGTGTTCTTCTGTTTTGGAACTGCAATTTTGTCTTTAATAACAAAATGGTACGTTGACAGTTCGGCGCAATCCAAAACAGCTATGAATCGTCCCCATGAAACATCATCACGGGTCAAGACTTCTGAAGCAAGAACAACAGGAATCGCACGAATCTCACCACAAAACCGGACAGTAGATAACCTGTTTGATTTATTTTCAATCCAAACAGTTCCCCAAAAATCAATAAAATCTAACCCTGCTTCCGGACCTATCAAAGTAACAGTTGATTTAAGCGATCGTCGGGTTTACGTATATCGTGGAAATACAACAATTGCGAGTTATCCCACCGGAATAGGTAAAAAAGGTTGGGAAACTCCTACAGGTTCTTTTCAAGTAAATCAGAAAGTTGTCAATCCTTCCTGGCGTCATCCAATTACTGATAAGGTCTTTCCTCCTGGACCTGATAGCCCTTTGGGACTGAGGTGGATTGGGTTTTGGTCAGATGGTCGAAACTACATAGGTTTCCACGGTACGCCGAATTATGATGTGGTTGGTACGGCTGTATCCCATGGCTGTTTGAGAATGCGTAATGTGGATGTGTTAATGCTTTATAAGCAAGTTACTATGGGTACCCCCGTAGAAGTACGCCAGTGATTCCTGAACTTAAGGAAATTTCTAATAGAAAAAACTATCAACTAAAAATATCACCACAATTTCTACAGGCGCACTTCGGTGCGCCCTAAAAGTAACAATAAAAAACTTTGGGCATGAGTTATTGTTTGGACATACCTAATATTTATACAGGATGCATAGGAAATCATTTTCTCTATGCTCCTGGTTAGTATATTGTGACCTCTGAATCCCAAGTAAATGTTTATTTCTGTTCAAAGTGGGGAGCATAGGCTTGAAGTAAAGTACTAACTTGACGCAGGACTTCATTCCCACTGCTTTTAGCCATTACTGGGGTTCGATCATCGTTTGGTCGATCCAGGTTTCGAGCAATTGCTTCACCGATTTGCTGGAGGATTAGCTCTTGTAATTGCTCCTTTGCATGCTGACGTTGGTAATTAGCACCTTCCTCGGTTGTTGCATACAGAGGTGGTAATCGATTCAGAGCATAAGCCGCAATATCACCCACATCTAAACTGCGCTCGCTAGTGGCTTCGATTTCAGCAACCCGCGCGATCGCCTCGGTCAAAACCAATTCTTCCATAACATTAATAAACTGTTTGCGAGGTACCGCCACTACCTCACCAGTTAGGAGCGCTCCCATTAATCTGTCCAGCGCCATATACTCTTCAATAGAAAGTTCCGAAGCATGGTCGCAAATGCGTCCGACCTCAGCTTCCATGACTGGGGTCAGATAACCATCCTGGAGAGCTTGTTCAACAATTTTTTCGATACTCATAACACTCATATTTTTAAGCCACCCGGGTAAGGAAAGGACGGTACCTATAGCTTGATTTTGCCTGCATAGTCTCCTTAAAAGGAGACTGTAACACAACAGACGTATTAATTACATCTGTATCATTTTATTGCATTATTTCGCCAGGTTACTGGATCTATAGCTTGTCCGTTTACATACAAACCCCAGTGTAAGTGGGGACCAGTAGAAGCGCCAGTAGAACCGATGGTACCAATCAGTTGACCTGGTTTTACCATGTCACCTTCTTTTACTTTTATGCCATTCAAATGCATAAAAATACTGGTTAAACCTTGACCATGGTCGATGCCTACAACATTTCCATGAACTAGGAAACCTGCGGCTTCTTTACCAACCAAAGCGACGCGACCGCCAGCTGGGGCAACTACGGGAGAACCCTGTGCACCTGCGTAGTCAACGCCACGGTGGTAGTAATTATGTGCAAATTTGCCATTGTAGTAGCGACGTACACCATAGATAGTAGAAATACGTGCTTTACTTGGCCTGATAAAAGCACCATCCCAAAATTTATCTGGTGTTGTCAGTGATTTGAATTCTTTAACTCGCTGAAGTTCCATTTTTGTTGCTCTGGTACCTGCTTTTTTCTTTGGTAACCAAATACGTTGGGTGGGAAATCTACGATCACCTATCCATACGGCAAGATTTCGTGTCGGTCCATCACCGTAAACCCGAACAACTCTTCTCCCAGGTTTTTGTAATGGGGTAGTGGGAATAAAAGCCCGGTATTTATTAGGGGCGATAGGAAATACTGGGTAGGTTTCCCCATTACTAACTACCTTTAAATTTCCACCATTAGCTGAATTATCAGGAGTAATTTCAACAGAAATAGACTGACCCAATTTGGGCGAACTAGGGATAATTTCCACCTGCGCAGCTTGAACAGATGAAGCGAAGGCTACAGGTAAAGCAGCAAAGATTCCTATGGCTGCACCTGTTAAAAATTCAAATTTCTTATTATTATTTGGTTGTTTGTTTATTTTTTTGTGACATGAAGTAAATAAATGTTTCAAATAATTACTTGTGTGACTTTCAGCACTCATCGCTTGTGTTGGTTTATTTGTCATTACTTAGATTGTTTTAACCTGGAACTGGAAAAAATTTTCATGCTTTAAATTTTAAAGATTAAAAGTTAAGATTTTTTGTTTCAAGTATGAATATGTCTTTGACAAATATTTTTTTAAGAATAACCACCAGAATAGTAGAAGTAATTCTAGTATTCTGATGGCTGTAAGTTTTATGTGATATGAGTATGTCGCCTTTTTTGGAAGTAGGCAGTAATAAAAGTGGAAAAATTCTGTGATTTCTTTCAATTTGGATAAATCCAAAAAATTGATTTCTAGAAAATTGGCTTACAGAACATTAGGTTGATTAATTTTTTAGTTTTATTAATTTTTTTGATTCTATAAGCAATCTTACTTAACCAACCTGACTCAAATCGGGTGTATTTGCGAGTTTTCCATCTTCCATATGAATAATGCGATCGGCAACATCAAGAATGCGGTTATCATGAGTCACTAGCAAGATTGTACAACCCTGTTCCTTTGCCAGTTTTTGCATCAGGTGAACCACATCTCGACCAGTTTTACTATCAAGAGCTGCGGTTGGTTCGTCTGCAAGTACTATTTTCGGATGACTTACCAAAGCACGAGCGATCGCTACCCGTTGTTTTTGTCCTCCGGATAGGTTTTCGGGATAGTAGTTGATACGTTCTCCTAGTCCCACCATTTCTAACATTTCGATTGATCTCTTTTTTATTTCTTCTGGTGAAATGTTTTCGTGTAATTCCAAGCCCATCTTCACATTTTGGAGTGCAGTCAAACTTTCATGTAAATTATGTGCCTGAAAAATATAGCCATTGTTACGCCGCGCTAAAGTTAATTGCGTTGATGTTGCACCGCATAGTTCTTTTCCCAATACCTGCAAACTACCAGACTGAGCAGAACGCAAACCACCAACTAAAGTTAAAAGCGTAGTTTTACCGGAACCGGAAGGTCCCGTCATAATAATAATTTCACCAGCATTAATATTTAAATTAATATCAAATAATACCTGTTTTTGTAATTGACCTTTACCAAAAAAGTGATTGAGATTTTTAACCGATATTACAGTTTTTATCATTGCTTATTTTTCCCATGCGCTTTTTTGCACAAACTACACCTGTATCTTAATTTGTATTTTGCAAATCTCTATATTCCCATAACGCCATATGCTGTAGGGCGGCGCGTAATGCTTATGGTTAATACCATACTACTGCTAAGGCTAATTCCCAAGACCCAAATCTAAAACATATCTGCGGGGTCAGCTGATTGAACTTTACGAGTAGCAATCATTCCAGAAATCATACACATTACAAAAGTTAATATTAGTACTTGTATCGCCCGTAAAACGGTCATAAATACAGGCAAGTTTGTGGCTTGACGGGTTAAAGCATAAAGCCCGATAGATACACTCATACCCGGTATAAAGCCAGATATAACCAAAATTAAGACTTCTTCAAAGATGACTCCTAGCAAATAGAGATTTCGGTACCCCATTGCCTTGAAGGTAGCGTATTCTTTGATGTGAGCATTCACATCGGTAGAAAGGACTTGGTAAACGATAATTACACCAACTGTGAATCCCATGGCTGTACCTAAGCCAAAGACAAAGCCAATAGGTGAAGCTTTTTGCCAATAATTTTTCTCAAAGACAATAAATTCTTCTTTGGTTAAAACTTGAACGTCACTCTGTGTTAGGTGAGTTTTCAACGCATCCGCAATAACTTTAGGGTCTTTTCCTGGTTTGACCTTGACTACACCCAAACTAACGCTAGCGGCTTCTCTTCTTGGAAATAATCGTAGAAAATTCTGTTCGCTAGTCATTATGTGACCATCAGAACCAAAGGAAGAACCAATGGTGAATAGACCACTGATTGTAACAGTTCGTCTTTCTACTTCAGTAGTAACGCTTTTTCCTTGTTTTACTTGAGAAATAATTTCAGCATATTCACCTTTAGTTTTGGTATCAAATAATAGATTATCTGGTAGTTTCGTCTTGTGTATTTGACTATTAACTGCGGGAATATCAAATATTTTTTGGTCTGGATTAAAGCCAACAATTAATAAATTATTTCTATTTTTAGTTTGGGGGTTTCTCCACTTGATTGTATTTGCATAAACAGCATCTACAGATTTTACTCCTGGTACATTCATTGCTTGATAAAGTCTTCGCCGGGTAAAAGTGGACATATCAGTAAAGTTTCGAGCTTGAGTACTAAAAATTACTATGTCACCCTGTAAAGATTTATGTAGGCGAGTGGCGCTGTTAAATAAAGCAGATTGGAAGCCTAATTGCATAAACATTAGTAAGTCTGCAAAGGCGACTCCAGAAATTGCAACTAAAAAACGACCTTTATGATGAGATAGTTGCAACCATCCGAGGGGTATTCTGCGCCTAATTTTTCCAATAAATCCAATCATAGCTGAATCTCCACTCTGACTTGTAGATTGGTAAAGTTAGCGACTTTCTTACTGGATTCTTCATCGAGTCTGACTCGAGTTTCCACAATTCTGGAATCAATATTGCTGGAAGGATCGGCGTTTATTACATCCTGGCGTTTGACCTGCAAGCCGACTAGTTCTACGGTTCCGGCTAATTCACTATTGAGAGAGTCACTAAAAATTTTTACTTTTTGTCCTGGACGAATTTTTCTAATATCACTTTGATATATTTCTGCTACAGCATACATTTGACTGTTTTGCCCAATTTCAATAATTCCATCGTTTGATACAATTTCTCCAGGGCGGGTATAAATTTCAAATACCTGACCGTCTTGGGGAGAACGGATATAGGATTGCTTTAAATTAGCTTTTGCCCTTATCAGAGAAGCTTTTACACGGTTGAGTTCTGCTTGGGCTGCAGCTACATCTACAGGACGAACTTCCGCAATTCTATCTAACGTTGCCCGACTTTCTATGACTTGTTGCTTCCGTGATGTTTGAATGCGTTTTAAGTTAGCTTGGGCTTCGGTGAGTTGTTGTTGTTTGGATGACTTGATTCGTCTCAAGTTGGCTTTGGCTTCAGCTACTTGCTTTTGGACGGTTGCGTATTCTAAACGTTTGCTGTCACGGGAAGATGCTGATAATGCTCCCTGTTGGTAAAGGTATTGATTGCGTTGATATTCTGTTTTAGCATTGGCTAGCTGTGCTTCTAATCTTTCAATAGTTGCTTGTTGGGCTTGAATTTCTGTTTCTCTTTCGGCTTGAAGTCGATTAATAGTTGCTTGTTGGGCTTGAATTTCTGTTTCTCTTTCGGCTTGAAGTCGATTGATAGTTGCTTGTTGGGCTTGAATTTCACCTTTTTTTGCACCAAGCTTTACTTTTTCCAGGTTTGCTTGGGCGATCGCCACCTGATGTTTGGCTTCTTCTACTGTTGCTGCAAGTTGGTCCCGACTATCTAAAATTGCAACCACTTGTCCTGCTTTAATGCGATCGCCCCGTTTAACTAACAATTGCTCGACCCGATTTCCTTCAAATGATGCAGGTGCAGAAAGTTTAATTGCTTCTCCCTCTGGCTCTAATCTTCCCAAAGCATTAACTGTTGTAATTTCTACTTGAGTTGAAACAGATTCCGAAGACATAGATGTATTAGAAGCACGAAAACGCCCAATCGCATATATGCTTACCCCACCTGCAATTAAGACAGCTATCACGCTTGCGAGTATTGGTATATTTAATACCTTCCTAGTTGAAGAACTTTCGACATTTGAGTTTTGCAACATTAATTATTCCACCCTTCCAACTAAACGGTTTAGTTTCATATATAATATAACTAAACTAAACTGACTAGTTCAAGTTCACTCTTAGCAGTTTCAATTTGTGTAAAAATTTTGGGGCGCTTATGTGGTGTCCCCATTTTCCTTGACAGTTACCAATGCTGAGAATGAGTAATTTATACAAACATAATTAGAGTAAATTTAGTTGTGCTGCATCTTAAGTTTTTGTTGGAAAAGTATTTAGAACAAAATAAGTTGTTCGGAATCCAGTTGTCTTTAATATGCTTTAAGAAGAAAGTTAAATAAAACATAATGGCACATATTCGAGTTCAAGACGTTGAAACAATAGGCTTAAGTAATAAATCTGTAAAAATTCTTCAAGGGGCGATGCAAGAATTTTTAGCCCATGGTTATACTGGTGCAAGCATGGATCGGATTGCTTCTTCTGCTGGTGTTTCAAAGGCGACGGTATACAGTCACTTTCAAGGAAAAGAAGGTTTATTTAAAGCTTTAATAGAAAAAATGACGCGAGAAAAGTTTGTATCAGTGTTTGGTACAGAACCTTTAGAAGGGGAACCAAAAATTGTCTTACGTCAGCTTGCGATCAAAGCATTAGAAGAAATGACATCTAATGATAAATATCGGGATTTTAAGCGATTATTAATTGGAGAATCTGGTCGCTTTCCAGAACTAGCTAAGGTTTGTATTAATTGCATGGTTAAACCGGTATTTGAGACACTGACAAAATACCTGGCTTCCCACCCTGAATTGGACATTCCCGATCCGGAAGCAACAGCAAGAATTATGATTGGTACTCTTGTGCACTATGTAATGACCCAAGAGATGATGCATGCAAAGGATATTATTCCCATGGAAAAAGAACGTATCGTTGATGCTTTAATGCACCTTATTATTAAGTAATAAGTAATGAGTAATAAGTAACAAGTAACAAGTAAAATCCCATCAGCATTATCTGTGAACGGGTGTAAAGTTAATACATGCTCACCTATGATTAAAATATAAAAAATCGGTTCAATTAATAAATCCTCTAACTTAGGACAGAGGTATTACTCACTACTCACTACTCACTCATTACTGTGCGCTTAAGCGCCCCGCTTTGCTAACATTACTCGTTACTTATTACTCATTACTCATCAATCATGGGATACTGTTAACAGCATAATATTTTTTCAACACTAAAAATAAATTAACTATTAACGATCGCAAGATATTGTGTTGACTCGGTGTGTGGAGTGTTCGTATTGCTTGCGTAACAGTAACCGGGGTGGGAAGAAGGCTAATGAGTTCGAATAATAGAGATTTGGTAGCAGAAAATCCTTCTGTTTCGTTTGTCTTACAAGAAGATAGAGATATTTTGATCACCAACGTGGGATCGGTTACGGGACAAGGGGATCTCGCGATGCGTGCAGATGAAGCACGAAATACGTTTAATGTAGATGGTAGTGGTGTAACCATAGGAGTATTGTCCGACAGTTTTAATACCTTAGGTGGAGCCAATGATGATATCGCTAGTGGCGATCTTCCCGGTGCTGGTAATCCTCTAGGTAATACGATTCCAGTAAATGTACTTGAGGAATCAGCTATCATTGCTTCTGATGAAGGACGAGCAATGATTCAGTTAATTCATGATGTCGCTCCTGGTGCTGATTTTATTTTTCATACAGGAGTCTCTAGCCAAGCTGGTTTCGCCGATGCTGTTACTGAATTAGCAGAAGCTGGAGCCGATATCATAGTTGATGACATTCTTTATTTACGGGAACCGATGTTCCAAGATGGAGTAATTGCTCAGGCTGTAGATAAAGTGGTGGCTGATGGGGTATCATACTTTGCTGCAGCGGGAAGCACTGGTCGCGGTTCCTATGAAAGTGCTTTTAACCCTAGCGGTCAGTTTGAAGCAACATCGGGTGGTGAATTTCATGATTTCCAGTCGGGAGCGGTAGTAGATACTTTCCAAAGCATTAATGTTTTTGAGGGTCAAACAATTCGTATTTCCTTTCAATGGGATTCGCCATTTTTCTCAGTAAGTGGTGGATCTGGCTCTCCAAATGACTTGAATATTTTTCTGTATGACAGCACTGGTACCAATATATTAGCTTCAAGTACAGATAGTAATGTTGGTGGCGATCCCGTAGAAGTATTTACCTTCACCAATGATGGTAGTTTTGGTACGAATCAGTTCAATCTTGCTATTACCAAATCGGACGGTCCCAATCCCGAATTAATGAAATATGTCCTGTTTGGGGGTGTGGCAATTGATGAATTTGATACAAATAGCAGCACGGTATACGGACATGCTAATGCTGCTGGAGCGGAAGCTGTGGGGGTCGCATTATACGATCAAACCCCGGAGTTTGGAGTCGTACCACCAAATTTACAATCTTTTTCTTCTGCTGGTCCGACCCCGATTTTATTTGAAACCGATGGAACGCGGACTTTTGAACTGCGTCAGAAACCGGAAATTATTGCTCCCCACGGGACTAACAATACCTTTTTTGGTAACGATACTGACGGTGATGGCTTACCTAATTTCTTCGGAACATCAGCTGGCGCTCCCCATGCAGCTGGAGTTGCGGCTTTGATGTTGGATGCAGTTCCCGATGCAACTCCTGCAGAAATTTATCAAGCTTTGGAAAGTACTGCTTTGGATATGGACGATCCATTTACTCCTGAGTTTGATTCTGGTTTTGATGATGGAAGTGGATTTGGTTTTATTCAAGCAGATTTAGCGATCGCTGAATTATTGGGAAGTGGAGAAGTAAGAAACGGGGGATTTGAGAATGGTGACTTTAATAGCTGGAAAGCTATTGGTAATGCTAGTACCCAAACGGCAGAATTTGGCAGTATTCCAACAGAAGGAAATTTTCAAGCCTTAATAACTACTGCTTTGGGTATTGTCAGCGATACTGAAATCGAAGCTTTTTTGGATTTAAATCTTGGAGCGATCGATTTAATCGATAATGGAGATACAACTGAAGGTTCTGCTTTACAAAAACAAGTTGTGGTTGAAGCTGGAGATATTTTAAGTTTTGATTTTAGTCTATTGACAAATGAAACTGTTTCTGAAGGTGACTCCGGTACATTTAATGATTTTGCTTTTGTTTCTGTCATCCCAAATACTAATCTTGAATCTGGTACTAATATTAAGATTGCAGACATCAGCAGCGCTTCGGTTGTATCTCCAACAAGATTTGAGCTAGAAACTGGCTACGATAATTTTACTTATGAGTTTACAGAAGCTGGTACCTACAAGGTGGGAATTGGGATTGTGGATGCTGGAGATGAAGCTTTTGAGTCGGGTTTGTTGGTGGATGATTTTAAAGTAATTTCACAGGATGGTGGGGTTTTATTTCCTACGGATATGATGACTGTTTCAAGCTGATAATTTACTTTTGACTCTTTTTTATCATAGCCAAGAGGCAGAGCCTCTAAATTGTGATTCCCAGACTGAGTCTGGGAATCAAGTTAATATGCCCTATATATGATGAGATTGTGGATGTTGGAGATGAAGCTTTTGAGTCAGATTTTTTAGTGGATAATTTTAAAGTAATTTCACATGATAAAGGAATTTCAAGAACAAGTATCGCCCGCACCAATAATTTTGAATTACCCCAAATAATCTTTGATTTTTCTGGTATTTACTGAATAAATACAATCTAACTTTTCGACCTATAATAAGGATTAACTTATTAAAAAATTGACAACATCAGATTATCATATACTTTCCATAAAGTGATTTAAAAATATAGTTACAGAAAATATTTCGTAATTTTTGTTTAATTCAAATAATAATAAGAATAAAAAAGTTCGCAAATATTTAGAACCTTGTAGAAGTAATTTGTATTACACTAGTATTAACCAAATAAAAACTGTATATATTAACATTAGGTAATTGTATAGTTCTCTAAGGCTTGCTGATTACTGATATAAATCAATACTACTATTTATAGTCTTCAGTAGAGAAGTATTGCTGATTTCGCAGATATAAAATATATAGGGATTTATGAAGTGTTAATAAAAAATATTTCCCAATATCTAGTAATTATTACAACTATTGTCCTGGTTAATTTAATAATTACATCTTGTCAAAGCAAATGTGAATTTGCGGCGAACCAAGATGCCCAAAAAGAGAGCGTACAATTAAATGATTTTATTTTTAGCCGTGTCTTTGGAAGTAATAGTTGTTCACCTAAAAAGTTATTTCTGAGATTACCAGTCAACGTCAATGTAGAGCTATTAAATAAAGAAAATTTATTATCTGGCAAAGAGTATACACCTAAGATTACAAGTTTTGTTACATTTTCAAGTCAACCTAATACTTTTACAATCAGTCGTATAGATGAATTTAAAAACGGTTTTTTTTACACAAAAAAAGATACTTGTCTAGCCTGGAAATGGTTGAAAATTAAGGGTCAAAATTCGGTTTTAACATTGAGTATGGAAAGAAATTTAAAGATACATGACCAAAATATAAAAAGCGTTATATTTTTAATCTCTCTACCAGTGGAAATGAGAGATGCTAGGAGCGATATAAGTATTGAACGATATGTATGGGAAAAAGAAACATCTAAGGTTGGAAGAATAGAATTTTTCAACTTTAATCAAAAATATCCTATATTGAGAAATTTATTTAGACAAAGAGATAGAGGAAGACTTCAAACAGTGGATGCGTTTAGTGAGGGAAAATCAGTTGACGGAAAGATAATAGAAGAAATTTCAGAGATAAGTGATAGGGGAGGATTACATGTCGACCGCGAGATTGAAGAATTAATAATTTCCAAGTATGAAAAAACGTATTTAGACACAGCAGATTATCCTCCATGTAAGATACCTGAAGATTTGAAAAAATAAAACTTACAAGTATTTACAATATGGAACACTCCATTAAAATGCTAAATTTGTGACCTTAAATGTGGTGCAAAGTTATTTATTAATGATTTTTGATCAATTATAAGAGCTTCAAAGTTTGATTAAAAATTCATCTTATAAATTTTGACTAATTACTTACATGTAGCAATTAGCACCAAGTTGATAAACGTTGGAAATTATTTCTTTAATATTTGTTATTGAGAATTAAATTTATGAACGAAAATAATTATAGTCAGATACAACTGGTTGAACAGGTATATAAAAATTATGTTGAAAATTCACTATATCGCCAAAAACTAGAAAAATGGTACCAACAGCAAAAACTATATCAGTTCACAATTTTTTCGATGTTAGTGTTATTTTTAATCTTGCAAAGTTTTGGACAACTAGCAATATTAGAATATTCTTTCGGCGAAAGATTCGGACTCTCTGTTACTGATAAATTATGGGGATTTCCAATTAAAACTTTAATTGGCTTACTTGTAACAGCATCTCTACCTTTGACTACGTTAATAGATGAATCAGAATTATTAAATAAGAAAATAAAAATATCATTAATTGGTATCAAATTTTCACCAATTGTTTGGATACTACTTCCTGGAGATTTATTATTGACATTTCAAGCTGTCTTGTCAGGAAATCAAAATTTTAATCAAAACTTTATTTTTGTACGTGATTTAATTCCAATCCCTGTTATTGCTTTTAGTGTAGCTGCTGTATCTTCAACTTTTTCATTTTGTCTAAGTAAAGGTATAATTGCTGCTTTCAGTAAATATGTGAAAGCACGCGAAGAATTACAGACGATAAGCATCTATGGTATCAATCCAAGACCATTCTATAAAAATGCAGAACAAATACGCTTAAGAGAAGAATATGAAGAAAAAAGTCAACAAGCGGAAGATGCAAATCGCCAATTGGAAGAAGCTAATCAAAATTTACAATATATAATAAGTGAAAAACAAAATTTAGAAGAACAAAATATACAAGATAGAGAACAGCTTGAGCAACTTGAAATATTAAAAGAAGAACAGCTTCAACTAATACAAAATTTGGAACAACAAAATAATGATTATAAAAACTATTTAACTTCGATAAAACAACTCAAAACTAAATTTAATAATAGTAGAAGACCCATTAAAGACTTAGTAAATAAAGTAAAAGATTTAGCTGGGAAAGATTTCGCTGGTATTGATGAATTTATTAATAACTTCAGCTTCCCTAAACTTGATATGACTCCAAAGAGTAACGACAAAACCGTAGAAATACCAACTTATTACTGGAAATGGCAAAATCCTGACTTCAGTTGGCAAGATATACAATTACCTTCTGAGTTATCTTTTGTTGCTCGTAGACTTCTTAGTATAATGGAGCAGCAAAATGATTTACCTGTACCTCATCATATAACCGGCTACGCACCAAGAAATGATTTAGCACAATGTTTAGTCCTGTATTTTCAACCTTATAGAGTAACTGTATATTGTCGCGATGAACAATTTAAGAGTGATGCTAAAAAGTGGGATAAGGAAGCTGAGAGTATTTTTAAAAACAAGTTAGTTGAAGAGCAGATTAGTGGTTACTGTGTACTTGAAATTACAACAGAAGAAATTATGAGTCATCCTTTGGATGTATTAGAGAGAATAAAAAATGCAATTAGTTCTACTATGCAATGGGAATCTAATTAGTCATGAAAATCAATTTTGCAATTACACCTAAACACAGAAGTGTTTTTCCACCAGAAGAGTTAAATATTAGTTTTGAGCATAACGCTCATGTTTGCAGTTTGGTCGTACATGGAGACCTTCAAAATCCTCAAGTGTACATCATACCTACAGCGCTATTTTCAACCATACCAACTTCAAAATGCTGGTTTTTCATGGATATATCTTGGTCAAAGTTAAATGGCTTTGAGTTTAACCAGTATAGTGACTCAGAAATTAGGGTTCATATTAACTCTACTCCTCTAAGTTCTAGTACGGGTAAATTAAAAGGTGCAGACAAGATACGGATTAATAATGATTTAATTTCTATTACCTTTAAAGCCGAAGTAAATCAGATAGACTTAAGTAATAAAGATCCAAGAATATTTTTAGAAAAATGTAGTGAATATGGAATTAAAATTATTGATGTTGATTTTTCAGAACTTATTAATTTAAATAATATCTGCTGTTCGAATAGTTATTTTTATAATGTTAATTTTCTTGGGTGCAATTTGGAAAATTCTGATTTCAGTAATTCTAATTTTTATCATTTAAGATTTGTTGATTCTAATCTTGAAAGTGTTATTTTTAATAAGTCTTATTTTTCTGATGTAGGATTTTTGCATGTAGTTTTAAAAAAAGCGAGATTTGAGCAATGTCATGTCTATCGTAGTAGAATAAGAATTGAAGAAGATCGAACCCTAATTTTTAATGACTGTGATTTAAGATATTCTAGCTTTATAAAATGTGATATAAGTAGTAAGTTGTATAATTGCGATTTAACAAACGCAGATTTTTCTGAAGGAAAGATTTCAGCAACTAACTTTTATAATTGTCGTTTAAATCAAACAATATTTACTAAGTCTAAATTTGTTTCATTATTAGATGAGATTAACAAATCAAAAGTTAATAAGATAAAAGATTTAGAAGCCGACCAAACTTTGCTGATTCGTTGTTGTATTGGAAATAAATCTGAATTTATAAAGGGTGAACAATATATTAATAATAAAGGAAAAATTCTAAACTGCAAATTCAACAGTGCATTAATGAGTTTTGTTGATATTAGTAATAACATCATTCAAAATACAGACTTTGAAGCAACTGATTTATCGAGAGCAAAGCTTTACAATTGTGAATTTATTAGAAGTAGCTTTCACGGGAGAGAAAATAAAGCTGCTAATCTTTCATTAGCGGATATTTCTTTTAGTAAGTTTCGAGAAGAATGTAATTTAAGTGAAGTAAATTTAACAAAAGCAAGACTAGTAAAAATAAATATAGATAGATGTAATTTTGTGAAAAGTGTTTTCTGCGAAGCTAAACTAATAAATAGTAACTTTAGTCTTAGCGATATGACTGGTTCAGATTTTAGAAGTGCAGACTTAACTGCAGTAAGCATGGATAGATGCAAGCTTCACAGTGCTAATTTTTATAACACTCAAAGAGGAAGCTTTAATTTAAATATAACAAGTGAGCAAAAAAATAGTGAAGAAAAAAAATTAATAAGTAATTGCGATATTGACTTCATTGAGTGGAGTCCGAGCCCAGAGAAATATGGAGAAATTCAAATAACTAAACAAGATTTTTTAAAGATAGTTACGGGACAAATATCTCCGATTGCTGTTATATCTAATCTTTCTAAAGAAAGTGCTTCAATTGTATCGTACATATATAATGATACAAAGGCTGAAGCTACTGCTAAAAGCGCTGCTCAAGATTTAAATGATGCTTCAATCGAGATAGGTGGTGATGTGAATGATAGTGAAATGGACGGAGCCACTATTGAAACTAAAGCTTATGAAGGTTCTGATTCGGATGAAGAAGATATCTCAACAAATGACGAATCTAATACAGATGAATCTTCTACTGAAGAAGATGAACAAGACTAAATTTTATTAATTGAAACGCAGTTGATAAATGAGGTAAAAGCATGGCTAATGAAAATGACGCATCGCTAAAAATTGGTGGTAATGTGAATCACTCAAAAGTTAGAAGTGGAAAAATTAAGACTGTCCAAGGGAAAGATACAGCAAAAAATAATGCCTCTGTGTCTATTGACAAAGATGTAACTGATTCTTCTGAAATAGAAGGTGGTCAAATTGAAATTTCTCAATCAATCGATATCGCTAAATTGAAAGCTGAACTTCGGAAAGAAATTCAGCCATTTATAGAAAAACTCGCTGAATCTTCTATCACTCGAAGCGAAGCTGTAGCCACTGAAGCTATCAAAGAAGAGATTAAGAGTAAACCAACTCTCAAGAAACGATTTCTGAGTGCATTGGAAGCAGGTGGTACGGAAATATTAAAGGAAATATTCAAGCATCCTGTTATTACTATTTCTATTGAGACAGTGAAGGGATTTTTGAAAAGTAGTTAATCTAGTTTGGCATAGATAAAAAATATTAACATTTACCACTACTCCACACCATCGCACAAATGCCTATCTTCCTCACTGAGACTAGCATTATATTTGAGATAATCCCGCGCCCAATTACAACCACTGCTCAGTAAATCATTTAATTCAACATCCTGTGCTTTCATCTTCTCAACATTCCATAGCTTCACCGTCTTATCGTAACTACCAGAGACGATGGTTTTCCCGTCAGGACTAAATGCTACCCCAATGACCTCTGCATCATGTCCCCTGAGGGTTGCAATCAACTGTCCCTGAATATTCCATAATCTTACCGTCCCATCGTTACTTCCAGATGCAACTATTTTCCCGTTGGGACTAAATGCGACACCCCAGACTTCTGCATCATTTTCCTTAAGAATAGTCTCTATCGGTTCGCCTTGACTATTCCACAGCTTCACGGTTCCATCGTTACCAGCAGAAGCAATTGTTGTACCGTCAGGGCTAAATGCTACACCCCATACCCCTGCATTATGTCCCCTCAGAGTTTTAAGCTCAATACCCTGAATATTCCACAGCTTTACGGTTCCATCGTTGCTTGCAGAAGCGATAGTTTTACCGTCAGGACTAAATGCTACACCCCAGACTGGACCGTCATGTCCCTTCAAAGTTTTTAGTAACTGTCCTTCAATACTCCAGAGCTTTACTGTTTTATCGTTACTTACTGAGGCAATAATTTTACCGTCAGGGCTAAATGCTACACCCCAGACTAAATCGTCATGTCCTTCAAGGGTTTTGATTAATTCTCCTTGCATGTTCCACAATTTCACGGTTCTGTCCGAACTGGTAGAAGCAATAATTTTACTGTCAGGACTAAATGCTACGCCCCACACTAAATTGCCATGTCCTTTCAGAGTTGCAATGTTCTGTCCCTGGGTATTCCATAAGTTTACTGTTTTATCATTACTAGCAGAAGCAATGGTTTTGCCGTCAGGGCTAAATGCTACCCCGATCACTGATGCTTGATGTCCCTTGAAAGTTTTACTTTCCTGCTCTTGAATATTCCACAGTTTTATTGTTTTATCATAACTGGTAGAAGCGATGGTCTTCCCATCGGGGCTAAATACTACCCCAATTACACCTCCATCATGCCCTTCAAAAGTTTTAATCTCAATACCTTGCAGATTCCATAATTTCACTGTCCTATCCGAACTACCTGAAGCAATAGTTTTACCGTCGGGGCTAAATGACACATTCCGAACTCTTCCATCGTGACCCCTGAAAGTTCTGATTAGTTCTCCTTGAATATTCCATAATTTTACTGTCTTATCTCTACTACCCGAAGCAATAGTTTTGCCATCGGGACTAAATGCGACTCCTACAACTCCTGCATCATGTCCCCTAAGGGTTTGAATTTCCTGTCCCTGGATATTCCATAGTTTGACGGTTTTATCCGAACTAGCAGAGGCTATGCTATTCCCGTCAGGGCTAAACGCCACTCCAATTACCTCTAATTCATGTCCTCTAAGAGTTTTAAGTAATTCTCCCTGAATATTCCAAAGTTTTATTGTTCTATCTCTACTAGTTGAGGCGATAGTTTCACTGTCGGGGCTGAATACCACCCTAAGAACCGGTGCAGTATGTCCCTTAAGAGTTCTAAGCAATTTTCCCTGGGTATTCCACAACTTTACTGTATTATCTCTACTGGTGGAGGCGATGGTCTTTCCGTCTGAGCTAAATGCTACTCCACTGACTGGTCCCTTATGTCCCCTCAGAGTTCTAATCAATTTTCCTTGATTATTCCACAGCTTCACCGTACTATCGTAACTACTAGAAGCAATGATTTTACCGTCAGGACTAAATGCTACATCTATGACCGGCGCGCTATGCTTTGCTAACCGATTGCGTTCCTCTACTGCATATACGGATGTCTCTAAAGCTGTAAGCTGTCTGGAAGTATTAGCTGTTTTATTTTGTAGTGGTTTTGCCGCTCGTAAACCTTCTATTAGGGCATCTAAATATTTTCCTTGATTGGAAAGTTCTAGTGAATAGTTTGCAAGAGCATTACTTTGTTTGAGCAAGGTCATTTCAGATTGTTGCCATTGTAACCAAGCAAATCCAGAAAGACCTAAAGCTAATACAAAACCACTAGCCAAACTGAAAACAGTCAGCTTTCTTCTACGTTTTTCCTGATTTTTTTGTTGCAGGCGCAATCTTGTACTACTTTTAATAAAGTCTTGTTCGGAAGATGCAAGGTCAAATGGTCGCTGTTTAAGCCTTTCTTGGGCGTCTAACAACATTGCACCTCGTAACAATGCTTCTTCATCCCGCCCACTCTGCTCCCATTGATACATTGCAACACGCAAACGTTCTTGCCAAGCCCGGAAGTTACGGTCAAAATCGATCCATTGTCGCAGTTGACCCCATTCCCGAATTAAGGCTTCATGGACAATTTCTACCGTCTCAACTCGATCGCCTTCATCCCAAGCCGTGACTACCAAACGATAATCAGCTAGACGTTTGACTAGATCCCAATTATATGCATCTACCTCATGACGATTTGCGACCCGTTTAGTGTCTTCCGTACCTTCTCCTGGGCGTACTAGTTGAATAAATATCCGTTCGGCTTGTTGTTTTTCTGTAACGGACAAGATATTTAGGACGGAATCTGCATATTTGGCTAAAGCTTTCTCTAAACCGCCAATTTCTCCATAAGCTTGGTGTGTAAGGTACCATTTATTTGGTTTGTCCCATAGTTGGGTCAGGGTAAACTCTAGTAAAGGTAAACGCCCTGGTTGTTTGCCTAGATCGTCAATTAATTTTGCCGTTAAACCTTTTTCTAATTCCACCTTCATTTTTTCGGCAGGTTTTTCTATTGCTTGGGCTAATTCCTCCCGGTTCATTGAGGTGAGTAATATTGGTGGATATTTCTGCAAGGTTTCACCCATTGGTTGATAATCCAAGGCTTTTCCCATAAAGTCAGCCCTGAGTGTGATAACCAAAGTGAAGAAATTCGGGGCGAATTTTACAGCATATAATAATGCATCTAGAAAAGGTTGACGCTGTGATTCAGTCGCCAAAGTATAAAGTTCTTCAAACTGATCGGCAATTAGTACAAAACTTCCGTGGAGTTTTTGCCCAGCGGAAATAATAATATCTTTAATGAACCCACACAAAGCTTGCTGGTCATATTGCAAATCTACTTCTAATTCCAGTTCCTGCAATCTGCGGCTGTTAGTTTCTATTTCTTTGTCCCTTTGAAACTCAATCAAGGATTGCACGTGGGAATTTAAAGCTATTGCTAAAGCATCAAAGGGATTTTTTCCCGGACGGAAGGATACTATGTGCTCAGTACCAGCAGTTCTCAAACGAGGAACCAAACCAGCAAATACCAAAGAAGATTTTCCACTTCCAGAAGCACCAACCACAGCAGCTAATGGTTTAGTATTTACAGCATCGACCAAATCTGCAATGTATTTATCTCTACCAAAGAACATCGATGTATCTTCTTCCCTGAATGGGGATAACCCTTTGTAAGGAGAATCGGGAAGTTTTCCTGTTAGTCCTCCCAAATCTTCCCAATTGGGAGCTGGATCTGAAGTATTTTGACAAATAATTGGTAACCAATTGACCCCTGGTATTTGCTTTTGAGAATCTTCTTTATTTGTAAGTTCTTGGAGTTTAACCCTTGCATCTCGTACAGAAGCAAATAAAGATTTTCCTTGAGAAAAAGAATGTAAAAAATACTTGAGAAAATCTTGGGCGATTTTATCCGGTACTGGTTCTCGCCAGACAATAACATATGGCAAACCCAAATTTGCTAGTTGTTGTGCTAAACCCAAACCATCGCAAGAATTGAAGATAGCTAACCTTAAACCTTTAACAATCGCCTCGCGGAAAGTATTCCTAATTTCCTCTGGATTTAAGCGATCGCTAGGACTTATTTGTAATGAACCTATTTGACTGTTGCGATCGCTTTCACTGTGACCGCTATAAAACAAGATGTCACAAGGTTCATCCCATAACTTGATAAAGTCTGAGCGCTGTGGTTGGGAGAGAAAAGTTAATTCTGCTCCCTGTTGCTTTAATTTTTCGATTAATTCTCGATCTGTTTCAATATCTATATTTTGGCTGTCACCAAATATACTAGTTATTTTAACTCGCCGAAATACTTGATTTTCAATTGGTTTGACTTTTAATTGAGACTTATTTAAGGATAATCCAACCTCTACACTGGAATTGTCGGGGAAGTAATTCCATTCTCGCCAAGGGAGACGATGTAAAATATCTGACGTCGATTGAGATTTAATTTCCTGAGTATCAACAATAAATATTATTTCAGGATTGGAATCTGATATTACTAATGGTTTTAATTGTGATTTAACGCTATCAAGCCAAGAGTTTAATTGGTTTTGCAAACTTTGAGCAGAATTTTCACATTCCTGATAGCATTCAGACCAGGAAAAATTAGTAGTTTGTTTTTTTTTGAATCCCAATCTCAAAGGACCAACTAAATTGATATACGTACTTTGCCATGTTTGATATAAGGTTGGAATTTCTGGTGCGGGTGGAAGTTGGACTTCTAGTTCTGTAGGTTTCCTCTCAGCACTGATGAAGTGTACTGTGCTTTGATTTCGACTAAATCCTTCCTGAAAGTTACCATCACCAAACTTTAAGCTTACCAGAATCTGCATCTTTACTTATTGGAATTACTTAAGGATATAAGTTCATCAGGTTTTGTAGTCGATTGGATTGAAGAGCATGAGCCCATACTGTGCGACGATGCATAACCCAACAAAGCTCAATAATTTAGGTCACTAGGGTCGTGGAAAAATCGGAAATACTATAAGTTAATACAATAAATTTAGGTTTTTGTTGTTGAACTTATGCATAAAGGATGATGTTGCACTTAATAGGCAAAATGAGCAAATATATACTTGTTGAACATATAACATAATGGTTATAATCGAGATTTTAGCGCTTATACACACTATCGCCTACAAATAATCCGTACGTGATTCCAAATTTCCAATCAATAATGTGATGCGAATAGACTATTGATTGGATTATTAGACTTTCTTGAAAGAAATTAAAAAAGGTTAATCAACTGAATTAAACAACTATCCAGCCTAGGGTTGGGGATTAATTTCACAGAGTCAAGCAAAATAAATAAATAAATATAAAGATAATTAGTGACTCTAAAATAACTGCATAAGAAATATTAGTATCTGTCAAGCAAAAATATTTTTTGTTTTGTTGAGTATAATTCTGTAGATAAAAATTTGCTGACCTCGACAATTCAATTCCATATTAAATTACCGTAATTTAACCAAAATCAGAGAGAATCGGTCAACCATATGAGGATAAAGCTGGAATCAGCTTATAGTATTAAATACATAGTAAAAATATAATTTTGTATAACAAAACAAACTTTAATATAAACAACAAGGTTCAATATAATTATAGATTGGTAACATTTATTTCCCGAACCCTATCCTTAATATCTCATTCCCTATTCCCTAGCATCCACCTTTCAAGGTATATTAAGCTATATTTCAGATGAGTGACAAATTTTCTATCTGGTATCAATTTCTCCGAATTCTACACAGGAGTACATAAAAGTTTGTAGAGTAAGGTTAATACCTCTTAACAGTTCTTAATTAAAATTGTCTTGTGCAGGAAGATTTTAGATTAATAGTCGATCTAGTCTCGGTGCTAGCTGTGGCGGCTAGTGGCGGACTTTTAGCGTCACTGTTGAAACAACCAGTGTTGCTCGGGTATCTCATTGGCGGGATGATTGTGGGACCATCCGGCTTGGGATTAATTAAAGAAGTAATTCAAGTAGAGACATTAGCACAGTTTGGTGTCGCTTTTTTATTATTTGCTCTGGGAGTAGAATTTTCCCTGGCAGAATTGAAAAAAGTCAAAACAATTAGTTTGGGTGGTGGTGGACTACAAATAGTTTTAACAATCCTAGTTACGACCCTGATTTCCGTCGCGGTGGGATGGGTTGAATCCCCAGCCCAAGGTGTATTTTTGGGTTCAATTTTGTCTTTGTCTTCAACTGCGGTTGTTCTCAAATGTTTGATGGAACGCAATGAGACGGAAACTCCCCACGGACAGGTAATGTTGGGGATTTTGGTGGTACAGGATTTAGCATTGGGATTGATGCTAGCAGTGTTACCTGCTCTGAACCAACCAGCGGAGACTATTTGGATCGCGGTATTGTATGCGCTGTTGCGAATAGGTTTATTTGCTGCAGGTGCAGTTGCTGCAGGAATTTGGTTGATACCACCTTTATTGCGGTTATTAGCCCGGACGGAAAGTCGAGAGTTATTTTTGTTGGGAGTTGTGGCGCTGTGTTTGGGAATTGCGCTTCTCACCGAGAGATTGGGACTTTCGATTGAAATGGGGGCTTTTGTCGCCGGTTTGATGATTTCTGAGGTGGAATATGCAGATCAAACTCTAAGCTATGTGGAACCATTACGAGATATTTTCGCTAGTTTGTTTTTCGCTGCGATCGGGATGCTAATCGACCCGTTATTTTTATGGCAAAATCTTGAATTAATTCTGGGGTTAGTAGCGTTAGTACTCGTGGGTAAATTCTTGATTGTTACCCCACTAGTAAAATTATTTCGTTATTCATTAAAAACTTCTTTAATAGTTGGTTTGGGGTTAGCTCAGATTGGGGAATTTTCCTTTGTTCTCGCCAGTGAAGGACAAGTTTTAGGGTTAGTTTCGCGCCGAGTATATTTACTTATTTTAGGAACAACAGCGGTGACATTGGTGGTAACACCCTTCGTACTGCGTTTAATACCATTTTTATTTAACATCATTGAATCAATGCCGTGGCTCAAACCTTATTTTGATGGGGATGGAATGCCACAGGAAATGTCCGAAGAACTACCGATAAGGGACCATGTGGTGGTTTGTGGTTACGGGCGAGTTGGTAAAAATTTAGTTAAATTGTTACTCGCTCATAATTTACCACTAGTTGTAATCGATCAGTCCGAAAGTAGAATTCAACAATTAAGAGACGCGGGAATACCCTACATATACGGTAATTGTGTCAGTTTCCACGTTTTGGAAGCAGCAGGAATTACTAATGCAAAAGGAATGGCGATCGCGCTTCCCGATCCAATGAGTACCCGTCTTAGTTTGAAGCGTGCTTTGGAATTGGATCCAGATTTAAATGTGGTAGTACGGTCTAATAACAATAGAAATATTGAAACTTTCTACCAACTAGGAGCGCGGGAGGTAGTACAACCGGAATTTGAAGCAAGTCTGGAAATGGTAACTTACCTATTAAATGATGTAGGTATATCACCTAATTTAGTACGACGGGAAATTAAGCAAATTCGTAGTCGTCATTATTTAGATTTGCGACCGGAACAATCTCCATCTGAGGTTTCTCGGGAGTTACGACAAGCGACCAGAGAAATGAACTCAAAATGGTATCCCCTCCCTGCAGGTTCACCTCTGATTGGTATGAGTTTAGAACAAGCAGATATGCGCTATGTCACTGGAGTCAGTGTAATGGCTATTCGCCGTAAAGGAGGAGAGGAAATAGACTTTCCCATACCACAAACTAGACTACAAGAAGGTGACAAACTATTAGTGGTGGGTTCTTCCCGAGAAATTGCAGGTTTTAATGAATTTGCAAAAGGTCAAGCGACTATTCCGGGGGAAAATAGTGCTTGTCAGTGGGTAATTGTGAGTGAGAATTGTCCTGTGACAGAAAAAACTTTAAATCATTTAGATCTGCGCAATCGATATAGCGTGGAAATACAAGCTATACGTCGCGGAAGCAAATTTATTCGCTTTCCCCACAGCAATACCAAGTTAAAAGAAAATGACCAAGTGTTACTGTGTGGTAATTTATCGAGTCTGAGTCAGTTGGAAGAGTTACTTTCTCCTACCAGTCAACCGGAGTTGGTATCTATACCAATAGTCCAAGCGGGAGAAGCTGAAGCATTGCGGGATTATTTACCTTTGGATGATTTGCGGGAATAATTGGTAATTGGTAATTGGTAATTGGTAATTGGTAATTGGTAATTGGTAATTGATAATTGGTAATTGGTAATTGGTAATTGGTAATCGTAATATTTTTTTGATTGCTGCTTCTAACCTCCAAATCGCCAATACCCAATCCCTGATCGCCCCTACCTAACCTTCCTTCATATAAACAATTGACTGTTTCCAGATCATAGTTTTTTGTGTATTTTCGCTGGCGAGAAAAACACAATATTGATCTTGCCATAATATTTTTCCGGCTAGTAAGTCTCCTGTCACTAGCTTTAACTCTACTTGTTTTGCTTCTTTGATCGAATTCTGGAGTTGCTTAACGCTTGGTAATGAAGTATCTAATTCAGTAAGCATATTGGTAATGATATATGTATGTGGTTGGTTTATATGGTTAGTGTTTCGGGATTGCTAATCAACTAATAATTAACGATTAACAATCAGTCACTAAAAATCAACAACTAACAATTTCACTACTGTGATAATTCATTAAAACGATAAATGGCAATCGAATTTACTAAGTATCAAGGATTAGGTAACGACTTTATTCTGGTTGATAACCGTTCAAATCCAGAACCTGTAGTAACTCCAGAGCAAGCAGTTAAGATGTGCGATCGCCATTTTGGCATTGGCGCTGATGGTGTAATTTTTGCTCTGCCGGGTGAAAATGTTAGTGATTACACTATGCGGATTTTTAATTCCGATGGTTCGGAACCGGAAATGTGTGGTAATGGTATTCGCTGTCTGGCTGCTTTTCTAGTGGATTTGGAAGGGGATAACAGCAAAAGTAAATATCACATTAATACCTTAGCTGGGGAAATTATTCCTGAAATTATGCCCGACGGTCAAATCAAAGTAGATATGGGTTTTCCTCGATTACTTGCGGGTGAAATTCCTACTACTCTGGCTCCCAAAGATGAGAAGGTTGTGAATCGACCTTTGGAAGTTGCAGGAAAATCTTGGGATGTTACCTGTGTGAGTATGGGTAATCCCCACTGTATTACTTTTGTTGATGATGTTGCGGCGATTGAGTTAGAAAAAATTGGACCTCAATTTGAAACTCACTCGGCTTTTCCCCAGAAAACCAATACCGAATTTATTCAGGTGGTAAGTTCTGACTACGTGAAAATGCGAGTATGGGAACGAGGTGCAGGTATTACTTTAGCTTGTGGTACTGGTGCATGTGCCACATTAGTTGCTGGAGTTTTAGCAGGAAAGTGTGGACGTAAAGCGACGGTAGAACTTCCGGGGGGATGTTTGCAAATTGAATGGTCGGAAGTGGACCAAAAAGTTTATATGACCGGACCCGCGCAAAAGGTGTTTGCTGGGAATATCTAAGGATTTTTTGCTACCTGAAGTTCAATCTAGAGACGTATTATAGTACGTCTCTAATGTGTCAACATCATAGCCGATCATTTCTGATTCTTTTGGAATTCGATAAAATATGCTGTAGAAAACAGTATGATTCCTAACTCAGGAATTTTAGCTCAGAAATTTTTAAGTTGTAAAAGTGGTGAATCCTGAAGCCTATCTGCGATCGCTATGTAAAACTTACGCCCAATGGTGGGATTATTATACCCTCACGGATGTAGTGGGGAAAAAACAGCACGAACGGAAACTGCAATCCCCATTGTTAGACATTGGGTTGATGGTAGAGACGATTGAAGAGCAGAAGGAAAGCAAGGAAAAAAAATCAGAACAAACCGAACGGTTAACTGTTCTAGATGGTCTGCGTAAATATGCTGCTGACCACGTTTTACTGGTAGGTCGTCCGGGTTCGGGAAAATCGACGGCTTTAGTACGGTTGTTGCTCGAAGAAGCACAAAATTATCAAGAAAATAAACAAATCCCCATCCTCGTAGAACTCCGCTTTTACCAAAGCTCAATTATCGACTTAATTCACGATTTCCTCCTACGTCACGATCCTAATTTACCCATCGATGGTAGAGACGTTACATGTAACGTCTCTACATTGTTGCGACAAGGAAAATTTCTGCTGTTAATGGATGGGGTCAACGAATTACCATCAGAAGCAGCGCGACGGGATTTATATAAATTTCGCCAAGACTACCAAAACACTACCCCGATGGTTTTCACCACGCGAGACTTGGGGGTTGGTGGGGATTTGGGTCTTGAGAAAAAGCTGCAAATGCAACCCCTGACTGAAAAACAGATGCGGGAATTTGTATGTGCGTATTTACCACAACAAGGGGAAGATATGCTCAAGCAGTTGGAAGGACGTTTGCGGGAATTTGGAGAAACACCTTTACTGTTATGGATGCTTTGTTCAGTTTTTACTAACAACCAAAATAAAGTACCTGCTAACTTGGGTTCGGTATTTCGTCGTTTCACAGAGATTTATGATAAAAAACTAAAGCAAGATATTCCCGTAACAGATGAATCTCGACGTTGGTGGAAACGGTTACTACAGCATTTAGCTTGGGTGATGACCCAGGGAGAATCAAAAACAGAAATTCTTGTTGCGATTCCTCGACAACAAGCTGAAACGATACTGGCGGAATTTCTCCGACAGCAAGGATATCATCAACATTGGAAAGCAGAAAAATGGTTAGATGATTTACTCAAACATCACCTGATTCAATTAGGAGCAGAAAATCAGATTCAGTTTCGCCACCAACTGCTGCAAGAATATTACACTGCAGAAAGATTATTAGAAGAAATATCTAATTTAAGTGATGATGAATTGCAGTGGGATTATTTGAATTATTTGAAGTGGACTGAACCCATTGCATTGATGATGCAGTTGCTAGATGTAGAGACGCAAAATTTTGCGTCTTTACGTTTGGTGAAATTAGCTTTAGAGGTAGATTTACAATTAGGTGCAAGGTTAGCAGGGGAAGTTAAAGCAGAATTACAAGAAAAGACTGTTAGTTTAGTTGAAAGCTTAGAAATTCCTCCTTTACTCAAAATTCGACTTTTAGAAAAAACAAAGTCTCATACTGTAGTTCCGGAATTAATCAAACTTCTCGAAAATGAACATTCAGATGTACGTTATGGCGCGGCATATGCATTGGGAGAAATCAAATCTGAAACTGCTATTCCAGGATTAATAAAACTTCTCGAACATGAAGACTCAAATGTACGTTATGGCGCGGAATATGCACTGGGAAAAATCAAGTCTGAAGCAGCGATACCAGGTTTACTTAAACTTCTCGAATATGAAGACTCAGACGTACGTTATAGGGTGGGATATATACTGGGAAAAATCAAGTCTGAAACAGTAATACCAGGGTTAATTAAACTTCTTGAATATAAAGACTCAGATGTACGTTATAGAGCGGCGGAAGCACTAGGAAAAATCAAGTCTGAAACAGTAATACCAGGGTTAATTAAACTTCTCGAAGATGAAGACATACATGTACGTTATAGGGCAGTGGAAGCATTGGGAGAGATCAAATACGATGCAGTGCATATAGAGTTAATTAAACTTATTGAGAATCAAAAACCTCATATGCGTTCTAGAACTGCAAATATGCTGGGTAAAACTAAATTGCAAAATTTAGTTTCAGTACTAATTAAGCTTCTAAAAGATGAAGAATCATATGTACGCTATTGTGCTATACATGCACTGGGACAGATGAAATCACATGTAGCGACTCTGGAGTTAATTAAACTTCTCAAAGATCCTGTTCCAGATATACGTTATGTTACTGCTGATAGTTTAGGAAAAATAAAATCAAATACTACAACTCAAGAGTTAATAAAACTGTTAATAGATAAAGAATCATATGTACGTTCCAGTGCAGCATATGCATTAGGAGAAATCAAATCTGAAGCTGCTATTCCAGAGTTAATAAAACTTCTCGAAGATGAAGATTCATCTGTACGTTCTAGTGCAGCACATGCACTAGGAGAAATCAAATCTGAAACTGCTATTCCAGAGTTAATAAAACTTCTCGAAGATGAAGACTCATCTGTACGTTCTAGTGCAGCACATGCACTAGGAGAAATCAAATCTGAAACTGCTATTCCAGAGTTAATAAAACTTCTCGAAGATGAAGACTCATCTGTACGTTCTAGTACGGCATATGCACTAGGAGAAATCAAATCTGAAACTGCTACTCCAGGATTAATAAAGCTTCTCGAACATCAAGATTCATTTGTACGTTTTAGGGCGGCAACGGCACTGGGAAAAATCAAATCTGAAACTGCTATTCCAGGATTAATAAAGCTTCTCGAACATCAAGATTCATTTGTACGTTCTATAGCAGCACATTCACTGGGAGAAATCAAATCTGAAACTTCTATACCAGAATTAATAAAAATTCTCGAACATCAAGATTTGGATGTACGTTCTAGTGCGGCGACAGCACTGGGAGAAATAAAATCTGAAACTGCTATTCCAGGATTAATAAAACTTCTCGAAAATCGAGATTCAGATGTACGTTATAGTGCGGCATATGCATTGGGAAAAATCAAATCTGAAACCGCTATTCCAGGATTAATAAAACTTCTCGAACATCAAGATTCAGATGTACGTTGTACGGCGGTGATAGCACTGGGAGAAATCAAATCTAAAACCGCTATTATAGGATTAACAAGACTTATCGAAGACGAACATTCAGATGTACGTTGTACGGCGGCAATAGCACTGGGAGAAATCAAATCTGAAACCGCTATTCCAGGGTTAATAAGACTTATCGAAGATGAACAAACACCTTTCTTTGATTTCGCAACCGAAGATTTTCCCGTAGCTTTGTTGCGTGGTGGTAAGGGTTTACCGGAACAAGGATATGAAAGCGTCAAAGCAGAAGCTGAAGAAAAAATCCGTAGTATCAGCAATCAAGTTCAAGATGGTGTGGGAATAGTTGGCGATGGTAATATTGGTGTCAATATAGGTCAAGCAGGGAATATAACTTTTGGTAATATTTCCTCTGGTAATGCAGACAAATGATGGGTTTCCTCTTGATTTAGAAGTTTGAATATCGCAATACTATTTCTGCAATATTGTATCCCAAATTGTTCGAGTATCTGCAAACATCCGAAAACCACAAACTTTTCCATCACACAAGTCGTAGATATGTGCAACAGCGTTCGTAGACTTACCAAAAATGCGATTATCGCTCTTAATTCTTAACTGGGAACTCTTAACTGGGAATATAGCTCGATATTGAATATGTAAATAATTTTATTGCTTATTTATTTGTGCGATCGCGTAATGGTGTATTTATGAACCATCGGTTTCTACTACGACTTGTTACAAATTTTACGGTTTATCTATTAACCTTGTCTTGCTTTGCCATAGTGCTGTGGGTAATTGACGAGGTTTTGAGGTGGGATATTTTACCAGATGCCTGGAGTTTGTTAGTACGAGCCCTGTTAGTGGCGGGGGGTATTATTGCCTTTGTATTAGTGGTGATGAATGTGATACTGAGTTTAGCTTTGCTGGCGGAGGCTAACGCTAGTCGGGCGCTGTTACCAAACTATCATATTTCTGCACGCCTGAAGCGTCGTATAGGCAAAATTATGCTGGCTGCGGTTCTTGCAATCGCGTTGTTGTTTGGGGGATTAGAGGTAATAACTCAAGTCCGTACCCAGTCATCTATCCAAACGGCTCAAGCCGAATTTAACCAGACCCAAAATACTATGGATAGAAGCGCTAAACAAGTCTTAGGACTATTTACTCAACAGTTGTTAGAGGCAATTGATACCAACACACTAGCTGAAAAAGGAGAACTCGGCAATCTACGCAAACTGCTTAATTCAATTCAAGCATCTTTCCCTAATCAACCCTCAACAACGGTGGTTATTAAAGCTACCCAAGCTCCTTATGAATATGCCAGTATTAACGCTAACTCGATAAAGTCCAATAAGCAAGGACAGCTTTTTCTTTCTCCACAACTTTATACGGGCTTTCCAACCAAGCAAGAAACCCAAATAATTAAGCAGTTATTTTCAGGTAAGTTAGTAGCACCCAAAGATCCTTTAAAGGGTAGTGTTATTAAAAATACGATTCCTAGTTCTTGGGGACTACTTAAACGTAATAATCGAGCGATTGCAGTTGTCTATCTGGAAGCTAAATATTCCCCCAATGGCGACCCAAATTTATTCAATCAAGATTTTCACCACAATGGACCTGCAAGCTTATTGACGAACTGAACTTTGATATTTGATATTTGATATTTGGTTAGAATTATTCTTCTGTAAAATCCGACTGAAAGCTGTTTATTGTCTAATTCGATCTACGTCAAACTTCCTTCGCGGTCGCATTCCAAATAGTTTTTGTATCTGCAAACATCCGAAAGCGACAAACTTTTCCATCGCGCAGGTCGTAGATATGTGCAGCAGCGCTACTCATAGAATTACCGGAAATTCGGTTACGCCCAGTATAACTTCCAATTACAACTATTGAGTTACCTGCATCTAAAAATTCTTCAATATGATAAGCAAAGTTTTCCCAGTTGTTGTCGTTAGCTTTGAAAACTCCCTCAATAACTTCTGATGCACCTTGATATGTCGCACCACCCGGAAAACCTTTATTTTGAATCCATTCAATATCCTCGGTGCAAATTTCCAGAAATGCTTGGTAATCCTTTTCGCGGAATGCTCGATATAGTTCTTGAATGACTTCAATATTACTCATTATTTTTAATCACTCATCTTCTTACCAACTAATGACTAGTTCCTGAATCTTCTCCCTTGCATCACTCAATGCTCGTTCCCGTGCTTCATTTCTTTAAATCCAAGCCATTCGCATGGACGAACTTAATATCTATGACATCAATAAAATGAACTGTAAAGATAAGACTCTCTGATTCTCAAGAGTTGAGATGTTTATCCATTAAAAATGTACCACCTTTATCACTAATTACTTCAAAAACACGTTTATCGTTATAAGTAAAATTGCTATACATTGCTTTACAACGTGGTATCAAACCAGCTTTTCCAAATATATGCTGTGAGGTTTGGTTTGCAGCCTCTGTCACTGCAAATTTATAACCTTCTTTCTTCCCATACTCCAGGGTCGTTGAGACAAGATTTTGAGCTATACCTTTACCTCGGTGCTGAGGAGACACAGCTAGCATGTATAAATGTAGATATTTACCAAATTGAATTTGCTTATCTTGTTTATAAGTATTGTCCAAAGACTCAAACATATGAAAGATAGGTGCAAATTTATCACTAATTTTTCCCATTTCCAAAGGTGGTTCAGAAGCGAAATCAGCAGCAATTAAAGCACCAATTACCTGTTCGGATTCCTTATCCTTGGCGATGATAGAAAGTCCTAATTCAGCAAGCCATTCTCCCAACAAGAGAATATATTCATAAAAATCTTGGACAGATAATTCCTGAACAACTGCTATTGGATCGGAGCCCGAAAATGCTTGACCCACTACAAGTGCTGTTGGTTCCAGAAGATTTATACTGAAAGGCTCATAAGTCACATTATTTGCTTCGAGAAGAGAGGTCACGATCAATCTCCTTTACTAAATTGTAGACTTTTGGTACCGGATAGGTCTTCTTTAAAACCTGTTTTTATCCTGTGGTGACTTTCTTGAGGATTCCGGTATCAGAAAGATTGAACCCACTACAAATAAAATGCTTCCCGATAAATACAGTAAAGACGTAATAGAAAACTCATTGACAACTTGGAAAATTCCATCGATCGCGAAGAAGACTGAGCCAATGATAAATGACCAACTTGTTATCGATACACTCTTTCTCAATAGTTTTATCTCCTGCGTCGATAACTAAAGTTTAAAGAGATACCGGAGCAGAAGTATGTTCGTGGACGATCGCCCATTTCCCATTATGCTTTTCCCATAGGTCTGTTTGACGACCTTCGGTTTCAATGGATTGACCATTTTTTGTTTCTGCAGACAGGTGGTAGGTAAAGGTTACCCAAACCAAATTATCATGTCGGGTAGCATGTAGATCGTCATTAGCAGTCAGTTTAAAATGGTTGAGTTTACCAAACAGATGGGTTTGAATACCTGCTTTAAATTCTTTCCAGCCTTGATATTTTAAAGGGGTTGCATCATAAATAACTAACTTTGGATCGTTGAGATAAAACTCAGCGACTTTATCTGGATTGCAGGTATTCCAAGCCGCATAGGTTGTGTCAGTTAATTGCTTGAAGAAAATATCATCTGCTGATTGGTTCGCAGCGAGTGCAGTAGGTTGTACTTGAATGAATATACTGGAAGTAATTAAGGCGATTGCGATCGCTTTGCGGAACTTCTTCCAGGAGTTTATCGCTCTTTTCAGAAATGCAAGAAACTTCATGGGAAAACCTCGTTTGGGATTGTGAGATGTTTTTACTAAACTGTTCTGAGCAGTTGTTTTTGTTTATTTTTTTGGAATAAATAGAGCTGAAGCAATAGTAAACACACCACTAGCAGTAATGTGAAGTAACACATGGATAGAAAGACCTTCACTAAGTTCGATAAATCCATCCAATAGAAACATCAATGAGCCAATTAGAAATAACCAACTAATGAGGAAAGTGTTGTCGTTATTTTCTTCTGTAGTTTTTGTTGCAATTAACTTCTCTGGATGAATAACTGTAACAAATTTGCTTTTTTGCTTGTGAGTTTCAGTCGCAATCTGTTTTTCTGTCAGCATGTGACATCTCCTAAAATTTGACTTCAATAAAATCCCTAACGCGATTCCCACATTTCCTAGAACCTTTGGGTCATTTATTTTGGATTTATGGCTGGTACATTCACTAGCTTATTAATTTGAGCGCGAGCTGCAGCAATAGAATCAGCAAGTTTTTGACCGCCCAATTCATCATTTTCTACGCTAATAAAGGTGATATCTGTAATTCCAATAAAACCAAACGCTGTTTTTAGGTAAGGAGCTTGATGATTTAACTTTTCCAAGCGACCACCTGGAGCAAATCCTCCAGCCCCATGTGCTGTAATAATGAACATCTTCTTCCCATGCACTAGTGGTTTGTAGGGTGATTCCTTATCCTCGGGTTCAAAAGCATAGGTTCGCCCAATTCTGACAATTTGATCGATATAAGCTTTGAATCCGCTGGGAATATTAAAGTTATACATAGGAACACCGATGACATACACATCTGCAGCCATCAATTCATCTACCAATTGTTCACTCAATTGAATAGCTTCCCACATATCCGATGTTCGTTTTTCTGGTGATGTGAAACAGGCTGCGATCCAAGGTTCATTAACATGAGGAATAGAATTACGTCCTACATCTCGATAGGTAATGCTGTCTTCTAGATGAGAATCTTTCCATGCTTCAACGAAATATTTGCTCAAGGCGCGAGATTGGGAGCGCTCTCCCCTTGGACTAGTATCTATATGTAACAAATTAGCCATAATTTAAGAAATAATTCAAGAAATCTTTGCACTTATTAAGTTTTGTTCAGTAAATCGTTACAATTACAGAATAAGTAACTCAAATCTGAAGAGCTATTTAAATTTTGCGCGATTGTCAAAATCTTGCTGCGAGTTCTTAAAATAAGTAAAGCGTCTATGGTAAGTTTGCCCCATAAACCACTTGTCGAAATCCCATCATCAATTATTTCTAGTCAGGATCTGGGATGGAAATCTATTATTGTTGAAGAATTTCAGCAACCTCCAGGAGCAGAAGAATCTTGCTTTTGGAAAGAGCATGCTATTTGTTTAAGTTTGGCAACTCGCCCCAATCGTCTTTGGCAAACTATAGGCGATCGCTCTTATGTGGGACTTTATAGGAAAGGCGATATTTCCATTACGCCAGCCGAACTTCCTTGTTCCTATAGGGCTTATAATAATGACCATTACTTACAAATAAGAATTCCTCCGCAGTTTGTCAGGAAAGTTGCTACAGAAACCGTTGATTCTGACCCTGAACTCAAACTAATTACAGAATTTCGCTGTCGTAATCCCCAAATTGAACAACTTGCAATGATGTTGCGAACTGAGTTACATCAAGGTGGAGATGGATTTGGACAGCTTTATATAGAATCCTTGGCTAATGCAATGGTTGTGCATTTGCTACGAGATTATTCTGAAACTAAAACTCGCGTATCAGCTTATAAAGGGGGATTGGACGATCGCAAGCTCGTACAAGTTTCAGAGTACATTAACGCACACTTAGATCGAGATATTAAATTAGCCGATCTTGCATCTGTCGCAGGAGTTAGTCAATTTCACTTTAGTCGCCTTTTTAAACAATCAATAGGAATTTCACCCCACAAATATTTACTTAAAGAGCGGGTGGAACGAGCAAAACATTTACTGAAAAATTCTAAATTAGCGATCGCCGAAATTGCATTTCAGTGTGGTTTTAACAGTCAAAGTCATCTTGGGAAATCTTTTCGAGAACTAACGGGAGTAACTCCGGGTGTTTATCGTAGGGGCTAAGGTTGTGAGTACGAGATTGCTCATTTGCAAATGACGTAATTATTACTATTAGTGGCGTTCGACAAGTCATTTCTCTCTAATTCTTCATATAAACATACGAATTTATTCGGTAGCTTTTCCCCAGAAAAACGACGGAAACTTATATTAGTTTTTCTATGGAAACAAATGGATATCATTGCAAATATTAATGAAGCTGCCACATATGCAACAGTAGGTGCTGTCTTGGGCGTAACAGTTTATCACAATATTGGTGGTGGAGGATTGGCAATTGCAGGAGGTGCTTACGGTATTGGTTTAGGTACTTTTGCCACAGGTGGTGCTGTTGCAGGACTAGCAGTTTATGGTGTAAAAAAGTCTGTGTTGTGGTAATTAAATCTAAAGCATGACAAGAATACTCGTAATGAGTTTTAAGAACCCGTTTACTGAAATCTGAAAATTAAATAATAGGGATGAAAATGTACTTAAATCCAACATTCATTTCTATTTGGTATTGAATTATCTTAAGCACTTCATCTGCTGATGAAGTGTTTTTTGATTAGCTGTATTTTAATTAAACTATTAGTATTAATTTATTTTCAAGCCACATCATCCTGGGCAAAATCCCAAATAGTAGATTATATGTCTCAATTTGAAAGTATTCTGGCTGCATACCAAACATTTCCTGAAGAATTCCAAAGCTTAGTAATTTGTACCGTTGATAAAGATGGTATGCCCAATGCAAGTTATACTCCTTTCGTCATGGACGAGGAGAAAAATATTTATATATACGTCAGTGGGCTTTCCAGTCATACGCAAAATTTGCACGCATTACCCAAAGCCAGCATATTATTTGTCGAAGACGAGAGTAAAACACAGCAAATATTTGCCCGTCGTCGTCTCAGTTTTGATTGCGATGCACAATTGATAGAACGAGATACTCAGTTATGGTTGCAAATGGTGTCTCAATTTAAAGCTCGTTTTGGTAACATCATTGAAATGCTCGAACAGTTACCAGACTTCCGGATTTTTCAACTCAAACCCAAATCGGGAAGATTTGTCGTTGGCTTTGGTGCAGCGTACGAAGTAGACCCAAATGATTTTAATAATTTAATTCATGTTAAAGGCAAATAGTTAGGCACTTCCCCTGACAGGTGTAGGTTTTTCATAAATGGGTGATTAAGCACTTGAATCAATTACTAAAACTTCAGTTTTATGTGGTTTTAGGTACGAATAATCATGAAAAATATTTCCCTTATCTGCGTATTTCATGTCTTTTCATCCATAAAAACCATTAAGCATAAAAAACCTACACTTGTGAGGATGTTAGGAGGGAGTTTGCAATCAATGAGGTTATGAGGGTTTCCCCATGAAAAATCCGTAGTCGATCAAAACCAATACAGTTCTACAATAGGAAACCAAGATCTAGATAAAGAATTAATTAGCGATAATTTTTAATTTTATGACTTCTGCTGCTCCAGCCAAAACAGAATATGAGGCAATTATTGGTTTAGAAACTCACTGTCAATTGAGTACCCAAACCAAAATTTTCTCTGACAGTTCGACAAAATTTGGTGCTGACCCCAATACCAACATCGATCCAGTTTGTATGGGTTTACCCGGCGTACTACCAGTATTAAACGAAAAAGTACTGGAATATGCTGTTAAAGCCGGTTTAGCTCTGAATTGTTCTATTGCTAAATATAGCAAGTTTGACCGCAAACAATATTTTTATCCCGATCTACCAAAAAATTATCAAATTTCTCAGTACGATTTGCCTATAGCCGAACATGGTTGGCTAGAAATTGAGTTAATTGATGGAGATGGTAATCCCATTCGTAAAAAAATTGGTATTACTCGCCTGCATATGGAAGAAGATGCAGGTAAATTAGTTCACGCAGGTAGCGATCGCCTATCGGGTTCCACCTATTCTCTAGTAGATTACAACCGCGCAGGTGTACCACTAGTTGAAATTGTTTCCGAACCAGATTTACGTTCGGGACAAGAAGCAGCCGAATACGCTCAAGAATTACGCCGAATTATGCGTTATTTGGGTGTAAGTGATGGCAACATGCAAGAAGGTTCCCTCCGTTGCGACGTAAACATTTCTGTCCGTCCCATAGGACAAAAAGAATTTGGTACTAAAGTCGAAATCAAAAATATGAATTCCTTTAGTGCAATTCAAAAAGCGATCGAATACGAAATTGAGCGACAAATCGCTGCGGTTGAAGCTGGCGAAAAAATCATCCAAGAAACTCGTTTATGGGAAGAAGGTTCCCAAAAAACATTTAGTATGCGGGTTAAGGAAGGCTCTAGCGACTACCGTTATTTCCCCGAACCCGATTTAGGACCAATTGAGGTTTCTGAAGAACAAATGAGTTCTTGGCGTAGCGAACTTCCCGAACTTCCCGCAGATAAGCGTCACCGTTATGAAGAAGAATTAGATCTTTCTGCTTATGATGCTCGTGTATTAACAGAAGAAGTCGCCACTTCTAAGTATTTTGAAGCAACTATCGCTGCTGGTGCAAGTGCTAAAGGTGCTGCTAATTGGATTATGGGTGACATCGCAGCTTACCTAAACAAACAAAAACTCAATATCGCTGAAATTGCTCTAACCCCAGAAAACCTTGCTAAAACCATTTCTCTGATTGAGAAAGGAACTATTAGCGGTAAAAAAGTTAAAGATAAGTTGACAGATTTATTAGCGGGTAAATCCCCCGATGATGTATTCAAAGGACAGGAGCAAATTTCTGATCCAGCTGTATTGATACCAATAGTAGAACAAGCGATCGCTAACAACCCCAAAGAATTAGAAAAGTATCGTAGTGGTAAAACCAAATTATTGGGCTTTTTCGTCGGTCAAGTTTTAAAACAAACAGGAGGGCGTGCTGACCCCAAATTGACAAATAAACTAGTCACCGAAAAACTAAATGGATAATATTACACATTGTTACAAGTACAGTGTAATTTAAACTACTCGGCTTCTTTATTGTTTATATTTTTAAAGCTATTTATTTAAAGCTAAAATTTCCAACTTACAAACAATAAAGAAGTCGGTTTTTCCTTTAACTACGAGCAATCCCTGAATTTAACCGAGCAAAATTTAAGTGATAAGTATATTCTCTTAAAGTTCTTAATAATACATTCACAAAAAATATTTTATTGAGGGGTATTGCCCCTCATCCCAAAAGTGCTATACTATGCTTAGTAGATGCACCCTGATGATCTGGAGAGTTGCCCCAAGCGGCTCTCCATTTTTTTATTTTCAGTGTGTACGTGTAAAATCTTTATTAGTTGAACGTGAATATCACTGTAAAATCAACAATACCGCTACGATGGTGCTATTCTTAAAGGTAGAAAATAATAGTAAACAGCATGAAAAGTGTACACTAGAAGCTCAATCTGTGCTCATCACCAGTTAAATTATTAACCAGGGCAGATGTTATGACTTGCACATTCTCAACCTTCTGGTTTGCTCGTCAGCATCCGTCTGGATTTCAAATAGTAGGAGATAACTGTCGATGACTCGTGTCATCATCGTCCGTCACGGTCAAAGCACTTATAACATTGTTAGACGAATTCAAGGACGTACCGATGCATCCGAATTAACACAAAAGGGCTGTAATGATGCTGCCAAAGTAGGTAAAGCTCTAAGTAATATTTATTTTGATGCGATTTATCATAGTTCCCTGACAAGAGCTACGCAGACAGCAGAGATTATTAAATCTCAACTAGTTACAGCAAATAAAGAACCAAAGAAAATTTGTAGTCATGAAAAATTAATTGAGGTTCATTTACCTCTTTGGGAGGGGATGCTCAATAGTGAAGTGAGGGAAATTTTTGCCGAAGAATATCGCATCTGGAAAGAAACTCCTCATAAACTGCTAATGCGAATTCAAAAAGCAGGAAAAGAAGAAGAATATTTTCCCGTTTTAGCTTTATACGAGCAAGCAAAGAAATTTTGGCAAGATATTCTCCCATTGTATCGGGGCGACCGAAACTTAATGATAGTTGCTCACAATGGAATCAATCGTGCTTTGATAAGCACTGCTCTGGGAATTTCTCCAGAACTTTACCACTCCATTCAACAATCAAACTGTGGTTTTAGCGTACTTAATTTTGCTGAGGGTTTGGAAGGCTCTGTAGAACTAGAATCTTTAAATCAAACTCAGCATTTGGGAGAAGTTTGTCCTTCCTTACGACCCAATCATCAAGGTGTAAGGTTATTTTTAGTGCGTCATGGGGAAACCCAATGGAATAATCTCAACAAATTTCAGGGACAAATTGATGTACCTTTAAATGATGTGGGAAAATCGCAGGCTGAAAAAACAGCAGCATTTTTACAAACAGAAAATATTGATTTTGCCTGTAGCAGTTCCATGGAAAGAGCCAGGGAAACTGCAGAAATTATTTTGCAGCATCACCAAAATGTAAAATTGGAATTACTCCAAAATTTACAAGAGATTAATCATGGTTTGTGGCAAGGAAAAACTGAAGTAGAAATCGACCGAGAATACCCAGGAGAGTTACAACGCTGGCGAACAGTTCCAGCAGAAGTACAAATGCCACAAGGAGAGAATCTGCAACAATTATGGGAACGCAGTCATAACTGCTGGCTCTCAATCGTAAAAACAGCATTAGAAAAACAATATTCGACTGGAATTGTATTTGCCCACGGTGATATCAATCAAGCCTTAATTTGTCATATTCTAGGACTATCACCGGAGAAATTTTGGTCTATCAAAAATGACAATGCTGCTTTGACTGTTATAGATTACCCTCGTGGATTAAGTGGATTGCCGGTATTGCAAGCCATGAATATTAACGCTCATTTTGCTGAAGAAATCTAGTTATAAAAACTACATATTTTTTGTGGTTGCGATAGGCTACGCTGCTTGCGGAGCAGACCGCTTATGATACCAAAAATTACAACATCAAATATGGCTACACAGCGTTCAGACTCGAGCCTTTAATAATCTGGCAATAATCTGTCAATCATCCTGTAACCCAGAAAAAAAGTACAATTACTTACACAAAAGCCGAACTCTGAGCTGCTGATAGCCAAAATGACAACAGAATTACTTCAACAAGTAAGGATTATAGATCCTGTTTCTCAAACTGATAAAGTTGCAGATGTATTGATCGTCGATGGTTATATTGAAACGATTTCTGAAATTATTTCAGATATTGCAATTGATACGAAAATACATGATGCTCGCGGATTAATTCTTGGTACGGGTTTAATAGATTTATATAGCCATTCTGGGGAGCCTGGACGGGAACAAAGAGATACCCTAAATTCACTTTTACTGGCTGCTGCTGCTGGGGGTTTTACCAGAGTTAGCATTTTACCGGATACATCTCCTCCCATTGATAATTCTGCTTTGGTGGGTCAGCTACTGCAAAAAAGTAATGATTTGAACAGCCCCTTAAGTAGGAATCAATTGGAAAACAGATTTGTTGCTTCTTCCTTACTTACCATGACCTCATTTCCTCGTCTGAATATTTGGGGCGCTTTAACTTTGGATGTCGCGGGTAAGCAAATGGTGGAAGTTGCAGATTTAGCTGCTGTGGGGGTGGTAGGTTTTGCCGATGGTAAACCCTTAGAAAATCTAGGTTTACTACGAAGAATCCTAGAATACCTCAAGCCTATGAATAAACCGATTGCAATTTGGCCTTGCGATCGCAATTTAGCATCTAGTGGGGTAATGCGGGAAGGAAAATATTCTATTCGTTTTGGTTTACCAGGAAACCCAGCAATTTCAGAAACTACTGCTTTAGCAGCTTTATTGGAATTAGTCGCTACAACGGAAACTCCGGTACATTTGATGCGCATATCAACAGCCCGAAGTGTTGAATTAATAGCTGCAGCGAAGCAAAAAGGCTTACCAGTTACTGCTAGTACAACTTGGATGCATCTTTTGCTCGATACATCATCTATTGAAAGTTATAATCAAAACTTACATTTAGAACCACCTTTAGGTAACCCAGAGGATTTAATTGCTTTAAGGCAGGGAGTAAGAACAGGTATCATTGATGGAATTGCGATCGACCATAGCCCTTACAGTTACGAAGAAAAAACTGTATCATTTTCTGAAGCGCCTCCAGGAGCTATTGGTTTGGAATTAGTGTTAGCTTTACTCTGGGAAAATTTAGTAGAAACTAATAAATTCACAGCCTTGGAATTATGGAAAGCACTTTCTAAGGGTCCTGCAGAATGCTTAAATCAAGATTCTCCAGCAATATTTCCCGGTCAAAAAGCTGAATTAACCTTATTTAATCCAGAAAAAATTTGGAAAGTAGATACTCAAAATCTTTATACTCTTTCTAAGAATACCCCTTGGCTCGGACAAAAATTGAAAGGAAAGGTGATGAGAACTTGGTGTTAAGGTTTCAGAAGTCAGGAATCAGGAGTCAGGAGTCAGAAGTCAGAAGTCAGAGGTCAGAGGTCAGGAGTTAAGAGTCACTAATCACTAGACTTCCCACACTTCCCACACTTCCCACACTTCCCACACTTCCCTAAAACGGGAGTCAAAATAAACAATCATTACTAATCTAGGGTTGTCCTACTGGAACAGTAAAGTGAATTTGGGTTCCTTTATGCTTCCCTTCCGAAGAAGCCCAAATCTCTCCTCCTAAACTGTGTACTATGTAGCGACAAATTGCTAAACCAATACCAGTACCGCCAACACTACGCCTTAAAGAATCTTCTTCTTGGTAAAAGTGATTAAATACGGCTTCTAAATTATCGGGTGCAATTCCTCTACCAGTGTCAGCTACAACTACTTCTAACACGATCTTGGAATCATTTGAGATGGATTTCTCATTATCAACTTTTGCTTGATTTATTTTGACTTGAATGTTGATAGTTCCATCAATATCTGTAAATTTATAAGCATTGTCAATCAATTTAATTAACGCTTCAACGAGTCTGTCCCCATCAACTTGAATTTTTGGTAAGTTTGGTGGAATGTCTGCTGTAACTTGAGGTAGATGACACTCTTTGACATTTGCTCTCAAGCTGCTTAAAGCAATATCTATAACTTCTTGGAATTCAATAAAATCTGGACGGTGGTAAAGTTGTCCATTTTCTAATCGTAGAAGAAGAAAAAAATCTTGAATTAACTGTCTTAAGCGTTCTATATCTCCAAGTGCAATTTCCAGCATTACTTGCTGATACTCTGGAGCCATGGTCGGTTCTCTAATCAAACTTTCCAAGCAAATTTGAATAGTACATAAAGGAGTACGCAATTCATGACCGACAATTGCAATCAGATTTTTTCGAGTATGCTCTAAAATCTCTAAATCATCGCAGGGATTGGAGTCTTGAAGCTCAGCAGACGATTTATCCTCACTCAAGCCGGAGCATAACTCGATGTTTTGTTCTGGGGTTATAAATAGTTTACACGGGTTTTGCTGTAATACTCTTGGTTGAGTGCGATAAACGCCTCTTAGGCGTTCCGCGTTCCCTGAAAGCGTCTCGAAGCGATCGAGAATATCAGCTAGTGCTATGGTTTTCCAGCATGCAGAAGCATCTGCAAACTGTTCGCCTTGGTTATGTTGCTCGATTGATTTTGGTTCAAATTCAGAATCTAATTCAAATTCAGGATCCTGCTTAGATTCCTCCGACTCAGAATCTTGTTCGGAATTTAAGTCGGAAATGGAAAGAGTTGTTTGGATCAGATGACGCAAGCGCTCTACATCCTTAAATGCAGTTTCTAATATGATCTGTCTACAATCAGAAGGTATCAATTGCTCTTCAGCCAAACTTTCCAAACAAACTTGACTGGTTGATAAGGGAGTCCAAAACTCGTGACCAATAATGGTTAACAGATGACTCCTAATTCTTTGCAAAACTTCTAGCTTCTGACTTAGCCCTACATCACAAACTTTTTGATTTGTCATGGGGAAAATACTTCTGTTGTTTAAACAATCATCTGTCTCGACATTTACTGATAGTGATTTTGTATTTCCACTTACAGAAAAGTCTTTTTAAAGTTAAATATTTTTCTTTAATTATCTTGAATTACTGATAATAAATTTAGAAAGTCATAAATCAAACTCGAATATCCTTGAAATTCCCCAAGCCCAATCAAAAAGAGTTTTACCCTCCATACCTAAAACATAAGGAATACATATTGATCGCATCAATACCGCAAAAAGTAACCTTAGGCTGAGGCATTTGCCAAAATGCCATGAAATTTATATCTTTCTAATGCTTCTAGAAAGAAGCAGACTTTACCAAGCCGATTTATTAAGAGCTTCGATCAAGTTTAAGAAATTCTTAAACTCAACCTCATGAAATAATATTACACCAAAATTAATAAAAATTAATAATTTATTTTGTATATTGTAAACTAGTAGTCCTCCACATTAATTTTGATGGGTTTGTAGTTGGGCTATGTCCTGATGGACACGCTAACGCTAATAGCCCCGGTAAAGTCTTGATATTAAAGCGCTAAAGCGCTACTACGAACCTTAATTTTGGCAGTTAATTTATTTATCTGTATAAGGTTGAAGCCCTATTTAATATATGTTCTATGCGCTAAAGCGCAATTACAAACCTGTTTGATTATTTTTAATGGACGAACAAAGTTGGTAGTAGGGCTTTAGATTTGCACTCAAGCGCTACTACCTATGAACTTCTAATAATTCACGCTTTTTAATATATCTAGTGTCTGTTGGGGCTTTACTAGGGTGTTAGCACACATAATCCCTGAAGCGGCGACAGCTGGAACTCCAATACCCGGCATTGTACTATCACCGACTCGATATAAACCTTTGATGGGGGTTTGATTTCCAGGAAATGTTCCTTTTCCCGCAGAAATCGCCGGTCCATATGTTCCTTGATATCTTCTTAAGTAATGGGCGTGGGTCAGAGGGGTACCAATTAACTTCAAAACTACGCGATCGCGGATATCCGGTATTACTCGTTCGATTGCGCGATAAAGAGTTTGGGCTTTTTCCTGTTTTCGAGTTTGGTAATCTTGATCGCGTTGCCAATCGGTGTAGGGTTCCAAGGTATATGCATGAACGACGTGATATCCTTCTGGTGCTAGCTCGGCATCCCAAACACTGGGAATTGATATCATACAAGTATTTCCCGGCGTACTTATATCTTGATTGGGATCGTGGACTACTACATGATGTCCAGTTAAATTTTCTAAACCTTGGGCGCGAATACCCAAGTGTAAATGCATAAAGCTTTCAACTGCTGGTGTTGCTAAAGCAGTTTTTCGGAAAGAATCAGGTAAATCTTCAGGATCTAATAACTTAGTATAGGTATCCCAAATACTGGCATTGGAAATTACTATCGGTGCTAAGAGAACTTCACCATTTTTTAAGCGTACCCCTGAGGCTTTACCATTTTCCACTAAAATCTGTTCCACGTGGCTTCCCAAACGTAACTGACCGCCCCAACGTTCGAGACCTCGTACCAAAGCGTTTATAATTGCCTCACTCCCACCTACAGGGTATTCCACCCCAACCCGGGAACGCTCTCCCAGCATAAATGCGACCTCTGGAGCAATGGTCCCGCGAGCTTTTAGACCTGATAACAGAAAACACTCCAAATCAATTAGTGTTCTTACCCATGGGTCTTTAATTGTCCCGTCCATTACATTACCCACAGAGGCTCTAACTAAAGATAGATGGGGCAGCATTTTAAACATGTATTCTGGATAACGTCCAAATAAAATTAAAAATGACTGCCAATCTGAGCGTAATGCTAAGGCTGGAATTCCTTTCATCGCATCATATAAAGGTAAAAGACGATGTTGAAAGTACTTTAATTCTTTTGCTCCTGAAGTAGTAATTTTAGCAACTTCTTCAAGGTAAATATCTGAATCGCTGTATACAGGAAAAGTGCGATCGCCTAGGTGATAATGTCCCAAAGGATCGTAACTTACAGCAGTAAATGATTCTCCTAAAACATCAAGTATTTGTTTTACGGGGTTCAAACTTTTGGCGGTAGTTAAACCACAATAGAATGAAGGTCCGGAATCAAATTTAAATCCTTTTCGTCCGAAACAATGGGCTGCTCCACCAGCAATGTTATGGCTTTCACACACTATTGTTTTTTTGCCATATCTAGCTAGTAGGGACCCAGCACATAAACCACCAATTCCACTACCAATAACTATGACATCGAAGTTTTGCATTTTTTACCTTTTTATTATCTAGTCAGTTATTAGCTTTTCACTGTTAATTATGGTTTGAATAGCTACCATAAATTACATACACCGGTACCAACAAAATTTATTTTCCCAATCTTCGATTTTTATTGCTAATTTTGGATTCAATCCAATACATGAAGGTTACAAGTAATGGGTAATGGGTAATGGGTAATGGGTAATGGGTAATGGGTAATGGGTAATTGGTTAAAAAACCATTCATTTTATGGCGCTACGCGCCAGTAATCAGCCTAACAAAAGTTAAAAGCTTACAAATCTAGCTTTTGGGATTTACCGATTTCCTAACTTTAATTATGTAGTGCTACAAATCCAAAAACACTTAGAAAGCAGGGGGAATTAATCGTTTTTGTATCTTGAAGTCATTTTTGCAGTATTATTCGCAGAAGCCTGCTCGTTCGCAGCTAAACCAGTATACGGAAAATGCTACTTCCATCACGTAGAACTAAACTGAGTCAGATTTGCCATCGATCCGACTTTCCGTAGAAAATTTACTGTTGAATAAATAAATGCTAACCGCCATTAACTACTAACCGATGAACGAACCGCTAATTGAATTAAAAGGTGTTTCTAAATCCTTTGGTAGCAATAAAGTTTTAGACCGTTTGGATTTAAAAATTTACCGAGGAGAAGCGCTAGGAATTATCGGTCCTAGTGGTACTGGTAAATCTACTATATTAAGATTGATTGCTGGACTCACAAATGTTGATGAAGGTGAAATCTATGTTCAAGGCGTTCGACGCCAAGGGTTGATAGAAGACACAAAAGATGATCCAGTTGGTATCGGGATGGTCTTTCAACAAGCAGCATTATTTGATTCCCTAACGGTGGAAGAAAATATTGGATTTTTGCTATATCAGCATTCTCAGTTATCGCCCGAACGTATTCGTCAGTTGGTAAATAAAAAACTCGAAATGGTTGGCTTACCTGGAATAGGTAACCTTTATCCAGCCGAACTTTCCGGTGGGATGCGAAAGCGAGTCAGTTTTGCTCGCGCCATTATGTCTAATCCAGATGCTCCCAAAGAAGGAGCGGAAGTTTTACTTTATGATGAGCCGACAGCTGGACTTGACCCAATTGCTTCAACAGTGATAGAAGATTTAATTCGGGATCTACAATCAATGCAAGGGGTTTGCAGCACTTATGCCATTGTGACCCACCAAGAAAGTACTATTCGTCGTACAGCCGATAGAATTATATTTTTATATCAGGGTAAAGTACAGTGGCAAGGTTCGGTTAGTGAAATCGATACAACTGATCATCCTTATATGAAGCAGTTTATGAGTGGAAATATTGATGGTCCAATTCAAGTTGCAGGATAACTAACAATTTCGAAAAACGATTAAAAATTTTAGTTTTCGGAATTTTAGATTTGGAACTTTGAGATTTAGAACTTTGAGATTTAAGACTTTTAGGTTTAGAGGTTTTAGATTTGAAAATTCTAGATTTAGAAACTTTAGAATCAAATCTAGAATCAAATCTAGAATCGAAAATTTTAGAATTGCATTTTTGGATTTAGGTTTAGGATTGAAGAAATGAAACCTAGCTGATATTTATTTTCATAAGAAATCTATTTTTATAAATAATCTACTTTTATAAATCAATTTGGATAAGTCAATTTGAATGATATGTAAATCTTAGGGCTTTAGAGTCTGAAATCTAAAATCCCAGATCTTGAGGGGAGGAAAAATGCGAGGTAGTTCAATTAACAGCTTCGCTTCTACGCGAGCATTTCGAGAAGGTTCTGTAGGCTTGTTGCTCCTACTAGGACTAGGTGTATTTGGGATAGTTATCTTATGGCTGAACAGGTTAACTGCTGCTGGTAATTCTTACAAAGCAATTGTGGAATTTAAAAATGCTGGTGGAATGCAAAAAGGAGCCGTAGTTCGTTATCGGGGTGTCAAGGTTGGTAACATTGCTCAAGTACGTCCCAGACCAAATAATGTTGAAGTCGAAATTGAAATTAACGATCCAAATTTAATTATCCCCAAAAATTCTAAGATAGAAGCCAATCAGTCAGGGTTAATTAGCGAAAGCATTATAGACATAACACCTAACGCATCGCTACCCGCAAATCAAAAGTTTGGTAAACCTTCAGAGGAAAGTTGTAATAAAAAACTTATTGTTTGTAATGGTTCCCGTTTAAAAGGTGAAATTGGCGTTAATATTGACGAACTCATTCGTTCTAGTAGCGCGTTCACAAAGCTTTATTCCCAGCCGGGTGTTTATGCTAACGTCAATGATGCGTTACAAAATACTTCTAAAGCTGCAGAACAATTAACGTTACTCAGTAAAGATGTTTCTAAATTAGTTAGAGAAAGCCAAAAGGATCTAAATACTTTTTCCTCTGCTGCAAGTTCGGTTGCAACTGCTTCCAAACAGGTTACTGCATCAACCAATGAAGCGATCGAGCAATTTGGGTCTACAGCTAATGAAATTGGTGCTGTTGCAAAAGAATTTCGTAACACCGCTAAAGATATTAGTTTGACAACAAAACAGGTTAATAATTTGTTGGCTAATGTGGATGATTTAGTGACAAATAATCGTTCCTCTTTAGTAACAGCGTTAGATAATGTGACCCAAACCAGTCAGCAGCTACGTCAAACAGTTGAGAGTCTTTCACCGACTATTAACCGTTTAACTGAAGGGGAATTGGTACAAAACTTAGAAAGTCTTTCTGCTAATGCTAGCCAAGCCTCAGCAAATTTACGTGATGTTACTAAAACACTTAATGAACCAAATAATCTGTTAGTTTTACAACAAACCTTAGATTCAGCACGAGTTACATTTGAAAATACTCAGAAAATCACTTCTGATTTGGATGAATTGACGGGCGACCCAAAGTTTAGACAAAATCTCAAAGAACTCGTTGGTGGTTTAAGTGGCTTGGTGTCCTCCACACAAACAATAGAGAAACAGGTTCAAGTGGCGTCACAATTGGAATCGGTGAAAACGACGTTGCAAAATTCTCAAAGTACTGTTTCTAGGATTGCATTAGAACAAAATAAAGAGTTATCAGCCCCGTCAAAGTCAAAAATTCCTACTAAAACAATTAAGCCCCAAACAAAAAGTAAAGATAAAAATTCTACACCAGAAATTTCTCCATCTTCCTTAAATTCGGAAAAATCAGAGAATTTAAGGCAAAAACTCAAAAAATATCGGGAAACAGGCAATAAACAGGAGAATTAGATTTTATGGAATTGGCAAATTGTTAACTGTCAATTGTAGCCCGTAAGGGCGTGGTGTTAGCCATAAACTGCTAACTGTTAACTGATAACTGACCCCTAATTCCAATCCTCCTCTTTCTTTTTCCCGCGAAGTTCATATATTCCGGCTTTTTGATGAATAATATGAGTTTTTTCAAAAAGTTCCTCTTCTGTTAACCCCCACTGTTTCATGATCCCGTCTAATTTTTCTTGAACATCCCTCGCGCCAGGAAAACCACAATAACGAATTCTTAACCTTGCCAACTCTGCTAAATTGTAGTCGGTTGCCTCTTGATTGAGTAAACTATCAACCAAGGGACGTTCGCGATTATAAAGTGGATGTTGCTGGTCTTTATTAGTTTCGCTCATATTTAATTTTGGATTGTATACTTAAAAATTACCGTTGGGGATATGTTGTTAATTTATTGATTCTAAGCTGCGAAGTAGCGATTCAAGGGCTATTTATGCCCAAAAGACGGCTACCACACCTGGGTGCTTACGGCTCTCCCCACTGTCAGCTTACTTTTAATAAAGTTACATTATCCTTAAGAAAATACACAAACACAAATATTCAAGGTGAGGGTCAATTTCTCTCATCCAGCTCGTTCAGCAAGGGAGCAAGAACCCAATATGTTTGAACATTTCACTTCCGAAGCTATTAAAGTAGTTATGCTCGCCCAGGAAGAAGCACGTCGACTGGGACACAACTTCGTTGGAACAGAACAAATTCTCCTGGGTTTGATGGGAGAAGGAAATGGGGTTGCTGCAAAAGTGCTGACCGACTTGGGGGTAACCCTCAAAGATTCCCGACTTGAGGTAGAAAAAATCATTGGTCGGGGTTCTGGTTTTATTCCACCGGAAATTCCTTTTACTCCTAAAGTCAAGAGTTTGTTTGAGCAGTCATTTAAGGAAGCTCGGACTCTGGGACATAATTACATTAGTACAGAACATTTACTTTTAGGTTTAACTGAAGCAGGAGAAGGTGTCGCTGCAAAGGTTTTACAAAACTTAGGTGTAGACCTTCAAGATATCCGCACTGCTGTAATTCGTTATTTGGGTGAAGAAGCACCAGTATCGGTTACCCCGGGTAGTGGGGGATCGAGACGAAATAAAAAGCTAACCTTAGAAGATTTTGGTCGAAATCTCACCAAACTAGCCCAAGAAGGTAAGCTCGACCCCGTTGTTGGTCGCCAAAAAGAAATTCAACGCACGATTCAAATTCTCGGTCGTCGAACCAAAAACAATCCCGTCTTAATCGGCGAACCAGGGGTTGGTAAAACTGCGATCGCTGAAGGTTTAGCCCAGCGGATTGTCAATCAAGATGTTCCTGAAGTTTTGTTTGACAGACAGGTATTTAACCTTGATATGGGGTTATTAGTGGCTGGTACCCGCTTCCGTGGTGATTTTGAGGAACGCCTAAAGAAAATCATGGAAGAAATTCGTTCTGAGGGGAACATCATTCTCGTTATTGACGAAATTCATACCGTGGTCGGTGCTGGTGGAATTGAAGGTAGCATGGATGCTGCGAATATTCTCAAACCCGCTTTAGCTCGGGGAGAACTCCAATGTTTGGGAGCAACTACCCTTGATGAGTACCGGAAGCATGTTGAAGGCGATGCAGCCCTGGAAAGACGTTTCCAACCAATTATGATTGGCGAACCGTCTGTTGAAGATACCATTCAAATTCTCCAAGGTCTGCGCGGTGCTTACGAGCAACATCATAAGGTCACTATTACTGATGACGCTTTGGTCGCAGCTGCAGAATTATCAGACCGTTACATTAGCGATCGCTTCTTACCGGATAAAGCAATCGACTTGATTGATGAGGCTGGTTCTCGGGTCAGATTGCGTAATTCCATGAATTCTACCAATCGGGAATTAAAGCGCGAACTGAGAACTGTTGCAAAAGCCAAACATGAAGCGGTTCAAATCCAGGATTTTGATAAGGCTGGTAAGTTACGCGATCGCGAATTAGATTTGGAAACCAAGCTGCAATCAGAATCAGAAAATCAGCAGTTTGTTAGCACTCCTAATGTCAGTGAAGAAGATATTGCTCAAATCGTAGCTTCATGGACCGGGGTACCTGTCAATAAGTTGACAGAATCTGAGTCGGAGATGTTACTCCACCTCGAAGATACATTGCACGAACGACTAATCGGTCAAGACCAGGCTGTTACCGCTGTTTCTCGAGCAGTTCGACGCGCTCGTGTCGGTTTAAAAAATCCCAACCGACCCATTGCGAGTTTTATTTTCTCTGGTCCAACGGGTGTTGGTAAAACAGAATTAGCGAAATCTTTAGCTGCTTATTTCTTCGGTGCGGAAGATGCGATGATTCGCTTGGATATGTCCGAGTATATGGAACGTCATACCGTTTCCAAATTAATCGGTTCCCCTCCTGGTTTTGTGGGATACGATGAAGGCGGACAATTGACAGAAGCTGTACGGCGCAAACCTTATACCGTGTTGCTCTTCGACGAAATCGAAAAAGCGCATCCCGATATATTCAACATGTTGCTACAGATTTTGGATGACGGACATCTTACCGACGCCAAAGGACGCAAAGTGGACTTCAAGAATACTTTGATTATCTTGACTTCTAATATTGGTTCCAAAGTGATCGAAAAAGGTGGTGGTGGTTTGGGCTTCGAGTTAGATTCAGAAGTCGATGCAAGCTACAACCGAATTAAAACTTTGGTGAACGAAGAACTTAAAGGTTTCTTCCGTCCAGAATTCCTCAACAGACTTGATGAAGTTATCGTCTTTACTCAACTTAATAAGGATGAAGTCAAGCAAATTGCTGACATCTTACTGAAAGATATTATTAACCGTCTCACAGAGAAGGAAATTACTCTGGAGGTTACCGAACGCTTCAAGGAACGTGTTGTTCAAGAAGGTTACGATCCTAGTTACGGTGCAAGACCTTTACGTCGGGCGATTATGCGACTGTTAGAAGATTCGTTAGCGGAAGCAATTCTCGGCGGTGAAGTTGGAGCCGGTGACACAGCAATCATTGATGTTGATGATGACGGTCAAGTAGTTATCAATAAGTCAGAAAAAGCCGAGTTACTTTTAGCTGGAGTTAGCTAAGAGTTAGCTAATATTTATACCAAATCACCATTTTTGCGCTAAAATGCAATCGTTACTCAAAACACTTTTCCCCTAGGGGAAAAATCTGTAGGATTTAATGTCCTTTGGCAAACATCAGGTGAAATGGTAATAATTAATTTTGCCCCTGGTAGTGGTACCGGGGGTTTTTTGTTTGGGCGTTCTTGCACTCAGCAGCCCAAGGAAAATTTATGGTATTACATCTTTTCCCACAAGATTTTTAACCCCCTCCTAACCTCCAAGGTGCAACCCCCTCCTAACCTCCCCCAAGGGAGGATTTTTTCAATGAGGTCTCCCTTAACTAGCATAATGAGTGAATAGCAAAGATAAAAAATAATGGGTCATATTACCCAACCTAATGGTGAATTTATTTATACTTTTAGGCTTTTTTGGGTATTGTTGTAATTTGTACATCTCAGTCAACGATTCACAGCAATATTGCTTTGGTAAATTGCAGGTGAGAGCAACGCGCAGCACAGAATAACAATGGGAAAAATAGGTGCGATCGCGAACGCGGAACGCCTCGCGTTTATCGGGGACGACTTGCGTTAGTAATTTGTTAACTCCTGCATGTGGTACTAAATTTTTGGGTTAGGAGATGTTTTTTCCCATTCTCTGCTTACTTTTTCACAAAATATAATATCTGAACATAGATACTTACTGCGATGTAAGACTATTTTTTGTACTTTTGTAATTTGTCTATATGAGTAAATAAATTCCAGAAATATTCCTCTGTTAAAACACAGGTGAGGGGCGAGCAACAAAACGTTTAAAAATGAACCAGGAAATAATATCCTTGTGTTCCTATTTATGTAGCCTATGGTGTTCAAATCCTAAAAACAAAAACATGAGGAGTTAATCTTCTTATAATATTGCTCTTCACATGGGAAGAAAGATATTTTGTTACGCGTAAGATAAAATACATTGTAAAACACTGCTCCTAGAAAAATGCCCTTAGATTTAGGAACGATCAGCACTGTACTCAAGGTAGTAATTCCAGTAGCAAAACCACTCATTGCTAAAGTTAACAGTGTTTTCAATCCTTCTGATTTTGAAAAAGCTTTAAAAGCCGGGATTATCGCTGCTCATGAATGGGACGAACAGCAACCCTACGAACAAAAATTGTTTTTTTACTGCGATGATAAGCAACAACGAGATGTTTTAACTGCTTTTTTTCAAAAAACATCGGTTCTGGAAGAATTACAAAAACCACTGCGGGAGAAAACATCTCCTAACTTAGATTTATTAATTGAAATTTGGGAAGGGATAGAAAAAGAGAATAATCGATGGAAATTCCCCCCAAAAAGCATTAACAATTGGCTAAAAAAATTTATAGATACTTATTTTGCTAAGACTACTGCCTATTTAAACATTAAAATTGCCAAAGTAAATTATCTTCAACAAATATCTTATTACTTTGATGACGTTAAATTTGCGGGTATCGGTGTAGAAGGACAGGAAACAGATAAGACAGGGATTAAGTTACCACAAATCTTTGTGATGCCTGATGTTGTAGAGATTTCATCTACAAGATTGCGACGGGATTTAGTATTTGTGGAAGAAGCTTCACGCTCTCAAGATATTAATCAACGTCAAACAGAATTAATACAAGAACAACGACAACTCATAAAGCTGGAAGAAGGTGGACTCAGAAAGTTTTCTGCGCAAGAATTATTGACTAAAAGTAAGTCCCATAAATTTGTTTTGCTGGGCGCACCTGGCTCAGGTAAAACCACTTTGATGAGCTACTTTGCTGTCATGTTGGCTCAAAGTAAACTTCAGTGGGAAGAAGATTTCGAGACTGAAGAAAATTTGTTACCAATTTTAATTCGAATTCGGGATTTAGCTAGACATGCAGATAATCTCAGTATTTTAGAATTTATCCGCCAATTTGCTATCAGTAATTTGCAGGTTAAACAACCACCACCACCGGGATTTTTTGAATATTGGCTAGAAGACGGTAAAGCATTAATTTTACTCGATGGTTTGGATGAGGTTGCAAACCCTGGAAAACGATATGAAATTGTTAACCGGATTGAATGTTTTTTAGAGCAATTTCCATCAAATAAAACAATCATTACCTCTCGTCCAGCAGGGTATCGCCAAGACTTTTTCCACACAGACGAGTTTCCCCACTATCAATTGCAGTTGTTTGACGAACGCAAAATCAAGGAATTCACTCAGAAGTGGTATCAAAGCCGCTTTCAAGATCCAACGGAAGCAACTAGAAGGCAAGAAAGTTTACAAAAAGCTTTAGCAGAACAAAAGCGCATCCAAGAATTAGCCCGCAATCCACTGCTGTTAACTATTATTGCCCTAATTCATCGTTATGAAGCCCATCTTCCCAGACAACGCTACAAACTTTACGACCGGGCGGTTAATACCCTGTTAACCAATTGGGACGCAGATAAAGATCTGAATTATCAATTACCTTTTGAATATCTGAATCGGGATGATATTCCCCGCTTGATGGAACAACTTGCTTACTGGATTCAAACCCAAGGAGGTACGGCAGATACAGAAGGGGGGACACTAATTGATAAAGATCAATTAATTAGTCAATTGAGCAAGTTTATTGCCAAACAAAAACGCTTAGAGCAATATCGAGCTAAATCAGAAGCACAAAGGTTTGTAGAACATATTCGGGAACGGACAGGTTTGTTAAACGAACAAGGGCAAGACTGTTATGCTTTTGTCCATAAGACGTTTCAGGAATATTTAGCAGCAGAAGATATCCGCTACCGTCAGGAAGATGAAGAATTTGAGGTGGTGTTGGAACATATTGAAAACTATCTTTGTGACTCTCATTGGCGAGAGGTATTGCTGCTGTTAATTGCTCAGCAAAAGCCAAGAAAAGCTGCTAAAGCTATTAAGCATATTCTGGAGCAACCTGTACCTCACGACCAATGGCTGCATCAAAAGCTATTTTTTGCAAGCAGCTGTTTAGCGGAAGATTTAGAAGTTGCAGATGATGCTTTGGTGACGGATATTTTGCAGCAATTAGTTAATTTGGAAATTAGTGGTGATGAGCAGGTAGGTAGAAAAATCCGCGCACAGGTTTTCAAAAGCCTTCGCAGTTTAAATGAAGGTAAGTTTGAAGCTGAAGCACTACAACTTTTGAAAGATTCAGAAGAACAGATGGAAAAAGTGCGGTTCCAGGAATATCGTGCAGCTTTGGGGGAAAAAGAAGAGGCAGTAGAAACACTATGGGTGCTATTTGTGGATGATTATTCTGATGTGTGTCAGAGCGCTGCTATTGCCTTGGGTAAATTGAGTAACGAGGTACCTGAGGTGGTATCAATACTGTTAGCAGCGTTAAAATGTGAGGATTCTGGTCTGCTGCGCGAGTATGCTGCTATTGCCTTAGGCGAATTAGGTGATGGGGCACCTCACGTCGTAGAACCACTGTTAGCACAGCTAGATGATGAGGATCCTGATGTGCGTAGACGTGTTGTTAATGCTTTGGGCAATTTAGGTAATAGGTCGCCCGAAGTGGTATCAGCACTGTTAGCACGGCTAAGGGATGAGCATTCTATTGTGCGCATGTATGCTGCTAATGCCTTGGGCAATTTGGGTAATAGCTCGCCCGAGGTGATATCAGCCTTGTTAACACAACTAGGAGATGGGAATCCTAGTGTGCGTGTTTATGCTGCGATTGCCTTGGGTTGGTTGGGTAATGGGTCACCTCAGATAGTAGAACAACTGTTAGCAAGACTAGGGGATGAGTATTGCGATGTGCGTATAGGTACTGCTATTGCCTTGAGCCACTTGGGTTATGGTACACCCCAGATAATAAAACAACTGTTAGCAGGACTAAAAGATGAGCATTCCGTTGTGCGTATGTATGTTGCTTATTTCTTGGGGAATTTGGCTAATGAAGTGCCCCAGATATTGGAACTAATGTTAGCACGGCTAGAGGATAAGAATTTTAGTGTGCGTGTGGGTGCTGCTATTGGTTTAGGTAATTCAGGCAATGGTGCACCTCAGATAGTACAACCACTGTTAACAAGACTAGGGGACGAGCATTTTAGCGTGCGGGAGAGTGCTGCTGATGCCTTGGCTAACTTGGGTAAAAACTGTAACTATATTAAACCTGCTGTGATTGAATGGATTTTCCAGCACCAAGATACCGAATATGTAGGCAATGGTATTGATGCGCTGTGGATGTTGGTGGGAACAGATAATATAAATTCCGTTTGAATAGTTAAGTAGGTCGGCGTTAAAAAACTAAGGTATGTCATTGCGAGTGGAACGCAGTGAAACGTTAGCGTAGCGTCTCCCTTTGGGAGAAAGCAATCGCAAGGACTTCAGACTTGTTTACCTTTTGTTATATAGTTAGGTTTATTTTTGCCTACTTACTTATCATAATTATTAATTTTATAAACAAATATGACTACTACTTTTAGTTTCCATCCCCTCGAGATATTCATATTACAGAAAAGTATATTTTGCAAGCAGAAAAGCATTAAGTTAATTCGTGATTATTTTGGGTGTGTAGAGACGTTGCATGCAACGTCTCTACAACTGGATAACTGTATTGGGATATCAAACTATTATTGCTACATTGCAATTGGTACATCTTAGTAAATAAATTCCAGCAATATTCCTCTGGTAATCCACAGGTGAGAGCACCACGTAACACAACATTAAAATAGGTATCATCGGGAGCAACTTCCGTTGGTGATTTGTTAACTACAACGTAAGTGCGAACCTGACGGTAGATTTTTTCTGAAGTATTTTCTAGATTATTTCCTGGAAAGCAAATATCTACAAATTCTTGTTTATAAGCATGGGGAGAACCTTCCCTTCGATCCAAGCGATCGCTCAATCTTTGGGGTAAATGATAAAGTACTCCATGAACCGTACTATTTGCGTCTGGAACTACATCAAGTACACCACATTTACGGGTTGGAGAATAACGATAAAACCCCAATCTATAATTCTTCAGAATTCCCGTACCCACCACATAAGGATGTATTTTTTCTCCCATTGTCCGTTTTAGATCCACAGGACACATGCAGGAACCGTAAGCAAAATAATAGAAGTGGGAATTGGTCATGGGTAAGGAGTCAGGAGTCAGAAGTCAGGAGTCAGGAGTCAGGAGTTATTTCTCATTATGTTATTCTCAATATCTAATCCCTAAACTTACACTACTTTCCAAGCCTCCCATACTTCCCACACTTCTCATACTTTCACCAATCCCCTATCAAAGCGGTAACGTGACAATAAAACTGGTTCCTTTTCCTAGTTCGCTTTTGGCGGTAATCTTACCCTTATGACGTTCGACAATTTTCCGACAAATAGCTAAACCCATTCCCGTACCTTCATATTCACTGCGACCGTGCAAACGTTGAAACACATTAAAAATTCGGTCGAGATATTTTTCGTTAAAACCAATTCCATTATCTTTTATAACAATCTCACACCAGCGTGAATCTTCTTCGGTTTCTATTTCTTGGGAATATATATTGATTAAAGGTGGAACGGAATCGCGATGAAATTTTAAAGCATTACCAATCAAATTTTGTAGCAACTGACGAATTTGCAAAGGATCTGCGTTAATTGTGCTCAATTCTCCAATTTCTATCTTTGCTTGGGTCTGTTGAGTCCTAATTTCTAAATCCGATAAAACTCCTTCAACAATTTGAGTTAAATCTACTGCTATAAAAGGTTGTGCTCTTGTGGTGATACGGGATAAATCTAACAAATCTTCGATTAGGTTTTGCATTCTCCCAGCAGCATTTTGCATTCTTTGTAAGTAGTCTAATCCTTGAGGAGAAAGGGATTCATGACAACTTACTTGCAAGCGATCGCCAAAAGCTTTGATTTTTCGGAGTGGTTCTTGTAAATCGTGGGAAGCAATAAAAGCAAATTGCTGTAATTCTTCGTTTGAACGTGCGAGTTCTTGACGTTGACGGGTTTCTTGCTCGAGTAATTTAGCTTGGGAAATAGCTATTCCGATTTGGTCTGCAAGCTGACGCAGGAGTTCAGTTTCCCAATCCGTCCATTCGCGAGGATTTGCACATTGATGAGCAACTAGTAAACCCCAAATTCCGTCAGGTAAAAGTATTGGTACTACTAAGTTTGCTTTAACACCAAACTGCTGCAAAAATTTGACGTGACATGGTTTAATATTTGATTTTTCTATATTTGCGATTGCACTTATTCGCCCTTGACTATATTTTTCAATATACTTTTCGCCAAAACAGGGGTCATTAATATCTTGATCTAATACCTCGGGTAAACCAGGAACTACAGCTTCCTTGACTACCAAAATTGAATTATCACTAAGCAAGCGTAAAATCAATACTCTATCGGCATAAAGTAATTTTTGTACCTCTGTTACTGTGGTTTGTAAAATTTCATCTACTTGTAAAGACTGACGAATTTTTAAAGTGACATTTGCAAATAGTTTTGAACGCAAATTTTGACGCTGTAATTCCTCTTGAATCCGTTTGCGATCGCCAATGTCCATCATGGCTCCAATCATACGCAAAGGTTCGCCGTTGCGATCGCGAACGACATAACCGCGATCAAAAATATAAGCATAGGAGCCATCAGCACAGCGAAAGCGATATTCATTTGACCAATCCTGTAGGTCGCTATCAATAAAAGCATGAATATCGCGAATTATTTTATTTCTATCTTCTGGATGGATATGTGCATACCACAAATCGGCGTCACCTTCTAACTGTTCGGGTGAATAGCCAAACATCTTTCTTACGCTTTCATTCCAGGAAATTTGATTTGTCTGTAAATCCCAATCCCAAACAGTATCATTGGTCGCACGAGCAATGATTTGAAAACGTCTTTCACTTTGACGCAATTTTTCTTCGGTACCTTTGCGTTCAATCGCTGTTGCTAATAAATTTGCGGTTGCTTGTAAGAAATAAATATCATCTTTGCTAAAACTACGGCTTCCCGACGTGTATGTTCCTAAAACACCAAAGGGAGTTCCCCTACTTTTAATTGCTACACATACACTACTAGTAACTTGATGATTAATAAGCAATTGTGGGATTGTAAATCGTATTTCCCTATTAATATCTTCACTTATTACTGCTTCTTCACTAGATAAAGTATACCCAGATTGAGATTCCTTCTCATTTTTGATTGTTGTGTGACCCACAACCCCTTTGTCCCAACCCACACCGGCTCTTAAAATAAAAGCACTTCTATCATCGAGCAATTCCAATACTTGACAATACTCAACGTTCAAGCACTGAGCTACCAATTTAGTGGCTTTCTGCATGAGAGCACCTAATTGTACTCCGGCTAACGCCATTTGACTCAACTCAGCCAAAAGTGCTTGTCGATTTGCATATGCTTCTAAGGCTGATTCAGCTTGTTTGCGAACGGTAATATCTACATCTACCCCAGACATTCTTTCTGCTACACCCAAGCGATCACGAAATACCACCCCTTTGCTGAATACCCAACGAATATTACCATCCGGCAAAACCATACGATATTCCAGATCGTAATCGGTACCCTTTTCTATTGCTCGACGAATTGCATCATTGACCCGTTCGCGATCTTCAGGATAAATACAGCACAAAAAAGTTTCGTAAGAGCCATCAAAACTACCTTTTTCTAAACCAGACAATGCTTCTCTGTTACCTGACCAGGTAATCTTATTACGGAGGATATTCCAATCCCAGGTTCCCATAGATGCGGCAGATAAAGCCATTTTTAGCTTAACTTCTCGCGCCTTAGCCTGCTGAGTTTGTTGTCGTAATTCTTGCATCATTAGACTTGCATCTAATAAACGGCGAACTCGCTGGCGCAGTACTGACCATTGAATTGGCTTGGTAATGTAATCTGTGGCTCCAACAGCAAAAGCTTTTTCTACAGATTTTTCGTCATACATCGCCGTTATAATTAGTACAGGGGTGTTTGCTCCCCCTGGAAGATTATGTAAGCGCTCGCAACAGGTTAAGCCATCCATCACTGGCATGAGCGCATCCAATAAAATTAGATTGGGTTTTAATTGGTTATAAATAACTAAGGCTTGCTCGCCATCATTAGCTTCTACTACTTGATAACCTGCATATTCTAGTAGTTCGCGTAGATGTATTCTTGTTAAAACATCATCATCAGCAACTAAAATTAAATTATTCATGTAAAAAGAATTGGGAGCAAAATATAAGAAACACAACTTAAGTAAGATACTCTCATTTCATTTATATTAACTTTTTTATATTTCTTAATAATTATTTATATATCATCTAATACCAATTCGATAAATCATTGCAACAGATTCTCCGGTAGAGACGTTGCAGAGCCTGCGTCGGCGTTAGCCTCTGCAACGTCTCTACAGAAATCTATTTGTTTAATTATTTTTCCAAATTGGTATTATATCGTGTCCGATAAAACACTTGCGATAAGGTTCGTAGTAGCGCTTTAGCGCCAATATCTTTGCTATGGCGCTAAAGCGCTACTACAAACAAGTTATGATTTTTCTTACCAACATACTTGGATTAGTTTTCAGGCAAAACTTTATGAAGTTTTTGTAGTAATGCTTGAGTAGTATAAGGTTTCTGAAGAAAAGTTACAGCATTGTCTGTATTTTTACCAGGGAGATTTTCACTGTTCATTAAACCACTCACAGCAACGATTCGCACAGTAGGATTCATTTTTCTGAGCGTACTAATAGTTGTTGCTCCATCCATATTTGGCATCATCATATCAATGATGGCAGCACTGATTTTACTTCTATACTGAGCATAGATCGCAACTGCTTCTATCCCATCGCTAGCAGTCATAACTTGATAATTATGATGTTCCAAAGAATTTTTAGTAATTTCTCTAATTGCTGGTTCATCATCAACCACCAAAATCAATTCTCCACAACCCGAAGGGGTAGCTGCAATATCTTCTACCAATTGTTCCAGGGAAACATTACTTGCTGGTAAATAGACATGAAAACTTGTTTCCTGACCTACACGACTAGAAACACTAATAAAACCACCATGACCTTTAATAATACCCATCACAGTTGAAAGTCCCAATCCGGTACCCTGACCAAATTCTTTGGTGGTGAAAAATGGTTCGAAAATTCTTCCTAATAAATCATTTGGAATGCCGATTCCAGTATCCTCAACCTTGAGAAGCACATAAGAACCAACCTTTGCTTCCAGATTCATTTGGGCGTAATTCTCATCGATAAAAATATTCTCGACCGATATCCTCAGGGTTCCATATTCTGAAATCGCATCGCGAGCATTGAGACATAAATTCATCAGTACTTGGTGAACTTGGGTATTGTCACCGTAAACATCCCATAAATCAGGCTGAATATCGATTTCTGTACGAATTGATTTGGGAAAAGTTTGGTCGATAATTTGCTGCATTTCCAAAATCAAATGCTTCATCTGCAACAATGTGCGATCGCCTTCTATCCCTCTTGCATAGGAAAGTACCTGTTTAACTAGGTTCGCGCCACGCTTAGCATTTTTTTCAACGATTGATAACATTTCAATTATACTTTCATCTTGAGATTTAAGCTTCAATAGCTGTGCTGACATCAAGATTGGCGAAAGTACATTATTTAAATCGTGAGCAATTCCACTAGCTAAAGTCCCAATACTTTCCATTCGTTGGGCGCGTAGAAATTGAGTTTCTAGTTGTTTTTTCTGAGTAATGTCAGTGTCAACAACCATAATAGATTTTGCTTTACGGTTTTCATCTTTTACCAAGGTCCAACAACTATCAACAATAATTTCCTTGCCAAATTTACTAATTTTCTTTAATTCTCCTTGCCAAATTCCTTTTTTTAATACACTACTTAAAATTTTTTCTGAATGTTTAAATTCTGTTTTTAATAATTGATTAGCATTTTTGCCAATAACTTCTTCTTCTTTCCAGCCATAGAGTTTTTCGGCACTCTTATTCCAAAGTAAAATATGGTTAGATAAATCTCTCAGAACAATTGCATCTGTTGTTAAATCTAATAACGCTGCTTGTTCTCTTATTTGTTGTTCTACCTGTTTGCGTGCTGTAATATCTTCTAAAATATACAAACGCCCGAAATCTAATCCATCATTTAAAATTTGTCGAGAAAAACGCCGAATTGTTCGACCATCAGGTAAAAATATCTCATCTTCACAGATGCATTTCTCCATTGATTCTGGCAAGCAAGTGTCAAATGGAATGATTCCCATTGATTTTTGGCACGCTTTCATCACATCTGCATGTTTCAGCGTACTACTTTCCATTGCTTCTTTGAGTTGTTCAATTCCCCAAAGTTCCCGGAAACGTTCATTTGCAAATAAAATATTTTCTGTCGTATGATCAACCACATAAAAAGCAAGTGGCGATACGCTGTTCATAGAACGTAATAAAGCTTCTTTCCACCGTAAATTTTCTTCGTAATTTTTCCTTTCAGTAATATCTTGAAAATAAATCGATAATCCTTCTTTAGATGGATAAGCATGAACGGAAAACCATATATTAAGTGGAGCATAAAACTCCTCAAATTCAACACTGACTTGTGCTGATAATGCATGGTTATATTCTTTATTGAACTTAGATCGTAATGACTCGGGAAATTCCTCCCAGATACTCTTTCCTAAAAGTTGTTTTCTTGTTCTTTGTAAAAGTAATTCTGCTTGTTGATTAACATAGGTAAAACACCACTGACGGTCTAATGCAACAAAACCGTCGGTAATACTTTCAAAAATATTTGTAATTCTATTTCGTGCAGCTTGTTCGTTAACTAATAACTGTAATCGCTCTGATTCTACCCGTTTGCGCTCGGTAATATCTTCAACAAAATAAGCAAATCTTTGACGATTATTATCACAAGGAATTGGCGAAACTGTTATTTTGAGCCATATTTTTCCCGTAGGTTTATCATAGGAATCTTCAAAGGTGAAGGGTAAGTTTTCGCTGCAACTTTCTAAATATCTTTGAACCCACGCTTGCAAATATTGTTGTGGTAGGTTCATTTCACTCAGTAAGCGATTCCCCATTTCTTCCGGGGTCATCTCAAATAATTCTGCAGCAGCAGCATTACCAGAAATATGTAAGATATCATCATCAACAATTTCGATTATCCCCATCATCATTGGGGCACTCTCAAAAAAGCTATTAATAATACCTTGACTATCTCTTAATGCTACCTGTGCTTGTTGGTATTCTTTCTTAATATCTACCAGTTCAGATAAATTTCTTTTAATTTCCAACTGTTTAATTATCTGACGACTGATAGCTTGTAATGATTTTATTTGTTGCTCGCTAATCTCTCTTGGTTCAGTGTCAACAACACATAAAGTTCCAATATCATGTCCTTGGTAAGTAATTAGAGGTACGCCAGCATAAAATCTAGCAAAAGGATAAGATTGAACAACAGGAGAATTCGCAAATCGTTCGTCAGCTAAAGTGTCGGGGATAATTAGAACATCATTTTGTTCTATGCATAAAGGACAAAACCCCATACTTCGGGGCATTTCTTCTACATCTAAACCTACTTTAGCTTTAAACCACTGGCGGTTGATGTCAATCAGATTAATCAGTGCTATTGGTGTTTGGCAAATTTGCGCTGCTAAAAAAGCCAAATCATCAAATTCTTCTTCTGGAGAAGTATCAAGAATTCGATATTGATACAATGCCTCAATCCTTGCTAACTCTTTTTTAGACAATAGAGAGTTCATCAAATTTTCCTACTATTGCTGTCATTATAATTTTCTTGAACCTGGCTGGCAGATATTTCATTACTAAAGCAGGAAATCAATATGAGTTACAGCTTATAAGGCTATAACTGCTATATATTTAGCCGCAAAAGACATCTTTATTCCTATCGGTTAATGAGTAAGATTCTCATACCATTTGCAATTAGCGTATTTCAGAGCAGATAATTTTTGTTGTGCAGAAAATTAAAACTAGCCTTCAAGCTCTAGAAATAAAACGATAACCGCAAGGTTGTGTTTCTATTGATTCATTTTTTAATGTTTTCAATTAATTTCAGCTATTTTTATCACCTTAATTATAGTAATATGCCCTATAAATTACCATTAATTGTGATTTATCTATATGGATGTTTTTAGTTATACATTTTAGAGACTACGTAATTATTAGCATTTTTGTCAAGAGTAAGTTTTTACCGAACAGTTAGATTCACAACATTTTAAAATGTTGTAATTTTAAAATCACAACATTTTGAAGCTTATATTTCAAAATAGATATTCGCAATAAATGTTGGAAAATTTTGTTATAACTTTGACTTCGCATTATAAATATTCCTTACAAGCGAACAAAAGACTGTTGAATACAATACGAAAGTTTATATGTGAAGAATATATTAAACTTTTTTTGTATGATGAAGCAAAAATAAAAGGGAAAATGTTTAGTTTTTACTTAACATTTTTAACCTTTGAGCCCATGCTTAAAATCGTTTAATAATTTGCCTAAACTAATTTATTTAAATAACTTGTTTAAAATGTTTGTGCAAAAAAATAGTTTCCACAAATAAATATATTTCCTATATAAGTCCCTAGTTTGTACTACCAGAAATCTTAAATTTGTCAAATATGTCTGCTTTAGCGATATGGGTTAAACTAATTACCTATAGGATTTTTTGGATGTTATTGCTCTGATGATTGCAAATAAGAGTAATTTCATGGGTTTTGGTCAATGCAAGCCATTAGGCGTTAACCAACATCATTTAATGAATATTTCTGCTTTTTAGGAATCACCTTTAGTTTCAAGACTGATGCACTGAGTGCGATTTTGCCATACAAAATGTAACAATATTTAAAACGTCTTGAATAACAGACTCGTAGCCAATGGATCTAATTTTCAAAAACCCCGGAAGTACGCCTATTAAGCCGAATGCTGAAGATAGCTTCGGTATTAGTTTTGCGCCGTTGTCACCAGATGAAGCTTATGTCAAAGCTGATGACCATGCTAATGGTGCTGTAGTAATGATGAGCGGTATGGTTCGTAATCAGACTGATGGTAAAGCCGTTATTGCACTGGAATATCAGGCTTATGAACCAATGGCGTTACAAATTTTTTATCAAATTGCTGCTCACATCCGACAACAATGGACTGATGTTAAGCGAATAGTAATCCAACACCGGATAGGACGTTTACAAATAGGTGAAATTAGTGTGTTAGTCGCTATTGGCTGTCCCCATCGTTCTGAAGCCTTCGAAGCTTGTCGTTATGCGATCGATACTCTCAAGCATAACGCTCCAATTTGGAAAAAAGAATTTTGGGCTGATGGTTCTAGTACCTGGGTAAGCATTGGTGCTTGCGAGCAAAATTGCTAATGAATCTTGAAGTATTTGAGTTTTGAAGTTTTGAAGTTTTGATATTTTGATATTTTGAAAGTAGAGGTAGTAAACTTTGTAAACTTCTATACTTGACACCTTGTGATAACTGGTTTTTATTTCACTAGAATCTCTACGAAGAAACTTGAAAATTAAAAACATCCCATCATTCATTTGCTGAAGCCTGACTATTATGTGTCCAGCAAAATAATAATGATGGGATAATTTATTTCTGAGAGTTAATTAATTTTTCTTTTCTAAATTTCCTGGACTAGTCTGGTTCAAAAAAGAAAAAGTGTAATTACTTAGCTAGCCACTGGAGTAGTTGCGTAAACACTGATTTTTTTACGACTTTTACCTTTTCTTTCGAAGGCTACCACTCCATCGATGAGGGCAAAAATTGTGTCATCTTTACCGATACCAACGTTGTTTCCAGGATGGTACTTGGTACCGCGCTGACGCACAATAATATTTCCTGCACGAACAGCTTGACCGCCATAACGCTTCACACCTAGTCTCTGAGCATTTGAGTCGCGACCGTTACGGGTACTACCCGTTCCTTTCTTATGAGCCATGGTTTTCTCCTGTGTTTGATTTTAAAGTTGAGGATAAGGGTTTTCTGTACTTATCTCTTGGCAAATTTTTTCTCGGTGAATATTCTTACCTTACCAAGCCTTTTAGAGTAATAAGTAAGAAGTAATAAGTAATAAGTAATTAAGCAAAAGCCTATTATCATCAAGCAACTTAAAGTTTTGCTTAATTTACGCTGTGAGTGCGTACATTTTTTTGTAAGCAGGAGCAAAATTGACAATATCTAAGATGACAAGGATATATCCTTATTCATAAAGAAGATAAACAATCAATTGAATAGTTGAGTTTTCTTACTTCAAGCAGAAGTCTTATTCACTACTCGTTACTCATTACTGTGCGCAATACCTACGGTACGCTTACGCGCTTCTACGCGCCCCGCAATACCTATAGCTGCGCTACCTTGCGGATCCGGTACGCTACCGCTAGGCGCTAACATTACTCATTACTCATTACCTATTATTCTGCAGCAGCTTCTGCAGGTGCAGCACTGCTTTCTTCAGTCGCTGCTTCTATCAAGGTTGAGCCATTCAAACTGATAGAATCAATCATCAATCTGGTAATTTCCTGACGATGACCGCGCTTTTTGCGGGTTTTCTTCTTGGGCTTCATTTTGTAGACCAGTACTTTACGATCCCTGAAGTGTCGCATTACGGTCCCTTCTACTGTCGCACCACTTACCAATGGTTGTCCTATATTTACTTCACCGTTGTGCTGTACAAGTAAGACTGAGTCAATGGTAACTTTTTCATTTTCGCCCGCAGAAAGTCGCTCGATGTCGTAAAAACGACCTGCTTCGACTCTAATCTGTTTGCCGCCAGTTTCAATAATTGCGTAGGTCATGGATATTTTATTTAAAGTTGCCGTACAGGTAGCTGGAATATTTCAATTCCCAGCATTTGCCGTCTGTTTACCTGATCCGAGCAGGAGTAAGACAGTAAGTAGTTTAGCATTCTAACAAAATTTCGGAGCGACAATATTATTTTGATGCAGATTAATCTAAGTCTGACCCAGGAAAATTTAACTGAGGTAGTTATCACCAATAAGTCATCGGAAGAAATAGCATTTAAGCGAAAGAACTGGTGCAAGAAGTTTTAGAGCTTATCAAAGTATTCTCCGCACGTCTTTGTGGTTCTAGAAGTAAGAAAAATGAAAATAATAAATTAATTGATGGGAGACGTAAATACTAAGCGCAATCGCAATATATGGAAAGCTATTTTTGCTGCTATAAACTCATGGAAACAAGTAAAAAAAATACTATTTGTTGCTGTTTAACACTTGATTTACTGTAGTTAAATTAGCTCCAAGTGTTGTGAGAAATTTGTTAACACCCGATTGAGGGTCAGTGTGTACAAAAATACATGCAAAGTTGTAATTGTTTCATATAATACTGACATAAAAAATATGCAAATATTTATTTGAGAGAAATAGCTATGTCTAACAATGCTTATAGTACCGCAAGCAGTGTTGATGAATTCCAAGAAAGAATTTCAGCAAGATGGGATGAAGGATATGACTTAGTAGATATTGAATACACTGACGGTATATGGTTTGGGGTTTTTCAAGATCTTCCTGGCGGTAATGCTTATAGCACCGCAAACAGTATTGGTGAATTCCAAGAAAAAATTAAAGCAAGATGGGATGAAAAATATGACTTAGTCAATGTTGAACATGTTGATGGTATCTGGTTTGGAATTTTTCAAGAAGATTTTGGTGCTAATGCTTATAGCACCGCAAGCAGTGTTGATGAATTCCAAGAAAGAATTTCAGCAAGATGGGATGAAGGATATGACTTAGTAGATATTGAATACACTGACGGTATATGGTTTGGGGTTTTTCAAGATCTTCCTGGCGGTAATGCTTATAGCACCGCAAACAGTATTGGTGAATTCCAAGAAAAAATTAAAGCAAGATGGGATGAAAAATATGACTTAGTCAATGTTGAACATGTTGATGGTATCTGGTTTGGAATTTTTCAAGATGATTCTAGTATTACTAGCGCTTATCACACCGCAAGCACTTTTGATGAACTTATAGAAAGTAGTCAAACATTGTGGGATAAGCAATACGAGTTAGTTGATGTAGAATATGCTGATGGTATATGGTTTGGGACCTTTGAAAAGGAAATTTATACGCCTACCTTGAATGACTATGTCAACCAAATGTCACAATACAATGACCTACTATTTTCCCAATCAATGGCATTGGATGCAGTAAATATGGCAATCGATAATAGCATTATCTTTTAGAACTTATATACAGGTAGGACTATTTCATTCCTTAAAAGGTTTTATTTTGAAACTCTGTTGTGCTATAGGGACGTAGATTCTTGGTTCGACAAGTCCACTTAAACGATCATTCCTTACGGTATCTAGTCCAGAGATGGTTCTTATGGTTGCGTGTTAACCCATTATAGAAAAGGTCATACATTGAGAGATAGTGGCTCCGTAGTAGTGCAGCTATAGCTAGAGACTAGAGAGGGGCTATGACTAAGTCATCTATCGCTGCGCTACGTTCCAAACGGATCCGCCGACGCCGCAGGCTAAACTCGTGTCCGTAGGACAAACAGGATTAACCGATATCCTAACCTTATTACGTAGTACCAAAATAGTACTTAATTACTATTTCTTCTGATTTCTATGTATTTTTGCTGAAACAGATAATTACTCACAAAAAATTTATGTTGGTTTCCGAAATGATAACTAAGGCTCTGTAGTTAATAGGGACACAACACAGGACAGCACCAAAATTTCTGGGTAGCATCAGCCGCCCAGATTTTTTCTTTCTTATTTGTCTTTATTTCCGATTGTTGGTCAGCATCTACCGCAAATGCTAGCGCTACAATGGCTTGAACTGTTACACTCAGCGAATTAAAATCCATAAATCATTTGGATTAATAAATCATTTAGATTAATAAATAAATTAATAAACTAATAAATTAATAAATTAATTAATAAACTATAGTAATCATATTTGATTTATGAATAGATCAATCACGTAGAGACGTTGCATGCAACGTCTCTAGAATATCGATTCTCACGAGTGATTTAGGATTGCTATATCACTTCGTTTCTATCTTAATCTTTGAAGTAAATCCCAAACACTACTGATTACCATTTACAATTATCCGAGCTTCATGAAAAGAATTGATGTTGAAAAAAGAACTATTTTTATTGGCTTAGCAGGTAGTCATGGATATGGATTAAACCGTCCAGATTCAGATTATGATTACCGAGGAGCATTTATTGCACCAAAAAGATATTATTTGGGTTTCGACCGAGTAGAACAAAAAGATTCTGGTTGGAATGAGGAAGGGATATTTCCATTTTTAGATGGAGCAACAGATACGGTTATTTATGAGATTAGAAAATTAATCCAGTTATTATCTGGTGCAAATCCCAATGTTCTAGAATTATTGTGGTTGACACAATATCCTGTTTTGACATCGGTGGGACGACTGTTAATCGAGAATCGTCAGTTATTTTTAAGTAAAAAGGTTAAACATACCTATTCTGGCTATGCGTCAGCCCAAATCAAAAAGATGGAAACCCATCGTAAGTGGTTGTTAAATCCTCCCCAAAAAAAGCCGCTTCCGACTGATTTTGGAATTGAAGACGAACCCCTGCTGACAAAAGAAGAACTGAATACTTTTTTGGAATATCTTTATCTATTAATTAGAGGTAAGGTTGAGTTTTTAGAAGAAGCGGAGCAATTATATAAGTTATTGACTGCGGAAGTTGATTTTAAAAGTTTGCTGAAACAGTATGTTTTACCAGATGAGACTTTAGAGTATACTCAAAATTTAACTAACAGTCGCAAAGATTTTATTCGTTTACTCAAGAAAAGCCAAAGGTATCAGGTTGCTCTACGAGAATGGAAAGCTTATCAAGCTTGGAAAGAAAATCGAAATCCTGTGAGAGCCGAAATGGAGAGAAAGTCCGGTTTTGACCTCAAGCATGGAATGCATTGCATTCGATTGCTTCGCAGTGGATTAGAAATATTACGCACTGGAGAACTAATTGTCGATCGTACAGTTGCTGGTGATGCAGAAGATTTGAGAGCCATTCTCCAAGGTAAATATACTTACGAACAAGTCATGAAAATGGCTGATGATGTTGTTGTGGAGATGGATGAAGTTTACGAAGGTTCTAATTTACCAAATAAACCTGACTTAGAAAAAATCAATGAGCTATGTATAGAAATCGTTGAGATGCAAGGGTTTTGAGAACTTAGGCGTTAGGACAAAATAAGTCAGGAGTCAAGTAAGAAGTAAGAAGTGAAAAGTTTGCACATCATAGCTTTTCCGGATTTACCGATGTCCTAATCTTATTCCGTGGTGCGATACCTGGCTGCTTGATATTTAACAATTGACAATAAAAAATCTTGCGGACTCAATGTTATGTAAACCCACAAGATAAGTTGCTTGTTTAATAAAGAACCGACAAACGACAAGAATTAACATTCATATGGAACGTTGATTTGAATGAGTATCGCCTATAGAAGAGTAAAAAACTATCTGTATGGAAAAGCCATATCAGTAGATAATCAAAATCAAATCAAACAAAATACACCTGATGACAGTAATAAGAAGAATTTTTACTTAGAAAAAACGTGAGATTTTTGATATATGAATTCTGATGAAACTATAAAATAATTGCGTATATTTGTCAATAGACAAGATAATATATTAACTGTATGGAATACTTGTATTGTAACTATAATTTCTATGATTTACGGTAAATGAGCAGCACTCTGATCGAATAAAAAATTAAAATAGTAACTAATTTGGCTTTTTATTGAAAAGATTTAGCGATAAATTACTAATATATATTTTAACAAAATTGAGTTTTGAGAGTAGAGTTCTACGAATAAATTGGCAACTTAAATAAATCAATCAATAAAATAAGTAATGGAGGTCAGCCTTGAAAAATAGTGACAATGCCGATAATAACTTCAATTCGCCAGAGACTGGAAAATGGGCTGGATTCCAGTTTTTTTGTGGCGCTCAATCTCGAAAAATTAACTTGAACTCTCGTGCAAATTTGATATCACTATCTGAGACTCAACTGGGAGATGTTGTTTGTATTATCGAAATCGATCCTATAGACTGCATTGATTACTTACTGAATATGGGATTTACGATTGGAACTGAATTACAGGTCATTAGTGTGACCAAAACCGGTTCTGTAGTTGTCAACTTAAATGATAAATGCTTAGGGCTAGGCGCAGACATGGCTAGTAGTATTTTTGTGAAAAGGTTTTCATAGGTACATCGGCTATTTTTCCTCTCTACTCCCTTCTCCAACAAAGTTTTTAATCAATTTTACTCAAGTACTTACAGCATACTTCAAGTTGATGAGTTAGATTCAGACACACACTAATGCTCAAATAAAACAAGTTTGAGGATATAGTTTTGTACCTCATTTACTTGTGAAGTACTGTATTTTCAAGACTTATTTCAGCTACTCATAAAGTTACCCAGAATAATTTCATGGTCTTGTTTAGGACGCGCAAGTTTCAAATCATCTAGCGTGGATTGTGATTTGTGATACAAATTAATTATTTTTTCACTATTGACAATTTATATCAAATAAATCAAGATATAATCATAAGTATCACTAATCAAAAGATTAATTAACCAAAACTAATTTTATCTAATTGCGAACGGAATAACACTTTCAGATATTTTTTTCTGCTGTAAAGGTTACATATCGGGAATAGCGGCATGATTGGATTTGCTAGAGCATCAGATGTGTCAGAGCAAAAGTTGCAAATTAATTTCAAGAATTGCTTGAGACCGACTTTTTCTCCAGAGCATGGAGTTTTACTGGTTTTGTTGGGTTCCGTTGTGACCGGATCTGCTTTAGCCCAAGCCTGGAATTATTGCACAACATTAGCATTTATTTGTGCGTTTTTTGCTCTGCAAGCAGAGCATCCTTTAGTGGTTCAAATTAAACAGAGGAGCACTTGGAAACCGAGATTTTTAATTTGGAGTGGGATTTACGGGACAGTCGCAATTGCGATCGCTATTTGGTTGTGGTTTCAGTCTCCGGTTTTAGTCTGGATTTATGCTTTAGCATTGATAGCATTCATTGCTGATGTTGTTGCTGTATTGCAGAAAAAACATAAGTCAATTCTCAATGAACTGGTGACATTTGCAGGGATTTGTTTATCAACTCCTTTGGCTTATGCAGCAACTACACATAGCCTTTGTGTAGAAGTAATAGCGATTTGGTTGTTGAACACATTGTTTTTTGGTAGTGCGATTTTCAGCATCAAATTACGACGGAAGAAGACAAGTTCTCCAATCTTGGGGGTGACTTATCACGTTATTGCAAGCACAATAGTCGCTGGGTTTTATTTACTGGGTTGGTTGAATATATTTACAGCTTTAGCATTCGTTGTGGCTTTAATTAAATTTGCTGTAGCGGTCGGGCTTCGTAGTTGGTATTGTAAAGCTCGATTTCAATATATCGCTATATTTGAAACCCGTTTTGCCTTAATCTATGTGGCTATAGCAGCAATTAGTGTTTTACCAGCCCATTTACCGGTTGTTTCTTGAAAAACATGAATAGGTGTTATGTATATGGGTAGTTCGGGAACAGGAGTTGTAGAGACAATAGTCCTTTTTGTGAAAACGTCTCTATGGGAGTTGTACAGCAGAATTCAGGAGTCAGAAGACAGGAGTCAGGAGTAGAATCTTCTTTATAACTGACTTTCAGTTTTTGAACTGTACCTCACTTAGTTGCAATCCGCTATAAGACAGAATACAAGAGTCACTAAAAATTAGTTAAATACTGGTATTTCTAGTAGTCACGAGCTCGGTTGTTCTCATACAATTGGGCTTATTTGTTATTCTTGTTCTGCTAGTCAATACTTTTGCGTTTATTTACTACAGGTTTCTGTAAGATAAATTTTGTGTCGATTTATTTACCTAAAAAATACGTAAATAAAGACTTTTGGTCTGAAGAATTAACTAGAAAATACAAAAAATCTTTCACACAGATCAGAAAAAATAAACTGATGCAAATTCCCAATCAACAAATAATATCAGAATTTCCACAAATAAAATTACATCATAATGCTTGGAAAAGTATACTGATGCAAATTTTGAATAAACAAGCAATCCCAAAATTTCCAAGAGCAAAAGTATCTTATGACCCCCAGGAGAATATATGGACTTTGCAAGAAAAATATTCTTATCGAGATGAAATTAAAAAATCTACAATTATTCTAGATAAGGGTTTTGAGTTCGATCTCTCTTCGATTCCCAGATTATTTTGGATCGTAATTGGAACTCATGAGCTTTCACTGGAAGCACCATTAATTCATGATTTCATGTATATGAGTAGGGGAGGGACCCGAGAGTACTTCCAGCAAAAACCAATATTGGGTAGTATTAAAACTAAAGGTGTATACTATTCTCGCAAAGAAGTCGACGATCTATTTCTTCGAATGATGCAACAAGCAGGTGTAAGCAGATGGCGTAGATTGTTGGGATATATAGGTGTTAAGTTTTGTGGTGGATGGTACTGGAATTCCAATGAGAAAAAATTTGAGGAAAATCCTGCACTGAAATCATGATTTATTGGATAACTTAAAAAATCTATATATGTCGTCAAAAAAAATTGACTTTAGTTTGAGGATTTTCAAAGTGAAATTAACCAAATAAAATTTTGCAAATATTTAATTTATTTTATTGTATTTTATTTTATTTAAAGCTTTAGTTGGAATCATCTTTGTCACGCTCTAAATCGTAAATTACTGTTTCCAGATACCATTCTTCAGACATCCCTGGATAGTAATGCTTAGCTTGTTCGATTAATCTTTCTGCGATCGCCCAATGTCCCCCAACTAGTCTTAAAAGACGCTGTCGCAGAACTTCATCGTTTGTTTTTTGAATTTCGGGACTGGGAGATTTAAATTTTTTCATATGATTTAAGACTGTTTGGTAATTTTCCCAGTCTTCTTTTTCGCAAAATATGCTGATAGCGCGTTGACAGTCATCTACAGCGCGTTGTACTTCTTCAATGTAGGTGTAAGCAATACCGCGATTATAATAAGCGTGAGCATTCTTGGAATCGTATTCAATGGCCTTGGTATAATCCTCTATAGCTCCGATGTAATTTCCCATTTCTCGGTAAGTATTACCTCTACCAACATAAACTGAGGTATTTTCTGGATCCATGCTAATGGCAGAATTGAAATCCTTAATTGCTCCTTGAAAATCTCCTAAATGGGAACGTACCTTACCACGACTCCGGTAAACTATTGCATCCCGAAAATCTAATCCCAAAGCTTGGTTAAAATCTGAGATTGCTTCTTGGTATTTACCTTGTTTGAAGCGGACTATACCTCGACAACAATAAGCTTTACCATCTTGGGGATCTGTTAAGAGTAACCAGTTCAAGTCTTCTAATGCTTCTGGGGTATCCCCACGTTCGGCTTTATCTAATAATTCAGTAAAATAATCATCTTCGGATACTATCGGTAAGTTCTGATTTTTAGATTGCTGATGTCTAGATTCTTGAGTAACCTGTCCTATTGCTGTTTGATATTCTTTTGGCTGTAACTGTTTAATCTTTTCTAAACAAAGTCGACAATTTTCTTTATCTTTCTGTCGCAGATATAAATCTGCTGCTTTTTTAAAGTTTGCGATCGCATCTGTGGTGTAACCTTGTTTACGCCGAACTATCCCCCTTAAATCGTAGGCTGCGGCATAATTGATATTGATATTAATAGCTTTTTCAATATCATCTAAGCTTCCAGGTAAATTTTTCAATTCTAACCTTGTCAGTGCGCGACAATAATAAGCTTCTCCATTCCTGGGATTTAATTTTAGACACTCACTATAATCGGAAATTGCTTGGTATATGTCTCCTGATTCATAGTATGCTAAACCCCGATAGCGATAAGCATCGGCAAAGTAAGGATTTTCCTGCAAAGCATGAGTAAATTGTTCGATTGCTGCTTTGTAGTTTTTTTGCTTTAATTTTTCTAAGCCTTGATTGTAGTATTCTTGACTCATAATCTTTTTGGTGAACTCAGGAAAGTTGTTTTAAGAATGGGTTACGCTAGCTTTTATGCTTACTTATTGTTAATTTAGTCGTTAAGTTACAAATAAGTTCATAAATACCCATTCTAACTAACCCATTTCAGCAACCGACCAAGTACAAATGTTAAATTTGCTTGAGTGTTGTAATAAATTATAGTTACCAATAGATTATCTATTCACCCACAGACCAGATAGCAACACTACCTCCATTATCTGCACCACTACTTACAAGTACAAGGGTTTTTCCAACTGAACTGAGATTCAAAGAGTAGACATGACCGGTTTGACACTCCCCATGCCTAAAGGCTAGGGGATTCTTGGTTCTTAGAGGATACTTGCTCAACCAGGTTTACACCAGACTGAGTAGAGGTTTCATCTCCCCAAGCGTTGCTTGCGTCTAACGCAAAAGTTCCGGTGTGCCCCACCGTACTCAATCCTCGACGAAGGATATTTCTAGCTGCATTCTCATCTCTATCCATCACACAACCACATGCACAAACATGAGTCCTAGTAGATAGGGTTTTCTTTACAACTTGTTCACAGCTAGAGCATTCTTGGCTTGTGTATTGGGGAGGTACCGCAACTGTTACCCGCCCAAATACTCTTCCAAAGTACTCAACCCAGACACGGAATTGATACCAAGATGCATCATTAATGGATTTAGCCAGACAATGATTTTTCACCAAATTTTTGATCCTCAAATCTTCATAAGCGATCAAGTCGTTAGACTGAACTACGCACCGCGCTAACTTCACAGCATGGTCTTTACGTTGCCTACTTATTTTGAGGTGACGTTTACCTAAAATCTGTCTAGCTTTTCTCCTGTTGTTTGAACCTTTAACTTTTTTAGATACTCTACGTTGAGAGCGCTTGAGAACTTTTTCACCTTTGCGGAGAAACTTAGGATTTTCAACAATCTCACCATGAGAATTGGTGTAGTAATATGCAATTCCAACATCTAACCCAATAGTGCAATTAGTTGCCTCAATATTCTCAGAACGCTTTACATCAATACAGAATTGCACATAAATGCCATCTACTCGTTTAACTAAGCGTACTCGTTTAATCTGCTTTATTTGATAGAAATGCAAATCACGAGTACCTTTTAGTTTTAACCGCCCAATACCTTTTTTGTCGGTGAAAGTTATGTATTTGCGATTGTCAGCAAGCTTCCATCCTGAGGTTTTGTATTCAACAGAGCGACAATCTTTCTGGAATCTAGGATATCCTTTCTTCCCTGGCTTGCCTTTTTTGCAGTTGTCATAAAACCGAAAAATCGATGACCATGCTCGTTCTGCACTTGCTTGTCTTGCCATTGAATTGAGTTCGTTAGCAAAAGGGAATCGAGACGCCAATACAGCACAATATTTCTGCAAATCGTTTTTACCAGTCTTGGGTTTATCCATCCATAACCGAATGCAGCTATTACGGATAAACTTGGCTGTACGAATTGCTTCCTCTACTGCTTTGTATTGACTTTCTTTCCCGTATGCTTTGAGCTCAAAAACCAACATAATTTTAAAACACCTCTTATCTTATACTAACATATTGAGTATAAGATTGCCAGATAAATTAAGAAGGGGAATCAATTCCCCTGCGCCCTACATCCCCACAATTAAAATTAGGGGCTTTGGTCGCATCTTGGTAAGGTAAACTAGGTGTAACTTGGACATTTCCCCTACTTTTAGGTGCAGACATACCCAAGTCTGAATTTATAAACCAAAACCACCGACTACAAGGGTTTTCCCAATCCCCTGCGGGGACGCTGCGCTAACGGGACTAAAAGCTACTGTATGGAGTCTGTTCATCTTTACATCGAAAGTATCAAAAACTTCTCCTGTCTCTAACCCCCATATTATTACTGCTCCGTGGGAGTAAATATCTCCTTTCATACGGAAATAACCAGCAAGAAACTTACCATTAGGATCGATCACCAGAGAATTTACCCCACCTACGGAGCCATCAGTCAAACTACGAACTAATTTATTCGTTATTATAATATTCCAAAGCTTTATTTCTTTATAGCCAAAACTCCTACTAGAGCACCAGTCCAGTAGAAGATATTGACAAAAGGTACAGTTTTTGCAGAGGCTAATATTGGAGAACTGTGGTATCAGGAGTGCATACAGATGCGTCCAGAAATTTGGAAGCCTCCAGTAGAATTGTCAGTAGCAGAACAAAAAGTAGCCAAACGTATACGCAAAGCAAAGTTGTTCGTATTTTTGAGAAAAATACGTCACGAGTTATTCGACCCAGATTTTCAAAGGGAATTAGGGACAATTTTCAAAGATAGTAGTGTAGGATTGTGCCCAATAGCACCAGCACAATTGTCACTGGCAATCATTCTCCAAGCATATACTGGAGTTTCAGACGAAGAAGCAATAGAAGCAATTGAAATGGACAGACGGTGGCAGCTAGTTTTAGATTGCCTCGATTGCGAGAAAGCACCATTTGGAAAAGGAACACTGGTAAGATTTCGAGCACTCTTAATAGCAAATTCTTTTGACCGACGGTTAATTGAAAAAACAATTGAAATGGCACAAAGTTCGGGAGAATATAACTCACGTTCATTAAGAGTAGCCCTTGATTCGAGTCCACTATGGGGAGCCGCACGAGTCGAAGATACGTATAATCTATTAGGTCATGCACTACGAAAAGCGTTGGAGGTAATATCTCAGAATTATCAACAGGACTTAGTAACTGTTGCTACAAGTGCAGGAGCAGAAGTAGTGACAGGAACAAGCCTCAAAGCAGCTCTGGATTTAGATTGGGATGACCCACAAGCGCGAAATTTAGCACTGTCAACAATTTTACAAGCTTTGAATTCAGTTGAGTCCTGGGTAGAAGAAAAAACMGATTTGGATCACAAAACAATCAGTCAGGTCAAMAAAAGCCTTAAAGATGCACGACAGATTGAAACACAAGATGTAGAGGAGACATCAGATGGCTCCCCAAAGCTCCGTAAGGGCGTTGCCAAAAATAGACGTATTTCAATTCAGGATGAGGAAATGCGTCATGGACGTAAAAGCCGCAATAAACGTGTTGATGGTTACAAACGCCATGTTTTAAAGGATTTAGAACTACAAATGGTACGGGCTGTTGGCGTTACACCTGCAAATGCACCTGAAGCATCAGTAACTCCAGACATCGAAGAAGACTTAAACTCTCAGCAAGTAATAATTCAAGAGTTACAGATTGACCGCGCATATTTGACCAGCCATTGGGTCAAACAGCGTACACCTACAATGACTATTATTTGTAAGCCATGGAAGGTCAGAAATGGTCATTTTTTTGATAAAAATGCCTTTGTTCTTGATTGGGAACAGCATTTGATTCGCTGTCCAAATGGAGTCAGTTTACCATTTACTGAGGGGAGTGTTGTCCGCTTCCCCAAACATGAATGTGACAGTTGTCCAAAACGTTCTCAATGTACCCAAAGCAAGCATGGTCGTAGCATCTCAATTCACCCAGATGAATCTTTACTTGCAGAATTACGGGAACGTCAAACTAGTAACACAGGACGTGCTAAACTCCGCGAACGTGTTAGTGTTGAACATACTCTAGCCCATATTGGTCAATGGCAGGGAGATAAAGCTCGCTATCTTGGATTACGCAAAAACCTTTTTGACCTCCGACGTATGGCTGTTGTACACAATCTGCACGTTCTTGCTCGCATGTGTAAAACTAATGATACTGTTGGCGAACTTGAAAATTCAACGAAAAGGAGAATAAGTACAGGCTAATTAAAGCAGCAAAAATTTAATTCACAAAGAATATTAAAACTCCCGTTTGCGTCTAATACATGGAAAGAGGGATTAAAGCACGTATTACACGGAAAGTTGTTTTTGGTGTAGAAACCAATTCAATTAATCGCAAGCTTTCCCTGAATATCTCGCTTCACTACTGCAATTCCCGTGTATTACATGGTTGATTTTAACTGATTTTACCGCGTAATACATGGGGCAAGCATGCTCCCAAATAAAATGCAAGCACCCGATAAGCCTGTGAATGCTCGTGTTTAGGCAACAAAAGCGGATGTTTGTTGATGTGGCTGTGTCTCATGGTAAACCCAAATCTCTATTTAACTTCTATTTTCCATGTATTACATGGGAAGGGGAGTTTTATTTCCCTACGCTTCTTCTGTTTTCCGGTAAATTGTGAAGTCCCCGCTACAGTGTCAACTATTGTTGGAGAAATTCCTAATTTTCTACCACATAATCTACTTAATTTGTCAACAGCTTCTACTGGACTGGTGTTCTAGCAAGGAACTTACCATTAGGAGCAAAGGCAATGGATACAATATTACCGTTAGTATCCCCACTGACAAGGATTTTCCCGTCTGGACTCCAAGCGATTGAATATACCGCCCGAGAGTTTTGCAAGTTTAGGAGTAATTTCCCATCTGGCTGCCACAGCTTAATTGTACCATCAACGCTAGCACTCGCGATAATTTTACCATCGGGGGCGATCGCCACTTTATTTTTATTTTTATGTTTATTTTTGTCTCTTATTTTCCAATCCTTTTAGTGCGATCGTAAGTAAAGCTATAATATATGAAATTTTAGCTGAAACGCAGTAGACCCCACGTCTCTTCTATGGAAAGCATGAGCGTGGGATTAAGGATTTGCAGCCAAACAGCAAAGCCAACTTTACCTCTGTTAAAAAAATCTAGAGTTATGAAAGAGTTATGAATTTGAAATTTTTTCTTTTTCAGTTATTTTTTCTGTTTCAGATACTTCTTCATCAGTAGTTTTATTCGCCGGACCTTGTACAACTAGTACAGAACAACATGCATGATGTAATACATAATTGCTAACACTACCAAGGAAAAATTCACTTAAGCCGCGACGACCGCGACGACCCATAATAATTATATCTGCACCCCAGCTAAGTGCAGTATCACAAATGGTTCGACCCGCTTCACCAACATATTGGTTAAATTCAGTTACAATACCTAAGTTTTTCGCTTCTTCGTACCGAGCATGTAGCCATTTCAACCTATCTTCCTTAAGCTTTTTCCAGTCTTTGAGGTGTATCTCATTCCTTTGAGCTTGGTACTCTGGATAAAGAATGGTTGGTTGAACAAATACGGGATCGATATATTGTTCGTCTAATGGATTTAAGATATGAAGCAACAGCAAGCGTGCATCATTTATTTTTGCTAAAGATACAGCTTCATCAAAAACGTACTGACTTATGTCGGAAGTATCGATTGCAACCAAAACGTTGTGAAACATATTTTACTCCTTGAAGATTGGGAAATAGGATGAATGATTGAATTGGTTATTTCTGACTTCTTACTTTTGATTTTCTCCCCACAGGGTGCGAATACATTTCATTTCAAACACTATTTTCAGTTTCAGTTTTAGTGTCAGTTTCAGTTTTCAACTTTTGTGTTTGAGATACTTTTCGAGCGTCGGTCTCAGTAACTGGACCTTGTACAATTAACACCGAACAATGGGCATGATGAAGTACATAATTACTAACGCTGCCAAGAAAAAATTCACTGAAACCGCGAAGACCGCGACGACCGATCACAATTAGATCTGCATCCCAACTATAAGCGACATCACAAATTATTCGGCTTGGTTCGCCAATGTGTTGATTAGATTCAGTGACTATACCTAATTTTTCTGCTCGCTCGCACTTGGATTTGAGCCACTTTAACCTTTGTTCTTCAAGCCTTTCCCAATCAATACATTTTTTATTACTTTCGCCTTGGTGTTCTAAATAAAAAATAGTTGGTTCTATAACCATACCATTAATATATTGCTCATCTAAGGGATTTAAGACATGAAGCAACATTAAGTTTGCATTATTTGTTTTTGCTAAAGATACTGCTTCATCAAAAACGTACTGACTCATATCAGAATTATCGATTGCAACAAGAAGCCTGTGAAACATAGGTTAACTCCTTGGATGTTGGGAATTTTAGGAGGTATTGGGAGTGTTAGATGTTTGGAAGGTAGGGAGTTCAAGAATTTAGAGATGAATTTGAATTGAATTTGAATTTGAATTTGAGCGTAAATAGGAATATGAATTTCTAATCTTGTATTCCTTACTTTATCTCTCCCTGTTCTCTTCCAAGTAAATATGTAAATACAATTTTAACTTTTCTGTTCGACAGCGGCGACTTTCAACATGGTCTTCAATACTGAATCAGGATTGAGACTTATAGAATCAATACCTTGTTGGACTAAGAAACGAGCAAATTCTGGATAATCACTGGGTGCTTGTCCGCAGATACCAATTTTACGTCCGTGTAGTTTGACAGTAGTTATAGCTTTAGCTATTGTTCGCTTAACTGCTTCATTGCGCTCGTCAAATAAATGTGCAATCAATCCTGAATCCCGATCCAAACCAAGTGTTAACTGGGTCAAATCGTTAGAACCAATGGAGAATCCATCGAAAATTTTGCTAAATTCATCGGCTAATTGAACATTAGATGGTAGTTCGCACATTACATAGACTTGTAGGTTATTTTCACCCTTAACTAAGCCATTTTTCGCCATCTCTGCTAAAACACGGTTACCTTCTTCTGGAGTACGACAAAATGGAACCATCAAAATTACGTTGGTTAAACCCATTTCATCTCGTACTCTTTTCATGGCTTGACATTCTAGAGCAAAGCCCTGACGATAACGTTCATCATAATAGCGAGAAGCACCGCGCCATCCCAGCATTGGGTTTTCTTCTTTGGGTTCAAATTCCCTTCCACCTAAAAGGTTTGCATATTCGTTACTCTTAAAATCACTCAGACGAACTATGACAGGCTTGGGATAGAATGCTGCAGCAATGGTACCTATACCCTGGGCTAATCTATCTACAAAGAATTGAGGTTTATCTTGGTATTGTTTGGTTAATTCTGCAATTTTGGATTTAGCGAGTTTGTCTTCTAATCTATCAAAGTTAATTAATGCTAATGGGTGGGCTTTTATGTGGTTGGCGATAATAAATTCCATCCTTGCAAGTCCTACCCCATCATTAGGTATAGCACTCAAGCCAAAAGCTTCTTCTGGATTACCCACATTCATCATAATTTTAGTTTGAGTGTGAGGTAATTTCTCCAACCTTACTTCTTCGACTTCGTAAGGTAATAATCCTTGATAAACTTTACCTGTTTCTCCTTCTGCACAAGAAACAGTAATATTTTGTCCAGTTTTTAACACAGTAGTAGCATTACCGCAGCCAACTATTGCAGGAATTCCCATTTCTCTAGCAATGATTGCTGCATGACAGGTGCGTCCTCCTGAATTTGTTACTATTGCACCAGCTTTTTTCATTATTGGTTCCCAATCAGGATCGGTACGGTTAGTTACCAATACTTCTCCTGGTTGGAACAAGTTAAGATTATGTACGTCTAGAATAATTTTGGCTTTACCTTGTCCGATCGTTTCGCCAACACTGCGACCTGTGACCAATAAAGATTCTTTCTTGGCTATGTTTGCATTATCTTTGAGGCGATATGTCCGGAGGATATTATTTAGCTTTTGCGATTGGACTGTTTCTGGACGAGCTTGGACAATAAATAATTCATTAGTAATCCCATCTTTTGCCCACTCAATATCCATGGGGGTATAAGTACCCCGTGCTTGGGAATAGTGTTCTTCAATTATGTAAGCCCAGTGTGCCAATTGTAAAATTTCATCGTTATTCAAAGCAAATTTCTGACGCTGGCTTGAAGATACAGGAATATTCTTAGTCAACTTAGAACCGCCTAAATCGTACACCATTTTAATTTCTTTGGTGCCGAGGCGTTTATCTAAAATTGGGCGATACCCTTGTTTTAGTGTAGGTTTGAATACCAAGTACTCATCTGGATTTACTGCCCCTTGAACTACATTTTCACCTAAACCATAGGCAGCTGTAATTAACACCGCATCTTTAAAACCACTTTCGGTATCGATAGAAAACATCACACCGGAAGCTGCTAAATCAGAACGTACCATTTTTTGTACGCCCACTGACAAAGCCACATTGAGATGATCGAAGCCTTTAAGTTGTCGATAAGAAATTGCACGGTCTGTAAAAATAGATGCAAAGCACTTATGACAAGCTTGTAAAACAGCGGATAGACCGTGAACATTTAAATAAGTTTCTTGCTGTCCAGCAAAGCTCGCGTCGGGTAGGTCTTCCGCTGTAGCGCTGGAGCGAACTGCTACGTCAATATCAGGACCATACTCAGAGCAAAGATTTTTATAAGCTGTTGCAATCGATTTTTGTAATTCCTGTGGAAAGGGGGTTTGTAGGATCAAATTCCTGGCTTTTTTGCCACACTTGCGCAGACTATCAATGTCTTCTACATCTAACGAAGCAAAAATATCTCTCAGTTGGGTTTCTAATCCCCCTGCTTCGATAAAACGACGATAAGCCTCAGCGGTAGTTGCAAATCCTGTGGGGACTTTGACGCCTTTAGGTATGAGTCGCTGGATCATTTCCCCCAAAGAAGCATTTTTACCACCCACTAGAGAAATATCTGCAATTCCTACTTCATGAAAAGATAATACTAGACATTGTTCTTTAGATTGTTGGTGGGTATTAATTACTTTGTTTAACATAGTAAAGCTTCCTATCAAAGGTATTGCACAACAAAAGAAAGTACTGATTTAAGCTCTTTTATCCTCTTCGCTCGATATTCACTGTTATACAAAGATAATTTGAGGAATTTGTGAGGATGGGAAGTGTGGGGAGTGTGGGGAGTGTGGGGAGTTTGGGGAGTGTGGGGAGTGTGGGAGGTGTGGGGAGTGTGGGGAGAAAATAAATTTTTATCCTTATTATTAACTCCTCAGAATAAAACCCTCATAACTTGTGTTGTCGAGTAACGCTCTTCCATCACTCTCATCAAAGTTAAAAAGTAAAATCCTTGCTGGATAAGACTTTTAGCCAAAAGTGATGATTTTATTCATAGTGTTAGAAAATAAAGCTCCAAACTCAATCCCTGTTTGAGGTTAAAAAATGGTCTGAGATTTTTACTTCCCCATTTGGATGGAAGAGCGATGATAGTATGACCTATGTCTTGACCATCTTTTAGCTTTTCAATTAAGAAATTTCCTTAATTATAAGTACTTCTAAAAGCAACACCATTACAATTGAGCAAGAATTTTCTTAACTCTTTGTAAGTCAGAAGTCAGGAGTT